>JAUIKF010000006.1 GCA_030430575.1 Bacteroidia bacterium | reverse complement strand
AGAAGAGGTAAAAATGACCGATTTAGTGCAATGGGCCAGAAAACAATCAACTGATAATCAGGCAACTAAACGAATGCAGTTCCTTAAAAATTGAACCAACTTTTTAAACTTTTGAACTCCCTACCTCGGAGGTTTAATTAGCGATAATGGCTAAAACCTCCGAGGTCTTTTTTATACAAAATGCTAATAATCAGCTATTTACTCCTCCACTTTCTCCACAAGCGTCATATCAATATTCCGCTTTCGGAGATCAGTTCCAGCAATTTCCACCACTACCTTATCGCCTAAGCGCAAGACCGTTCCAGTCCTTCTGCCCCTCAGGCAATATTGCTCTGGATCGTGGTCATAATGGTCATCTTGAATCGACCAGGTGGGAACCATGCCTTCACAGAGGTTTTCATCTAATTCCACAAAAATGCCTGCTTCTATCACACCAGAAATCACTCCAGTGAACTGCTCGCCTACTTTGTCTTCTAAGAATTCTACCTGTTTATATTTGATGGATGTACGCTCGGCTTCGGCAGCAGTCCGTTCACGAGCGGAGCAGTATTTTAATTGCTCTTCGAGCACATTGGGGTTTTCGTTATATTCCTTGGAGAGGTATTTGGTAAGGAGACGATGTACCAATAAGTCGGGATACCGCCGAATGGGACTGGTAAAGTGGGTGTAATAGGAGAACCCTAACCCATAATGGCCTATGTTTTTGGTGGTGTAAATGGCCTTGGCCATCGATCGTATAGCAATCGTTTCTATCACATTCTTTTCAGGTTTACCTTCCACCGCATGAATCAGTTTATTCATGATTTTGGAAGTATCTCCGCGTTCCTCAAAGTTCACTTCATAGCCGAAGGCTTTGACAAAAGTCTGAAGATTGGAGAGCTTTTCAGGATCTGGCTGGTCGTGGATACGGTAGACAAATGGCAAGGGCGGATTGTCAAATTTCTGTCCAATAAAAGCCGCCACTTCTCGATTGGCAAGGAGCATGAAGTCCTCAATCAGGCGATTGGAATCGCCGCGTTCGACCTTAACCACTTTCACAGGTTTATCCTGCTCATCTAACTCAAACTTCACCTCCGCCGAATCAAAATCGATGCTTCCAGTGGCAAATCGCTTATGGCGAAGCTTATAAGCAATACCATTCAAAATATCGAGTTCCGCTTTAAATGGCCCATCACTTTCTCCTTGAATTACCTGCTCAGCTTCGGCATAATGAAAGCGGTAGTCTGAATGGATCACCGTTTTCCCAAACCATCGTTTGAGCACTTTCCCTTCATCATTCATTTCAAAAACAGCCGAATACGTGAGTTTGTCCTCCCTAGGATTCAAACTGCAAGCTTCATTAGAAAGGGCTTCTGGCAGCATGGGGACTGTCCTATCAACCAGGTAAACCGAGGTTCCTCGGTTGAAGGCTTCTTTGTCGATGAGCGTTCCGGGCTTTACATAGTGCGACACATCGGCGATATGAACACCTACTTCATAAAGACCTTCCCTTATTTGCTGAAAGGACAAGGCGTCATCAAAGTCTTTAGCATCAATAGGATCAATGGTAAAAGTAGGAATCTCCCGCATATCGCGACGCTTCTCCACTTCTGCAGCTGTTATGTTGGTAGGCACTTTTGCGGCCTCGGCTTCTACTTCTGCTGGAAATTCAGGATTAAAGCCATATTGGTACAAGATCGCATGCATCTCTGTGTCATGCTCTCCCGCAGGTCCGATGACCTTGACCACTTCTACTTCAGGCGAACGCCTATCCCAATTTAGCAGGCTTGTCACAACTTTGTCACCATCTTTGGCACCATTGAGGTGCTTACTCGAAATATAAAATTCCATTTTGACACGAGGGTCATCACTCATCAGGAAGTGAGTTTTTCCCACCGTATCGACCACTCCGACAAAATGTGTCCGGGCGCGGTTGATGATTTTGACCACTTCCCCTGTAAGTTTATTTCCTCGACGCCTACGCGTACTCAGGACTTTGACCTGGACCGTATCTCCGTCCATGGCCTTATTGAGATTACTTGGGGAAATAAAGACGTCATTATCTTCTCCTTCTACCAGCAGGAATCCGTATCCAGCTTTCACGATCTGTATCTTTCCTGTCATCGTTTTTCCGCCTCCATCACGGTATTTATAGCGGCCTTTGTCTACATAGGCGACTTTTCCGCCTTCTGCCAGCCTGTCTAGGGTCGCTCGGATCTTGCTATTGGCGACTTGGTTCCAAAGGCCGAGGGAGGTAGTCAGTTGCTTGACGGAGTAGGTCTTATTGGGATTTTTTTCGAGGAAATGAAGGATTTCAGTTCTGAGGAAAGTTTCCAGTTTGCTGGATTTATTTTTCTTAGGGTTGGTTTTTTTTCTCTTTCTTGACATAAAAATAAATAAATAAAAAAGGGATTTGATGTGAGCAAAATGTAGGCATTCTGTTTAGCAATTAGCTAAACACCTTGAAAAAGGCTACTTTTTGACTTCATCAAAAATTGGGGGGAGACACCTGGGGGAAACAAATAATTGCTCAAAATGGGTGTCGGTGCTTTATACGGTGATTTCTGAAAAAAGATTGATTTACAAAAAGTTTTTCTAAAAATACGATATTGTAGGGATAATAGGAAATGATAAATTATGGCTAGAACCATTCCCGTCCGCACATATTTTTTGGAACAGCATGCCCCACCAAGCTTCCCCTCCCATTTTGAAGTCCGTCAGGATGTACAAGCCTTCCGGGCTTCTCATATCACACCCGATTACTATAAAGCATTGTATCAAAGTGTGGGAGAAGATATAGGGTGGGTGGATCGCTTGCGAATGGATGCACAAGAGTTGGAAACCCTTCTCGCAGATGAGCATACCCTTGTTTTTATCCTTTATCAGCAAGGCAAGCCTATCGGTTTTGCTGAATTAAATGCGCAAAAACCAACTGACATTAAGATAGAGTATTTTGGAATTGAGCCTAATGCCAGGGGCCAAGGTCTGGGAAAATACTTCCTCCACTGGGTACTAGAGGCTGCTTGGCGCTTTGCGCCCAAGCGAATATGGCTTCACACTTGTGAGTTAGATCATCCAGCAGCCTTGACAAATTATCTCAAGGCTGGATTCCAGCTTTATGATGAGAAAATTGTTCAGCAGGTGGTAACAGACTAATTTCTTCGTTCTCCACCTTTCATTTTCCATTCCTTCATTTCATTATCCCCTCATAGTACACTTTTTCAGTGATTTTGGCCCATCCCCCAATAGATTGTTGAAAGGTAGCATATGCGTCATAGACGCGTTTACTTAGGGGATCTGACGCCGTAAGTTCATTGAGAACCTCCTGAGTGGTGGCCCTTAGGCCCGTCAAAACCTCTGGAGAGAAATGACGAAGTTCAAATTTCTTGTCATCAGTAAGCAATTGCTGAAGGAAGGAAGCATTTTTAGCTTCGAATTCAGACAAGGTCCAGAGATTTAAGCGAAAGGCCGCTGTACGCACGATTGCCTGGAGGTCGGCTGGAAGTTCATCATATTTTTTCTTACTGACAATGACCTCCAATGCTGTTCCGGGTTCATGCCAGCCAGGCGTATAGTAGTATTTGGCGATATCGGAAAAGCCCATTTTAAAGTCGTGGTAAGGGCCTATCCATTCGGTAGCATCGATAACTCCAGTCTCTAGGCTCGTGTAAATTTCGCCGCCTGGAATGGCCACTGTAGTTCCTCCTACTTTTTCCAATACCTTTCCTCCTAGCCCAGGAATCCGCATTTTCAGTCCTTTGAAGTCATCCAAAGAATTTATCTCACGATTAAACCACCCTCCCATTTGCACCCCTGTGTTCCCTCCCAACATAGGAATCAGGCCAAATGGTTCATAAATTTCCTCCCACAATTCCTGCCCCCCTCCACTGTAAATCCAGGCATTTACTTGCTGCGCATTCATGCCGAAAGGCACTGAAGCGAAAAACTGCGCTGCAGCTATTTTCCCTGCCCAGTAATAAGAGGCTCCTGACCCAATATCGGCTGCCCCACTCCCTACCGCATCAAACACCTGAAATGCAGGAACCAATTCGCCAGCCCCATATACCTTGATCTTTAGCCTTCCGCCAGACATTTCTTCTATCCACTGGGCCAAAAGATTGGCCCCCTCCCCTACCGCAGGGAATCCTGGCGGCCACGTAGTGACCATTTTCCATTTATAGGTTTTACCTGTATGAATAGCAGGGCTTGCATTTGCCTCGCTTTCTCCACCGACACAACTTGCCAAAAATCCAGTTCCAGCAGCAGCCAGGGCCCCTTTTGTCAGGAAGTCTTTCCGTGTATAGGTTTTCATTTTCTATTTATTCCAAATTCATTTAGCCTAAAAGATTGTCCTCCAAATTTCTAATTCACGCATGCGCTCTTGAAATACCTGGTGAGCAAAACTGATCAGCAGTACTACCCCTATCGTTCCTAGCCAAGGTGCTGGCCCAAATAGAATAAACGCTCCCCTAAAGCCAAACTGATACATGAAGTATTGTCCGAGGTTGATGCCCGTAAAAAGAGCAAGCAAGAGGAAGATGGCAACCGCCAACCAGCTCACGCCCAATCGTATACGAACTTTGTTATGAGCAATTATCCCTTTTACAATAGGAGAAAAGCCTTCTTTGCTTTTTCGTTTGACAAAGAATTTATCCTTTTTGATTCTTCCCCTATACTGCGGATCTGCCTTTCCATCTAATAAACTTTTTATGAGCTCTGGCATGCGGGTGGGCGCATTTTCACAATCAAAAGTATGATATGGCCCCACAAAAAATGCCATTAGACGAGATATGATTGAAGGCTCTTCATAAAGTCTGCACATGCCTGTACAGGGGAGTCTGCATCCATAAATGAGCTACCAATGAGAAATCCCCGATAGCCTGCCATCCGCAATTTCTTGACTTCTTCAGCAGTATTAATCCCTCCTTCTGCAATTTTTATAAATCTATCAGGAATATGAGGCGCCAAAGCAAGAGAATTGTTAAGGTCAGTCTTGAGTGTATTGAGGTTTTGGTTATTCACCCCAATCATATGAACATGAGGGTTGAGACTCAATGCCCGATCGAGTTCTTCCTTATTGTGAACCTGTAGTAATGTCTCCATTCCAATACTCTCTGCAATAGCAGCAAAACGTTCAATTTCAAAGGGCGTCAGAATCCTCGCGATCAGCAAAATTACGTCCGCCCCCATAGCCTTCGCTTCCGTAATCTGGTATTCATCGACGATGAAATCTTTGTGAAGCATCGGTAGAGGAGTCACCTCCCGTGCCAGCACAAAATCCTCTCCGCTGCCGCCAAAGTATTTTTGGTCAGTGAGAATAGAAATTCCATCAACTCCATTAGCCTCATATCCCTTTGCCACTTCGCCTGCCGAAATGCTGTCCTGAAGGTGCTGACGTGCAGGTGACCTCCTTTTAAATTCTGCAATGATGCCTGTAGATTTTGATCCTTTTAAGGCACTAACAAGGGATTTACAGGGTCGTTTGAAGAAGATTGATTCTTCTAATTCGTAAGTAGACCGCTTTTTACGATTGGCATCTACTTCATGGAGTTTATGGAGAATAATGTGATCGAGGAGGTCCATGATGCATCGGGTTTTGGGAATAGTTAAAGGGAAGCAATTTAGCGTTTTTTACCAAAGTATTGGCGAAATATAGAACAAGGTTATTTCAAAACTGAAAAAAGAGATCAAATCTCTTTGATCTCTTAAGCTATTGATCCAAAATTTTTTGTAGTGAGTTAATTCTGGAATATGTAGAGAGGAACATTCATTCCTAAACAAAAAACACCCAGACGCCCTGAAGAGATCATAAGATCATTTTCCTCTGGGGCCTGGGGTAACAACACTCTACTTAATCAAATTTATTTTTCCGTTGAATCTTTCTTGGTCTATTGTTATTTGATAGAGATACATGCCATTGGCGAATTCTGTCAAATCTATGGCTTTAGTATGCCTACCCACTTCTTCGATTATTCCGTCATATTGTTGCACTAATCGTCCATCCATAGCAAAAATTTCAATTTTGACATCCGATTTACCTATTGTCTCCAGGTCAAAATTAAATATACCTTTACTTGGATTAGGATATACAGCTAGCAATTGATGGGTTTCAATTTCATTCCAAAAGATACTAACAGTATTTGAGAATGAAAAACTTCCATCATAATCTACCATTTTTAAGCGGTAGTAATTAATCCCTGTATAGGGAGACTCATCCTTGTGTGTGTACAATTGCTGTGTGCCAGATGTTCCAATTGCTGGCGCCGAACCAATACGTTCAAAAATCGTACCATTTTTGCTTCTTTGTATTACAAAATGTGATATTTTTTCTTCCTCTACCGTTTCCCACGATAATTTTACTGCATCTGGTTCTTTTTCACCTTGAAAATCAACTAGTGTCACTGGCAAAGGCTGAATAAATACCTGCATTGAGTCTTTCAGCAAGCATTCTCCGTTGTCGACTGTCAACACATACCACATATTGACAGGAGGAGATGCCTTTGGATCCTCCATAGAATTGTTGTTCATGAAGCTTCCAGGCGACCAGCTGTATTGTAATGCAGCCGTCGGTGGCGTAAATCTGTACGCATTGGGCGAAGATGAAGACACCGACCAATTGGCATTATTTCTTCCTGGAACTGCTAACCCAGCACTTCCGTCGAAGTTCTCTATACCTTGCGTAGAAAATCCCCCATCGCTGTCCACTCGCTGGTTGTGAATCTCAATAACATTCGACCCTTCATAGAGGATGATTTGCACCCAAATCCGGTTACTCCCCCCCACTAGCGTATAGTGGACTATTTCGTTATAGTTGACGATAAACATTCTGTTAGGCGCTGTTCCGATCCTACGGTATTCTATATCTGTAAAATTCCGTTGTTTAAGGTTGTCCCAAACAGCTGCTATCATATTGTTAGGGGCAGCAGAATTTGGTAAGGAGGTATTGACTTCCTCTCCTGAAGTAGCTGTGAAGGAAATCCATCCATCTTCTGCAATCCGAACAGAATTATAGGTATTACAATAAAAATCAAAGTCAAATCCTAGGGAAATAGCACTACTTATTCCATTCGTTCCAATAGAAACAGATGCACCTGAGCCTGAGATCCAAGCATAAGGGATTGATGTCAGCGTATAGTTATCACAGTTTATCACAGGAGGCGGGCCAAAATAAGACCCGTCTATTTGGGCAGAATCCCCATAATTGATGGTGCGGTCAGGACCCGCGTCAACATAGGCAACAGTCACTGGAAGGCTAGACACCGTCTCGCATGCACCAGAAGTGTCGGCTACAACAGCATAGTAAGTGGTCGTAGATCCAGGTGTCACAGATAGCATATCCCCACTGCCAATAGAACTTCCTAAGGGAGACTGCCAATCCACCGTATAGGTACCTGGAGTAGCACTTAAGGAGAACCGTACAGCATCATTGGTCACCGACCAAGTAGAGACATTTCTCCCAGTCACTACCTGCCCCATAGAACCCGAAGCATTTTCAATCCCTTGAGTCATGGTACCAGAAGCCCCATGATTATCTACTCGGGTATTGTGAATCTCTATGGCATTGGTGCCTTCTTCCAAGACTACCTGCGTTGTCACCAAACAACTGCCACAACTATAGTGGGGCACATTGCTAAAGTTCACTACCAGCTTCCGATTAGGAGCTGTACCCGTCGTAAAATAGTCAATGGTGCCTCCTGAGCTTGGATCTAAGTCATCCCATGCAAAGGCGATGATATTGTCAGGATCACTCGCACTGGGAATAGGCCCAGTAGTGGTATAAGGATCAGCAGGGCTTGAGAAGCTTAGCCAACCATTGGAAGAAAGATAAAATTGGGTGTAGGTATTGCAATAAAAATCAAAACTAAATCCTATAGGCAAAGCCGCCGTCACTTGATCATCTGACAAGCTCAGCAACGTTCCGTTTCCTGATTCTGGGCTATATGCGACAGAGAGAGCGGAATAATTATCACAGGAGGCCCCAGATACATTCGCCAGTAAGGTGACTGGCTGGCCCGCGCAGTATTGCGTGGCAGAGGAAGTTGGGTTTGCAACTAGGTCATTATTAGACACAGCAATATTCACTGAGTCAATGACTTTACACCCCGCAGCAGAAGTGACTTCCACCGCATAGGTAGTACTCGAAGAGGGATTAGCAGTAGTGCTTGATGTATTGGTGGAAGAAAGTCCACCAGCAGGATACCAGAGGTAATTAAAGGTACCCCCTGTACTTGGAGTAGCAGCCAAGGGAATATTCCCTGTTCCACAAACGGCTGTATCGCCTGGCACCGAAACGGTAAAACTTGGAACCACATTGACAGTTACCGTATCGCGGTTATTACAAGCCAGGTTACTGAAAATTTCATAGGTAGTGGTCACATTAGGGGAAGCGGTAGGCGTTTGACAAAATAAACAACTCAAGCTTGATTGATCCCCACTAAGAATAAACCATCGGTGAAGTGTTCCTCCCTGTGCCGTTAACTGAACAGAATTATTACTCCCTCCTAAACATATCGTCTGGTCAGGGCCTGTTGTCAGGCCATCCAATACGGTAATATCAATTGATAAAGCGGAGGAGCCAAAGATTGGGCAAGCATTGTCTTGAAGATTGATCACAAAAGAGTTGGTTCCAACATCAGCGGAGGTAGGTGTCCAATTGAATGTTCCAACTACAGGGCTGGTTCCTGAAGTGTTGAAGGTTGCACCTGAAATGCTATTATTCCAACCCATAGTAAGGGTATTCCCTACATCTATATCCGTTCCATTGATATTGAAAGAAAAAGGCACACCCGCACAGACCTCTATGGACTGGGGTCCCAAAAGGGTTCCCGAAGACAAAGAAGTAATGGATCCTATGGTAGGAGGATTATTATTACAGGAAAGCACGGTGATTTGAATGTCCCTAGTCACACTACCGATAAGTACGCCATTTCGATATTCATCCACCACCACTGCCATTACCCCAATTTCTATTGCTGTTGGACGCATAGAAATATTACCATTAGAACGATTAATGGCAACAGCTGGGGTTGAGGAAATGGGACTTGAACCACTATAGCCTGTAAAATAAGTAGCAGGATTGCCCGCAGCATTGAGTACATCTGCCAGTCGATATACAAGAGAATCTCCTTCAGCGTCAACTGCCCCATGGTTGTAGAGGTAATTTTGATTGACACAGACAAAAGGGGTTGGAATATTGGTAAAGCTTGGTGAGTTATTGCAAGGTGCCACCAAATTGTTCAGCTTAGATTCTAGATACAAATAGGTAGAACCAGGCTTGTCAATCGTGGTAATTGAATGGTTTCTGTACCCTTCACTGAATCCAAACGTCCAGTCTGAACAAGCCACAGGCAACGTCACATTGCCACTATATAAATATTTCTGCACACCTGGCAGGGTGCCGCTTGGTTTACACTCACTGAACGGCAACTGGGCGGGACAAAGCGGAGACACCTCAATAGGGAACCCCGTTTGAAGCGTTACATTCATGTTAAAATCCTGAATACATGAATTTGAATACACACGTATTGTCAAAGTCGGAAGGGGGGTGATTCCTTCACAATCTCTATAAAATGCCAGGTTCACTTTATAGGTATTTCCGCTCACACATTCATAGGTGATATCTGCTCCCATAGCGTGGGTAGCGTGAAGATCTTGAAGCGGGAAGATGAAATTAAGGCATACTGATAGGAAGACAAGTAGAACTTTTCTCATAGTTGCTAGGGGTTACAAAAGCGAAAAAAACAATTTCTCAACAAAACATTTTGTCGAGAAACGGCATTACATGGCTACCTAATACTAACATACACGATTTGAGGGAGTGTTTTGGTATAACAATTAGGCGAAAGATCATCTCTCATGTAGGGAGATGACCTTAGCTTTCTTTCCCAATAAAGGGAAAACCATAAATTTGACTCGTGTTGTGGTGTTGTCCCATAAGGTTTTACCTTATGGTTCATCTAAGGTACACATTTTTGGGGAATTCAAGCAAATTTTGAGTAATTATGTGCTTCGTTTTGCCCCTTTAAAATCATGATTTCAAAAGATACCAATGGCAGAAAAAAACGCACAAGTAGTATTGGATAAAGTAGTCGTCCGGTTTGCAGGAGATTCAGGAGATGGCATGCAATATACAGGCTCCCAATTCACCTTTGCCTCTGCATTAGCTGGCAACGACCTCGCCACCTTCCCTGATTTCCCAGCTGAAATCAGAGCCCCCAAAGGCACTGTAGAAGGCGTTTCGGGCTTTCAAGTCCAGATTGGGAAGGTAGATATTTTCACAGCTGGTGACGTCGCAGATGTATTAGTAGCGATGAATCCTGCTGCTTTGAAGTCCAATCTCAAATGGGTACGCGAAGGGGGAAATATCATTCTGGACAGTGATGCCTTCACTTCTCGTGCTGCCAAAAAAGCAGGCTATGAGGGAGATCCCCTGGCCGATGAGGCACTTCAAGCTTTTCATCTGATCCAGGCTCCCATCTCTTCTCTCACCAAAAAAGCACTAGAAGAGAGTGGATTGGATAATAAGACGATCATGCGTAGCAAAAATATGTTTGCGCTAGGCATTTCCTTCTGGCTTTTTGATAGAAAAATGGACCAAACGTTGGCACAAATCGATGCAAAGTTTGGGCAAAAAGCACCCGAAGTGGCAGAAGCTAATAAGAAGGTGCTTTATGCAGGATATCACTATGCAGAAACAGTTGAAGCGCTGCCTTCCAATTTCAAAGTGCCTCCGGCAAAACTAGCCCCAGGAACCTATCGCCATATTTCGGGAAATATAGCTACGGCTTGGGGCTTGATGGCAGCTCGGGAAAAACTGGGCCTAAAGCTGTTTTATGGCTCCTACCCTATCACGCCTGCTTCGGACATCTTACATGAATTGTCCAAATACAAGCATATGGATGTCATCACCCTACAAGCAGAAGATGAGATAGCAGCTGTCAGCAGTGCCATTGGAGCATGTTATGCCGGCCACATAGGCGTGACCGCCTCTGCGGGCCCAGGCATCGCCTTGAAGGGGGAAGCCATCGGACTGGCTGTCATGGCTGAATTACCCCTGGTCGTCGTGGATGTGCAGCGGGGAGGCCCCTCTACAGGCTTGCCTACCAAGACTGAACAAGCGGATCTATTCATGGCGATCTATGGTCGCAACAGTGACTGCCCTGCCATTGTCGTAGCGCCTGGCACTCCCAGTCAATGTTTTGACATGGCATTTGCAGCGGCGAAACTAGCTATAGAACATATGACCCCTGTCATTTTTCTCTCTGATGGCAATCTTGCCAATGGGTCTGAGCCCTGGAAGCTCCCAAATATGGCCGACCTTCCAGCCATAGAAATAGCCCAACCACCAGAATCAGAAGGCCCTTTTCATCCTTATCTGAGGGATGAAGACAAATTGTCGAGATACTGGGTAACCCCTGGAACTCCAGGGAAAGAGCACCGAATTGGCGGGTTAGAGAAGGAAGCACTCACAGGGAATGTCTCCTATGACCCTCGAAATCACCAGGCAATGATTTATACGCGAGCTGAAAAAGTGGCTCGGGTAGCGCATTACATTCCGAAGCAATCAGTTGTTGGGCATACGTTTGGGGAACTGCTCGTAATCGGCTGGGGAAGTACATATGGGACCCTTTTGACTGCGGTCAAGGAGTTGTGGGAAGACGGATATGCGGTCAGCCTAGCTCATATCAATTATATCAACCCCTTCCCTTCTAATATAAAGGAGTTACTAGGTAGTTTTGAGAAGCGTTTAGTATGCGAATTAAATATTGGCCAAATGGTCCATCACCTTCGAGCTACCATGCCTGAGTTCGATTATATTTCCTATAATAAGATTCAAGGATTACCCTTTACGGTATCTGAAATCAAAGCTAGAATATTAGAAGAATTATAAGGAATCGCACATGAGTCTTCCTGAAATTCATTCTCTCATTATATCATCCTATCATTCTATCATTCTCCCATGTCTCAACATATAGCTCCTACGCTCACCAAAAAAGACTTCTCCAACGACCAACTGGTTCGTTGGTGCCCAGGCTGTGGTGACTATGCAATATTGTCAGCCATCCAAAATGCCATGCCGCAGTTAGGCATTCCCAAAGAAGACTTTGCTTTCATTTCAGGGATTGGCTGCGCAGCACGGTTTCCTTACTATATGGGAACGTATGGGTTCCATACCATCCACGGGCGTGCTCCTGCCTTCGCGACTGGGGTAAAACTCTCCAATCCAGACCTTAATGTTTGGGTTGTAACCGGCGATGGAGATTCCATGGCCATTGGTGGCAATCATTTCATCCACCTTTTACGAAGAAATGTGGATGTCAATGTTCTTTTGTTCAACAATCAAATTTACGGATTGACAAAAGGGCAATACTCCCCCACCTCTGTTCAGGGACAGGTCACTAAATCGACGCCCCTTGGGGCTCCAGAAAGGCCCTTTCGTCCTGGAGAATTGGCAATAGGGGCTGGCACCACCTTTTTTGCCAGAACCATTGATACCAATCCAAAGTTGATGACCAAAATCTTTGTAGAGTCAGCCCAGCATCAAGGCACATCCTTGATCGAAATTTTGCAAAACTGCGTCATTTTCAACGACAATGCTTTTTCAGAAACCACCAATAAAGCTACTGCTGCTGATAACCAATTGCATTTGGAACACGGAGAGCCGATGCTATTTGGGAAAGAAAAGGAAAAAGGCATCCGCCTCAATGGGCTTAAACTAGAAGTCGTGACCATTGGAGAAAATGGAATCTCCGAATCTGACATTCTGGTTCATGACGCCAAGGAGCCTGATCCTACCTTGCATATGCTCTTAGCCAAAATGGAATTGCCCCATTTCCCTACCGCCTTGGGCATCATTCGCGCTGTAGACATGCACACCTACGGTGCCCATGTCCGTGCGCAGAAGGAAGCTGCAGCGGCCAAAGCTAAAGTCCATTCAATGGACCAATTGCTGCGAAGCGGATACACGTGGGAGATTTAGGAATGTTTTAGGTTCTAGGTTCTACGTTCTAGGTTAAGGAATACATAGAACGTAGAACCTAGAACCTAGAACCTAGATGAACTGACATGTTAACTTGAGAACAAAATGTTTTCGGATTTCAGGCAGCAGAGCTGTCATTTTGAACGAAGTGAAAAATCTTACAACTCTCTCATAACCAAATAGTAAGATCCTTCGCAGGCTCAGGAAGACAGGTAAACTGTCCCCCAAAGTAATTGACCCCAAGTTTAAGTGTCCGTTCACCTAGAACATAGAACGTAGAACATAGAACGACTCTCGACTCTTTCCGCTGAACGATTTGAACTTTTAACAGATTTTTCTTTTATGCCTCAACCAGGTCACTTTGTAGCAATCATAGGCGGTGCCGTATCGGGTGCAGAAGCCGCTTTTCAGCTCTCGAAACGCGGAATAACCTCTGTAGTTATTGATCAATATGCCTTGCCCTATGGCAAAATAGAGGATGGATTGCCCAAATGGCACATCAAACTTCGAAATCAAGAAGAGGCAAAAATAGATGAAAAATTGACCAATCCTTTTGTCCATTTTTTGCCAAATACCCGCTTAGGAAGAGACGTTTCATTTCAAGAACTGATTGAGGAATGGGGAGTCAGTGCCGTTCTGTTGGCAACTGGTGCCTGGCGAGATAGGCCCCTTCCAGTCGAAGGCATAGATGCTTTCATTGGAAAGGGATTGTATTATCAAAATCCCTTGATTTATTGGTTCAATCATTGTCACGAACCTACTTTCCATGGGCCGCATTTTGAATTGACAGATGGGGCAATTGTGGTAGGAGGAGGCTTGGCTTCCCTGGATGTCATGAAAGTGCTCATGATGGATCAGGTAGGGAAAGCCCTGGAAGCCAGAGGCATACAAGGAGATATTTTCACTCTTGATCGCAGTATACAAGCCGTTCTGGAAGCCAATAACCTCACCCTGGATGATTTGGGGATAAAGCCCCCTACCCTTTTTTACCGCCGAGGGGTGGAGGATATGCCCCTTTCCCCATTCCCTCCTACGACCCCAGAAAAGCTCGAAAAAGCCAAAAAAGTAAGGCGGAAGATTCTGAATAATTATCAGCGGAAATATCTTTTTGAGGTAGAGACATACCAGGTCCCTGTAGATAAGATCGTTGAAAATGGGCGATTGGCGGGCTTGACCTTCCAGCAAACTCGGGTAGAAGATGGCAAGGTGATTCCCATCCCTGGGACTGAAAAATCCTTTCGATCCCCTTTGGTCATATCCTCTATCGGAAGCATTCCTGAACAGATCAATGGAATTCCCCTTGCAGGGCAAGTCTTCAACATTGCCGATCCCGAAACCTGCCGGATCGAAGGATTTCCCCATGTATTTGCCCTAGGCAATGCCGTGACAGGACGAGGCAATATCAACGAATCCTTACGACATGGACGAGAAATATCCCATGCGGTTATCACAGAGTATTTTGACGAACGGGAAGAAATGTACAGAGAGACCTTCAGAACTACTGAAAATTCTGTTAAAGAGCACTTAACCAAGGTAGTTGACCAATTGTCTCACAGTCCTTTGCTTACCCAGGAAAAGATGGAGGCACTTTCCCTTCGTGTGAAAAATCTGCAACAAAAAGTAGGATATGATGGCGACTATGAAACCTGGGTCAAAAATCACCTACCTATGCGCCTGGAAGAGCTCATAGGATTTGGGCATTGAGGGAAGAAGAAAGAATAGAAGGAGTGAATGATGGAATGATAGAATGAAACTTGTCAGAGTTCCTTCGGACCTAGCCAGAACATGAGGATAAAAGCTAATAGGGAAATGCCTATGCCATACATAAAAATGGTATAAGAAGTCCTCAGCAGTTTAAATTTTTTGGCCAATACCACACCCAGGAAATAGATGTCTTTCGCCATACTTCCATAGAGGTATTGGCTGTCTTTCATCATTTCTCCTATCCCCCACTGGTACTCATCTAAGGGCATGCTGTGAAAATTGCCAAAAAACAGAAGGTTAGTGCGCTTTTGGAGAATGTCTTCTTTGGTAAAAACACCAGAATTCACTTTTGGGCGTGTCGCCAAAATGGCGTATACGATCGTAGCCATACAGGACGTAAGCAAAACAATAAATGGCAGTATTTTCCATGGATAATCTTCATATTCATTACTGCCAATCAAGGATGAGGATACAATGGAAATGATAATCGCATTGATCGACAACAAGATGTTGGCCTTATTGTCAGCTATCGCAGAGAGTGAGATATGGGTGCGATAGGTGGTCCGAAACATCGTTTCTATTCCACGATCAGGTTTTTGGATCTGTATTTTTTCAATTTTACTCGTCAGTTTGTCAATCTGCTTATCCCTTCTTTGTATCTCCTTCTCCAGATCTTTGACAACTCCCTTCTGAATTTTCTTGAGTTTTTTAGCTTTTTTAGTTTTAACAATCTTCTTCTCCAGCAAGGCAATATTCTCAAGCTTTTTGGGAATTAAATTCGCCTTTGCATAATCAGTATAATAGACGTGATTTTTAAAAAAATCGAGATTTAACTCATACCAATCCAAATCCTTGTACTCCCTATTGCAAAAGGCCTTCCATTCAGTCCTCAATTTTCTGGTATAATCAAGCGCTTCATAGGTAGCCAAGTTATAGAGGTCTGCATCCTTGATGACTTGCTCATCCAGGTTACGTGGCTCGACGTCGAGGCGAGTCGCTTCTATAAGGGAAAGGATTTTGTCAATCTTTTCTTGTGCCAGGCCAGCATCTGTAAAAAACGCTTTCGCCATTTTTTGGCTCTCCTCCTCATGGCCTATATATACTTTGGTATATCCTAAGTCATGGAACCAGGCAGCAAGGATAATGATCTCGGTTTGCTCTGGGGAGATGCCACTGGCTAGAGCGATTTCTTTTACCGCCTTGACCACCTGCTCGGTGTGAATAATGGTGTGAAATTGCAAGTCAGAATGACCGTGCTTGAACAAAGTTTCTCGGGCGTAGGCTTCAGCAGCCTGCATGAGCAATTTTTGGTGAATCATGCTTTTTCATTAACTGTTGACCTAAGGTAGTAAAATGTAGGTTTTCAAAAAAATCACTGCACAAAGAATCCAAAACCAAATGCAATCATCATAGATTCTTCCTCTGAAAAAGCAGCGCTGAGCGTCATGGTCAAATCATTGGTCAAGGGTGCCAAAAATAAGCCAAAACCGTAACTTGTCTTAGGGTCATTAGTATTTTCCACCCCATCCATCCAGACCTGGCCTACATCAACGAACCCCAGAATCCCATATTGTGTTGGCAAAAATGACTGAAAGACTTCTCCAAATTGCATCCGAACTTCCCCATTAGCATATGCAGTTGTACTTCCTGTAAAGCGATCTCGAAAATAGCCTCTCAAATTGGTCGCACGGCCCAAAGAAGGGAGTTTATAAAAAGGCGCATTGTTATACGCGTCTGCGCCACCAGCGCGAAATGCCAAGGTGATAGGCCGCTGCCAGTGGGTACTGAAATAATAAGCTAGAGAAGCTGAAGTAACCCCAAATGGGTCATTGCTTTCTTCCACATCCAGAAAACTTCTATGCGTAAATCGCAATTCTATGCCTTGCTTGGCAAAGGTAGCATGGTCGCGAAAGTCAACATGAATATCTATATGGACCCCTGCAAGGGAATTTACATTCTCTCCAGGAAAAACCCCATCAGTTAAAATATTAGGAGCATCATCCTGAAATGCCTCTGGTGTGCTTTGTTCAAAACTTAGCCCAAAACTCATTTCGCTTTTTTCTGCAAAATCCAAGGTCAGGCTAGGCATCACTTCAAGGGTGCGAAGGTTTACGCGGTAATAATTGGCCTGAAATAGGGAATCATTTTTTTCAGTTTCTGAACCCAACCCATAAAAATTGGTGAGCCTGCGGTCCGGGCCTGCATATCGGAACAATAAACCAAAGTCCCACTTTCCCAACACATGTCTAAACCGAGATTTTATCGCCCCATTTACATTTCCAAGGGTGGTAGTGGACAAGTTAAAACTGTGTTTACTGGCGTAGTCTGGTTTATGAAAATTGTGGGTGGTCCATTGAATGCCAAGGCCGATGCCAAATCCATTATCTGGATTATAGGATAGGCTAGGAATAGGCAGATAGGTATTGTAGGCAAATCGATCGTATTGGTAATCAAACGTTTTTTCCACAGGCACCACACGAGCATTAGAAGCCGTCCCTACTATTTTATCCTTATCATCATTCCATCCATATAGCAATGCTTTTTTACCTTCTTTTTCCTCAGAGAGGATTACCTTGTCTGATCCGTCGCCTGGAATGATACAGACTTTTATTTTCTGCGGCAGTGGATTTATTACCACAAATTCATCTTTCCCTCCTAACCCAAACAAATGAACCTCCTTGGTTTCCGAAGCGCTGAAAACCCTTTCATAAAGAAGTTCTTTAGGATTTTTAGCTTTTTTGTGAATCCCAAACATGCTCACCTTGAGTTTCCCTTCTCCTATTGCTTCTATTTCAAATAGCTCTTTTTCATTGGAACCGATTATGTCAACTTCTTTTGCCAATATTTCATAAAACTCCTCTATCGCCTCAGGTAAAGTTTCTCTTCTCGCTTTGAGTTTATCTCCAATCGTGGCATTGGACATTTCATGCAACTCGGGAGGCAAATTTTTCACCGCTTCATCTATTACCTCATCTGTCATTTCTGCCTGAAGTTCCTTGGCAAGGGCTGTCCAATCTTCCCGATTCAAGGCATTCGCCATCGACCGGTCCAGATGCCGAGCAGGCCATGTCAAGCTTTTGATCCCTTCGAATTGAAAATCGAAGTCGGCGGCATTTGCCTTCCCCCATTCGCGGTCCGCAATCCAAGGCAAGATTCCATCCCAACGTGAAAAGACATGATCCCGGTCTCTAGGAATGGGCAAATAAACCGTCCCATGAAGGTTATCATATCCTGCCCATTTCCAATTGTCGCGGTGGCGCCCCCAGTCACCGACGAAGATGTCAAAGACCCTGGCCTTGCCAAAGGCCATTGGATCTACCCGATGGTGATGGTCATCATACAGTTTTCTCAGCAATTTGACACTTCTCAACACATTATCCGCTCCTTCAAACCCCTCCACACCATTTTTCGGTTTCTTGGGGCGATCTTCCAGTGTTCCAAATAATCCGCCAAATTTTTCTTGAAAAGGGCCTAAAGTAGCATCTGGAGGGAGTACATACAGTTTTGGATGGGCGTGAAGTATGCCCGTGTGATTCGCAAGTTTGTCTATAACAAGGGCCCCATAAGGATGCTGCGTCGAGGTTTGGTCTTTTACCACATCAGAGATAAGGGTCCCCCGCAATTCTCTGGTGAGTGCCTTATAAGGGTCCTTATTTACAGAACGAAAGACATATTCTCGTCCATTTCCAGCTTTGAATTTGAGGGAAGTAGTTTGCCTCCCTCCGCCTTCTGCAAAAGGCGTCAAGCCTCCAAAAGTGGTATCCATGTTGAGGTAGGGAACGCGCAAAGGCATTGTCCAACTGTCACGCCAGTGTTTCCCAAAAAACAATGCTTTAAAGCCACTTGCTTTATATTCTACTCCTCCAACTACGTCTTCGAGGACCGCACCTACAAATTGAGGATCCATATTTTCTGCAAATCCAACGTTTTCAGCACAGGGCACATACTGCGTATTCACTGGAATTTGTGATGTATCCTCCATACAGGCAGAAGCAAATAACTGCTGACCCCAGAAGGCAGTTGAATCAGAAGTCAAAGCATTTTTTTTCACCTGAAAATACTGTGCATCTACTCGCCCATCATCGAAATAGGTCAATTGCATAAAGCCTTTTTCAGATCGCTTAAAGACCGTTTCTTTTGTTCGCCCTACCGCCCGCGTAGCGGTGGTGGCTCCACTGTTGATATGATAATTATTATCCGTATAAATACATTGCTGATCGTACTCGTGACCAGATACATAAATCAGGGGCGCACGGTCATGTAGGATCAGTCGCATTTTGGATAAGAAATGACCGTATTCAAGGTTGGCCATGTCCCTAGGCGTGCCAATATTTTGGCGATAGGCGGCGTAAAAGGACCCAAGCAGTGGCAAGGGAATGTACATGCCCGAACGGGCATCCGTTAGGGGAAACAGATGCTTTTTCAATAAGTTTTTTCCCCCATATTGCCCATTTGAGTAGATAGGGTGATGGCCTGCAATCAAGATATTTTGATGTTCCGACTCATCAATGAGGCCTTCAAATTCCTCATAAAAATCATCTGCAGTAGAAATTTTGCAGGTAGCATCAGCTGGGATAGGTTTATCATGGGGGTGCATCCACCATTGGGTATTCACCCCTATAAGCAACAAATGCTCATTCAATTCAATGGCCACAGGGCCTGGACATCCTTTTTCAGGAAGGAATGCCCCTTGAAGGCCTAACTCATTCTCCACATACTTTTCAAGATTCCTGACTTTCTTCCACCCTTTTTTCCCTGAGTTATCCCAATCTCGGTCTCCTGGCATAAACAGCACTTGAACATGTGGATACATTTTATCATAAGCAGCCAACTGATGTAATCGAAGAGAATCGGTGGGGCCTACCTTCTCCCCTAGCCCATTCTGGTCTACAAGGTCTCCCGTAAACAAGATGGTGGTAGGGGAAGTATGAGCCTTCAGGTGAGCATGTAATCTTTCAAAGAGGGGATCATCCACATGGATTTTTGCTGTATTTCCCAAAACAATGACAGAATGCATGGGACGCTGGGCATGGGAAAAGGGGAAGATGCCTAAAAAGATCAGACAGCAAATGAAACGAGCGAGGTAGGTAGTCATGGTAAAAGTGTTTACCCATAAGGTGGTAAGCTTTTCCTAAAATGCCAAAATTTCCCTAAAAATCAGCAAATTAACCGAGACATTTCATACTGCTTGATAATTATGGGTAAGTTCATTTTGTGAAGGAATGAAATGAGATTTTCTGCTCTGCTGTCCACATTATTTATTTTGAGCTTGGAATATTTATGATGAAGATGGTGAAATAATGCTGTACCCAATCCTTGTCGCCTCCATGCAGGCGCAATCACAAATTGGGCAATGTGACCTCCTGGGAGGCAGGCAGCATACCCAGCCAGTTCATCTTTTACATAGATGCCTTCCAAGGAAAGATTTGCCGCATTTCGCTTCAAGCAAACTGGCATTGCCTCCCAACTCGGCAAAATATCCCAATCTTTCTGCCACGCGTCCCAGTCCAGAATGGAAATGTCTCGAATTTCATAACTGCCTTTGGGTTTAGGTGGAGATGCTTCTCCATAAAAGCAGATCAATTCACGATCTATCTCCAACCCAACAGCTCGATATGCCTTGATGGCTGGGGTATTTTGGGTAATGACTTCTAGCATACACCGCTCTATACCTATTTCGATAAATTTAGGAAAAAGATGCTCATACATCTGCACAGAAACCTTGCGTCCACGCAAAGACGCTATTACCCCAGTTCCTGAATTATAAGCAGTTTTTTGCCCCTCCCATTCCCCTAAAGCTGACACGATAAATCCCGATAATTTTTCACTTGCCCAAGCCCCCGCACTCACCTCCCATTGGACGCCAGCGGCTCTCCATCGATTGAGCATTACAGCTTCCTGGAGGCCTTTCATAGAGACAAAGTAATTGGAAAAGGCTTCCATAAAGCATTGAAAGATGACTGACTCTTCGGTATTTTCGAGGGTTCCAAAGTGGATATGCATAGGAGTTTGGAGTTCAGGGTTCAGGGTAAAAGGTTTTCATTCAAAATTCAACCCTTCGGCAGGCTCAGGGCGAGCATTCAATCATTCAAAATTCATTATCAAGAGAATCTCTTAATCTGAGGAATAACTGATTCGGTAAACGACATCGGCATAGTCATCTGATACCAATAAAGAGCCATCGGACATTTCCAATACATCAACTGGCCTCCCCCATGCTGCCTGGCTAGCATGATCCAGCCAACCTTCTGCAAATACCTCATAGTCAGCCCCTCCCCCTTGATTGGGGCGAGCAATGGCGAGCTTATAACCTGATTTTTTTTCACGGTTCCATGAACCATGCTCCGCAAATATCAATTGTTTTCGATAAGAGGGAGGAAACATTTTTCCGCGATAAAACCGGGCGCCTAGCGGCGCCACATGCGCCCCCAAATTGAGCGCCGGTGCGACAAATTCATCACAGCCTCGCTCATCATAGTCTGGGTCGGGAATATTCCCGCCATGACAATACGGATACCCAAAATGCTGCCCTTTGGCTGTTACACGGTTGATTTCACATGGGGGCACATCATCTCCCATCCAGTCACGGCCATTGTCCGTGAACCATAGTTCTTTGGTGTCGGGGTGCCAGTCAAAGCCTACCGTATTTCGGACACCATGGGCATACACCTCAAATCCCGTCCCATCGGTGTACATCCGATTGATACTGGCAAATACTTCCTTTTTGCTTTCGCAAATATTGCAGGGCGCGCCTACGGGCACATATAGCATACCGTCTGGCCCAAAGGCAATGAATTTCCAGCCATGATGGCGGGCATTGGGTAAGTCGTCGAAGACGACTTCTGGCTTGGGAGGACGCGCAAGCTGGGCTTCAATAGCCGGGAATTTGAGGATGCGAGAGATCTCCGCGACATAGAGGTCGCCGTCCTTGAAGGCGACACCATTAGGAGAATTCAGTCCTTCAGCTATCACGTATTTTTGGTCCGCTTTACGGTCCCCATCGGTGTCTCTCAAGGCATAGACTTTGTCTTCCGACCTATTTCCCACAAAAATGGTCCCTCGATCTCCTTTCGCCAGAGAGCGCGCGTTTTCCACTTCCGCAAAGATTTCGATGCTAAATCCTGGAGGAAGTTTTATTTTATGTAAAGGTAAATTGGGGGTTGCTGTTGACAACTCTTCCTTTGATGGGGCCGCATCTGACTGTTGAGAAGTTTGGGGGGCACAGGAGGCAAATAGGCAAATAGAAAGGAGGGAAATTGAGAGGAGTCTAAAAAGCATATAATGATCGGTTAAATTCGGGAGTTTTAACGAAATTAGCCAAAAAAAATCACTTCGCAGTTTCTATTTTTCATAACCATATCCTGCCATGCAGCCTTTCAAATTCCACTCTTTCCAGGAATTCTTTGACGCAATTAGCCCAAAGGAACGTGTCCTGGTTGATTTACTGAGAAGTACGATCTTGGAAAGTATTCCTAATTGCAAAGAAAAACTATCCTACAACGTGCCTTATTTTTACAAAAATCGCAATATCTGCTTTATTTGGCCAGCTTCTATCCCTTGGGGCAATGTGCCATTAGATGGGGTCAGTTTGGGTTTTTGTTATGGCAATTTGTTGGAGGATGCAGAGGACTATTTAGATAAGGGAAAGCGGAAGCAGGTGTATATGAAGACTTTCTTTGAGCCAACAGATATAACTATAGAGACTGTTATGACTTTACTTAAAGAAGCCGCTGAGATTGACAATTTGTGGAAATAGTGGCAAATCTATACTGCTTTGATGAAGGAGGAGCCTATGTCTATAGGTTGAGGATTCAACTACTATTGTGGCGGGTGCTCGTTTTCTTTAAGCAATAATCCCCTCAGGTTCACTAGGCCTTCCCTATTCATTCGCAATAGGTCCACAGTTGCCCTGCCTACAGGAGTTAAGCCAACAATCATAATTTTGTCATTACTCCAGGTGAAATGGGCATCCCATTTTTGACGACGAGGATGGAATAAGGGTGCAGGTTTTCCATTTTCAGGGTCAATACCTTCTACCTTTTCATGCTTAAACCCATTGCAACCTCCACATGCTTGATATATTTTCTGGGCATAGGTTTCTTACAATCCCAATTGTTGCATGACAGTTTTAAGGGGTATTTCACGAATAGTCGCTAATTCAGAAAGCAATTTAAGCCTTTCAGCACTATACGATTCCATCTGTTCATGTAATGCTAAAAATTCTTTTCGTTCTGATTCAGTTAGCTCTTCAGTTTCTAACTTAGGAACTAAATCGTGATAGCGGGAGTGAGTATCTGGAGGTACCACCGTATAAATTTGATAAATCAATCTCCATTCTTTTTCCTGTCTATGATCAGGAATTCTTCCTAACAGCATTTTAACCACCTCATTTGCAAAGCCATGCAAACTAGAGGTGTTCAAATGCGTCAAACCTCCAAGAATCGCATTTAGATCAATTGTGATGCTCGAATTGTTGTTCATTGGCATATAAGTAACCTGAATGAGTTTATGACAAATCTACTCATTTCTAGCCAAAAAATCTGCCAGAAACGCTACTGCCAAAAAAGGTAGGCAGCGAATACCCATCTCCGCCCGTCAGGGGAATAAACAAACTGTTAATGAAAATAAATATGAAACGCTACCTGACTTTTTCGGCTGGAATCCTTTTGCTCATCAGCTTCGTGCTTATTTCTTGTAAACAAGACACTCCCTTGTGCTCGGACGACGAAGCATTCTGTTCATTCATAGCCAACCAAGACTACGATGCGACGGGCCCACTCATCGATGCCTTCCTGGCTGACCTATCACCTGATAACCCCTCGGATAATTTGGATCAATTGGCGGATTGGTTAGCATGCAAAAGCTGTGTGGAAAATGTAAGCCTTATATGCAATTCGTGCATTCAGACGCTTCCTGCCCAGAGCGAACTGAGCGTTGACTATATGGTCAATGGCCAGACGACTTCTATGGTACTGGATATCATAATGGACGATACGCTACGTTATGGAGGGCATCATTGATAAAAGAAAAAACGGCTGGAACCGCAGGGCGCATTCCAACCGTTTATCTTTTCTAAAAGCTCCTCAATAAACAATCTTACTCCTACCTATTATTACTCCAGTACAACCTTCATATTGACCTGGCCACCTTCACCTCCATTCAGAACTAAGTAGTACAAGCCTTGGAGATGATTCGCTAGCTGAATTTCTAGGGTATTTTTTCCTGCTGGATAATACCCTAAATCTTGAAGACCTTGGACTGACTGGCCTTGGAGGTCAAACAACTGCGCGTAGACATTGGAGCCAGTGGTCAGGTTAATTGCGGTGTTTAGGGACATGTCCTTAGGCAGGGGATTGGGATAAGGGAGTTGTGCAACGGATATGTCTTGCTGAGAGATGGCGGTGGTAGAAGCGAGGCCCAGATAAAATGGCTCCCGCCCAACTACGGGATCGGAAGCAGCAAAATACAGGCGGTTTCCGAATTCAAAAAAATCGCCGGGATTTGTTCCTTCTGGTCCAGGATTATGGTCGCTGATTAGGTGCGTTCCCGCTGCCGTTCCGTCACTTACAAAAAGCTCATACACATGTTCACCATCCGCATGCACGCTGTCAGCACCCGCAAAATACACCAAGGAATCATTCCATACATAGAAGCTTTCGCCTGGCAAACCCGTTTCAAAAACCCCATCCTTTGGCCCAGGGTAGAGATCGATAATCATTTGGGTACCGGCCAGCGTTCCGTCTGATTTCCACAGTTCACGGCCAGAGGCAGTATCTTTAGCATGGAAGATGACCTCTCCATCTCCAAAGGCCATAAGGGCACGTGGGAAAATATCATGAGTGGGAATATCAAGGTGTGTTGGCATCCCTACATGATTATAAACCATTAATTCAAAACCAGCAGGAGGGCCTCCCTCTGCCACATAATACAGGGTTCCATCGGAGTCTACAAATTGACTGGGCCAGCTCGAATCTGTGGTCCCCTGATCTCCAATAAGCTCAATATTTCCCTGTTGACCATTGGTTCTTCTTACTTCAACTCCCGAATTGGTACCGAGTCCTGAAAAGTATATATAACCCCCAGAAGCAGTAAACCAAGATGGATTTCCATTGGCTACTCCATCATTGAGGTCAGCAATCATATATGTCCCTGCTGGGGTACCATCGCTACGCCAAGGCTCTATCCCGTCCTGAGCGGTATAACCCGCAAAATAAGCGACATCATCTATAACTGCTAATTCTCCAATATAGCCACTTTCAGTACCAGGGGCGATATCTGCAATCCGGTAGGTGCCGGCAGCAGTCCCATTGCTCCGCCAAAGTTCATAGCCTTCAGTCATCGTATGGCCTGAAAAAAAGAACAGGCTATCGCCAGCCACGATGTCTTCAATCCCCAGGGATACTCCGCCCGGAACGAGGTCAAAGAAAAATTCGGTGCCAGCTACCGTGCCGTCAGAAACATAAAGGGAAGTACAACTGTCAGCACTAAAATTTATATTACAACCCCCAAAATAAGCCTTATTACCCAGACGGATAATATCTGTATCTACCAGATAGCTGCCTAGGCCGATGGTTCCAGCCGTTGTGCCATCACTCGCAAAAAGAAACTGACTCTGCAGCGTATTCCGTCCTTCAAAGATGAACAAACTATTGGAAACTGCTGACCAATTACTCGGATCTGAACCCGAACCAGGCAAAAGGTCTTCTACATCTTTTAAGAGGGTCTGCCCACTTAGGCTTGAAGTTAGCATAAGCAGGGCAGCATAAAACAGTACTTTAGGATTCATGGAATTTGATTTTATAGGTTGTAGTAACATTTTAGTTGACTACAATACTATTCAGAATCCTACTGCCTCACCATTACCCATATGGGTAATTTTTTAATCAATCTAGCCCATTGCACCTGAAATAACCACAAAAAAATACGCCAATCCTTCGGCAAGGAACGGCGCATTTTCGCTATTAAATAAAGAGGGGCCTCAGGCCAGCTTTTTCACCTTATCATCCTCCTTCTCTGGTTTTTCAGGCAATAGGTTTACCGCCTTTGGAATAGGCTTTTTCTCCAAAGCAAAACGGATGACCTCCTTCATATTGGTGACATACTTCACTTCCAATCCTTTGAGGTAGTCCTCTCGGATTTCACTTACATCCTTTTCATTTTCCTTACACATGATGATGGTCGTAATGCCAGCACGAACTGCTGCCAGCACTTTTTCCTTGATACCTCCTACAGGCAGTACTTTACCCCTGAGGGTGATTTCCCCTGTCATGGCGAGCTGATTCCGAAGGAGTTTCTGGGTAAATAAAGATGCCAAGGAACTCAACATCGTGATGCCAGCAGATGGTCCATCTTTCGGAATAGCTCCGGCTGGAATATGGAAATGCACATCCCAGTGTTTAAAGACTTCGTGAGGAATGCCAAAGGTATCACAATTGGATCGGAGATAGGTATAGGCCAGTTTGGCTGATTCTTTCATCACGTCTCCTAATTGTCCTGTCATGCTGAGACGGCCCGTACCTCGAGTGAGGGTAGACTCAATGAAGAGGATATCTCCTCCCACAGGTGTCCAGGCAAGCCCTACAGCTACCCCAGGTACATCTATATGTTTATATTGCTCATTCTCAAAACGCTTTACCCCTAAAAATTTGCCTAGATTCTTTTCGCTTACACGCACGGTCTCCTTCTCCTCCATGACAATCTTTTTGGCAGCACTTCTACAAATGGCTGAGATTTTCTGGTTGAGGTTTCGCACCCCTGCTTCGCGGGTATAGTTCTCGATGATCTTCTTGATTCCTTTTTCTGAAATCCGCAAGTTTTGCGGTTCTAGCCCATGTTCTACCTTGGCATCGGGAAGCAGATGGCGCTTCGCTATTTCGAGCTTCTCTTCCAGTGAATAACTATTCAACTGGATGATCTCCATGCGGTCTCGCAAGGCGGGATGTATCGTCGCTAGGGAGTTCGCCGTTGCGATGAACATGATCCGCGAGAGATCATATTCTACTTCGAGGAAATTGTCGCGGAAGCTATTGTTTTGCTCTGGGTCCAGGACTTCCAGCAAGGCCGAGGAAGGGTCTCCCCGATGGTCGCTTCCCACTTTGTCGATCTCATCGAGCATAAAGACAGGGTTGCTCGTCTTGCAACGTTTTAACCCCTGGATGATGCGGCCAGGCATCGCCCCGATATAGGTCCTGCGGTGCCCCCGAATTTCCGCTTCGTCATGCACGCCTCCTAAGGATACCCGCACAAAGTCCTTTCCAAGCGCACGAGCAATTGATTTGCCAAGAGAAGTTTTACCCACTCCTGGAGGGCCGTAGAAGCACAGAATTGGTGCTTTCTTATCCGCTTTGAGCTTTAAGACAGCCAGCTGCTCCAGTATGCGTTCTTTTACCTTTTCTAGCCCATAATGGTCTTCGTCCAATACTTTCTGCACATGCTTAAACGCAAAGTTGTCATCGGCATATTCCTGCCAAGGCAGTTCTAATAGGCGTTCTAGGTAATTGACGACAATAGAGTATTCTGGCATGGCTGGGTTCAGCCGCCCTAGGCGCTTTACTTCCTTGTCAAAAACGTCTTGCACTTCCTGTGGCCATTCTTTTTCCAACCCTCTGGCCCGAAACTCTTCAATTTCAGACTCAAAGCTATCTTCCCCTAATTCCGTTTGAATGGCCTTGATCTGCTGGCGAAGAATGTACTCACGTTGCTGGTCATCCAAGTCCTGCTTGACCTTGGTCTGAATTTCTTCACTTAGTTCCAGCACCTGAAGCTCATTAGTCAGATGTTTCAGGACCACCTGTCCTTTTTCCATCAAAGAATCCAAGGTCAGGACCTCTTGCTTTTCTTCTACCTCAATATTGAGGTTGGAGGCGATGAAGTGGGTCAGAAAACTGAGGCTATCAATATTGTCCAAGGCAATTTTGGCCTCACTGGGAAGATTGGGCGAAAGGTCAATGATATGGGAAGCCTTTTCTTTTAGGTTATAGATCAATGCCCGTGCATTGTCCTCATCAGGTTTTTGCTCCACCTTACGCTTCACAATCGCTTTGAAATAGGGCTCCGTGTCTACAAATTCTTCCACCTCAAACTTCGTACGGCCTTGAATCACAATGGTAATGGTCCCGTCGGGCATGCGGATCATTTTGAGGATTCGGGCCACCGTGCCTACCTGATACAGGTCTTCTGGGTTCGGATCTTCTATCTCAAAATTGTGCTGCGTAAGGACGCCGATTCGCTTATGGCGCGTTGCATAGGCATCTTTGACTAAGTGAATAGATTTATCTCGTCCCACCGTAATGGGAATTACCACTCCTGGAAAAAGCACGGTATTTTTTAACGGTAAAACCCCAATTGGCTCTGGAATTTTCTCCTCATTCATCTTTTTTTCCTCTGCCGAATCCACATCCGGAAAGTCAGCTTCCAAAAACGTGTCACCTTCCATAAATAAGGTTGCCATATTGTCATTCATTGCGGTTCTGTTCAATTTTATCTATCGACCTAAAAACAAGAGACTCATTCCTCCAACAATTATTCTCACACGAGGATATCTCTTTAAAAAACTAACATAAAAAACTGATAATCAGTTTTTTGCAAAAAACATTAACTTTTAGTTTACTTTACCCTTTCCCTAATTCGTTGACCTAATAAGTCATTTGGGAGGAAAAATTGCAAAGGATATGCCGCAGCTAATTTTCCAGACATTTTGACGGAGTAAAAAATTTGTGGCAAGTTACAGCTAAATTTGCAGTTTATGATTGACAGTTTGTAGCTTTCGGCACAAATTCAATTATACACCTATACATTAGAATATGAGTATTGAGATTAAAGATGTAGTCGCCTTGACAGGCGCACCAGGCCTTCACCAAGTCCTAAAAGCTGATGATAGAGCTATTGTAATCGAGTCCTTGGACGATCGCAAGAAACGCCAATTGATCAAGGGTAATATGATGATCTCCAAGCTATTGGACATTAGCATCTATACAGAAGAGGAAAGCGAGCCGTTGGTGAATATCCTGAAGACCATGCGGGAAAAATATGGTTCTGAATTGCCTATCACGAAGAAGAGTTCCAAAGATGAGCTAATGGCTTTCTTGGGAGAAATCCTGCCTGATTTTGATAAGGAACGAGTATACCCGTCCAATGTCAAAAAACTGATTTCTTGGTATAAAATACTGGATGCTTTTGAGGTAAGCCTTGAGGTGGCAGATGAAGAGGAGGAGGAAGGCGAAGGCGCTTCTTCTGATGACGCAGCAGATGAGGCAGGTGACGAGGCTACAGAAGCACCAAAGGAAGAAAAGGAATAAGAGATTATTCTCTTGATCATATATGAATATTTACCACAGATTGCACAGATTTACACGGATTAAAGAAAAAAATCTGTGAGAATCTGTGTAATCCGTGGTCTATTCCTTCTACAGCATTTTTCAATTCCTCAACATTGCCATTCCATCCCTTCAGCGTACACTTTCCCATTGCGCTCCTGCTCACAGCAGGAGGGATTTACCTACACGATGTACTCAGGCCCCAAAAAGCACCTGGCGACATGGGCAAACTGCTCCATGCCATAGGCGTAGTTGGTATTTTGCTGGCGATCCTTTCTGGCAATATCGCCAAATCCGACTTGGAAGCGACAGAAGCTTATGAAGCCATCCTTTGGCAACATGAATGGATGTCCTATGTCGTCTTATGGCTGTTTACCATGATCCTCGTCTGGCAATTCCTTCGCCAAAAGCAGATGAAACGAACCGAGACGATCTTATTCGTAGTGGTCTATCTCATCGCTATGGGTGTGATGCTTTTTTCGGCTTCGCTCGGCGGAGAGATGGTGTATGAATTTGGGGTGGGAAAGGTGAATTAATACAATTGCAGATTAATGATTGCAGAACAAGGATTGAAGAAGGAAGAAGCATCTCCACTTCAACAATCCCCAATCCTTGTTCGATATTCTTAATTCTTTTCCCTACTTCACCCGAATCCGCTGCCCCACTTTCAGGTCCTTCACATCTATTCCCTTATTGAGGTTAATGATAGATTGGGCCGTTGTGCCTTGATAGGCACGTGCGATATTCCAGATGGTATCGCCCCGCTTGACTGTGTGATAAGTTCCTGGGCCAGCAGGGATTACAGCTGAGGAGCTGGTAGATTTCGTGACGGGTTGAGTTGGTGTCACTTTGACGGGTTTGGGTGTTTTATTCGAATAGATTTTCAATTTTTGCCCAACCCTGATTCTATACCCACGAAGGTTGTTCCAATAGGAGATATTGCGGGTGGATACCCCATAGGCTTCTGCGATAGCCCCCACCACTTCTCCTTCTTTAACGACATGATACCGCAAGCGGCCATTCCCAGGATTATAGGGTGTTGAGGAGAAGGAAGAGGAATAATTAGAAGATTTGGAGGAACTGGAGTTCTTCGCGTAGGCGGCGCCTTTTCGCCCATATTTCGAACGAATGGTATAATCATTTTCGATAAAATAATCCGATACACGACGGGGCACACGCAATGCATACGTTTTAGATGAATAGGGAATTCGATTGCGCATCAATTCTGGATTGAGCTGTCTTAAGACGTCCAATCGCGTCTGGGTCATCGACGCAATACTATTCAAACTAATATCCAATTTTCGAATATGGATGGTATCCGATTTATAGTCAAAATTGACATAAATGGGATACAGATTATGCTCAGAAGCATAATGAAAGACGTAAGTAGCTGCGATAAATGCGGGAACATACCCACGAGTTTCTCTAGGAAGATACCTCCGTATAGCCCAAAAATTCTTTTTCCCACCAGAACGGCGAATCGCCTTCCGTACATTGCCAGGCCCACAATTATAAGAGGCAATGGCTAATAACCAGTCCCCGTATTCATCATAAGCCCCTTTCAGGTACTTCAAAGCTGCTTCGGTGGACTTATATGGATTTTTGCGTTCGTCTACGAGCGAGTTCACACTGAGGCCATACATCCTCGCTGTGGGCAGCATAAATTGCCATAAACCTGTGGCACCAACCCGAGAACGCGCATGAGGATTCAAAGCACTTTCAACTACCGCCAGATACTTCAATTCGATGGGCATGCCTTCGCGGTCTAGGGCCTCTTCAAATATGGGGAAATATATATTACTCAACCCCAGCATTCTCGAAACTTGCTCTCTCCGCTGTAGGGTATAAAGGTCAATAAATCGCTTGACATAGATATTGTAATCCATGGAAATGACAGCGGGTATTTCCATCAGTCGCTGCTTGAGGATATCATCACTATAGGTAGGGACATCGTCAGAGCGAAAATTATAGGTATTGAGAATCAATGTATCGTAGAGGCTGGATGTGGGATAGGTAAATCCGTAATGTGCATCCATGGAATCAAGTCCCTGGGCAATGATATCCTCTTCTTGGATTTCCTTCTCTTGTTTTTTTTGAAAGCCAGATTGGGCTATAAGGGCAAAAACGGGAATGAAAATAAGCGTAAAAAAAGTGCTCAATTTCTTCATGAGTCGTAGTAAAATAAGGAATTTAGAAATAAAAAATGCTAATAAAATCAACTACCAAAAATGCCGATAAATTGTTCATAACTGAGATTTATGTGACAGATTGTCCAATTGTAACTACATACGATGGGCAAACCCCAGTAATTCCGCTTCTTCGAAATGCTTAGCCATCAACTGTATGCCAAAAGGCATGCCATCCTCTCCCTTTCCCAAGGGCAAGGAGATTGCAGGGGCCCCTACCAAATTGGCATAAACCGTAAAAATATCACTGAGATACATGGCAATAGGATCTTCGATCGCCTCCCCAAGGTCAAACGCCGTAGACGGGGTGGTAGGCATTATCAAAAAATCACATTGCTCAAAGATCGCGTCGGTCTGGTCTCGCAAAAGCCTTCGCACTTTCATGGCTTGGGTATAATATGCATCATAATATCCCGCACACAGCACAAATGTTCCCAACAAGATACGGCGCTTCACCTCCTTTCCAAAGCCTTGTGTTCGGCTTTTGGCATATAATTCATTCAAATCTTTTACCCCATCTGCTCGAAATCCATAGCGCACGCCATCATAACGAGAAAGATTGGAGGAGGCTTCTGCTGTTGTTAAAATATAATAACACGGCACTAAATATTCGAGCAATGGAAAGTCAATGGTCAAAATTTCGTGACCAGCAGCTTTGAGTTGCTGAATTTGGGCTTCCATTCCCGCTTTCACAGCAGGGTCCAGGCCAGGGCTTTCCAGGGCTTCCTTTAGGTAGCCCACTTTGTAGGTTTCTTTTTGAGGTGTTGAGAGGTGGTTAGAATAATGTGCAACAGGTTGAGAACTGGCTGTATTGTCACGATGGTCCTCACCTGCCATTATTTCCAATAATAAAGCAGCATCTTCTACAGAACGGGTGATAGGACTGATCTGGTCAAATGAAGAGGCATAGGCGATCAGGCCCCAACGGGATACCCGTCCATAGGTAGGCTTCATCCCTACCAATCCACAAAACCCTGCCGGCTGACGGACGGAGCCACCAGTGTCAGAACCGATGGAGGCATGACACATACCAGCAGCAATGGCTGCAGCGGAGCCACCTGATGATCCCCCTGGCACCTTTTGGGGATTTAGGGGATTGAGAACAGGACCATAGGTCGAAGACTCAGAGGTAGACCCCATGGCAAACTCATCACAGCCTTGGCGGCCAATGACGATGGCATCTTCATCCAACAAGCGCTGCAAGGCGGTCGCTGTGAAAAGGGATTCAAATCCCTCCAGCATCTTGGAGGAAGCAGTGAGACCGTGCCCCTCGTGACAGATCACATCTTTCACCCCAATGACTAAGCCCGCAAGCCTACCTGCCGTACCCTTACGCAACTTGGCGTCGATACGAATGGCAGCCTCGCGGGCTTCTTCTGCATATACTTCTACGAAGGCGTTGATCTCCGGAAGCGCAGATATTTTTGTTAAGTATTGCTGAACGATTTCGACACAACTGAGCTTACCTGCACGCAAATCGGTCTGAATCTCAGTCAGTCGCTGATAGGTTTCCACGGGGGAAGAATTATTGATTGATTAATTGATTATTAATTGATTGGGCTATAAATAATTAGTCAATCAATAATTAATAATCTCTAGTTGTCCAAACGCTTGATTTCGTTGGCTTCTTTGTCAATTTCGCTTTTTATTTCCTTAGAAGCGTCTTTAAATTCACGAATGCCACGGCCCAAGCCACGAGCGAGTTCTGGAATTTTCTTCGCACCAAAAAGGAGGACGACAACCAGAACGATAAATATCCATTCACCTCCACCTGGTAGAGAGAACAATAATTGAGGATTGATCAAGTTCATAATGATTATTTTAGTAAAATTATCAAGGCAAAGTTAAGACTTTTAAGTCACTAATAAGGTTTATTTTGCAATTTATTCGACGAAAAATTAACTAAACACTGCGAATCATCACTATTCTTACAGACTCAATTTATGAAACCATTTCTACTGCTAATCATTGGGATTTTTTTCCTGCCTGAAATTGGCCTCTATGGGCAGGCACCTGGCACTGACATTTATGTCTTTGACATAGAATTGATGGGGAATCGCCTCAACTATCGCAACATGGTCCAGGTGACCGATCGAGACGGCTATGACAACCAGCCCTCCTTCACCCCTTCCAATGAATCGTTGCTTTTTAGCTCTATCCGGGATAGTATTCAGTCGGACATTTACCAGTACCATTTATCTTCCCAGAAACTCACTCAACTTACAGCCACACCAGAAAGTGAATATTCCCCCATGGTGATTCCCGGCACCAAAAAATTCTCCGTCGTGCGGGTAGAAGCGGACAGTAGCCAGCGACTCTGGCGTTTCCCTCTCAAGCCTAACGGCAGGCCTTTACTGTTGCTTCCCAAACAAAAAAAGGTGGGGTATTACGAATGGATCAACAACAAAGAAATCGGGCTTTTTCTTTTACCCGACCCCTTCACCCTTCTCTTTACACGGGTAGGCTTTTCACGCCCTGCCATTAAAGCCAGACACATTGGGCGATCCTTACATATGGCTCCCAACGAATATGCTTTCACCTATGTCGATAAAAAGGACAAGGATCATTGGTACATCAAAAAAATTGGCCTGATTTCTGGCAATACGACCACCATTACAGAAACAATTCCCGGCGTTGAAGACTTTTGTTGGTCACCTCAAGGCTATATGGTGATGGGCAAAGAAGGTAAATTGTACATCTTTATCCCTGGCAGTGATACCGAGTGGAGATTTATGGGCGACCTGGAAATAGGAGATTTCTACCGTATCGCCATCAGTTCTGATGGCAAAAAGATGGCCGTAGTGGCTTATAGGTGAGTTTAGGGTTTAGGGTTTAGGGTTTAGGGTTTAGGGTTTAGGGTTTAGGGTTTAGGGTTTAGGGTTTAGGGTTTAGGGTTTAGGGTTTAGGGTTTAGGGTTTAGGGTTTAGGGTTAAAAGAAAAGGATATTTAGCTTCGCAAAGCTGCTCAATCTAGGACTTCACAAGTACAGAAGAAAACATAAAACACAAAACATAAAACACAAAACATCTTATGCTATATCGCAAACTTGGTAAAGCTGGCGTTCAAGTCAGTGTTTTTTCCTTGGGCTCATGGCTCACTTTTGGTAAACAAATCGGTGATACCACTGCCGAAGACTGTATGAAATATGCCTACGATCAAGGCATCAATTTTTTTGATAATGCGGAAATATACGCCAAAGGCGAGTCTGAGCGCGTCATGGGCCGCATTCTTAAGAAGATGGAATGGTCACGAGACACCTTCCTCGTATCCTCGAAAGTCTTCTGGGGAGGAGATCTACCCAACCAAAAAGGGTTGAGCTTTAAACATGTCACAGAAGCCTGCCATGCGGCCCTCAAGCGACTTCAGGTGGATTACCTGGACCTTTATTTCTGTCACCGACCAGACTATAATACCCCTGTCGAAGAGACGGTTTGGGCGATGAATACCTTGATTCGTCAGGGAAAGATTCTCTATTGGGGCACTTCAGAATGGCCTGCCGATCGCATCATGCAAGCCCACATGGTAGCTCGCCAAAATCATCTCATAGGCCCCACGATGGAGCAGCCACAGTACAATATGTTTCATCGAAACAAAATTGAGGATGAATTCCAAGATCTGTATGAGATTGGACTGGGTACCACGATCTGGTCTCCCCTTATGTCTGGGTTGCTTTCAGGAAAATACAATGACAAAATGCCTGAAGGTACCCGATTTGACATTCAAGGACTTGAGTGGCTAAAAGACCGTGTTTTTGCAGAAAAACGCATTCAGAAAGTCAGAGACCTAACGGTCATCGCCAAAGAATTGGGCATTAGCATGGCTCAGTTAGCTATTTTGTGGTGTGCCAAAAATGAAAAAGTGAGTACTGTCATTTTAGGGGCTTCCAAAGTCTCTCAACTGGAGGAGAATATCAAGGGCTTGGAATTTCTGGATAAATTGACGCCAGAAGTGATGGAGAAGATTGAAGCTGTCTTAGCAAATAAGCCGAAACGGGATTGGTTCTAGGATTTTATTGATCCATTATGGCAAATCGGCCTTAGAACGCTTTCGCCTGTCGATTCTTTTTGGAAGAAATGGAAAGGAAATGTAGCATTGCCCTATGAAGCAGCCACTTGGGCTCATATTGATCCATCTTCTATTGTGGACGTTAGGGTTTTTCCTCATTAGCCCTTGGCCATTAGGGCTTGTATCATTGGACTTAGCGCCGATGACGACGAGGGAACTCGCCTTCTTTTTGTGCTATGGATTTCTGCTCAACGCGACCTTGACCTATACCTATGCCCATCTGCACCTACCTGTATACATTCAAAAGCGGAAAACTGCTTTTCTTTTACTCGTCAACCTGGTCTACCTCCTGGGATTTACCTTGCTAGAAAGCATGGTTGATTGCTTCTTTTTCTTGATGCAACATCCAAGTGAAATTTTCTTCAGCGATACCACAAAGTTCAAGTTCCTTCATATCCTCATTACCTGGGGATTTCCCAACCTCCTCTTGACTTTTGTGATGTTGGCTTGGGCCAATTTTTATGGCTTTGCTTATGCCTGGTTTCGTGATCAGAAAGTAAAAGGGGACATGGAACGTGAAAAATTGCGTGCGGAGCTTTCGGCCCTTAAACACCAAATCAATCCCCACTTTTTGTTCAATATTCTCAATGCCCTTTATGGACTCGCTTTTGAGAATGACGACGAACCCACCGCTGAAGGCATCGCCAAGCTGTCAAATATGATGCGCTACCTGCTCTATGAGAGCAATGATGATGAAGTATTGCTCAAAAAGGAATTGGCCTATTTACAACAATACATCGATCTGCAAAAAATGCGTGTTGACTCTTCTGTAGAGGTTATTTATAAAATAACAGGCAATCCCGCAGGGCATATGATCCCTCCCATGATCTTTTTACCCTTTGTGGAAAATGCCTTCAAATATGGAATCAGCCAAATGCATCCCTCCCGCATTGAATTAGAAGTGCATATCGAAACTGAACATTTAGTCTTTCGGGTATCCAATACAAAGCATCCTGTCATTCAAGAACACACTACCCATAAAGGAATCGGTATAAAGAATGTCAAAAAACGCCTTGAATTGCTTTCTTCTAACCGCTATCAACTAGACCTCCAAGATGGAGATCACAAGTTTGTCGCGACATTAGAATTGGAGCTTATGGACCCGCTTCAAAGGAAGTTGCCGCTGCTCTTTTCAGGGAAATTGAAAAAGTGAGGAGGAGACCGCTCGGGCTTCGCAGACTCAGCCCTCGCTGCGAGACTAAAGGCAGGATTTTTTCTTAGTCTCACAGTGAGGCGAGTCTTCGAGCCGAACGGTCTCGTAGCGAGGTGAGTCTTCGAACAGAGCGGTCTCGCAGTGAGTACCGCAGGTGCGAACGATCTCGTAGTGAGGAGCGAAGCGACGAACGGTCTCGCAGCGAGGGCTGAGACTTCGGCGTGAGCTCAGTCGAACGCTTGCCGAAGCCCGAGCGGTCTGTAATATTCCCCCTTCTATTGCTACCTACAAAATCCATCATTTATAACCCTCAATCCACCAATAATGAATTGTATTGCCATCGATGACGAACCCATGGCGTTGAAAGTGATTCAGCGATTTGCCGATAAAGTACCTTTCCTAGATTTACAGGGGACCTTCCAGAATCCTGTAAAAGCGATGGACTATCTCCAAGCCAATACGGTAGACCTCATCTTTTTAGATATTCAGATGCCTGACCTGACAGGATTGCAATTCTTGCAGAGCCTATCATCACCGCCACTGGTAATATTTACTACCGCATACTCTCAATATGCCCTGGATAGCTATGAGCTGGATGTAGTAGATTATTTGCTGAAACCCATTCCCTTTGATCGCTTTTTAAAAGGGGTAAATAAAGCATATAAACTATTTCTAGCGGCTCAAGATTCTGCGAACTCGAATGCTGAAGACTCCTCCAACGATGTAGATAGTCCATATATGTTTCTTAAATCCGACACGCGGATATTCAAAGTCAAACGAGCGGATATTCGTTACATAGAAGGCATGCGCGACTACATCGCCGTCCATACTACAGAAAGGCGGATTATGACGTTGATGTCCCTCACCAAGATGCTAGACAAGTTGCCTTCAGCAGATTTCATCAGGGTTCACAAATCCTATATCATCAATCTGCATCATATTACCTTGATCCAGCACAACCGCATTACCATTGGTGACAAAGAAATACCCATCAGCAATACCTATCGAGAAAATTTCTTCCATCGCATCGAACAGATGCAATAGAAAATTCACATAAAAAGTGTAAGATTTATTTTTAAAATACAGGAAATTTCTTTTCCTTTGTTTTCGAAATCGTTCATTATCATTTCAAAAAACTTAGGCAAGAAAAATCTTTTTTTCGCCTTCTTTAATTAGGAAGAAACATAATTAAAGGGGAAATGTGGAAAAGATACGAAAAACAGGCAAAATAATTTTGAAAATGTGGATTATTTTGGCCCAAACTTTGCCTATATAGAATCAAGATATTACATGTAAGGTAATTAGGTAATAATTGTGTTTGGTTAATTGGAGTCAAGGCATCCGTCATAAAAGACGGATGTCCTTGTTCTTACCCAAACAGAGTCTTGATCTCTTCTCGCTGACCTACCTCTATTTCAGCAAAAATCCTTTCTTCCAACTCCCCAAATTCTGGTTTGCCCACTTCGAAAGCGATGTTTCCGCTTTTCAGGTAGCTAATATTATCGCTGATGTTGAGCAAAGACTCAAAGATATGTGAAGTGACCAACAGCGCTTTCCCTTGCCCTTTCAGAGCTTCCAAGATCAATTTCATCTTTTGATTGGCCTCCAGGTCCAATCCTCTAAAAGGCTCATCTAATAGCAAAATAGGCCTGTCCATGCCAGCAATGGCCATAAAGGCCAGCTGTTTTTTCATCCCAGTCGAATAAGTATCTATTTGATGCTTGAGGGGCAGGTCAAATACTTTATTCCAAGCAGCGACATCGAAGCGCTTGTAGCGTTTTGCAAAAAGTGCGAGATACTCTTTGCCTGTAATTCGAGGGTAAAAAAAACTGTCCGTTTCTAGATAAGCCACATGAGATGGAAGCAATGGATTCCCCTGCCAAGACATATACCCTGTCTGTGGGGGACGGATGCCAGATATAGCATTGAGCAAAGTGGTTTTACCAGATCCGTTCAGGCCGACAAGGCCTTTGAGTTCACCTGGCTTGATAACCAGGTCTAAATTCTTGATCACTTGGTGATCACTATAGGCACAATTGATCGCTTGCAGTTGAAACATGTAATCGAATTTCGGGATTGGTCGCAGGAATAAGAAAAAACTTATTCTTTCAAGCAGTAATTTTTGCCCCTTGCTGAAAATAAGGCTCATGTTCCAATATAGCTGCCTCCATTATGTCATGGACTTTAGCTTTTAATGCCTGCACATCGGAATCCTTCAATCCTTCAGTCGGAATAGGATCTAGGAGCATGAGTCTACCATGACCTGGCCGTGCGCGGAAGGTATCTACGGGTTGGATCTGGCGGGTATTGATGAGGAGAAAAGGCATAATGGGCTTTTGAGATTGAATGGCCATGACAAATGCACCATCATGGAATTTCTTGAGCGGCTCTCCTGTGCGATTCCGGGTGCCTTCAGCAAATACGGTTATGGAAATTCCTCTTTTTAGGCAGCTTGACATGTCTTTCATCCCTTGGGCGCGCCCCCGCTTGGTGGTACGGTCGATCATGATCGTGACAAGCGAAATGATAAACCCTAAAATTGGCACCTTGAGGAACTCTCTTTTCACTACTACCCGCATAGGATGCGGTATAAGCGTCCCAATCATAAGAATATCAAAGATATTGAGGTGATTGCCCACAAATACATAAGTCTGTTTTGGATCACGCTTCTTGGCATGGATTACACTCATCCAAACGCCCGTGATCAGCCCCCACATTCCCGTCATCAAACGCGAAAAGCGATAAAATCCTATCAATCGGATCTTTTCAGGCAACCATACTGTACCTGCGGTGAAGATCAGAATCGCGGTCATGAAAAAGAAATAAGTTCCAAATACATAAAAACTGTAGATGGCATTGATAAAGTTTCCCAGGCGTTTCATAGAGGTTAAAAGCGTCAGTTTTTAGTGAAGGGAAAAGGTAGCAAGGCACAGTCCAAATCCTATAATCAAGATCAGGATCATGCTTACCAAAGACCCAATGGCCTGCTGCGTCTTCCTATTTACAAAAAAGACAATCATTAGCACAAAATTGATCAGGGCTTGAGCAGCTCCTACATAAAAGGCCATTGCCCCTCCATCTTTAGAAGTGAGCATCAAGAGCGCCGCAAGTACGCCAAAAATTCCGAGGTTGATGAGAAGTACCCTAATAAAATCATTCATAATACTTAATGGATCGTTCGATACGTGTCAGTTTTTCCTCAACGAATCTACAATTTTTTACCCAAAATAAGCTACCCAGAGAATCATGAATTGCTTTGGGTTAATAAAGGGAAAGGCGTTACTTTTGTAAAAGATCAACCTAAAAAGTATGCTTCCTCCCTCCAAAATGTCTACTTGCTGGTATATTGGCGTCATTTTGAGCTGGTTTCTCATAGGGTGCGCCAGCTCATCTGCTGACCCTCAAACAGTCGAGAACCCTGTGGACACCACTATTTCTTCCATACCTTCTCCACCCGACTCAAGCATGGTAAAACCTGTCTCACGACCTGACACCAGCGACCTGGAACGTCGCCTGATAGAAGCTGGCCTCGTCAATATCCAGGCTCTGGAACCCAGTATTCAAGTAGAGTTAAAATACGCCTCTCCTGACAATTTTCTGGGCGAAAATGTCTACGGTGACATCCGTCGCTGCTACCTCCAACCCGAAGTCGCAGACATGCTAGCCCGTGCCCAGCGTGCCTTACAGGCTAAGCACCCTAACCTCAGCCTGTATGTCTTTGATGGCGTGCGTCCCCGATCTGTCCAGTTCATGATGTGGAAAATCGTCAAAGGCACTGACCAACAACAATATGTAGCTTCTCCAAAGGCGGGTTCTATGCATAATTATGGCGCATCTGTAGACCTTGGGCTAGCAACGACTGAAGGGGTATTGATTGATATGGGTACGCCCTTTGACTTTTTTGGAGAGTTGGCGCAGCCCCGCTATGAAGAGCGCTTCCTTGCGAGTGGAGAACTCACTCAGCGTCAAATTGACAATAGGCGTAAGCTTCGCGCAGCCATGCTGTCCGCAGGATTTCATGGCATTCTAAGCGAATGGTGGCATTTTAATGCCTTTTCAAGGGATAGCATTAAGCAGCGGTATCAGGCTGTGGAGTAGAGGGAATTTAATTTTGAATGATTGAATGATGAATTTTGAATGATGGCGAATCGCTTGTTTACATTCTGTTTTTTCCTCATTATCAGCCCATTAGTTGGCTTCTCCCCTCCCCTTCCTACAGAGGATTTCCCCAAAATCTTTGGTCAAGATTATGCAGATGCTTTGGCCTTTATTCAGACCCACCATGACACTTTCGAACGGATAGCTTTAGCAGAAAAGACCGATTTGAGGGTTGTCCAATCCATTATTTTCCCTGAATTGATTCGCTACTCAATCCTCAAAGATTTTTTTGAAACCAAAAGCCTCGAAGTGCTTTATGTCAATTTTGGCGAAGATGCAGCCGATTTTTCCATCGGTCATTTCCAAATGAAGCCTTCCTTTATAGAAAAGCTTGAAACTTATATCAGTCAGGCTCCCCTGCTTTCCCAAGATTTGAACCACATCACGGAATATGAGCAAACAGACGAAAGTGCCATTCGAAAAGAGCGGCTTCGCAGGCTTCGAGACCTGGAATGGCAAATTCGCTATGCTGCAGCCTTCTATCGGGTGGTCTCCCATAAATTTGGAGACCTCCATTGGGAATGCGAAGAGGACAAAGTCCGTTTTTTTGCGACAGCTTATAACCATGGGTTTGACGCACCTGCTGCTGACATCCAGCCTTGGATTCTTTCGAGAAATTTTCCCTATGGAGTCGCTTATGACGGCCCGCAGTATGCTTACGCAGAGGTCGCGGCAGACTTTTACAGGCGGATAAAGAAATAAGAAATATACCTGGGTTTCTAATGGCTTTCGCGGAATCTTTTTAGTTCTCTGCCAAATTCCATGGATTATCTTTGATTCTCTTTCCCAAAACATCTCCGCTCGCACAGGCCGCAACCTCTTCAAAGAGGTTTTCGCGCCAACCAGAGCTTGTGTGAAGTTCTCTTCGAAGAGAGAGCCTGTCCCGAGCCTGCCGAGGGAGGGCCTGCAGGGTTCTGGAGATGTGAAAGCTCAAAGTGGACACTCCACTAAAATTGTTGGAGAACCAATTATTCTTGAACCTGTGGCTATCCGTGTAATCCGTGGCAATTTTTTTCTTCCCCTTTGATGACATCTTCATTTCTCAGTCCATATACTGAAAAATGAACTCATCAAATTCCTAAAACACATGAACTTCACGCCAAAAACTACCGCCGTTCTGTTGTTCGCAGGACTCTTTCTTTCCCTTTTCAGTTGTATTGAAAATAAGCCCTTGGCACAAGCATCTGAGCAACCTCCCTTAATCCAACCCCCAATCCCTTCCCTTGCGCCTTCATTTACTGTATTTAAGGTAAATGCTGAAGAAGGCATAATTTATCAGTACAACACTGGAAGTACTATCATCATTCCTCCTGCCAGCCTGGTCGACGAGGCAGGAAACCCTATTGCTGGAGAAGTGGAAATGCGCTACCGCGAATTTCATACAACACTCGACGTCCTGCTCTCTGGTATCCCGATGAAGTATGACACTGCGGGTCTTGAGCAGCATTTCGAGACCGCAGGCATGTTTGAATTGCGGGCCGAGCAAAACGGTCAAGAGGTTTTCATCGATGAAAGCAGCACAGCGCAGGTCAATATGGCTTCATTTCAAGGCGGATCGGACTACAATTTTTACCGCCTTGACGAAGGTCAGCGAAATTGGGCATTTGAGGGGACAAGGGCCCCAGAAGTCAATATTGAGAAAGTAGCTCGAAAAGCAAAGGTCAAAGCCCTTAAAAAGCACCGTCCTTATCCCCTCGATCATCGCTATTTTGCTTTTAATTATGGAGGCTTATTAGATGTGTATTTCAGGGAAAATGAGCGGAAGATTTATGCAAATTGGTCGGATGACAGTGTGACCAAGCCGAATGTCTTGGAGAAAGCAGCTTCTTATGGCCTACGGTGCATGGATTTCAGTATCTGGGAAAAAGTCATGCATAAGGGAAAGGAATACCCTGCATGCATGATGGTCTGGCGACGGTTAGAAAAAAAGCCTTTTCCATCCTGGACCAAAACGGACTGGCGTCATAGCTTGACACATATCCGCGGAGACATCTACCGCTTGACGCTTGCGCGTGACAAGGACACAGCTGCGTTCACGACGCGCATCAAGAAAGTCATGCCGCTGCGTATGCTTTATGCCTTCAGTCCTGAATACTGGCGCGACAATTACCGCGATGCCATTCGAGAAGTCGCCCGTGAAGAAGAGCGGCTCAAGCTGGAGGCTGATGTATTGCGCTCATTCGAGATTCGCTCCTTTGGCATCTATAACTGGGATAGGCTTACTAAATATGAAGACCCCATTCGGCTCGCTGCGACCTTTGATTTTGGCACCTCCCTGGGATCTGTCACGGATGTCCCTATGGTGTATTACCTTCCTGGAGAAGGCAAGAGTGTGGTTAAATTCCTCCAGAGCGATTGGGACTCTTTTAACCTGGTGAATGACCCCAAAGCTCAGATTCTCAGCATTCTAGAAGGGAAAAAAGCCGTTATCTATAGCCGTCAGCGCTTCGCAGCGATCAACCGAGATTCTCTCCGGCAAGTCAGCAGTCCATCTTTCGCATTCGAAATGGAACCTTTGGCAGTGCGGATTGAATCCGCACACCAGTTGGGTTCGTTGTTGGGGTTGTAGGGCGTCGGTTACGGTAGAGACGTTGGAATCCAACGTCTCTACCGTAACCGAAAATCCCCCAAATATGTGATGCACCCGCAGGGATTCTAATGCAATTTGAAAGGGCATAACCATTTTCTTTAATCCTAAAATAAAATTGTATGAAAAAGGTCATTACCCTTTCACCAGTCCTTTCGTTTTTATTCATCCTTTTCCTCATCCCATTATCCGCAGAAGCGCAAAACCCTGATCTCTACATCAGTAGCCGGACAGATCATGCGGTCAAGCGCTATGACGGCAATACAGGCCAATTCAAAGGGAACTTTGTCCCTTCTGGTCGAGGGGGGCTAAGTCGCCCTCAAGAAGTGCTTTTCCACCCTGATGGCTCCCTTTTGGTCACGGGAAGAGATAACCCTTCCATCTTGCGGTATGATGGGCAGACAGGGGCCTTCCTCGGCAATTTTACTTCTGGCTATACCCTCGACAACCCTACCAAAACCGTCGTAGGACCCGACAGCCTATTGTATGTAGCCCAATGGGGTTCCTTCCAAAACAAAGTCGTGCGGTTCAATTTTCAAACAGGACAATTTGTGGATGAGTTCACCAGTGTTGGGGTGCCCCAAGGCTGCGGCATCGACTGGGACAGTACAGGCAATCTGTACGTAGCACGCTGGGGCAATGGCACCAATGGGAACGTTTATAAATTTGATACGCTGGGCAAATTTGTTTCCATCTTTATCCCCTCAGGACGGATCACTGGCCCCACCAATATTTGGTTTGGGGACGATGGCAATCTCTTGGTAGCCGATTGGTCACAGGGAGAGGTATTCCGCTTTGATGGCAAAACTGGGGATTACATGCACAAAGTCATCACTGGTATGACCAACGTGGAAGGCTTTGTGTACGACGCTGATGGGTTGCTATACCTCTGCGACTGGGGCGCCAATGTGGTCAATCGGTACAATCTGGCACACAGCACCACGATGACCTTCATCAACATTGGTACGCTACAAAATCCTAATAGCATCACATTTGGCCCATCTCCGAGCACAGCCATTGATAAAATCGACGACTTCGAAGCCTTACATGTAACTGTTGCTCCAAATCCCTTTTCACATAGTACCCAATTCTCCTTTGATCTGCCTACACCAGAAATCGTTAAGTTGGCGATCTTTGACCTTCAGGGGCAAGAGATTGAGCAGGTTTGGAGTGAACAAATGGGTGCAGGTTCACAGGCTATTCTTTGGGAACCGGAAGCGGAAGCGGTCGCGGCGGGAGTGTATTTTTATCAGATCAGGGTAAATGATCAGGTAAAAATGGGGAAGGTGGTGATACGGTGAAACCGTAGAGACGCGATTTATCGCGTCTCTACATATTACAAAACGTCATTTCGTTTTGTCATTCTTTTCATATGATGGAAAATACACGTATAGTAGAGACGCGATAAATCGCGTCTCTACGACCATAAATGAATGAATTCATTATTTCACCCACACCTTCTCCACCGCAAAGCTATCCCCCGCCGTTACGCGAAGCAGATATAGTCCTTTAGGCAATTTCCCGCCTGAAAGGTCAAGCGAAAGCTGCTGCTTCCCACGCCCCAATTGGTCGCGATAGACGCCAGCGATATGACGTCCTGTAAGGTCCATTAAGTCTACAGAAACTGTGGAAGCTTGATCTAAATGGAAAGATAGGGAAATCACTCCATCAGTAGGATTCGGATAAAGGGAAAGGGACTTTCCATTTAAAAATGAGGCCTCAAGGCCCACAGAAGCAATATTAGGCTTGGCCAGTCTTTTGGTCGTGTATAGTCGGTATTCGCCTGGCTGGAGGAAAATTCGATCATTTACATTATTTACATTGATAGAATCGCCCGTGAAAAACTCATACCATTTGCCTGTGTTATAAAATGCGGGATCTATGTCCCCAGCTACGATATCAAAATTCCCCAACACCACCACATTCATGTCTGGGTGAGCGAGTTTGATTCGCTTAAAAGAGCCTCCCACGTTCATTTCAAAATTATTGGTTTCAAAGGCGTTTTCCTCCACGGTCAGCTTCGCAAGCGCAGCATATACCTGATATAACCTGCGACGAGCAGGTTCCTGGAAGTAATTCCAACGGATAGGCTTGCGGCCGACCCGGCCGTTAAAATCGATATTTACTTCATAGCCCAGCTCCCCAAACTGCCAAATCATCTTAGGTCCTGGGACCGTGAAGAAGAAGGTGGCGGCAAGCTCTTGTCGTCCCAACGCAGTTTCCAAGTCTTTGACATTGTAATTGCCAAAGGAATTGCCAAACTGAAGATTTTTGTACATCAGACGCTCTTCATCATGGCTTTCCATATACCCTACAGCATGGGGATCGTTCCACCCTCGGATCTTATAAGAGATCCACTGGAAATTGGAATTATTGTGGTAGCCCATCGTGGCTTCATTGTAATTGTGATTATGATTGCCCCAGATCAACATCCCGTGGTCAGCCAATTCCTTTTCTTCTCCATTATCTGAAAAATGCTCCAGGATCACATAACTATCAGGATCAGTGGACCACATGGTATGGGCGATGTTTTTGAGCGTCTGTACACGGTTCGCATCGTATTGCCCCCATGCTCCTACGTTTCCAAGGGTATTTTTTTGAGTGAAGCCTTTAGACAAATCAAATCGGTACCCGTCCACTTTGTATTCCTCTATCCAAAATTTCAGCACGCGATCTACAAAGTCTATCGTAGGAATGGATTCGTGGTTAAAATCATAACCAACGTTAAAATCGTGTTTGGGGATAGCATTGAACCATGGGCTATTGCTGGCAGGGCGGTTATTGGCGGCATCCCAATAGAGCCTCACCAAGGGACTTTGCCCAAATTGATGGTTCAAGACGATGTCCAGAATGACAGCGATGCCATTGGCATGGCAGAGGTCAATCAACTCTTTGAGTTTATCCTTGGTTCCATAGGACTTGTCCACGGCAAACATGAAGCTCGGATTGTATCCCCAACTATCATTGTTCTCAAATTCCATCACAGGCATCAGTTCTATTGCGTTGATCCCCAGGCGTTTGAGATAGTTAATGGAATCAATTACCGTTTGATAACTATCCTCTTCAGAGAAGTCTCTGACATGGAGTTCATACACTACTAGGTCCGTTTTTTTCGGTGGGGTAAAATTCGCGACTTGCCAATTATAAGGCGTTTGAGCTGTCTGGAAGACAGAGACGATATCGTTGGTTTTTCCTGTAGGATAAGGGATCAGATTGGGGTAATTGGCGGGGCGAATGCCTGGATCGCTCCACGGATCGAGGATCTTCTCCGCATAAGGGTCAGCGACCCTTATTTCCCCATCTACCCAAAACTGGTAGGTATATTCCTTTCCAGGCGTCAAGCCCGTAAGCTCCACCCAATAATTATTGCCATTGGGTGACTTATTCATATAATTGATATCCTCCACCTTCCAATCATTGAAGCTGCCGATCAAAAAAGCATACTGCTTCTGTGGCGCATAGAGCATAATGATGACCGTGGAGTCATTGCGGTAATTGACCCCTTCAATCACATTGAGCGGCACTGCCGCAACAGGTGGGTTGAGGGCACGAACATACAGGGAAAAAGAATCTGCTGCTACGGTACCGCCTGGCCCTTCAGCTACCGCTTTGAGTTCATATTCACCTGGGGCAAGCCCTTTGAAACGGTAATTCAAGCTGCTTGTCGTACTTTTTTCTACTAATACTTGATTTACATACAGCTGAATACTATCCGATGCTTGTGCACCCACCACAATGTCAGTAGAATCGCCCAAGTCTACCACTACTTGGGGACTAGTAGGCGCCAAAAAGATTACATCAATCCCCGCAGTCGCCACATCTACAAAAATGTCACCTCCTCCTGCATCCCTACCAGACTGGTTTCCATCTGCACTGCGAAAGACAAAGGCCATTTTCTTGATGGTATCTGCCATGGGTACCCCGTAGAAATTGCGCAAATGATATTTCAATTGATACTTGTCATTGCCGAGGGAGGTCATCCGTACCTTCGGTGTCGGTTGCCCCCAAGTGCCTTGCACGAACTTCCAGTCCGAAGGGGTGGTACTCTTGTCTGTGATGACCCCTGTATGGGCATACACATCTCCAGAAAACCCAGCCAATCCACCGTCCCCTTGAGTGGCGTCAAATACAACCGTAACAGTATCTTCAGAATTTGGGATAACTGGAATTGTGGTAACGACCTGCGCATTCAGAGAAGAAGTTAGGAGAAATAAGAAAAGCAGCAGGAAAGAATTTTTTTGAATGTATCTCATTGGTTTACAATAATTAAGCAGTTGTTGTTAGGGATATTTTTCTTCGTAAACGTTTACGTTCAAACCGAAAACGTTTACGAAAAAAAACTAGTTGTTAATTGCCGCTAAATTTAAAATCTTTGTTACAAATGCCAAGTACAACCGCGATTTTACATTCTACAAAAAGACAATTTATGAAAGCAACCATTTACGTTAGTTCTCTCATTATCTTCCTGCTTTTTGGCTTAGGCATAGGCCAAGTAGTAGCTCAAGGTACAGTGAGTGGAACAGTGACAGATGGCAACGGGGACCCTGTCAGCGGTGCGACCGTTACTATCAAAGCCCTGGCAAAAGGGGCCTTTTCAGATGAGGCTGGGAAATTTCAAATCGGTCAGGTGCCTGCAGGTGAGCATGAGCTCAGTGTGACCTTTTTGGGGTATGCTACCCAAACTATCGCCATCGCTGTGGAATCGGGCAAAACCACCCGTCAAAACTTCAAGATGGCTGAAGAGGTAATGAGCACGGAAGAAGTCCTGGTAATTGGGTATGGGACCGTGCGAAAAAGAGAGTTGGTAGGTTCCGTTTCTAAAATTGAAGCCAAAGACCTCAACGACATTCCTGGAGGCAGTTTTGAAACTGCCTTGCAGGGAAAAGCACCTGGTATCCAAGTGGTTCAAGGCAGTGGTGTCGCTGGAGCAGGGGCAGTCATCCGTATTCGGGGAATTGGTTCGCTCAGTTCTGGTGGTGATCCGCTATTTGTAATCGACGGAATCCCCGTAACACAGGATCACTTCATCAATAATGATGTGAACTCACAAGGAGGAGGGATTAACAATAATCCCCTTGCATTCCTTAACCCCAATGACATCGCCCACATCGAAGTGCTCAAAGATGCTTCTGCAGCAGCCATTTATGGTTCACGTGGTTCAAACGGTGTTGTCCTGATTACCACCAAACGAGGACAAACAGGTAAGCCTAAATTCTCTTTTAATTCACGGGTAGGTCTTTCTGAGCCTACTGGATTGATCGATGTGTTGAATTCCGAGCAGTTCCTCCAAATCAGACAAGAAGCTTGGGAAAACGATGGCAATGTCGGTCGTGCTCCTCTTCCCTTAAGCCTCGACTATGCTGATATCGAAGGGGTAGATACTGATTGGATAGATCAGGTCATTCGGACGGGTACCAAGCAAGAATATAATCTCTCCATGACCCAAGGCTCCAAAAAGCTAAAAACATATATCGGTGTAGGGTACCTCAATGGGGAAAGCTACCAGATTGGCAACGCTTATCAGCGCGCCAATGCCCGTGCGAATCTGGATTACCAAATCACAAAAAAAATGCGCGTGAGCCTTTCCACTTCCATTGCAAGAGGCCTAAACGACCGCGTACGCCAGGGCTGGGCCGGTGGATTAGGAACGGCTATGACTTCGGCCTTGCCGATATATCCTGTCAAAGACGCCAACGGCGATTGGTTCAACATCTACGGAAACCCTGTCGCCCAGGAGCAGCTTCAAGATTGGAAGACACGTGAGTGGCGTTCAATCAACAATTTGTTATTCAACTATTCTCCCATGGAAGGCCTTGAGATCAACGCGACAGGGAGTTTTGACTATATGACCCTCGGCGACTTCTTCCTGGAAGATTCGCTTTGGACCACCAACCAGAACCTAGCTAAGGGCTTCCGTACCCGCATCGCCAACTACCAGGGCAACCTCACTGCGAAGTATGACTTCAAATTGCCAGAAGACCATAAATTGAATGTCATGGGCGGACTGGAATACCAGGAATCAAAAAATAGCCGGAGAAGTGAGGAGTATTGGGGCGTAAATGAAATGCTTTACCTTAAACCTGATCTTACAGCTCCATCTGTGACCACGATCTATAATGACTCCATCTTTAGAGATGTGGACCGCTGGCGCTTTGCTAGTGCTTTTGCCCGCTTGAACTATATCTATAAGGACAAATTTTTGGTACAGCTTACTTATCGCCGTGATGGGTCATCCAAATTTGGGGCAAATAAGCGTTTTGGGGATTTCCCTGCCGCTGGGGTTGGATACATCCTCAGTGAAGAAAATTTCTTAAAAGACAATCCCGTTATCAATTTCCTCAAATTGAAAGCCAGTTGGGGACTTACAGGAAATGCGGATATCGACTGGCGTCGCCAGTTTCCCCTCTACACTTTTGACGTGCCTAGCCAGATTTACAACGGAGAAGCCGTCCGCTATCAGCGCAAATTGGCTAACCCCGACCTACAGTGGGAGGTCAGCAATACATTTGATGCAGGGATAGAAGTCGGCCTCCTAAATGATCGTTTTACTGTTGATTTCACCTATTATTACCGCCTCACCACAGATGCCATTATCAACACCAGTATCCAGGCTTCCTCTGGCTTGGATGACTTGGCCTTTAACCAAAACGTAGGGACGATTGAAAATAAAGGCATCGAGCTTGGCATCATGTCACGTAACCTCGTCAAAGCTTTCAAATGGACTACCCGATTCAACATTGCTCACAATAGAAACAAAGTTCTCGATGTCGGAACGGCTACGCCTGATGCCTTGGACGGCGGATTTGGGGACGTCCGTGCAGTCCCCGGAGAACCTGTCAATACAAACTTCATCGTTCGCTGGAGCCATGTAGATCCTGCTACTGGACATCCTGTCTACTTGACGAGAGGGGGAGAAGAGACTTATGTCTACTCGGTAGTGAGTGATCGCGTAGCCGCAGGTAATGGAGCTCCTGACTTCACAGGAGGTCTGACAAACGAATTTTCCTACCGCAATTTTGATCTAAACTTCTTGCTCTATTTCAGTGTAGGGGGAACAATTTACGATGACGCCGCCAAGCGCCATATGGGCGTTGTGACAGATTGGAATATGCGCACAGACGTATTTGATCGCTGGCGCAAGCCTGGTGATATTGCCACTTATCCTAGGCTCACCATGGATATGAGAAACTGGGGTGGAAACGCCAACTTTTGGCAGAACAATCACTCGCTTTGGTTAGAAGATGCTTCTTATATGCGCTTGAGAACTGTTTCCTTAGGATACAATATCAAGGTAAAAACGGGTAGAATTAATAATATCAGAGTATCTTTCAATGGGACCAACCTTTGGACCCTCACCAATTATAGAGGCATGGACCCTGAAGTAGCCCGCGAGCGTGAAAACCCCCAGCAGCGAAACATTGGTGGAACCAACGTCACTTACTTAACTGCGCCAAATGAAAAGACTTACACCTTTGGTCTGAAAGTAGATTTTTAAGGGAATAATTTTGAATGATTGAATTTTGAATAGAAGACTATAGATCATTATGATAAAAGTATTATATAAATCAACTTTAATGGCGGTACTAGGCTGCTTATTGCTGCTCCCAACTGCATGCAATGACAGCTTTCTGGAAATTGTCCCAGACGATGTAGTACCATTTGGAGAGTTTTGGGAAACCCCTGCCCATGCACAAGAAGTGCTCAATGGAGCCTATGACGCGATGAGCTTTGGCTCCGTAATGGGCGGCCAGGCATTTTTGTTGGCGGAGTTGTTTGCCGACAATTTGGCAGAAAATCCTGTGACCCTCAATGGTGACTGGGCAGCTCACTATACCCGCACAACGGACATTTTTCTGGGAACTACTCGTACATTCATGCACGATGCGAATAAGGCCATTGCCCGTGCCAATTTTGTGATCGATAACATCGATCAGATCGAAGGCATGCCTCAAGATGATGCGACACGCATCATCAATGAAGCTAAATTTATCCGTGGTGTTTTACACTTTGAACTGGTGCGTATCTTCGCACAGCCATTTGGGTACACGGCGGACAATAGCCACCTGGGCATCCCTATTCGCGTCACCTATGGCAAAGATATTTTGCCGAGGTCTACAGTTGGAGAAGTTTACAACCAGGTCATTGCCGATCTCACCGATGCAGCTAATAACCTGCCCGCTACCAACAGCGTCTACGCCACCAAATGGGCCGCCAATGGCTATTTGGCGAAGGTTTACTTCCAAATGAATGACTTTGCCAATGCTTATGATCGAGCCGATATGGTGATCGAAAATAGCGGTGCCACCTTTGATTCTACGCTTACCTCTCGCTTTTCTATGCTAGGAACTTCTGAAGCAGTTTTCCAACTAGTCAGTAGCCCTGTAGACAATGCAGGTGGCTTTATTTGGGATAATTACAGAAGAAACCCAGCCTCCCAAAACACGGCAGCAGTGACCTTGTCTAGCAGCTATGCTGGCCTCGCCACTGCCGACCCTACTGACAAGCGAGGATCGCTTTGGGTGCAAGTTGACGGTAGCTTTAATTATTGCTTAAAAGTGGAAGACGTCCAGCAGACCAATGTTCCTTTGGTACACCTCACTGAACTGAAGCTCATCCGTGCCGAGTCTGCTGCTGAGCAAGGCAGCAACCTCGCTGTAGCTGTTGGAGACCTCAATGACATTCGTACCCGTGCAGGTCTGCTAGAGATTTCTGCCAATTCTACCGCCATGACGATCATCGCCACAGCTCGTCAGGAGCGTCGTTTGGAATTGGTCATTGAAGGCAATCGTCTTCATGAACTGAAGCGCCAGGCCGTCCACGATAGCCCAAACCTTACGATTAGAGGAGCAGCATGGGACTGCCCAGGCCTTGTAGCGCAAATTCCCGATTCAGAATTGAAGGGAAATTTGGATATGGTCCCCAATGAAGAAGGGGGATGTCAGTAGGGAAATGTTGAATTTTGAATGTTAAATATTGAATAATTAACTTACAGTTATGAGCTTTTTAAGCATGAAATATATATCAATCCTCCTTATCAGTTTGATCACATTTGGTATGCTTGGATGTCAGGAAGAACTTCCTCCCATAGGCGAGCCATTTGACAAGCTGGTTGGAATCAATGCGAGTTTCAAACTCATCGGCGTCACCCAAGTAGATGAACGCACCAAAATTCCCGACAATGCACAATTGGATATCAGTGGCTTTTTTATCAAAAATGATCCACCAGTCATTTCTTTTGATGCCAATGCCATGACCTATACCTACACCCCTGGTGATTCACCCAATTTTCTGGGAGAGTCAGGTAGCTGGAAATTCACCAATGACGAGTTTCCTGCGCAGGCCAATGAGTTTCCAGAGAACATCGTCCTTACCAATAATGGAGAAGATCTCACTTTGGTATTACAAAAAACCATTCGCGAGATAGAGACAACCCTTGAGTTCAAGTTGGTGAAGGAATGTGACGATACGCCTGCCGTTAGTTATATCTATATTTTTGAACGGCTATAGAAATAGCCTAAAATGATTATGACAATGAAAAATACAATATTAGCATACCTCCTCTTTTTCCTTCCTGTCGCCATGATGGCGCAGAAAGCTTGGATCGACCCAGATCCTATCAATCCAGATGACAGTGTCACGATCTTCATTGATATCAAGAAATGTGAGTGCCAAAGTCTTTTAGGGACTACAGAGCCTGTATATTTATGGACCTGGTTACCTGCTGGCGATGAGGATCGCGATGCAGATTTTAAAAATGGACAATGGACTGCCTCGAATCCTCTGATGGAGATGAAAAGTGAAGGAAACGATATCTGGAGCTTTAAAATGATTCCTACAGAATTTTACAATGTGGATGCAGCCACCGTCTATGACAAAGATTTTCATTTTCTTGCCAAAAGCCTGGATGGTACAGGTGCAGGCGGTGGAGGATGTGACGAAGCCAAAACGGAAGACCTTTCCATTGCGGTAGACCCACCTACTTCTGGACCTATTAAGGTTCGTGCTTTTCCGGATAAGCTTGATGCTGAAGGGAGCATTGCTACAACTCAAGATGACGTCTTCACGCTTATTTATGACAACAAAGCAGAAGACAAAGTCACGATGCAGAACAATGACAAACCCTTGTATGTCTATGCACGCGCCAATCTCACAAATGGCAATGAAATCAAGATCGCTACGCTCAAAAAGGTAGATGAAACGCCTGAGCTCAAAATGACAGATATGGGGGATGGAGTATTCCATTTTTCTATCATCCCCAGTGAGTTGTTCAAAGACCTGATTCCAGCAGGTCAAAAACTGGATCAGCTCCGCCTCCAGATCGTCCAGGAAGGCTGGACGACTGCCGATCAGACGGTGGATGGGATCTACACGTATGTGTTTGTGTGTGATTGATTAGGTTTATTCCTCAGCAGACACCCCGTAGGTTTTTGAAACCTACGGGGTGTTTTGGTATAAAATCACCTCTTTATCCTCCCCTTCCAAAGGAAACATTAATCGTTTTTGAATATCCAGGTTTTCACTTAATGCTGCCCAAAAAAGTATGAAGTTTTTTGCTCTCATAGGAATTCGTATGGACGCTCGATTCTTGAAGGAAAGCGTCAGATAATAATCTTTTGCCCCAATTTTATCTACTGATTCCAGAAGCGTGATTTCTTCTATTTCTCTTTTATCTCCTGATTGCCGCTTCTTGAAAAAATGATGATACGTAATAATTTCCCCATTTATCCAAACCCTACTAAATAATTGATGAAACTTCCACCGACGATTTTCTCTTCTTGCTATTTTATCAAGCTTCTTGATTTCTTTTTTTTGATCTTTCCATTCAAGCTTTTCCTCCGAATCTTCAGGAAAGAGTTTGAAGACTTCAATTCCACAAAATGATTCTATGTCCCCATTTTGCTTATTTATCTGAAATAGCGGTATATCTAACACCAATTCAGCTAAATCCGAGGACAAAATAAAGTCCAAATTATGGGTTGAGAAATACCAATAGTTGTCTTTTTCCTTTAATGACGTTAAGATAAAATCAGAAGAGAAATAATCTGAGATACATGCTAAAGCGATCTTTTTGGCTCCTTGATAGGTCATGACGTAAGAATAGTCTTAGGGCTTTTCATCTCTAAATATAGAGAAAAACCCCAAAGGCACATTTACCTTTGGGGTTTTGCATATAGGTTTGCTTGAATATCTGTTAGGTTGAAGAAAACCTAACAGATATTGCCAGACAATTGGACTACTTCACCAATAGCTTCTCTGTATAGCGCTCACCTTCGCTGTTGCGAATGCTCACGAAGTAGAGACCTGTGCTGAGGTCTTTGAGAGAAATGGTCAATTCTTCATTGACAACGTTGGCGTATTGCTTGACAAGCTGGCCGTTGACATTAAGCACTTCAATGCTGTAAGACTTACGGTCCATGTTACTGAAGGTAACATTCAATACGTCCTCTGCTGGATTTGGGAAGAGCTTAACAGGACGTTGCGCGTTGAGGTCATCATCGATGCTGACGTTGCGCAGGTTACAAGAATTGTAGATGTATGGAGGCAGAACAGTGTCTGCAAGTGCTCCGCGAAGGTCTAAGAGACGGTTAGAACCGCCCAATCCATTGGGTACCCCACAACCTCCTGCGAGGAAGTCAGCCATTTCTTCTTCTGGATCAGAGTCTCCATTTACATATTTATACTGATACTCAGCAGGTACCAAAGAAACAGTGAACTGATAGATGTTTGGATTCATGCCAGAAGCCGTCATTTTATCAGCTCCTTTTTGCCATACAGGATCTTGCCAGTCACCAGTTGCGTGTACGCCTTTTCCACTGACAATTTCATCTTCCATGTCTACCTGGAAAGTCACATTGACAGGAGGAAGGAGTGGGATACAGCCATTGTCACAAGTACCGTAGCAAATCACATCCAAAGTGGTATCAGACATAAGGACCAACTCACGGTTTCCACCAGACTGACAAGCGTTAGGAACCCCTTCCCAGTTGGCAGCACCATTGGTAACGGTGGTATACTTATAAGAATAAGTACCTGCTGGAAGAGTCACAGTCACTTCAAAAATGCTGTCGTTGTCAGCATCTGTCATGTTCATCTGACCAGGTGTCCAGTCATTCATGAAACCAGCAGCTACCTGAAGGTTACCTGCTACACTGACAGTATCCATAAATGGCTCATTGGCCATATCTACACGGAAGGTCGCGGTATAGGTACCCGCTGGGCACAATGGATCACAGGATCCATAACATCTGCTGTCAAGAACGGTGTCCTTGCTGACAACGAGCTCACGGTTACCATTGACCGTGCAAGCACCTGGAGGAGATTCCCAGTTGTCAGTACCATCGGTTGTATAAGTAAACTTGTACTCATAAGTACCTGCAGGGAGGGATAGCGTGATCTCCCAGATATTGTCTCCATCTGAGTCATCCATCGGGTTGTCACCAGGTGTCCAGTCGCTCTGGCCAGTGCCGAGAGCCGCCTGGAAACTACCAGCTGGAGAAACGGTGTCTTTCACCGTTTGCTGAGACATGTCCACCTTGAGGGTGACATTGTACATCTGGGCTTGAAGGCCCAAACAAAGAAATAGAAATAGACCAAAAAATAAGTACTGCTTTTTCATAATTTGTTGGTTGATTAAGTAAAGAATTGAATTGATTAACATCAAAGTTGAAAATTTTTTTTCACTTTTCATAGCATACAACTACCTGAAAATCAGCAAATGACGACCGAAAACGATTACGGAAAAACCGAAAACGATTACGGTTTTTTAATTATATTCGTTTCCCATTCCTCCTGCTTATGTATAGTCAGTATATTTCCTTTAAAGGCCCCCTGATCGCCCTTTTATTATTGTCTGGTATAGGAAGGATCGTTGCCAAACAGCCTCTTGATAGCTTATCCGCCAAGGCTCAATCTATCCAGGCAGATACCTTGATTATCATAGGGCAGCATGCAAAGGCGCAAGCTATTTACAAGCAGATAGCACCTGTATTTTTAGAGGAAAAAGCATGGGATGATCATATCCATTGTTTGACAGAAATTGGCCATTCCTATTTAGGCATGTCCCAATATCCCCAGGCAAAAATCTATTTTGACTCTGCCCTCCATCAGGCAACTCGTTTCCTGACACCGCTCGCGCCCAGGTATTATCAGATATACAATAAATATGGTCAGTATTATTTTGAAATAGGAGAATTTGACCAAGCCGTCGACTATTTTGAGCGAGCCATGGAGGTATTGGTGGAAAATGATATAGCAAAAGGGTCTCATTTAGCTGCCATGTATAATAATCTCGGTACCAGCTATTTCAATTTAGGCTTTCAGTCCAAAGCATTGTCCTATCAGCTCACGGCCCTGCAAATCAAGCTACAAGACTCCATTCCCAATCCTAACCTGACCTCTTCTTATATGGGGATTGGGATCAATTATATGGAGACAGGAGATTATGACAATGCCTTTTCCTATTTGAATCAAGCGCTGGATATTTCGATAGCTCAATATGGCCCTGATCATTCCTATACTGCCATGTGTTATGTCCACATAGGCCGAGTGTATTATCGGCTGAAAGACTATGAAAAAGCGATATACTATGATGAAAAAGCGCAAGATATTTGGTTGACTCATTATGGCCGCAAATACCGGTATACCTCAGTGGCCATCAATGATTTAGGTAATTGTTATGGTCGGTTAAAGGACTTTCCCAGACAGCTGGCTCAGTACCAATCTTCGTTGGCCATCACGCTCGATGTTTTGGGGCCCATCCATCCACAAACGGGGGTATCTTATATGAATATTGGCCGGTGTTACGAACAATTAGGGGAAGAAGAATTGGAAAAGGCAGCTTATCAAAAGGCCCTCGGCATTTTTGAGCAAATCTATTCAGAACAGCATCCCTTTATGGCGCTCGCCAACATTCGATTGGGAGACTTGGCTAGCCGTCAGGCGGCGCATACACGCGCTCTTCAGCTGTTTCAACAAGCAGCCAATTCCCTGCTTTTGGACACCACGTATTCTCCTGACAGCCTTTTGCCCCCCATAACATCAGTCCGCGTACTTCCCCATTTTTTAACCTGCTTAAAAACACGGGCGACAGCCTTGAGCCGCCAAAACCCTGGTACAATTGCGGCGCTCAAAGCACATCGGCATACAGTTGCATTTATAGATAGCATGATCCTGAGTTATCGAGGAAAAGGCGCGTTGAAGGCGCTAGCAGATGAAGCATTTGCCGCTTATGAAGGCGCCATTCAGGCAGCACTGGCACTTTATCACACTACCTACCAACACGCCTATTTAGAGGAGGCATTTAAATATGTAGAAAAGAGCAAAGCGCTTTTGCTCCACCGAAACTTGCGGAGCACCAGTGCTTTGACCTATGGGGGTATCCCACCAGAAATGTTGGAGAAAGAACAGACCCTTCGCAATTCTCTAAACTACCATGAAGAGAAATTATTGGCTAATGCCCTCAAGCCCAACCCCGATCCACTGGCCCAACAAGCCCTCCGAAAAACCCTCCATACTCTTAACCTGGACTATCGCCAATTTATTAGCCAGTTAGAAACAAATTACCCTACCTACTATCGGCTAAAATATGATTTGGAAGTGCCTGACGTTGCCACGATCCAATTGGCGCTAAAAGGCAAAACAAGCCATTTCTTGGAATATTTTTGGGGCACTGATAGCCTCTATCTCTTTGAAATTAGCCTCCAGGGCCTTACCTATCATTCTTTGGGAAGTCACGAGGACCTTGAGCCCAAGCTCTCGCTATTTCTCCAGGCACTGAAGTCTCCGAATCGCCTGCTTGATGAAAAAGAATTCAGCACATACTTTAGCACCTTTTGCCAAACAGGCAAAGAATTGGGCGATGTATTGCTGCCCCCTCATATACGAAAGGACATTGATAATCAGCGACTATTGATCGTGCCAGATGGCCCCCTGGGCTATCTTCCATTTGAGAGCCTGGTATGGGCATACACTGGTGAAGAAAAGCATTTTGGCCAGGTGGACTACGTCCTCCATCACGCAGCCATTGGCTACGCCTATTCTGCCATAAGTCACACCTCAGATCCTCCTGCACGATCCGGCAAATTTGCCGCCTTTGCCCCTGAATATTCCCCTACCCATGACGCCAATTATTTACCTGCTTTGCACAAAAACCAAGAGGAAGCACAGCATATCAGTCATTTGTGGAACGGAGATGCATTTTTGGGAAAAACGGCATTGGAGCAGGTATTTAAAGAAAAGGCACATACTTACAGCATGCTTCACCTAGCTATGCATGCCTTCACCAATGATCAAAATCCCATGTATTCTGGCATGGTATTCACCGGTGGACAGCTTTCTGCTTTACATGCTAGGACCGTTTCCTCCCCTTCCCTTCCTAGCCCCTTACCCAGTCGCCAAATGCGCATAGGTTCGCTAGCGGATTCCCTTGTCAGCCAATACCTCAGCACACCTGATACCCTATCAGACGACAATGTATTGCATGCTTTTGAGGTATATGGACTATCGCTGGAGGCTTCTCTTGCAGTCCTGAGCGCTTGCCAGACAGGCGAAGGGAAATTGTCAAGAGGCGAAGGGATCATGAGCCTAGCCAGGGCTTTTCGCTTTGCAGGATGTCCCAGCATTTTGACGAGTTTATGGGCTGTCGATGATCATGCAACGCATGAGGTGATGGTGGATTTTTATGAAAATTTGAAAGAAGGAATGCCCAAAGACCTCGCGCTCCAACAGGCCCAATTGTCCTATCTTTCACAAGCCTCTCCTATGCAGGCATATCCCTATTTTTGGAGTGGATTTGTATTGATAGGAGATAGCGCTCCCCTGCGATCCCCCTCCCCTTCTACCCTCCTGTATTTAGTTGTGATTTTGGCGTTGGGGCTTCTATTAAGTGGCATATGGTATGGGAGAAAAAACACTAATAAGTAAATACTCAGGGACAAAATGCTAATTAATGGTGTTTTTTTGTGATTTTTTACTAAATAAATTAGCACCTTCTTCACATTCTGTATATATTTGGAAGAGAGACCGCTCGGCTCGAAGACTCGCCTCGCTGTCAGAGGTCAGACCGTTCGACCTTTGGTCTCGCTGTCAGAGGTCAGACCGTTCGACCTTTGGTCTCACTGTCAGATCGCAAAGCCTGTCAGACCAAGAACGCCTTTTAGTCTGACAGCGAAGCGGTCTCTTAGCGAAGCGGTCTGACAGTGAGCATAGCGAACGATCTGACAGCGAGGGCTGAGACTTCGGCGTGAGCTCAGTCGAACGCTTGTCGAAGCCCGAGCTGTCTCTCTTAACTCTTATCTCAATGGCTACAGTCGCAGAAATCATTCTTCCCCTCGCCCTGAAATCCAATTTCACCTACCTGCCCACCAAAGAACAGGTTCCCCAGCTGCTTACAGGCGTACGCGTTTTGGTCAATTTTGGCAAAAACAAGATTTATACGGGCGTAGTGCGTCGATTGCTGGAAGAAAATCGGCCCGATATTCTCAACAAGCTGAAACCTATAGAGGATATCCTGGATGAAAGGCCTATTCTCCACGAGACCCAGTTTAAGTTGTTTGAATGGATCGCTTCCTATTATATGTGCACACAGGGAGAGGTCCTGAAGGCTGCTTTGCCAGCAGGCCTGAAGCCAGAAAGTGCCTTGCGCGTTGCCATGGTCGAAGGACTCAACTGGGAAGCCCTCGAAACGACGGGCAAGGAATATATGCTCCTGGATGCCCTGAGCATCCAACCTGTCCTCAACTTCAAGGAAGTCGCAGCTATTTGGGATATCCTCAACCCTACCCCTCGCCTCCGCATCATGGAAGCCAAGGGCTGGATCAGGCTGTATCAGGAGGTAGAGGAAAGATATAAACCCAAGTATAAGACCTTTCTCCGCTTGGCTGATGAATACACAGCTGAGGACAAGCTCCGCGAAGCGCTGGATCTCCTAGACAAACCAAAGACCCAACGCCAGGAAAGCCTCCTGATGCGTATCATCTCTGATTTTCACAGAGGAAAGCCATCTCCCAAGAGTGAAACGCTCAAGGAGACAGGGATGAGCAGTAGCGTCGCGAAAGCACTGCTAACTAAGGGATTTATTGTCGAAGATAAGGTGAGAGTAGATCGATTGGAACTATATGGGTATTTGGAAAAAAGTAAGCATATAGAACTCAACCCAGACCAAGCAACTGTGCTCACTGCTATTCAGGCTTCCATTGAAGCCAATCGGAGCAAGCCAGTACTACTTCATGGGATTACAGGCAGTGGAAAAACGCATATTTATATTGAGCTGATAAAAGAAACCTTGGCTCAAAAGAAACAGATTCTTTATCTCTTACCTGAAATCACCCTGACGAAGCAGATCATCGACCGGATCAAGACGGAATTTGGCGACCGAGTCGGTATTTATCATAGCCGCTTCAATGACCAGGAACGCGTAGAAATTTGGCAAAAAGTGTGTAATAATGCTTACGACATCGTAATTGGCGTACGCTCTGCTGTGTTTTTGCCCTTTTCGGATTTGGGGCTTATTGTGGTAGATGAGGAACATGATCATTCATTTAAGCAAAATGAACCTGCGCCTCGCTATCAAGCGCGCGACCTGGCGATTTTTTATGCGCAGATGATCGGTTGCCCCATCGTCCTTGGGTCAGCTACGCCGTCTTTTGAATCCTATTTCAATGCCCTTCATGGGAAATACACCATGGTGGAACTTCACAAAAAAGCCATTGCGACGCATCCCCCCTCCTTGGAACTCATAGACATGCGTCAAGAACGAAAGAATAAACAGATTCAAGGCATCTTTTCCCAGCGTATGCTGAAGGAGATAGAAGATACCCTCAATCGAAATGAACAAGTTATCTTGTTCCAGAATCGGCGCGGATATGCACCTTACCTCATCTGCCAGAACTGTGGCCACGTCCCTGAATGCATCAACTGCGATATCAGTCTGACCTTCCATAAGGCAAAGGATCATTTGCGCTGTCACTACTGCGGTCACACTGACTATGCCCTACAGCAATGCGGGCAATGTGGCCACCATTCCATGCGCAGAGCAGGCATAGGTACAGAACGTATTGAGGAGCAAGTGCAAGAGCACTTTCCACAGGCAGTCGTAGAGCGCATGGATGTGGATACGACTAGATCTAAGATGGCTTTTCAGCATCTGATCAGCCGGTTTGAAGCACGGCAAATTGATATCCTGGTGGGGACACAGATGGTATCCAAAGGTCTTGATTTTGAACATGTGACCATGGTAGGGGTCGTCAATGCGGACAATGTCTTGACATTCCCTGACTTTCGCGCCTATGAGCGGGCTTATCAGTTGCTCACGCAAGTGAGCGGACGGGCGGGCCGCAGGCTCAAAAAAGGGCATGTATTTATCCAAACTCATATGCCTGACAATATCGTCTTGAAATCCATTGTCAACCGTGCGCCCTATAGGCAATTCTTTGATCAAGAATTGCTGAGCAGGCAAGAATTAGGGTATCCACCTTTGAGTAGGATCATCCGCATAGAGCTCGTTCACCATGACCCTGCATTTCTTGAAAAACAAAGCCTGAAGCTTGATGGCTTATTGCGTCCGTACTTTGGGACTAATTTATTGGGCCCAGATTATCCGCTGATTGCTCGAGTGCGCAATCAGTACCGCATGCAATTCATGATCAAACTCGGAAAAAACCTTTCCGTCAAAAAAGTCCGCAGTCTCATTCAAGAATTAATCGTGATCTATTATCAACAAGCTGAAAAGAAGAGCCTCAGGATCATTTTGGATGCGGATCCGACTTAATGCATTTTAAATGGGTAATAATTTCACATGGCATTCCTTCCTTATATTACCTACTTTTTCTCATAAATATTACCCGTTTATACCTATAATGATAAGAAATAAAATAACTACCCTGACTCAATATAAAAAACACCCAACCCTTAACAATCTGATTTACAGCATTTTATATGTTATTTATTAAAAAATAATTTCCTCACATATAAAAACAATCAAATTACATTCTTACCCTTAAACAATTCATCACGCCATACTAACCGTTCGCACAAATATTTTAACCAAACACCCAAAAAGGGTAAATAAATATTCCAATACCTAGTATACTTGTATCAGACAACAGGACAATAGTTCTGGAATTACAAGAGCAAGGGCTAGGGTTGATTCGCACAAAGTGTTTGAGTCCCCTGGCTTTTTTTATTTTCCATAATTTTTTTTCAAAAAATTAGTAAACAGAAAATGGCTAATAGATTTATGAAAATCTATTAGCCATTTCACTAATATTTCAGTTTCTCTGATAAATCCCGTGGAAAGCTTTTCGCTTCTGACAAACACATCCCCGATCACCCAAGGCCCCACCCCTTCAAAGGGGTTTTCGCGCCAACCAGGGCTTGTGAGAAGTCCTCTTTGAAGAGGAAGCCTGCCCTGAGCACCGCCGAAGGGGGGCCTGCGGGGTTCAGGAGATGTGAAAGCCTAAAGTGGAAGCTCCGCTAAAATTGTCAGAGAACCATATTTTATTATGCCTTCTACGGGCCTTCAAACTGGCAAAACAGGTCCCAGAAGCTGAGATTTCTACGGATGTGATCGTGATTGGAAAGGATGATCATCGTACGGAGGCTATAGATATCGCGGATAAAGCAGGATCGAAATCCTCGCCACCACCCAAAATGGTAAATAATGCCTTCCCGCTGTGTCTGCATGCGCCACCCAAATCCATAATTATGGTTTCGAAGCTCTGGGCTTCCGCCTGTATATGCGACTGATAAGGTCTCGTGACTCAGCAGCGCATCGCCATAAAATGCGCGATCTAGCAAAAATAGGTCCTTGACACTGGCATAAACGCCCTTATCCCCTACCACCCCATCAAGAAAATCCTTGGGAACAGCCAAGTAGCCTCTCCGGCGGCGGCGATAGCCGATGACTTCATCAGCTGCTTTTTGCTCTTTTTTGAGGTCTAAGACAAAGCTATTTTCCATCTTCAAAGGCTCGAAGATATAGGTATCAGCAAATTCCTGAAAGGACATTTGGCTGATACGCTCAACGACGAGCGCAAGAAAGGCGTAATTGGTGTTGCAATAATGAAAGCGTGTGCCAGGCTTAAAGAAGAGGTTGGGCTTGTGGTCATTATACAAACATAGGACATCTTCATTTGTAAGGATTTTTTGGGTATCCCAATGCTTTTCAGCCAGCCACATATAGCGAGGAAGCCCTGCCCTATGATTTAGTAGGTGCCGAACGGTGATATTATCATAAGGAAATTCTGGAATGTATTCCTGGACTGGCTTGTCGAAATCAAGTCTTTTTGCCTCATACAACAACATTATGGCTACGGCAGTAAACATCTTGGAGACTGATGCAAGCTGAAAGGAAGAGGATAGCTCCAGGGTGTCTTTGCGTCGATGATGGCCATATCCATAGGCACCTGCATGGACCACTTCACCACGCTCTGCGATTAAAACCGTTCCGTTAAATCCAGCTCGTTTTTGCAAACGTGAAAAAACGCTGTCCCACTGATTATCAGTAGTATACACGGGATCTGGCATGGAATAAAGCGCCTCAGACGGAAGGTCGGCCATTGACAAAAGGGTATCCATTTGGGGAACCAAATCGACCCTCGTGTTCATATTTTCCTGCTCCGCGCTTCCCCATGACAAGAATAGACCAGCGATGAGAACTAACAAAACTCCTCGCAACCACATACTTCAAACCGTTGAAATGTTATACCTAAAAAAAATTCACACAATTATAATTCACAAATTATGCCAATAATTTTATTTAAAGCACATTTTTTCAAAATGCGCTTTAAGTAAAATTATGTGAATTCAGAGGGGGTGTGGAGAGGCGAAATTAGGGCTTTGGGATTGCCATTCAAAATTCAACCCTTCGACGAACTCAGGGCAAGCATTCAATCATTCAAAATTATTCTGCCTAAATCAGCGCTACGCCAAAGAATTTGAGCAAAATGGTTGAAAGGACAATCAGGAATAAGACTAATGGGCAAATAACCGTGATCATCAAATTGATGAATTTCTCCGCAATAGATCCTTTATAATTTTCAAATCCACTTGTGATTTCGTCAGATAGATTACTGGTCTTCCATTTGGTTGCGATAAAGATACTTAGCAGGAATCCCCCTAGCGGAAGGCCTATATTGCTGAAAATATCATCTATGATATCGTAAAATGATTTGTCTACGAGCTCAGGACCATTGGCACCTGCATTATAGTATTGCAGGAAATTGGTGAAGAAATCGCCGCCGCCAAAAGAATACATCGTAGGGAGCCCTACTAAAAAGATCAATGCCGCTAACCCTATTACAACTGGTCCTCTTTTCCATTTTCTCTCATCCACTAAATAGGCTACAGGAACTTCCAACAGAGAAACGGTAGAAGTCAGAGCTGCCACACAGAGAAGCAGGAAAAATAACCCGCCTATCACACGACCTACCATGGGACCCATGCTTTGGAATACACCTGGCAATGCTTCAAAAACCAGTCCTGGGCCAGCCCCTGGCTCTAAGCCTTGTGAAAAAACCAAAGGGAGAATCAGTAGCCCAGCTAAAAATGCAACGCTCACGTCTACAACTGTCACGATGGCAGCAGAAGTGACGATATTATCTTTTTTACTAAAATATGAACCATAGGTGATTAGTGCCCCCATCCCCAGGGATAAGGAGAAAAAGGCCTGCCCCATCGCACTGAAAACAGTCCCAAGATTTATTTTACTAAAATCTGGAACCAAATAGTACTCTACTCCCTTCATTGCCCCATCTAAGGTCAGTCCGTAGACAATCAAACCAAGAAGAATAACGAATAAAAAAGGCATCAACAATTTAGAAGCTGCTTCAATTCCTTTTTGGACCCCTCTCATGACAATGAAAGCAGTAAGCCCCATGAAAGCAAGCGATACCAGCAGGTTGGAGCCAATGGTAGAGGCATATTCCCCAAAATGCCCATCGAAGGAGGGCTTATTGAGCAAATCGCCAAAGGCAGTGCTCATAAAGTGTCCAAAGGCCCACCCTGCCACTACATTGTAAAATGACAAAATCATGATGCCGCACAGGACTCCAAATAAGCCTACCAAAGCCCAACGCTTTCCACCGAGCAGGTTATAGGAGCCATAAGGATTGGCCTGTGCGCGCCGACCTACGGCTATTTCGCCTACGATCAAAGGGAACCCAATGATGAGGGTACATATCAGGTAGATGAACAAAAAAGCTCCGCCTCCGTTGCTTCCTGTCTCGTAGGGAAACCGCCAGATATTGCCTAATCCTACAGCGGAACCTGCTGCGGCTGCGATGAAGCCTATGCGGCTTGAAAAACCAGATCTACTTGCCATTTGGGTATATTTCTTAATTGAGAGCCTAATCTTATTCAAAATTTCAAGAAAACACAAAAAACTTGATATACAAGCTACCTGTTTTTAGCTTGCATAAGCAATAATCGCTACATGCAGAAAAAAAAGCATATTGCCATTTTAGGGTCTACAGGCTCCATTGGCACACAAACATTAGACATTCTCCTTCAGCATCCCGATCACTTTGTTGTTTCTGTCCTCACAGCAAATAATAATGCTGATTTGCTCATTGAACAGGCCAGGCGATTTAAGCCGGGCAGGGTTGTTATCACCAATGAATCACTTTACGCCAAAGTAAAGGGTGCGCTTGATGGGCAAGACACCCTGGTCTCTGCGGGAGCAGAAGCCTTAGAAGAAGTCGTGACACTTCCTGACATAGACATTGTTTTGACGGCCTTGGTAGGGTTTGCAGGATTAAAGCCGACGATCAGTGCGATCAGAGCTGGCAAAGACATCGCCCTGGCGAATAAAGAAACCTTGGTTGTGGCGGGTGAGGTTATAGGTGAATTAACCAAACTCCACAAAACGGAGATCATTCCGGTAGATAGTGAGCATTCTGCCTTATTCCAATGCCTTGTGGGAGAACCTGAAGGTAGTATCGAAAAAATTTATTTAACCGCCTCAGGGGGACCTTTTCGCGGCTACACACATAAACAATTGTCAGAAGTCACCGTAGCTCAGGCCCTTAAACATCCCAACTGGGAAATGGGGGCCAAAATCACCATTGATTCGGCTTCGATGATGAATAAGGGGTTGGAAGTAATTGAAGCCAAATGGCTCTTTGACCTCACAACTGATCAAATAGACGTAATTGTGCACCCTCAATCCATATTGCACTCCATCGTGCAATTCAAAGATTCAAGCATGAAAGCCCAAATGGGCCTGCCAGATATGCGCGTGCCTATTCAATATGCACTGGGGTATCCTAGCCGATTGCAAAACGAGATACCTCGTTTTGATTTTTTGTCCTACCCTACCCTCACATTTGAGCCGCCAGACAAGCAAGTTTTTAAGAATTTGCAACTGGCTTATGATGCATTGGAGAAAGGCGGCAATAGTGCCTGCATCCTGAATGCGGCCAATGAGGTTACGAATAAGCTTTTTCGGGATGGCAAGATAAGCTTCCTGGAAATCGCAGAACTCAATGAAGCTGCTATGCATACATTGCCCCATAACCCCAATCCTGGAATTAAGTCGTTGGTGGAAGTGGATGAACAGACCAGAAGGTGGGTAAATGATGAAATCAAATAGCAAGGTATTATGAAGAAACAAGACCTAATTGAGTTTATCCCAATCATTCTTTTGCTTTTTTTCACACTTGAAAAAACCCTTAGTCAATTGGCTATTTTGAATGACCTCAGCTATCAATATCAGATTGGGCTAGGGATGTTAGTATGTTCGATTGCCCTATTTTTCCTTCACAAAAGGATCTATCGATATGTAATGGCCTTTACGTTAGTTTTTATAACTATTTCCATTATCGACCTCCCTAAAAAAATAGATATTGGGATATCAATAGCAACTCTAAAAATTCAGATTATTCCTTTCGTCATCACTGGGGTTTTTGCATGGATTCACAAAGAAAAAGTCATTCCAACACTCCGCCAATTAGTTGGAAAATCAGATGAAATCCTCGCTTCGGAAACAAGATTACGGGTAGATCACTTTAAAGAGAAGTTCGAGCATTTGTCAAATGCAGAAATAAAGGAGAAATTGAGCGAAAATCTGGTTCCTGAGGCGAAACAAGCCTTGAAAGAGCTAAAAGAAGAAAAAAGTCATGAGTGAGCAGACAAACAGTGCGCCCAAAAAGGGGAGTTTTCGCGGGTTTTTGATATTTGGGGTAATCATATTAGGTTCCCTGCTAGCCGGATTCATAACAGGGGAAGAACAATTTGTCTTGGACATTTTCAAGACGATTGGTCTGATGCTGCTAGGCATTACCATCCTAGTGACGATCCATGAATTGGGGCATTTCTTGACCGCACGCATGTTTGGCATGCGGGTCGACACCTTCTCTATCGGTTTTCCGCCAAAAATCTTTTCCATCAAAAAAGGAGATACAGAGTACCAGGTCGGTGCGACACCTCTTGGCGGTTATGTGAAGATCGCTGGCATGATCGATGAGTCACTGGATGATGAGTTCATCGAGCGAGAGAAAGCACGCGAAGCGGGAGTTCCTGGCGAATTTGAGGCGCGAGACTATGAATTTCGTTCCAAACCCGTCTGGCAGCGCATGATTGTCATGAGTGGTGGCGTCATCATGAATATCCTCTTGGGAATTCTGATATTCTCCATGTTCAAATGGACCTATGGCGATACCCACCTGCCGCTACATGCGCTTAAAAATGGCGTATTGGTATTTGACAATACCATTGGAGAAAAATTAGGCTTCCAAACAGGCGATATGCCGGTTGCTTATAATGGAGAGGAACTCCAGTATTTAGATGAATTTACGGCCGATCAAATCACTCGACTAGGGTATTATACCGTCAAACGGGGCGGATCTACGGTTGACATCCCGATCCCAGCTACTGCCATCAATTGGCTCGCAGATAAAGAAATAATCAATGCGCTATTCATTCCCGATATCCCTCCTTATTTGACTATGGATACTTCAAGCGTTGCTTATAAAGCAGGCTTGAGAAAAGGAGATAAACTGCTTACCCTAGATTCGGTATCTATCCCCTTATTCAGCGATATCATCGCGTATTTACAAGGGCCCAAAATAGCCTCAGGCAACCGAAATATAGCTATCAGCTATGAAAGAGAAGGAAAAATCCTTCAAACAAGTGCTGTCCTCGACTCAGCATATAAGTTGAATATAGGCAGTTACCAAAGTGAATACTTCAAAGGGCAGACTGAACACATAGCCTACTCCTTCTTTGAAGCATTTGGACCAGGGACTGCGGCTGCATTTGGCGTGGTTAGGTCTCAAGCACAAGGCTTAGTGCGATTAGCAGAACCGCAAGTGGAGACCCGAAAATTGCTGCAAGGCCCTATTCGGATAGCCAATGCCCTCTTTGACCTCTTTGAAGCAGACGGCTGGCGGGGTTTTTTGCGATTCACAGGGGTCCTGAGCATGATTCTGGCCTTGATGAATATCCTCCCAATTCCAGCCCTCGATGGAGGACACCTAGTCTTCTTGATCTACGAAGGCATCACACGCCGCGAACCTTCTTTGAAGGTACGAATGATTGCGCAGCAAGTAGGGCTATTATTGGTCCTTGGACTAATGGCCTTTGTGATATTTAATGACGCCATCCAGTCATTTTTCAATTGATTTTTTTGAATCATTGTAGCCTTCGACAAGCTCAGGCTACAATGATTCAAAAAAATATTAAGATTCGTAAGTATACCCATACGTCTTCGTAATCTTCTTTTTGCTCATCTTCTTGACAGTGATCACCATATAGATAGGGTCCTTTGGGCGATCGCGTCTAGTTTTTTGCTTTGCTATCATATCCACGACATCTAGTCCTTGAATCACTTGCCCAAATACGGTATACCCACCATCCAAATGGGGCGTACCTCTATCATTTTGAACAATATAGAACTGCGAATTGCTAGATCGCTTATTAGGGTTAATGCCGCCTCCAATCCGCGCAGCAGCCACAGCTCCTTTTTTGTGTTTCAGCTCGGGGTGTATCTCAGCTGGCAAAGTCGTGGAATCGGAAAAAGGTGTAGGCTTGGGGTTTTTTAGGCCAGGTCTTGTGGTTGGGTCTCCTCCCTGGATCATAAATTTATTGATCACCCGATGAAAGAGCAGGCTGTCATAAAAGCCTTCTTCCGTCAGTTTCAGAAAGTTTTCACGGTGAATAGGTGTTTCCTCAAAGAGAACAAAATGGATATCGCCAAATTTGGTTGTGAGGGTAAAGACATAGTCTTTTTTGCTTTTCTTCTCAGTATTTTTTTCCTGAGCTACCAATGGCTGCACACAAATGGCCAAAAACAATAGGCAAAAGACGACAAATTTCAATTTCATAAATGGGTTAATTAATCTATCTGGTAATTTAGGGCGGTATAAGACAGCTGCGAAGTAATAAAAAACCAACCATGAACTCAACCCAATACCTCGATTATCATGCTTCGCATGAGTTTCTCGAATACCTAGGCCAGGAAAGGAGCGACCTCTATTGCGAATTAGATGTAAAGCGTCAAGTTGTCTTGTGTCTAGATGATCAAAATGAAAAGCTATTCGAGTTCAGACCTCCCCTGCCTTTCTTGCCGATAGAAAACGAAACCATAACGGTGTTAGATTTTATTTCTAAGGAAAATATTGATGACATTCCTACCTATACTATTCTGCTTATGCAGGCAGGGGCAGCGGCCTTAGGGTTCTTTGAAGAAGGCGAAGTCCGTCTCCACAAGACCATCAAGAAGTATATGACACGACGGAAACAAGGCAAAGCCCAAATCAATTACCTCAACACGCGAGGCAAGTCCAAAGCAGGTTCCCGCGTTCGCCTGGCCAATACCGTGCGGTTTTTTGAGGAGATCAATGAATACCTTACCGACTGGGAGGAATATGAGCCGCCAGAAAAGTTGTTTATCAGTTGTACGGCCCGCCTTTGGGGGTTATTATTTCAAGCTAAAGTGCCCGCCCCCTTTGCCAAAGATGATCCACGCATCATTCGTATCCCGATGGATGTGCACACGCCTACCCACGAGGAATTATTGCGCGTGAATCGATTCCTCCTGAAGGGAGAATTACGATGGTACCAAGACATTGATTTGGGCTTTGCAGAAGATTTGGGCTGGTAACAACAATTTCAGAGAAAATAAAGTTTGCAGGAAAACTTAACACCATGCAATTTCCCCGATCAATTTGCCTATTTGTATTTGCCCTTTTTCTCCAATCGGGCCTTTTTTCCCAACACACAAGCCCTCAATCTAACTTTCAAATGGTCTATACTGCCTACTTAGAAAAAGACTACGAACTGTGGATTGATGGAATAAATGGCCTGGAAGCTGCTTTTCAACAAAGTGGAGAACAAGACGCGAAATGTCTGTACGAATTGATTTTGGCAAAATATGGGTTGATCGGGTACCACCTTAGTATAGAGGAAAAAGAGGTCGCTTTTGATATGTTAGACGAGGCCCAGAACCTTGCCAAAAAGCTGCTGAAAATGCCAGCCTATGAAGCGCAAGGCCATGCACTTTTGGGCGCCCTCCTCGGATTAGAAATAGGCATCAAGCCCTATAAAGCCATTTATCTAGGCCCCAAAAGCAAAAGCCATATCGAAAAGGCGACAGAGACTGGCCAAGGCTCCCCGAGCGCCTGGGTGGAATTGGGCAATATGCGCTACCATGCGCCGGGGCTATTTGGCGGCAGCAAGCCCGAAGCCATAGAAGCCTATAAGAAGGCGATCGAATTATTTGACCAAAACCCCACTCAACGCCAACACAATTGGCTTTACCTTCACGCCTTAGCTTGGCTCGGCAAAACCCTGGCCGAAACCGACCAGCCAGAAAAGGCATTAGCCATTTATCGGAAGGCGCTAGCTTATGAGCCCAATTTTTCTTGGATCAGAGATGAATTGCTGCCTGAGGTGGAAGGGAAGTTGTGACAAAAATGAAAACTGCAATATCAAATTCAAGCTCAAATTCAATCTAATTTTTCCCCTCCCCTACTCGCCTAGTAAATCCGCCAACTGATACTTGGCATATTTCTCCTTGTCCTCCGCCAAAATCGCCAACAGCTCATTCTTGCTCTGCACCTGCAACCACAGCGCAGGATCGACGCAGAAGATACTCCCCAGCTTCAACGCCAGGTCCAGGTTAATCTTTCGCTTGCCGTTCATGACTGCACTGAGGTTACTATCCTTATAGCCTAAATAAGCCGCGAAGGCGGTTTTGGTGATGTTGAGGGCTTCTATGAAGCGCTTGAGGAAGGTGCCGACGGGGATGATTTCTGGGGGATTTTCTTTGGCGAGGTAGGACTCCATTTTTAGTTTTTGAGAGTATAAATGATTCCTTATCCTTTGAGGTTCTGGTATTTCCTTAGAGGCTTTTATGATAGCAGCTTTTAGCGCTTTGAATTCGGCAGTGTTTTGGTTGACATGGGTATGCCCAAAGCCCACGATAACATCAAATTCTGTTAGTTCTTGTTTACTCATGGCTTTATGGATTATCAATATCTATGTTGAGGTATTTCTTGATCAATTTTCGAGCATTATCTTCATCAATATACATTTTGCGTCCCATCGCTATTCGTGCGCCATATTTTTCCTGATAAAGAGAAATGAGTTGGGTTTTGCTATCAAAAGATAAAAAGCCCACATACTGGCCTTTTCCCAATTCAAAAGTCATATTACAGGCAAATGCAATCAACGAACCTGCTACATCCTTATACTTCCCCTTACTTCCATAATTACGAGGAGCCAGTTCCACATTATCCATATAGACCAATTCATCATTAATAAGGGTAAGCATCAACAAGCCTTCTATCACTTTAGGCGAATCTTTCAGCGTAATTTTGAAAATCATCGCCCCTTCCACCTTCGCCAATTTTTTCCAGGTAAAATTCCAACCATCCTTCTTCAAAGGCATCTCTTTTGGCAGGCCTTCGAGTATCTGTCCTTCGTATATTTTGCCCGTTTCTAGCTCTTCTAAACGAATCTCCATTTTTGATAAATGTTTAGGTAAATTTATCATAAAAAGATAAGGAAAGCAAGAGAGTTTTGCCTCTTTTATTCAATACTTTTGCTCTGGTAAGAGAAAAGGTTATGGTCGGGCAAATCCATCAATACAGTACTGTTATACGCTGGGTTTTGTGCAGTTCAGGGGAAAGTCTCCTCACCTTATTCTGTCTAATATCTAGCCAAACAAGTTTGGGCGAACTAAGTATTTTGGGACTTATATTTTTGATTCTGTTATATGTGAAGTCTATTACTCTCAAATTCTCCATCGCCTATAAAAAATTCGGAACCTTATTGAGCCTGCTTTCAATCTTTTTCCCTTTAAAATGAGGGCTTCCATGGCAAATAATGCTTTTAAGAGCAGTACACTCAGCGAGAGAGCGAGGGATTTTTTTCAGCCTTTGGGTAACAACAATAAGCGTTTCCAAGTGCGATAACTTTCCGATATGTTGAGGGAGTTCGCGAAGATTGCTGGAATTAATTCGCAAAAAGCGGAGAGAATCGCACGCAAGTATAGTATCTGGAATCTTTTCAAAATTCCCTGTCCATTCCAATGAAGTAAGGCGTCTGAAGAAAAAGGCTTTTGAAAGGGCAGCCTCTTGGTCTATTTTTTGGGATTCGTAGCCCCTAGATGAGGATGAAACATTCAGGTAATTAGCTGTATAAAGGGACTGGTTTTCCTTAGGATCTATTCTGGATAATATATCTATGGGGACAAAAAGGCTATCTAGTTTGGTCGTAGAAATTGCTATTTCTTCCAGATAAGCATTTGTCAAAGAAAGCTTATCGATATGGTCAGCTTGTATTTCACATATCACCGGAAATCCCTTATAAGTGCTTCTATAATTTGACCTACCAATATTAATCATCTGAACTTTGGCCAGATGGAGTTTCAGGTTAAAAGGATAGGCTGCATAGTCAAGTGTATCTCTGGTAGGATTATAAAGCTGGAGTTCTATTGACAAATCCTTCATATTAGGCCAGTTGGCCTCCAGTACGACCTCATGAGTCACGGGAAAAACAACGCCTATTGTTAAATCCAGGGATTCCAGCGATTTAAGCCTCGAAAGCATGTCAAGATCTTTCTGGTTTAAGCTAGTGTGGAGAGATAGGTGCTTGAGTTGTGTAAGTTTGGAGAGGTCTAGCCCTGTCCCCGAATTTAGCGTAAGACGCTTCAATTGGGTAAAGTTTTCCAACCCCTTTGGCACCGCTTCATTATTAATCAAAAGCGTTTCCAAATATGGAAACCGTTCTGGGGAGTCAAAAAATACTTTCTGGAAAAGGGAACTATTTGGGAAAGGCCCCTGAGGGATATTTGAATCGTATTTTAATACTTTTACATGAATTGTATCTGATATAATCAGATCCACGTTTAGGAGTCTGAGTGCCATTCATCGCCCTTTCCAACTCGTCTTCCGACCAAGGACGGTATCCTTGAGCATGCAACTCCATGGTATCTATTCCTTGGTGTTGGCTTAAAAACTCCAAGATATCTACCATATAAATACCCCGTCCGTTTATAGAAAAATTGCGAAGGTCTTTTAACGCTAAAAACGGTTCTAAAAAAGTATAATCAACTTCTGCAAAGATATATGGATTATTTAAAGAAAGGTGAATAGATGTGAGTTTTTCTAACTGAGATATATTTTTAAATATTGGGGAAAAACTATAAGGGTTTGTTATATCATTAACCTGCCAATGAACTTCTCTCAATGAAGGAAAACGCGTGAGCGACTCTATGATATCAGACACCTCTGTAGAGGTAGAAGAAACCGAAATTGTTTTAAGATTAGGGGCACTTTTAAGCTTATTCAATTCTTCTAGCCCGATGCCATACCATATGTCATTATACTGTATCGACTGTATCGTATCATGATTGGGGCTAAAAAAGCGAGAACTAATAAGGCCATCAGATAAATACTTAATATGAGAAAGACGCTTAAGCCTTTTAAAAAAAATATTGTGTTCTTCAGTATAGGATTGGGTATGTACCATTCTAACTTTTTGGATACTTGGATTTTCTGTAATCCAATCGGCTATATTTTTCAACCACCTTTTTGAAGTAAAATGCGAAATGACCACTTCTTTTACATGACGATAAGCAGGTAAAGTATTGAGGAAAAAATCATCATCAAGCCTTCCATAAAAGATAAGCTTTTCTACAGCCTCAGATTTTGGATTAAATGCAGTAAGCCCATTTACACCCCAAGTAGTTTGAGAAGGATATTCAAAAAGGAATTCTTCGTAGTAATTACCTTTAGGGATGATGGGGTAGGTTTGAGAATACCCATATCTACCACCCAAAAAGCTGATGATAGAAAAGAGGAAAAATATACTCCTATATCGCATCATAAGCAATGGAATTTCACAGATTCGATTCACTTGATTTTTCATCATGACTTCGGAATTTATTCCGAAGTCATGATGAAAAATCAAAACCACCGATTCCGCACTTTCTCCCACTTCGAAGGCGTCGAGCAGTTACAGGTATTCACCTGTGCATAAGGGAAATAGAGGTTGAGCGCTACCTCCAGTACGCCGCCGCTATTGCTGCGCAAACTGCCGCCTAAGTCCAGGCGATAACTGCCTGAAAGGCCCCATACAGCAGCGCCATTGCTATTTTGAAAATCGCCGCCAAAGGTCACGCTGACTCCAGAAAGGTTAGTGTTGGGGACGTCTGGATCTGGATCAGAGAAGAGGGAATGGTGGAACATAAAGGTTCCGAGCAGAGAGGTCTGCTGCCCGAGGCGGAAGACAAAACCCGCGTCGATATTTTTGTACCAAAAATTGTGTTTAAAAATATCAAACACACTCAGGTAAGAAGCTTGTTGAAGCTCTATTTTGCCGATCATCCCTATCGCTAAGGGTCTATTTCCCAATAAGCCATCATCCCGAAAAAAAGAACCGTGGATTGTATAACGCGACCCCAGGAAGTCGTCCATTCGTAGCACAGAGGTATTGCTTCCGCCAATATGCTTATATGCAAGCCCAAAACGCAAGACATAATCCCGCTTGCGATAGTCTGCCAAGATGCCCATATCCCAATCGGAGAAATTGGAGGTGGCGACGCCGCTTAGCGGGACATTGGTCGCGCGGATATTTCCGAGAATAGGGTGCAATTGATCGCTAAAGACAAGCTTATCCGTGTTAATGGTCCGCCAGCTATAGGTGTTTTTGATGCCGAGGCTCAACTCAAAGCCGTCTTTCATCCTGTTCACGCACTTGCGCGTGCGGAGGGCGTATGCAAAGCCGACAGTATGCAAGTCCAGCGGACCGCCTCCTTCAGAATGGTCATTATAGGTGAAGCCTATCCCTGACTGGAAGCGCGCCAGTTCCATCCCCAGCCCGAAGCCTGTCGTCTCAAAAGTGGCATCACTGCCCCCCACAGGCATCCACTGCTGCCGGTGAATGGAGTTGATGGATATCCCTGGCAGATACCCTGCAAAGGCAGGATTTACGTCCAGCTTATGCGAAGCATATTGGGTGAAGATGGGGTCTTGTGCCCAGCCTAGCTGGCAGAGAAAGAGAAGGGTTAAAAAATATATATGGTGTTTCATTTAGCAAGTTTTTATTAAAAGTTTGTGCGGCTGGGGTGAAGCGAGCGTGCGCGGACGGACAGAAGGGTTGGGATTGGTTGGCTCGCTTCGATTTTTTGGTTACTTTTTTCTAAAAAAAGTAACAAGACAGAGAGAAAATTGACTTTTACCTTATCAGCGTCAACGTCCCCTGCCAAGGCCCAGGCCATCGGCCATTCCCTCGGAATTCCGCTTTATGCACCTTCCAAATAAAGGCATCCGTATTCACCAATACCCCCTTAACCGTTCCATCCCAACTCTCTGCTGGTGAGCCGTTTGCGTCAAGGGCAGTGGAAGACCACACCTCATTTCCCCACGTATTATACACCGAAATATGGTAATCAATTAATCCTACCCCTTTAGGCTTAAACACCTTGCCATCTTGTGATCCCACAGCGATATGAGCCGTTGGGGCAAAGGCATTGGGGATGTACAGATAGCCCAATAGATTGGGATCAATAATCATTTCGGTCGTATCTGCACAGCCATTGGCGTTGCGAGCGATTAAGGTCACGGTAAAAGGTCCATTGGCAAGGTATTGGTGGCGCGGATTTCGGTCAGTAGTGACATTTCCATCGCCAAAGTCCCAGAGATACGTGCTCGCATTTTGAGAGGCATTGGTGAATTGGAAAATGCCCGCAGGGCCCGTGATCAGAGAAGTGTCCATCTCTCTGAAGGTAAAATCCGCCGTCGGCGTGATATCTACCGTGATCAAGTCATCAAATCGGATTTCATCCTCACATTCATTCTCATAACTCACCCAAAGGCGCACATCGTAGATACCAGGTTGGTCATAAATATGTATGGGCTGAGGGTCTTCCGAGCTGGTCCCGTCTCCAAACGTCCAACGCTGAAGCGTGAACGTGGTATCATCTGTCAGATTGGTAAACAGCACAGCGAGTGGCACGCAGCCCTCAGTAGGCTCCGCCACGAAGTTCGCCGCAGGCTGCGGATAGATCGTGATCTCTTGTGTCGTAGAATCCGCACAGCCAATACTATTCGTCGTCACCAGTTTCACCGTGTAGGTCCCCGCTTCGCTGTAGTTGGTGCGCGGGTCTTGCGCCGTTGAGGTAAGGCCGTTTCCAAACGCCCAGCGATAGGTCAGCGGAAAGCGTGCCGTCGAGGAGGTATTGGTGAACGTCACCTCCGTAGGGCCGCAATGCTGCTGCAAGGAAGGCGTAAAATCGGCAATCGGTGTACTTGACGTTTGGATCGTCACGCTGGTAGAGTCATAACAAAAACCTGCTGTATCGACAATTAACGTCAGTGTAAGAGAAGTATCCGCAATTTGGTACAGATGATTGCCTGGTTCGTGAACATTTGTCTGGAGATTACTATACCCAAACTTCCAGAGGGCATTGGTGAAGTTGGTCGAGTGATTGTCGAGCAAGACATCCAGCGGCGCACAGCCGCCCACTGGGGAAGCGTCAAAGGCTGCCACAGGCTCTGGAAAAATGTGAATCACATGGGTTGTTGTATCCTCACAGAGGAAAGTATTTTGCACAATCAATTGCACCGTAAATACGCCCACGCTGTCATAGGTATAGGTAGGGTTTTGCAAAATAGACGTACCGTTTCCATCCCCAAAGTCCCATCGGTAGCCTTGAATCGGCAAGGTCGATTGGCTCATATCCACAAAGCTAATCGTCGCTGGTCCCCCACAAATACTGTCCACCGAAGGCGTAAATGCGGCCACAGGTGGACTCGCTGTGGTGATTACGATATGAGTTGTGTCAAAACAGAAGGTAGCTGTATCGATGTAGAGGGTAATGGTAAAGGTGGTATCTGGATCAATGTAGGTATAACTGCCAGGCTGATGGCTGGTGTTAATTGGGCTCCTGCCATCTCCAAAATCCCAGAACGAGTGGTTATGACCGGTTGAGAGGTTATTGAGTTGTACCAATAAAGGCACACAGCCTTGAACGGGAGCCGCCGTGAAGTCCGCTACTGGTTGGGGATAAACCACCAAGGTGAGGAAGCTCGTATCCGCACAGCCAAAATCATTTTCCACAATCAACCGCACCACATACGTCCCTGGCTGCCCATAGGTATAACTCGGTTCAAATTGATGGGATGTATCCGCCAAAGTGGTCGGATCGCCAAAGTCCCAATCGTAGGTCACGGGCCTTGCCAGGGTATTGGATTGGTTATCAAACAGGAAGCTTGCTGGGGCGCCGCAGACGGTATCTATCGGCACAGAAAAGGCACTCACAGGCGTACTGGCAAGCGATATGTGCTGATGAATGCTATCGTAACAAAAAGCTGCCGTGTCCACTACCAAGGTCATGAGATAGCTGGTATCTCCGCCTGTGTAGACATGGTTTCCTGGTTGGATCAGCTGGCTCGTGGCCCCGTCCCCAAATCGCCATGCGGCGTGGCTGATATTAGTCGAGAGGTTGTTGATCACAACCGTTAAGGGGTCGCAGCCCATTGTATCTGAAAGGCTCCACGCCGCCACGGGCTGGGGCAAGATTGTCACCACCTGTGTACTGCTGTCCACGCAGCCGAAGGTGTTGAAAACCCACTTCGTGATGGTGTAGGTGCCTGGCACGGTGTAGGTGTAGCTGGGGCTATCCAGACGCGAGGTATCCGCCAAAGTGAGCGGATCGCCAAAGTCGTAGAAACAACGCGAGGGAAGCGCAGCAGAGAAGGATTGTCCAGCGAAGCTGACTTGGGCAGGAACGCCGCAGAGGGTGTCTTCAGACACCGAGAAAGCACTTTGAGGCGTACTGGCTACCGCGATGAGGTGGGTGGTCGTATCAAAGCAAAAATCTGCGGTATCTATCGCCAATTGCACATAAAAACTATCGTCCTGTCCATAATACCAAAGTGGACCAGGGGAATGCAAATTGGAGAAATGATTATTCCCAAAATCCCAAAATGACGTGCTATGCCCCGTAGAAGTATTGGTAAAGCTTACCAAGACAGAATCACAACCCTGATCGGGCGTCGCCACAAGGCTCGCGACAGGCTGCGGCAGCACCACTACTCGCCGTACAAAGGTATCTGTACACCCAAAAGTATTGGTCACTGCCTTCCGTACAAAATACACGCCTGGCTGGGCATAACTGAAGGTGGGTGAGGGCAAACTGCTTGTGTCAGTTGTAATCGCAGGGTCGCCAAAATTCCAGAAGCAGGTAATGGGCAGCGCATTAGAAGTAGAACCTCCTCCAAAATCAAAAGCGGCAGGAACGCCACAAAGTGTATCGGGCGTCAGCACATCGAAATAAGCCGTTGGCGAACTGGCAACTGCGATCAGGACCGTATCCCGATCATAACAGAAATCAGCCGTATCCACCGTCAGCACCACATAGAAGCTATCATCTGCTCCAATGAAGGTATGAGGACTGGGCGTATGTAGGTTGGAAAATTGGTTATTATCAAAATCCCAGAACGAGGAACTGTGGTTGGTGGAGAGGTTTCCAAAAGTGACCGTTACGGCGTCGCAGCCTTGGGTAGGCGTCGCTGTGAGAGAGGCTACGGGCTGCGGTAAAACCGTCACAGGCTTGACGACTGTGTCCATACACCCAAATGCATTGGTGGTGATTTTGGTGACAAAATAGGTCCCTGGAAGCACATAGATGTGGCTCGGATTGGCGAGGCTAGAGGTATCGTTAGTGGTTGTAGGATCGCCAAAGTCCCAGAAGCAGGTGATGGCTTGCACAGTCGTACTCGCCGTGCTGGTAAAGTCAAATTGCACGGGCGCACCGCACATCGTATCCGCCGAAATCGTGAAATCACTGATGGGACCTGCCGCTACTTGGATGAGTTGGGTGGTCGTATCAAAACAAAAACCTGCTGTATCAACTGCCAATTGCACATAAAAACTGTCGTCCTGCCCAATGTAAACTTGAGGAACTGGGGTATTTAGCATAGAACTATTTCCATTTCCAAAATCCCAAAATGACTTGCCATGCCCTGTAGAGGTATTGGTAAATGTTACCAACACGGTGTCACAGCCGCGATCTGGCGTCGCCAATATCCCAGCCACAGGCTGTGGAAGCACCACTACGCGTCGTACAAAGGTATCGGCACATCCATAACTATTGGTCACAGCTTTTCGCACCCAATAAACGCCGGGCTGATTATACGTATAGCTCGGTGCGGTGCCCGAGGCCGTATCTGTCGTAATCGACAGGTCGCCAAAATCCCAGAAGCAGGTGATCGGCAAGGCATTCGTCGTGGATCCTCCACCAAAGTCAAACGTGCCTGGCGCACCACACACCGTATCACTGGTGATCACATCAAAATACGCCGTAGGCGAACTCGCCACAGCTATCAACTGTGTCGTGGTATCAAAACAAAAGCCTGCCGTATCGACGACCAATTGCACATAAAAACTGTCATCCGCGCCGATAAACGTGTGTGGATTGGGCGTTTGAAGGAATGAGAAATTGCCATCATCAAAATCCCAAAACGAATTACTATAGTTGCTGGACAAATTGCCAAAAGTGACCGTCACCGCATCACAACCTTGAATAGGCGTGGCCGTCAAGGCAGCTATGGGTTGTGGCAAGACCGTAATTTGCCGCTTGACCGAATCCACACAGCCAAAATCGTTGAAGGTGTATTTCGTCACAGTAAAAGTGCCTGTTTGGGAATAGGTATAACTGGGATTTAGTTGGGTGGAGGTGTCGTTAACCGTCGTAGGGTCCCCAAAATCCCAAAGGCACGTGATGGGACGCACCAGGCTACTAGCCGTGCTCGTAAAGTCAATTTGCGTAGCCGTTCCGCACACGGTATCGGCGGAAGTCGTGAAATCACTCACCGGCTTGCTGGCGACCTGAATCCAAGTGCTTGCGCTGTCAAAACAGAAGCCTGCGGTATCCACCCAGAGGATCACTTGATAACTCGTGTCTTGGCCTAAATACAGTTGAGGATTGGGCGAAAGGAGTGAAGAGGTAAGGCCATTGCCAAAGTCCCAATTTGCTTGGGAGATATTCGAAGAGAGCTGTGAGAAGCTCACCAGCATCGAGTCGCAGCCTCGATCAGGCGTCGCGGCGAATGCCGCGACAGGGGCCGGCAGGACAACCACACGTCGCCTGAAGGTGTCTGTACACCCAAAGCTATTGGTCACTACTTTTGTCACCCAAAATACGCCTGTAGTGGTGTAGGTATAGCTCGGACTTGTAACACTTGTCGTGTCAGTCGTACTATTGGGATCGCCAAAATCCCAGAAACAGGTGATCGGAAGTGCCGCCGAAGTGGAACCTCCTTGAAAGTCAAAAAAGCCTGGTACCCCACAAACGGTATCGCCCGAAGGGATGTCAAAATACGCCACAGGCGAACTCGCCACTTCGATCAACTGCGTCGCAGTGTCAAAGCAGAATCCTGCGGTGTCAAGCGTCATGACCACCAGATAGCTCGTGTCGAATCCTTGGTAAAGCTGCGGAGCGGGCGATGCCACCGCAGAAGTATTCCCATTCCCAAAGTCCCAATGCACATAACTGAAGTCTGTCGAAAGCTGTGTGAAGCTCACCCAGAAAGAATCGCAGTCTTGCGTAGGAGTAGCTGTAAATGCAGCTACTGGCTGCGGCAAGATGGTCGCAGGCTTCACGAGCGTATCAGCACAGCCGAAGGTGTTTGTGGTGATTTTTGTCACGTCAAAACGCCCCGTTTGCCCATACACATAATTGGGATTGGTCAGCAAAGACGTATCTGCCAAGGTGGTCAAATCCCCAAAGTTCCACAGATGCGAAAGTAAGTTTCCACTAGACTGATCAGCAAAATTCACTTGGGAATTGAGGCCGCAGAGGGTATCTGTTAAGGTGAAATTGGCCGTAGGTTCAGGGTAAACGGTAATGGAAATTTGGCGGGTATTTTGGCAAAAATTGCTGTCTGTGGTGGTGAGTTGGACAAAATAGGTACCTGTACTATCATAGATATGGTTGGGCGGCGTACGGCCAATAGCCGTTTGTGGTTTATGCGGATCGCCATAATCCCAAAAATAACTCAGCCCTAGCGGCGCACCGGTAAGAGCGACATTCAGCGGAGGACACCCAACCGTGGGAGTTGGGAAGAAATCTGCCGATGGCAGGGGATGCACCGTCACCAAAGTATCCCAGCTATTTTCGCATAACGCCGAATCCGAATAAGTCGTCAGCCGCACCAAATACGTCCCTGGGACTGTATAGATGTGTGAAGGCCTTCGAGCCGAAGTCCCTGTCCCATCTCCAAAATCCCAAAAATAAGACGTGATCCCCACGGTATCTCTCGGCGCAAAATTCATGGCCTGATTCAGACAAACAGGCGTATTCACGTTAAATGCTGCGGGACGAATGGGCAATACGCGAATCATCTGCGAAATGGTGTCAAACCCACAGCCGTTGTCCGCAAATTGGCGGACGGTGTAGTGGCCTGGATTCACATAGGTGTGCGAAGGGTTTTTCTGATTGCTCGTACTCCCATCCCCAAAGTCCCAACTGACATTGGGCACAAAGGAAAAATCAGTGAACTGCACTGTGAGGGGCTGACAGCCTCTTGCAGTATCGACATTAAAAAACGCGTTTACGTCATTTCGCAGGATACGCACTTGTTTTACAAGGGTATCGGAACCACATTCGTTAAAGGCGATGAGGGTAATATCGTACAAGGTATCTGAAGCACCGCTTGCCCCACTAAAAAGGAAATATTGCCCCATAGGCAAACTGTCATTGGAAAAATTCCCATTCCCAAAATCCCACAACAAACTGTCGGGATTTCCCTGAGTTCTACTCGCAAAAAAGATCAGTGCGGGTGAGCAGGCATGGTCGACCTGAATCCCAAATTCCACTTGTGGCTGAGGTCGTACAAAGACGGTATCGTCCATGCGAGAAGTGCCACAGCCATTGGTGAGGACGAGGCTAATGTGGTAGGTGGTGTCGTCTTTTCCCTGAAGATAGGTTACAGCTGGAGGTACTGGAGTCGTTTGTGAAAGGCCATTGCCAAAATTCCACACATAAGAAGCGCCCGCAGCATTGGAAAGGTCAGTAAAGGTGACCACCAGCGGCGCACAGCCCGAGTCTACATCCATACTAAAGGTCGCTGTTGGCGGCTCAGAAATCTGGATCACATGCGTACTGGAGTCCACACAGCCATTCCCATTGGTACCAATCAAAGTGACAGTATAGAATCCTACAGCAGTATAAGTCTTAAAAGGATTACGGGCTGTAGATGTCGTTCCATCCCCAAATTTCCACAGACGAGACACCAGTCCAGGCGATTGGTCACGAAAATTATTCCCCACATTAATACACCCAAAAACAGGTGCATTAATCGAAATGGTTGGCAAAGGATCAATAAACACTGGTTTTACATCTTGACTGATGCAGCCGATGGCATTAGTATCGGCCAGGGTGAGGAAAACCGTGGTACCAGGGGTTATGGAATCTGTATTGAATACCCCATTGGCACTGATAACCCCTGTCCCCGTCCACCCTGCAGTCAACGGCGAATAGCCTGACAAGGCCACAATCCCATCTCCTTCACAGTATATGTCTCTCGCCCCTGCATTGACAGCAATGGTATCATGGATAAAAACAATGGTGGTATCAGACGATTCACAGCTAGTTCCCGCTGCGATGGTGTAGATAAGGGCATTGGAACCTGTCATCAAAACTCTCGGCAAATACGTCCCCAGTCCTGGATCAGTCATCCCATTGGGCGAGAAGGTGGTACGCCAACTGCCCCCCATCGGGCTGAAGCCCGTCAAGGTATCAAGTGGCGCATTGTGACAGAGCGTGTCTCCGGGGCCTGCGATGGCATTGGTAGCGATGATGACATTCACCAAGAGCGTGTCACTGGCTTCGCAGCCATTGGCATCCACATAGGTGTAGATGACCGTGTCCTGACCAGCTCCGCCAAAAAGGGCGGGGTTGTACGTCCCACCCGTCCCAGAACTGACGCCCGTTCCCGTCCAGATGCCGCCTGGCGGCGTCGCCGTCGGCAAAGGCAAGGCAAAATTGCTGAAGCAATAAGTGGTATCATTGCCAGCATTAACGACAGGCAAAGGATTTACCGTCAGGGTGAAAATATCACTTGATTCGCAATTGGTGAGGGTGTCGAGATAGAGGTATAAAAAGCTAAAAGTGCCCGCACTGTCGGGATCGTACTGGTTCCCATTTTGTAAATCAGGTCCAAACCAAGTTCCGCCAGTTGGGCTGGCAGCAAAGGTCAACAAACCACTGTAAATACAAACAGCCGTATCAGCTTGAATAGCGATCATAGGTGTATCCACGACCGTGACCTGCACCGTATCCTCCACAAAACAACGCGAAGCTTGGAAGCGATAGATAAAGTCATATTGCCCTGAAACCGCATGCCCAAACAGCCCCGTCGAGTCGATTTGTGGGCCAAGCCAAAAGCCCGGCGATGGTGTTCCGGTCAATTGCACGGAGTCGGCATTGAGACAGACCGTAGAATCCAGCCCAGCATCTACAATGGTCAGGGTATCGATGGTAAAGCCCACTGATCGGGTAGTTGCCCCACATGCATTAGTAGCCGTAACAGAGATGCTATTTGCCCCTACATCGAAAGGGTAAGGCGGCGGATTGGCGCCCGAAAAGGTCGTCGTCATCTGCCCAGGTGCTACCCCAACTATGGTCCAATTAATACTGGTAATACTATCGCCATTTGCCTCAAACATGGCCATCGGCTGATGGACAAAGGTTCCACAGCTATCCCCCACAGGGTCGAGTTGGATGGAAGGCGTAGTATTGATATAAATCGTTGTGTCCCAATAATCTACCCCACAGATATTGCTATCTTTGAGTGAAACAAGGAAAGTATCTTGTAGGCCAAAAGTGATACATGGGTGCTCTGACGATGAATCAGTCATATTGCTAAAAATCCATCCAGATGACCGAAACACACTATCTACCGTCCAAGAATAAAACATGCCATTTCTAGGGGTAGAAAAATTGGTAAAACAGATTTCCCTAGGGCTACAGGCAATACTCGTATCTGGCACTGCAAAGGCATGAGGAAAATCATATACCGTCACCGTTGCAGTGACAGAATCTATCCCACAGGAGTTAGAAGCGAACATCTTCACATGATAGGTACCTGGCCCAGAACTCGTATAGTCATGGGTGGGATTGGCTAATCTAGAGCTATCTCCATCTCCAAAAACCCAAAGAAACTGGGTAGGGTCGATATAATTTTGATTAGCTGAAGGACAGGATAAATTATTGAAAGTAATAACGGCATTTGGCATGCAGGTATATAACCCCACACTGTCCATGCCTGCACGTGGCCGCGCTCGGATGGTAATTTGGGTAAAAGAGGTATGCGTGAGATTGCAATCATTAAATGCTGTCAGGGTGATACCATCATTGATTCCCTGAAAAGGAAGGTTGGCAGGCAGGCACAAGTTAGCACCAGATAAGTCATACAGGTAAGACTGGCTATCTTGGCTACAAGTAGTATAGGTTGGGCCATAATTTCCCCAATCCCAGGTATAGCAATTTCCATTTCTTGGGGTACTATTATTTAACACGACAATGCTATCTCCTTCACATATCGTCGGTAGCCCTACAATTTGAGGAGCAGATACAGGGTCTGTATAAAATGGAATTGAAATCCGATACCCCGGGCAAGAGAACCCAGGAGCCGTCACTGTGACATGGTATGTACCAAACCCTTGGTATGTGGCCTGGTGAGAAATCGCGCTACTTACGATAGTCGTATCATTCCCAAAATTCCAAGTAAAGGGCCCCGCAGATAGTGGTGTGAGCGTGGTGTCTATGGTAAAAGTGGGGCGAAAAATCGTATCCTGGGACCCTGGGATACATTTCCTGGTAGAATCAACCGTGATAAAAAGCTCCGGCGCAGGCAATACCGTTATCATTCGTGGCGCAGATGTACACATGATGCCATTATTGCCAGTCACTTGCAGGATGACAGTATAATTCATCATGCTGGTACTATAAGGAAATTGATACGTGAACTGCTGGTTGTGACTAGAGCCAGGCAGAATGCTCCAATTATAGTTCATCACACTATTCGATGGGGCATTGGCCCTGAAGGTAATGATGTCTTGGGGACAAACTGTATCGCTTGTAGAAATGGTAAAAGAGGCGTCACATTGTGCTTGGGAAAAAAAGGGGATTGCAAACACAAAAAGCAAGGTAAAGTAGTGTTTCATAAAAGGAAGGGGTGGAGAATAGAAAAAATCAAATGTACCTCCAATTATTGGGAAAGTAAATCATTAATTTAAATTAATTACTCTCAAGAAAATTGATGATTTTTTAAAAAAAATCGCATTTGGCGAACCCTTTTTTGAAGTGCTCCGTTATAGAGATACCTAAAGTCAAAGCCAAATGTGCTGCGTTTCATTATTGAGCGCGGCATTTTTTTTTGCCTAATACTTTTTTCAAGGGTATTCAATCAGCTCAAAACGATTTCCAAACGGATCATAAAAGAAAAATCGGCGCCTCCCAGCAATCTGGGAGGTGTCTTTGGTTCTGACGCCAGCGTCTTCTAGTTTTTGTCGCACTGCAGCCAATCCTTCTATCACAAAAGCAGGATGCCGTTTAGATACCTGGAAGTCTTCTTCCTCCAACGTATGAAGCTCATACGGGCCTATTTGGAACCAATTTCCAGGAGTGGTAATCACAGCCGGCCGAGGCACTACTTTCCATCCGATTTTCTTTTCATAAAAATGGCGCGCTTCTTCCGCTTTCCCCACGGGGACAGGGATTTGGATATGGTCAAATCTGGTTATAGGGATCATTGTCAAAAATTATTGCTAATATTCCAAGGCCACTAATCAGATGTCAAATCGCTTTTTTATAGGACTTTGATTTGAGATTCAGTAGCTTAAAGGTACTATGAAAAACTCATCTTTTTTCTCTCACCTATTTTCGGTCCTGGCTCTGCCAGGTATAGTAGCTGGGGTTATCCCTTATGTTTTATGGAAAAAGGAATCGCCTCATGAGTTTTCACTTTTAATCTTCCTGTTGGGAGGGCTGTTTTTAATCATAGGAGCCATCTTATTTGGCTGGACGCTCTATCTCTTTTTCATTCGTGGCAAAGGCACACTTGCCCCTTGGGATCCCCCCAAACACCTGGTAGTGACAGGGCCATATCGACACGTGCGTAACCCAATGATCAGCGGCGTTCTATCCCTCCTCATCGGGCAAGCACTGGTGCTTCCTTCCCTCAACATAGCAGCCTGGGCAGCTATCTTTTTTGTGGTGAACACCTTCTACTTCCGCTTTTCGGAAGAGCCAGGCTTAGAAAAGCGATTTGGAGAAGAATACAGAATCTATAAACAGCATGTCCGGCGATGGATACCGAGGGTGAAAAGTTTTAAGTTTTAGGTTTGTCTCTGATAAACGCCCTTAACCTAGTGTCCTTTCAATTTAGATTTGTGGAGTTAACGGGTCGGATTACGCCAAGAGCCAACTCCTCATCCGGAAATCCGCCCCAGCAAATTAAATTACTTGCTATGCAAGCTGGCGTGGATTTCCGGATTCGAGGGGCTGATTTGTGTGTAATCCGCGCCTCTGTTTTCTCCACATTTCAGTCTTGAAAGAACACTAGCACCCAGAACATAAAACTTAGAACTTCTTCATGGTTGGCACTTCGCCTTTTTTCCCTTTGACATGTTGGCAATGGAGGGTATCGGATTTATCTAGAAAGAATAATTTGAAATCGTAATCCAAAGAAGCCCCTATTTCCCTCTCAATGGTGATCCTAAGAGATTCTCCTGTCGCGACTCGCTGACTATCTCGCGAATCATTAAAAAAATCCAATTCTTTTTCTGACAATATTTCTATCTCAACTTGTTTATTCACCGAAGAAAATTCAATGTTATCGTAATATACCTCAGGACCTTCATTTCGAAGGTGTATAGCAAGGCGATTGACCAGTTTGTCATTGCGAATGGCATGTGTCTGATCTGCTACAGGAAAATAGACAAAGGGAGGCTTTTCTATAGGGGGTAGGGAAACTTTAGGTGGAATAGGCTTTTTTTTGATAATACGGCTAGGTTGTGGATGTAACCTGGTCCTCCACAATGCCCAAAGGGCTATTCCTAATGCTATTAAGGCAATTGCTTGATCAAGAATCCAATTAAGCATAAACTAATGACTGATTATCGAAAAAAAATAAGCGAGATTCGAAATTTCTGGACCGATTTTCGCTGGGGAATTTAGGAAGTCTACGTATAATTCGGTAATTTGAGGACCGATTTTATTAAGATAGGCCTAGAATTCTTACATTTAAAATACTCGTGGGAGTCGAATGAAAAAAATAACGCTCATAGGGCTATTATTGGTTATCACCAGTATCATGATCGCACAAGTCAATCTTGATAGCCTCCGTCGAACTGCCCAGGGCGACGTAGAAGCCATTGACGCCCTTTTAAAAACAGCCAATGACAATATAGTCACTTCTCCTCGCAGGACCATAGCGATTGCCAAGCAAGCGCTGATTTTGTCTCGGGAGGCTGAACGATTTACTCAAGGGGCAGAATCCGCCAATATGCTAGGGCGAGCCTATTCTGTTTTGGCTAAATACGATACAGCCTTATCCTACTTCTTTATCGCCGAAGGATTCAGCCAGCGAAGTGGGGACCCTCACCAACAAGCTTCTACTTATGTAAATATCGGCGCAGCTTATACTTACATGCAAGAATATAAGCAGGCGCTTCGCTACTACGCACGCGCACTTGAGTTCAATGATGAGAGCCTTAACAAAAGGGTTTATCACAATACCGCTGCTATCTATATGGATCAAGAGAACTATAAGATGGCAAGAGAGTACTTATTGAAATCACTGGAAATCTCACGTGAATCTCGAGACTCTATCGATATGGCTACCACGATGAATATTCTTGGTGAAGCCTATCGCAATACCAGCGAGTTTTCAGAAGCACAAGATTGGTATGATAAGGCGCTTGCCATATTTGAGTCTCAGGGAAGTGAATACGGCTGGGTGATCGTCATGAATAATAAAGGCACACTTTACCTTGATCAGGGGGAAAAAGAACTCGCTTTAAAAATTTATGAGCAAGCACTTAAAACCAATCAAAAATTGGGAAATCAGGAGGCTGAGGCCACATTACTTACCAATATTGGTGTGGTCTACCGATTGAAGGGCAATTATGATCGTGGGCGCAGTTACCTCAAAAGCGCATTAAAAATTGCCCTGGAGAATGGCTACCTCAATCGGGTAGAAAAAGCCCTCCTTGAACTACATGAGACCCTTTCACTAGGGAACAAATATAAAGAAGCATATAAAGTACAAAATCGGTATATCAGCTTGAAAGATAGTCTAGATCAGTTGCGAAACGACCGCCAGATTCAAGAACTACAAACACGTTTTGACGCCAAGGAGCGAGAACTCGCATTGGTTCATAGCAATAACGAGAACCAACAATTACGCCTTGGCCGTCAACAGCTTTTGCTCGTTATGATTGCCATTATTTTGGTGGTAATTGCGCTGGTTGTCGCCTTGATCCTCAATCGCTATTGGGTGATCCGCAGATTGAATAAAAATCTAGAGGAAAGTAACTCTCAGATTCAATCACAGAATATGCGTATTAGTGGCAATAATGATCGCCTATTACGCTCCAATAAAGAACTCAAAGAGTTTGCCTATATCGTCTCACATGACCTTAAGGAGCCCCTCCGAATGATCGGGAGTTATGTGACCCTGATTGAGCGACGATATAAGGACAAAATCGATGAAGACGGCCGTGATTTCTTCACCTTTGCGACCCGAGGGGTCAAGCAGATGAAGCAGTTGCTGGACGATCTGCTCAAATATATGGTCGTTGAGACCAATGAGTACGAAGTAGAGAAAGTAGCCCTCAATGATGTTCTCACTGGCGTAGAAGCAAACCTCCTATCGAGGATAAAAGAAACAAATACTTTTTTAGAAATAGGCGAGCTTCCTACCCTCCGTGGCAATCGCTCCTTGCTGATTCTTCTTTTCCAGAATTTAATCAGTAATGCCATCAAATTCCGTAGTGAAGAAGATCCCCACATTGTGATATCAGCACTTAAGGACAATAATAAATTCCTCTTCACAGTAAAGGATAATGGCATCGGTGTATCAGAAGATTACCAAAAGAAAATATTCTCTATTTTCTATCGTGTGTATGGAAAACACCAGTACGAAGGGACAGGTATAGGCCTCTCCATATGCCAAAAGATTGTCGGACTCCATGGTGGAAAGATATGGGTTGAGTCAGAAGAGGGGAAAGGAAGTACCTTCTTTTTTACGCTGGGAGATATGGAAAAAATGGTTGCCAATGAAGATTTAATTACCGCATAACTTTCTGTAACAATATAACCCTGTGAAAATCCTGAAAAGTCGCCTCCTAAAAGAGGGGACTTTTTTGTTCTTTTTACCGAGAGGATGTAAACTTGCGGCCGATGCAACACATACTTATTTTGGGCGCTGGTCGCTCTGCCACAGACTTCATTCAATACTTGCTTGATCAGTCTTTGTCACACGATTGGGAAATCGTAGTTGGCGATTACAACCTTGCTTTAGCACAAGAAAAAGTGGGCAGCCACCCTAAGGCGAAGGCCATCTTTTTTGACCTGGCAGATGATGATCTGCTTCAGCGATCAGTCCAGGATGCCGACCTTGTAGCCTCCTTCTTGCCTGCCCATATGCACAAGACTGTTGCGAAAGCCTGCCTGGCACACAGCACGCATATGATCACGGCATCTTACATCAGTCCTGAGCTTAAGCTAATGGATGAGGCTGCGCGAGAAAAGGATCTTCTTTTCCTGGCGGAAATGGGCGCAGACCCTGGCCTCGATCATATGAGTGCCATGCAACATATAGATGAAATCAAATCCAAAGGCGGCGACTTGATGTCATTTAAGTCCTATGCAGGTGCCCTCGTTTCCCCATCTTGCGAGAACAACCCTTGGGGATACAAATTCACCTGGATGCCCATGAACGTCGTCCTAGCAGGCCAGGGAGGTGCTGCGCGCTATATTCGGGATCAGCAATTTCGCTACCTCCCCTACCATCGCCTATTTACTATCACCGATACGGTAAAAGTCCCAGGCGCTTATGGGGAATTGGAAGCATATGCCAATCGAGATTCCTTACCTTATTGTGAGCGGTATGGCCTAGCGGATGTACCTACGCTCATCAGGGGGACTTTACGGGTGCCTGGGTATTGCGAAGCATGGAATGTGCTGGTCCAGCTTGGCGTCACCGACAATACCTACCGAATCGCAGATTCCCATAAAAACACCTATGGCCAATGGCTCAGGTCTTACCTTCCTGCAAAAGGCCCAGAGAATGTGGAAGAACTGCTTGCTTCCTTTATCGGCGAAAGCCTCGATAGCCCAGTGATGGAACGGTTGCGCTATCTTGAGATATGCTCAGATCGCCCAATCATGCGTGAGAATGCGACACCAGCAGAAATCTTGCTAGACCTTTTGATGGAGAAATGGAAGTTCGCTGATTCAGACACGGACACCCTCATCATGGTCCATGAATTTATTTATACCTATAAGGGACAGACATATAAACGGACTTCATCGCTCGCTTCTGAGGGTTTGGACCATCAACATACGGCAATTTCACGGACTGTGGGCCTACCAGCGGGTATTGGAGCGCGTCTGATGTTGGAAGGAAAAATAAAAGCGCGAGGCGTGCATATTCCCGTCATCCCAGAGATATATGCCCCCATTTTGGAAGAGCTGAAACAGTTTTCCCTTGACTTCGAGGAATCAGAGGAAATATATGAGGGGACTCCCTGATTTATGTCACTTCCGATTGAGAGAAACAATCGTAATTTTGTCAGGTTGACATCTTGCCAATTATGAAAAAAATCCTTCTCTCTATTGCCCTCATGCTAGCAGGGATGTCTTTCCTTTTTGCCCAAATTCCGGCTCAAACTATCCGTGGGGAAATACGAGACGCCTACACCCAAAAGCCCCTTCCAGGGGTTGGGATTCGCCTTCTGACAGTTGATCCTCCCATTGACGTAGTTTCAGGTGAAAAGGGCAAATTTCGCATAGAAGATGTCCCAGTAGGCAGACATGACATTGCTTTTGCCCACCCTGATTTTGAGAGCTTTACCATGCCTGCTGTGCTCGTGAGTTCGGCGAGAGAGGTGGTATTAGAAGTGGAAATGCAGGTCAGGACGTTTGAGATGGAGGAAGTGACCTTGGTTCCCCCCCGAGAGAAGGGACGCCCACAAAATGAAATGGCGACCATCAGTGCTATCTCATTTGAAGCTGAAGAGACCCGCAAATTTGCAGGGGGGTTGGATGACCCTACGCGACTGGTCGCGACCATGCCTGGCGTTATGGACAATTCCTTTATCTCTGATAACCTCATCTCCATCCGCGCCAATTCTCCGCGTGGATTACTCTATCGCCTCGAAGGCATAGAACTACCCAATCCCAATCATTTTGCACGCATAGGCAGTGCTGGCGGCACTTTTACCATATTCAGCAATCAGCTCCTCGCCAACTCTGACTTCTTCACAGGCGCCTTCCCTGCCGAGTTTGGCAATGCGACCGCAGGCGTTTTTGACATTCGCTTTCGCAATGGCAATAACGAAAGGCGCCAGTACGCCCTTCAGGCCAGTGTCCTTGGCGTAGACCTCGCCGCCGAAGGCCCTTTCAAAAAAGGGGGAAAAGCCTCTTACCTGGTCAATTATCGCTTTTCTACCCTCACTGCTGCCAACCTCCTCATCAATTACCTTTCCCTACCAGAATTTCAAGACATCTCCTTTAAGCTAAATTTCCCAACAAAAGCGGGCACCTTTGGGGTATTTGGGATTGGCGGATTAAGTACCCGCCTGCGAGAAGCGGAGCTCGATCCGAGTTTGTGGGTGGAGGACTTGGACCGATTTGAATTGGAATTAGGTTCTGATATGGGCGCATTAGGGGCGACACATAAGTTGTTAATTGGGGAAAAAACTGTGTGGAAATCAGCTTTGGTGGGTTCCTATAGTGATTTGATTGATAATAAAACTTACCTAGAAGAAGACCTAGTCTTCAGGCTTCGTGACCGTAACCAATACAAGCGCCAACCCTTTAGTTTCAGTACTTCGTTGAAGCATATTTTTGGCGACCACCATGTCAACAAAACAGGCGTCATGCTCACCACGACACAGCATGAGCAGTTTACAGAACATTATGACTATGTAAATGGGGTGCTGAACACCCTCGTTGACGAAAGGGGTAGGACCTACCGCCTACAAGCGTATTCCCAATCGAGTTTTCGCTTGACAGATAAGTTCACCGCCAATATCGGCGCACACTTTCTTCATTTTAACCTGAATAACCAATCCTCCATAGAACCTCGCCTCGGACTCAAATACCAATTGAGCAATCACCAATCGCTTGCATTTGGCTATGGCCTACACAGTCAAGTAGAACATTTTGGCACCTATGTGATGCGTCCTGATAGCCTTTCCCAGCCGAACCTAGAGTTAGATTTTGTCAAAAGTCACCATTGGGTTCTGGGATATTATTTGCGATTTCTCCGAAACCATAAACTCAGGATTGAAGCCTATTATCAGCGATTACTGAATGTGCCCGTGGAAGCAGGAGGTTCTTTTTCGGCCCTTAACCTCAGTGAACTAGACGAAATCCGTGCCTTGGTCAGCGACGGGACAGGCTATAATATGGGCATAGATGCGAGTTTAGAGCGATTCACAGAAAATGGGCTTTACTATTTGTTCAATATCAGCGTATTTGATGCCAAATATACAGGGGGAGATGGGATTGAGCGAAATTCCGCCTTCAACAACCACTTCAAGGCTAATCTGTTGATGGGCAAAGAACTGGCGGTAGGAAATACAAAAAGTAACCTCTTAGGATTCAATGGCGCACTGGCTATTACAGGAGGGCGGCGTTATACCCCCATTGATTTAGATGCTTCCCGATTGGCACGAGAGACCGTATTCGATGAGTCACTTGCATGGTCTCAATCAGAACAGACACTCGTGGTCTTAGATTTTACCTTTACCTACCGTAAAAATCGGCCAAATGCCTCCCATATCTGGGCTGTACAGGTCAAAAACATGCTGCAAAACGCCTTACCTGAATACCGTGAATACGATGCCCTGCTAGATCGCGAGGTAACCTTGGTTGGCGCAAGTATTTTGCCTATCATTAGCTATAAGGTAGAATTTTAGGGCAAAAAGGCCGTTTTTGATACATAGTTACAATGTTTTTTTTCGTAGATATTTTTGTTCCTTAAAAGATTCTTACGATTTTTAAGCAAATAAAAAAACAAACAGTTTTGAAACACTTAAAGTATTATCTCATGGTAGGTCTTCTGGCAATCTTCGGAAGTCTACCCGCCCAAAATCGTGGCGCTGCGCCTGCCACCAATGCTCCACTGGAAACAGCTATCTGCTTATGGCCTGTAGCTGGCATGCGTGCCGCTCCTGGTAAGCAAGCTCAATATGTAGAACCCATCTACTTCGGCCAGGAACTACGCCTTCTTGGCGATTCTGCATACGTCAATGCCGACGGTAAAATGTATGACAAAGCCGTGTCAGAAAGTGGAAATATCGGTTGGGTTCATCGCTATTTATTTGACAAAAATGCATCTTCTGTGGTCGTGATGACCCATTCTCCTATTTATGCCAGTCCAGGATCAGCGACCTCTATCAGCACCAGCTCATTTGAAAAAGGAGAGATAGCAGCTATGGGAGACTTCCATGATGACTGGATTTATTTGGTAGGAAAAGAGCGCGACAAAAAAGGATGGATCAAACGCGTGGGCAATGTAGAACCAATCAGCATCGATAATTCGGATCTCGCAGTCGCAAGCCTCCTTGACAAGGCCAATGGCAAAGATAATGTACGCGATCGCATAGCGGCCTTAGAAGCGATCCGTCGTCAGCCAGGTTTTGACCAATCTCCCCTGAAGGACGTTGTCCTGAAAGAGGTAGAAAACAATGTACTATTGGCTAGCCAATCAGCCGCAGAAGAAAGAACAAGGGATATGGGCAGTCAAAGCACTAATGGCACCCCTGGCACATCTACTGCCCAAACGCAGCGTACCCGTAGCCTGGACCAACCCGAGCAGGTCATCAATGCCTCGTCGGGAGGCAACTATTTTGAAGAAAAAGTCTATGACGCGAATACAGGTCAGAACTATACCAAGGTCACAGAAAAAGGAGGTATTTTCCCTGTAAAAGGGCCTGACAATGCCAAATCTATCTATTATGGCTACCATAAGACCCTTCCTAAAGGTACCCGTGTCCTTCTCAATATTCCCGATAACCCCGGGTTTGTAGAGATTGAAATCATCAATCGCCTGTCGGATTCTCGTCCTCAAGTAATAGGCCTCTCTGTGCCTTGTATAGAAGCCTTGTTTGGCAATGATTACAAAAGTGTAGAAGCTGAGATTATCTACTTTGTGAAGGAGTAGCTAAAGGAAAGTTCGAGCTTTCGAGAGGCTGATCGTTCGAGCGTGGTTTCGCCTTAACAAAAAACTGCAAGTGGAGGCTTTTCACTTGCAGTTTTTTGTTTTTAATAGTCACAAAAAGGTGTACCTTTGCACTTAACATATATGATAAGTGATCCGTAAATACCTTAACAAGGTTGTTATTAATATTATTCTTAAAGAATCCATAATAGCCCTATTTTGTCTAAAATATTTCTTATTGAAGAGTTTGCATTTTTTGACAAAGTCAATTTTTATATGGTTCGTGATGAAGAGAAGGAACTTTCAGAAACAGATGCCTTTTGGGCTAGATTTTCAGACCCTGATTACCTCCATTATCAAAAAGGATATAAAGATGCCTTTGACCACCTCAATACTTGGATTAAAGAAATTGGAAAGCAAGGCCTTGAAGTTTGTGTTTTACGCCATGAAGATGAGGCCAAAGGGCTTCCTCCTAAAATGATAAAGGATAAAAATCTCAAATTCCTTCAAACCTATCAGCCCAAATTACGACTTTATTGCATCCCTTTTCCTCCAGGTATAATAATTTTGTGTGGAGGTGGTATCAAAACTAGTCAGAAGAATGAGGATAGTCCAGATATTCTTCCGCACCTTCGATTGGCAAAGAATATAGCCAGGGAGCTAACACGAAAACTAATTCATAAAGAAATTTGGATTGAGGGAAACACTTTAAATGGAGATTTAGAACTTTGGCTACCAGGATGATTTTAACTTGAAACTTCTTTGTCTACATAAAAAATTCTATCATGGCAAGTAAATATTTCAAAAAAGCACTCGAAGATGTTAAGCCTGAAAATAAGCGGTTTGTTCAGAAAAACTTAGATATAACAAAACAAGTTTTGTCAATTCTTGAGCGAAATGGAATGACCCAGCGTGATCTAGCTGAAAAACTTGGAAAATCAGAACCTGAAGTTAGTCGTATGCTTTCAGGGCTGCATAACTTAACTCTCAAAACGATTACAAGATTAGAGGTTGCATTAGGGGAAGATATTATTCTCACTCCTATTCGTTCTCGTGAATCATCGGAGATTGAAATCCCAACGGCATTTGGTAAAGTCGTTTCTTTCAAGAGGAAACAACAAAGGAATTCATTAAAGGACGGTTCCTACAATATAACTGGGCATATCAGTCCTGAAATGGCTACCTATTCAAAGGAGGCCCTTATGCTCAAAGTTGTAAAAAGTAATGTAACCATCAACAGAAATATTCAAGCAGTCTCATAAAGGTTATTTATGGCGAAACAGTCAAATACGCTATTTAAAAGCAGCATGGTCCATATGGCTGATGCGCGAATCCTTTCTTTTAATGTGGGAGGACAAAAGGGAACCTATTTCTCACCAGAAGAGTTAACCGGTATTGGTTTTAGAATTGAATCAGAAGAAGGATTTCATATCGAGGAAAAACGTGTACAAATATTACTAAATATCCATACTGATGCAGAAGTTAAGGTCCAACAAAATGAAGTCCAGGAGGTGGATTCTATTGGGTATTTTAGGATCGGTTTTACATTTGAAATAGATAATTTTGATGACTTGGTCAAAGAAGATGAATTAGGTGTCAAAAAACTTCATGTTGACGGTATCCTAATGAGACATTTATTAGCAATTGCTTATTCAACTGCCAGAGGAATGATTCTGGTAAAGACAAGAGGTACTTTATTAGAGGGGAGTATTCTCCCTATTATTGACCCGAATGAGTTAATGGAAAAAGAAGAATAAAAAAGCTCCAGAAGTATTGAAACTTTCTGGAGCCTTTTTGTAGATACTTGTTCTATTCCTAAAAATAATACCCCAAATCCAGTGAGACATAGTTCAGGCGAACGATAAGGTCCTTGAAGCCATTGGTCCTGTTATTAACATTCATCAGGCCGCGGTGGGCTGTAAGGCCAATATCGAAAGTGCCGAAGTCTTGCTCGATTTCTACCCCTCCGCCAAAGATGAAGGAGGTAGAGAAAATATTGGCGCGATCGGTATTTCGAGAAATAGCGACATCTCCGCTTGCTTGGGTCACGCTTTGCTTATAACCTGTATTGAGGTCAAGGGTTATTCCAAAAAGTCCCCTGACGTGTACACCACTACCAATTTCATTGGAGCGTAACTTGAACCCTAAAGGAATCTCCACTGCAGTATAACGGGTAGCTACAGCATTGTTGAGCGTATCAACAGACTCAAACGAACGATTGACGATATGAGCACCCGTATTGATGGCATAATTCTCCGTAAAGCCATAATTGATCATGAGGCCATATCCATAGCCTACAGAAGACTTTTGCCCCAAATCAACTCGGTCTTTGTCATCCGACTCGATGATAGTGGCCCATGCAATGTTTGGTGAAAACCGTAGGCCGATTTTAAATCCTTCCTGAGCCATCAGGGCTGTACCGAGGCCAAAGATGAAGATTAGTGATAAGAAAGTTCTTTTTTTCATAGTTTAGGTGTGTCTTTATTATTGTAAGATGAAAACTGGTTCCAAGACGTTGCAATTTACGGCAAGAAAACGCGTTTTTTTGAGTAAAATTTCCCTTAATATACATGAGAAACCAAATCCTCTTAGTTAGCCTGGCAATAATGACTTGTATGGGCATCATTGGTTGTGAAAGTGACCCCGACGCAGACATTCAAGGTATTGACCTTCAACTTGATTTTCAACGAGTAGATCAGTCGCTTTTTGAGACGGCAAAATTGCTAAAAAGTAAGCCTGAAGCTGCATTTTTTTCTGCATATGCGCAAAATTTAGCGCATGAACGTGATTTTCTCTATTATTTTGCAGGAATTGACCTTTATAATGAAGCCCGTACACGACAAGGGTTGCCTCCTTTATCAGAAGCAGAAACTGATTCAGCCATTGCCCTGCAAGTTGGGACTGTCTTTGCTGATTCAAATATGCTAGCCTTATTGGATACCATTCAGGCTACTTTTCCTGCTGAATTTCCATTTGAGGCCCGACTAACTCCCTTATTTAAGCGCTATCATAAGTACTTCCCCGAAGTAGCAATTCCCGCGATCCGTACCCATGTAAATGGCTATGACCCTTCTGGGCGCATGCAAAGGGTAGATCAGTTACTTGCCCCTCAAGGCTATATTAGCATTGGTCTTCATTATTTTATGGGGAATAATTGGCCTTATTATTCCCCGAATCTTCCTCAATATATCAGGCGACGCTTTCAACCTTCCTACCTAGAGGCTAATATCGCCTCCGAATTGGCAGAGGGAACTGTCCCCCAAGTCAATGTCCAAGGACAACCTACCCTACTCGATCACATGATCCGTGAGGGGCTTAAAATCTATTTAGTCGATCAACTGATCCCGCAAATCCCAGATTCCATCAAGATGGCTTATAGCGCTGAAGAAATGGCTTGGGCGTATCATTTTGAAAAAGATATTTATAAGGACTTGGCTCCTTCCCTATTTGAAACTGATTATATGGCTTATCAGAAATATCTGGTGGAGCGTCCATTCACAGCCGAAGTCTCTCATGTCTCTGCTCCCCGATTGGCACAGTTTCTTGGTTGGCGAATTGTGGATAACTACGCTAGGCTCCATTCTGACCTTTCCGTTGCAGACCTCGTTTCCCAGACGGCATATGAAGAAATTTTCAAAGGCGCTAAATATAAACCTTTATAAAGTTCTGGGTGTTGGGTTAATCATATCGTGGATTCTACTCTAGTCTAGAGTTACAGAAGATCGCCCTGTCGAAAACTGCCGACAATTCTTACACAACCAATATGTGATTACCTGATAATAAACCTATGAAAAAGTGTGAACTATGCGAAAGAGAAGTAACAGTGATTACGCAGCATCATTTGATTCCCAGAACTTTACATACAAATAAATGGTTTAAGAAACGGTTTACACGTGAAGAGATGAACCAAACAATTGCTACTTGCAAACCATGTCACCGACATATTCATACCTGTGAGACAAATAAAGAGCTAGGACGCCATTTCAACTCACTAGATGCTCTCCTTCAACATGAAGAGGTAAAAAAATTTATTTCCTGGGTAAAAAAAAGATAAAAAATGCGGTTACCTCCTGATTTTCAGGGACATAAACAGTGTGATTAGTCGTAATATAAAGTTCAAAAATGTGCAATATTCTCTACAATTAATAATCTTGGCAATTGTTGGTACAGATATTGTTTTACTCTTTGTGTAGATGATGAACACTTAATCAAAATACATACAGGTTCAAAAGGGATACTAATTGGGGCTAATTTCAAAATCCTTGGTATTCTTCCCAAAAATCCTAACATTTGAACCATTGAACAAAGCAATACCAATTGCTATTTATTTTTTCACCACACGTTCTTCGCACTGTTCTACTCATAATTCCCGATAACCATTTATTCTCTTTTTCGTAAGCACATCCTTTAAGTATAGGGTGTGGACACGACACATCATTGTCGATGTGACATTAAGGTTTTGATCCGTCAAGATATATATAAATCGTTCTTGTGAATGTTCACCCCAGCAATGTTGACAACCCTATTTGGAGAACCAAATGAAATGTTGTACGTTTGCGGCCCTATTGAAAAATGTGAAGCTGTTTTATGCTCCACAAGTCATTCAGGCAGCCTGCCTCTGAACTCTATGCCAGGTACAGGCACCGCCTCCTTCTAACTTAAAAGTTAACTCATTATTTGCATAGAGAACGGTTATGAAAGCCCATGTTTTAAGCATACTGCTTTTGGCCAGCGTAACATTAGTTTCCTTCAACTCGCCTGATAGCCAAACTGACCCACCAGCCAAAACAGATAAGCAAGCAGCACAGAAAGCTTTTTTGAAGACCCAATTAGCTCACCTGCATCAGCTAGATCCCATTGACATCCGGCAAGTCCCAGCCATCTACCCATTAGCGGAGACGGAAGTTGTATTTATCGGTAGCCCATTTGGAATGAGAAACCACCCGGTTCACCGAATTTTGAAAATGCACAAAGGGCAAGACTTCGCCGCCCCTACAGGGACTCCAGTAATTGCAACCGCTGACGGCATCGTAACGAAGGCCGTAGCTGCAAGTGACAACAGCGGATATGGCAGATACATTGTCATTGAGCACGAGGAAGTCTTTCAAAATGAAGAGTACGCTACCCTTTACGGACACCTTTCTCGGGTGGTAGTAAAACCAGGAGCGCATGTCACTAGAGGAGATACCATTGGATTCTCTGGTAATACAGGAACAAGTACCAATCCACATCTCCACTACGAAGTCATCAGAAATGGCGAACATGTAAACCCAGTTGATTATCTGATGTAATCTTCGTCTAAATTCTGAAACTAAAAATTTAGCGCCTACCCGATTTGGGTAGGCGTTTGTTTTTTCGGTATATTTTGTGCCAATCTTGCAATTATGGACCTTAACCAAAACCATCATCGCTGGCAAGCAGCGAAATACCTCCTAGCGTACTTTGTGCCATTACTTCCACTCATTGGCCTTTATTTGAAAGGCTACTGGAGTTTTCTCACTCCTGTTTTATTATTTGGCCTCCTCCCAGCCTTGGAGCTGATCATGCCAGGCACCACATCCAATATGGATGACTCGACTTCCAAGAAGGCCCTGGCAAGCCGCTGGTATGATGTATTGCTTTACCTCAATTTGCCTATTCTTTATACCATACTAGCTTATTATCTGTATACCGTAGCCTATATTCCACTAGCAGGATATGAATTAGTGGGGCTTACGCTCAGTGTGGGAATCATTTGTGGGGCGCTAGGAATCAATGTAGGGCACGAATTAGGCCATAGGAAAAACAAATATGAACGACTCATCGCTCAAGGGCTTTTATTGGGATCCCTTTATATGCACTTTTACATTGAACACAACCGTGGTCACCATCGCCATGTAGCGACGCCAAAAGATCCTGCGACAGCCAGAGCTGGCGAAACAGTCTATCAGTTTTGGCCTCGGTCCATATGGGGAGGATGGCGATCAGCGTGGCGTCTTGAAGCACATCGCTTACAACAAAAAGGGATTTCTCCATTTTCCCTTCATAATCTCATGCTTCGATTCCAACTCCTCCAAACGGCCCTAATAGTGGGCTTAGGCGTGACTTTGGGATGGGCAGCAGCTTTGGCTATGGTCATCGTAGGCTTGGTAGGTGCCATTATGCTCGAAACAGTCAATTATTTAGAACATTATGGATTGCTCAGGAAAGAGCTATCTCCTGGGCGATATGAACCTGTAAAGCCACATCACTCCTGGAATTCTAATCATACACTGGGGAGGATTATGCTCTATGAGCTTACGCGTCATTCTGACCACCATTATCGGGCGAGCCGCAAGTACCAGGTGTTGAGACACCATGAAGAAAGCCTGGAGTTACCTACCGGGTATCCTGGTATGATGCTGCTTTCTCTGCTTCCCCCAATTTGGTTTAAGGTGATGGAAAATCGATTATCCCTTCAAACACAAATGTAGCGGGACCACAAAGGTAAATGCGTTCATTCGCTGTTTTAAATTCCTCAATCCTGACACTGAGGTCTCCTCCTGGCGTTTGAAAAAATACTTCATTTGAGGCTCCTGTAGGAAGGTCAACGACCCCTTGCAAATAGGTATAAGCACAAGCCGTGACGCCTGTACCACAGCTAAGGGTTTCTCCTTCTACCCCTCGCTCAAAAGTCCGGACTTTTAGGTTTAGGGGTGCTGTGATTTGTGCAAGGTTGACATTGGTACCTCCGATGGGTTGATAGGCCTTTGCATGCCGTATTGGCAGAGCTAATGCATCCAAATCGACTTCATTAATCGCTGCCTCCATAAAGTGCACATAATGTGGTGAGCCACTATCCACCCAAAATTTATCCTTTTCAAGCTGCTTATAGCCTAAGGCGGAATTCATTTCTATTTGGACTTCCTTTTCGGAATACCAGGCACGATGGGGGCCATCAATCGCCTCAAAAGTGCATTCATTCGAAATCAGCCCTAAATGATGAGCAAATGCTACGATACATCGGCTTCCATTGCCACAAAGGCTACTCTCACTCCCGTCAGCGTTGTAATAAATCATCCGAAAATCACAGGTATCTGAGGGAGAAAGCAAGATCAGGCCATCTGCGCCGATGCCAAATCTGCGATCACATAGAAAATGAATGGCTTGCTGGTCAAGCTTTTTTTCCAACGTTAGTTGACGATTATCTATGACCACAAAGTCATTTCCCGCCCCTTGATATTTGGAGAAAGTTAATGGTTGAAGCAAAATGTAATACGCTATAAATATTTGGAAAAATCACTCACTCTGCACCTTCTAACTGATTCTCATATAAACGAGCAGCAAGCCGTACAACTCCGTAAATCTTTTCTGTCTGCTCATCATTTGCGTAGATTTTTAAGGAATAAGCGGCTCCGCTTTTGAGCAAAAGTGATTCGATCACTATGTAAGTGATGACATAGTCCACTTCGTTGGTCCCAGCTTGACCAAGCCATTTGCTGTCTTCTTTCAAGGGAATCTTTATGGGGAAACCTTGAGGAAAACTGGTTTCCAAGCTGTCTTTTCGTTCCAAAAATAAAATCAGGGGGAGGTCTTTGCGCCCTATTCCGCTAATATCATAGGTGAGTTCCAATTCAAGACGCACATCCAACTCAGGTTGTGGATGATCAAATTGTATCTCAAATTCACGAGGTAAATCTGTCCGGTAAAGGGTATAATCTTTCGTAAGATCAAGTGCGTCTGTCCAGACGGGCACGATTTCACTACAAGCAGTACTAGCAATAAGAGCAGCACATGTCCATGCAATGATGAAGGAATGTTTCCCCATGAGCGATTATCGACATATTTGAATCAGAATAGAACAAAAGTACATTATTCCTTTCAGAATCTAAAACATGACTTACTCATTTCCGATAGTCGCGACAGTTTCTTCTTGGGAAATGGAAGCATCAGTTGACTCATCCTTATCTGGCATTTCTGCAAACTGGTGTTCTCCAATTTGTGAAAATCTGTCAATCCTTTTTTCGATAAGCCGCTCAACAGGATCATTGCTCAATTCTTCAATATCTTTGATGAGCAATTCTTTCACTTCTTGATAAGCATGTTCTGGATCACGATGCGCACCACCAAGTGGCTCGCTGATGATTCCATCAATGATATTGAAAGCAAGATTGTCCTCGGCAGTTAGCTTAAGGGCTTCAGCAGCCAACTCTTTATTCTCCCAACTTCTCCACAGAATACTAGAACACGATTCTGGAGAAATCACTGAATACCAGGTATTTTCCATCATATAGACCCTATCCCCTACACCTATACCTAAGGCACCTCCCGAAGCACCTTCTCCTATCACTATACAGATGATGGGTACACGAAGGACAGCCATTTCCAGCAAGTTCCTAGCGATGGCTTCGCCTTGCCCTCGTTCTTCGGCCTCTAGTCCAGGAAATGCCCCCGGCGTATCAATCAAACAAACCACCGGAATTTCGAATTTCTCAGCCATTTTCATCAAGCGCAAGGCTTTTCTATAGCCTTCTGGATTAGGCATACCAAAATTTCGATATTGGCGATCCTTGGTAGTTCGGCCCTTTTGTTGGCCTATAAACATGACCGATTGACCGTTTATTCGACCGAGGCCTCCTATCATAGCCTTATCGTCCTTAAAATTACGGTCACCGAATAATTCTATAAATTCTTCGCTGATGTGCTGGATATAATCCAGGGAGTAAGGCCGTTCAGGGTGGCGAGAAATCTGGACGCGTTGCCAGCGATTAAGGTTTCCATAGACATTCTCTTTTAGGCTTTGGATATGCCTTTCAAGCTCTTCTACAGTAGTATCCATCTCCACTTTATTGTCGGCGGCAAACTTCAGCATTTCCTCGCGCTTATTCTCCAGCTCGACAATGGGTTTTTCGAAATCAAAGATGTTTTTTGGTTTCATATAATCACGTACCTTATTTTGATACAACAACTATAGACAAAAATACCCCACTTAGGCGTAATTTGGTCATGACAATATATAAAGAACCCTCTAAACAACAAAAGTCTCTAAATACAACGGCCCGCCTTGACAGGCAGGCCGAGTATATAAATGACTGACTGCCAGTTGACTTAGCGGTCGGTTATAGGTTTATAGTCCCTTTTGGAAGCGCCAGTATATATTTGTCGCGGTCTGCCAATTGGGTCGCCTGATTCGCGCATCTCTTTCCATTGAGACACCCATCCAGGTAAACGTCCTAGGGCAAACATCACAGTAAACATATCCACGGGAATGCCTAACGCTCGGTAAATGATCCCCGAGTAGAAATCGACATTGGGGAAAAGCTTGCGCTTTTGGAAGTATTCATCATTCAAGGCTGAAGATTCGAGGCGCTTAGCAATGTCGAGCACAGGGTCATCTACATTTAGCTTATCCAGAATTTTATCAGCATAGGCCTTGATCACTTTCGCACGCGGATCAAAGTTCTTATATACACGGTGCCCAAACCCCATCAGTCGGAATGGGTCAGCTTTATCTTTTGCTTTGTTAATATATTTTTCTGAATCGCCTCCATCTGCTAAAATGCTTTCCAGCATTTCAACTACCTTCTGGTTAGCCCCCCCGTGGAGTGGCCCCCACAAAGCACTATTTCCACCTGCAATAGCAGCATAGAGGTTTACATGGGATGATCCAATCATTCTCACAGTAGCTGCAGAGCAGTTTTGTTCGTGATCCGCATGAAGGATCAACAACGTGTCTAATGCATCTGCGATGACAGGATCTACTTCCCCAAACATCATGTACAAGAAATTCGACACATAATCCAGTTCTGGATTGGGATCGATATAAGGGAGATTTTGGCTCCTACGATATACATAAGCCGCAATTACGGGCATATGGCCCAACAACCGGTAGATCGTCTCCCAGCGAACAGTTTCATCAGACCAAGAATCGAGGGCATTGGGGTAAAAACTGGGCAATGAGGCAAGGGCAACACTGAGCATCCCCATCGGATGACTACCGTCTGGCAAAGCATTTAACAAGGTTTTGATCCCTTCTGGGGCTTTTGTTTCTGCCTTTATTTGACCTTCAATATCTGCCAATTGATTGGCATTTGGCAACTCTCCCTGAAGCAGCAAGTACATGACTTCTTGAAAAGAAGCCAGTTCAGCTAACTGTTCGATCGGATACCCCCTATGCTGCAGGATCCCATTGATCCCATCAATAAAAGTAATGGCACTTTTGGTAGAGCCGGTATTCTTAAAACCGGGATCTAACGTTACGTGGCCTGTAGTTCCTAATAATTTGGAAATATCTATTCCCTTTTCATTATAAGTACCAATGGTAACAGAGAGAGCGTGGGCTTCTTCTTGAATATTTAAATTGACAGTTTCGGAAGCACCAGGTAGGTCGGACATATTGGTTTGTATAGGTTAAAATGTTATGTAGAAATGCGCGGACAAAATTAGTCATTTTGGCGGTAATTTCACAACTATGAACAACTAAAGAATTGGCAATGTTTTGGAATTAACAAAGCAAATAATCCTTGCCCGCCTTCCAGCCAACTTTTTGCAGGTATACCGCAATCTCATCCCTTGCCCCTCTATTGTTGACAAAACTCACCAAAAATCCTGGTGCCAATTCTGGCAGAGCTGTATAGGGAAAGACGGGGATTCCATGGATAGGAGGGGCAGCCTTCAGGTCAATATAAGCTGTCACTTCACATCCATGGGCTAGCAATAAATCGGAGCGTCTTCGCGACTTCCTTCCTGCCCCCCAAATCATAATTTGGGGGTGGTAGGGATTTTTTTTGGCTAGCCATCGGTGGAGGTACTCCGCTTTCACGGATGCAAACGCTACATCCTTATAATTCGGATGGATCCGTGACAAACGGCCTGGCGGATCATTCCACTGAAATAACACTTCAGGAACTTTGGCCATTTTTATTCCCCTATCCATCCACCGCAACCACAATTCATAGTCCTCTGGAACTGCGGATGTTTTGTAGCCTCCAAATTCCCTCACACAGCTGGCCCGAAACATCACACTGGGATGAGCGATAGGCGATTCGATAAATCGATTGAGTGAAATGTCTTGCCACGTGACCAAGCCATTAATCCAATCCACATACCGCGCATAACCCGCTTGCGTATCTATTTCTCCGCCATAGTTTACCAGACATCCAACCAATCCCAATGAAGGATCATTTTCAAGCATTTTGTATTGTTTTTCAAGCCGAGTTGCGTAGGAGAAATCGTCTGCGTCCATACGGGCGACAAATGGTGCCTGGGCGATTTCCAGGCCTCTATTGAGGGCGTGAGCAATGCCTTGATGAGGGGTGGAAATGAGAATTATTCGATCATCTTGCTTAGCATAGTGCGCCATTATCTGGGGGCTTCCATCAGTGGAGCCGTCATTTATGAGGATCAATTCAAAATCTGTCAATGTTTGTTCCAATATACTTTCAACAGCGATGTGAAGGCAGTTGGATGCATTGTAAATAGGGAGAAGGACAGAAACTTTTGGCAACATGCTTTCTTCAATTCGACAACAAAGATGAACCACTCATTCAAGGGTTCCTCCATTATCATATATTATTAACTACCTTGATTTCTACAGGCATTTATTTTTCTATTAAATGTAAAAAACAAAACTATGAAAAAGCCTTTTCTTTTTATTTCCCTGCTTATCTGCATGGCAAACTTTGTCAATGGTCAAAATCAGATAGACCGAAACCTGGTAGTTATAGAAATTGCCACAGGTACGTGGTGTGGGTATTGTCCTGGTGCTGCCATGGGAGCAGATGATATGGTCCATAATGGGCACAAAGTTGCCATTTTAGAAAATCACGACGGAGATGCCTTTTCTAATCCCTATTCTGATTCTAGAAATTCATACTATGGGGTAGGTGGATTTCCCAGTACATGGTTTGATGGAAAAGATCATATTCGGGGTGGAAATGCGACCATGTCCATGTACAGTAGCTATCTCACCAAGTATAATGCGAGAATGGCTGAAAAAACTTCTTTTGACATAGATATGTCCTTCACACATACTGGGCTGGACTACGATGTGGAGGTAACCATAAAAAGAGTTGCGCCCTATGGCAATTTGACCAACTTGGTTGCCCACCTTGCTATAACAGAATCTAGGATTCCTAAAAATTGGCATAACAACCTGACGGAAGTCAACTTCGTCAACCAATTGATGGTCCCCAACCAAAACGGAACCCTCTTGGACTTTTCCAATCAGGATTCCATCACCTTGAACCTCAGCTTCTCAGCCTCTGGCAATTGGAATATTGACGAATGTGAAATGGTCGCATTTATTCAAGACCTTTCTAGCAAGGAAATCCTCAACGGTGATAGGAGAAGTATGGCTACAGTATCTTTAAATCATGATGCCATGGTTTCAGGGATTATCAGCCCAAGAGAAGACACCTATTGTGAAAGTCGGCCATTTGATCCCGAAATATCCATCCGAAATCGTGGCCAGCAAGATTTAACTTCAGTAGAAATTGAATATTGGTACAATAACGAGCCCAAAAATACTTATAACTGGACAGGTAGCCTTCCATTTAACCAAAGGGAAAACATCATCCTGCCCAGTGTGCCATTTACCACACTCACTTTCAATCGCTTGCGCGTAAGGGTCAAAAACCCGAACGGGCAAGTAGACGAACAACCGGGCAATGACTACTATGAGAAGGTATTTGAGCGTCCGATTGATGCACAGGGCGGGTACCAATTTGTGGTGAAGCCAGATATGAAGGGATCAGAACTTAACTGGTATATTTACGATTGGAGCAATGGAACTATCCCTGCCCAAGGGGGGCCTTATACGGATGGCAATACCGCTCCGATCACTCAAAACTTTACCTTGTCCAAAGATGGCTGTTTCTCCCTGGTAATGAAGGATGCAGGCGGGGAAGGGCTCTGCAATAGCGCTAGCCCTGGCTATATGGCCATTATTGGGCCTACCAGAGACACCATTCTCAAACGCTGCTTTTTTGCTGATGCCTCATTCTTTCATTTCTCTGTAGGCACTCCTCCGACTGCGATTGATCACCCGATGGAACTGTCTGATGTCTCAGTATATCCTAATCCGACCGAAGGTCTTACAAAAGTGTCCCTTTATTTGGAAGAACCCGTGGAGGTGACCTTATCTGTGTTCCAAATTAACGGTCAACAAATCATCCAAACAACCCCAGACATCAACGCTGGATCTTTCGAGCATACATTGGATATGAAAGGGCATGCAAAAGGGATTTATCTCCTAAAAGTACAAGCTGGCGATCAAGTCATTACAAAGAAAATCATGGTAGAATAATCAAGCATTTGCTGATACTGGATCCTCAATATCCTGTACAAAAAGTTTTCACACCTTTTCTAAAAGTCCACAAAAAGAATCCCACAACTTGAAAAGTTGTGGGATTCTTTATCGCTATAACATTATCTAAATGACTAACTATCAACTATCTACAATCAATAATCAATCAATTAATAATCTCTTCCTAGTTCGCGTTATGGATGACTCGCTGTGGGAATGGAATATCAATACCCGCAGTATCTAGCGCTACTTTACATTGCTCAGTGATGTCAAAGTATACGGTCCAATAATCTTCTGGTGTAGCATAAGGGCGGACGGCTAGGTTTACGGAACTATCGCCGAGTTCGAGCACTGTCACCGAAGGTGCAGGGTCCTTAAGCACCAATGGGTGTTGGTCCATTACTTCTACCATGACCTCACGCGCTTTTTGAATATTCTCTCCATAACCGATGCCGATGACCAGGTCAATTCGGATTTTGCCTGCTGTGGTATAATTGGTGATAGAGCCACTAGAAAGTGGACCGTTGGGAATGATTACAGTTTTATTATCCGGCGTTAATAAAGTCGTCACAAATACATTAATCGCAGTCACATTGCCAAAGTGACCTTCTCCCTCGATAAGGTCTCCGACCTTAAAGGGTTTGAAAAGAAGGATCATGACTCCGCCAGCGAAATTGGCGAGGCTACCTTGCAGGGCCAAGCCGATGGCCAGGCCTGCAGAACCCAGGATCACCATGAATGATCCCGCTTCTATACCGACCATGTCAGCTGCTGCTAGTAGCACCGCTACTTTCAATAGCGCATTGACGAGACTTCCAAGGAAGCCTTGGAGTTCTACCTGAACGCCTTTGCGTTCCAGGGCTTTGCGAACTGCTCTTGTAAGTCTATTGGCGATCCAAAAACCGAGGATCAAGGTCACCAAAGCGAGTGCTACCTTGGGCAGATAGGCAGCGGAAAGGTCTGAGATTTGAGATAAAATTTTGTCAAAGTCCATGTAAAATCAACTTATTTTGATGAATTGAATAATTGGAGATAAAAGGAAATTAGCGAATTACGTCAGAAAATGTGGCTGAAAAATTACAAAAACTGGAGTTCTTAAACCAGCGAACTATCACGAAGCTTTGTGATTGCCAGTTTTTGCATATATTTAGAAAGCATTTTATCAAAAAGTCACTTCTTTAGAAATCTTTTTTTGCAAAAAGTGATCATACTTACAGTGAACATTAAGAATTTTAATCAATAATTCCCTAAGCAATGGCAAAGAACATTCTGATCTCGACACGCAATCCACAAAAAGGCAATTTCAATTGCTATTACCTGCCAAAAGGCATGCTTCATCTGAAGCTGTCGCAAACTAGCTTAGGGGATCCCAACGCCAGCCCCCCTACTCCCCCCGAATTCAGCTTGGAACATGATATTCAGATCATGCCTGATCCCGCCAATCGTTGGTACCTCAGGTATCATACAAACGGAACAAGCAACAACAATATCACTGTTGGATTTACAGAAGAGGGATATCTCTCTGCCATCAATATGGTCGTTGAAGATACAACCGTAGAGATAGTCCAAAATGTCCTGGATACGGTAAAAACAGCCGTAACTGGCGTTGCAGATAGAAGTCTTGCCCAGCCGATTGTCTTATATGAGGCTACGATTGACCCTTTTGATCCCAAGGCCCTCTCGAATGCCATTGCGACTATCCAGCAGGCTGACAAGGAATTTACCATGACCTTTAAGCCTTATTCTCAGCCTGCGGCCCAACCGCTCGACCCAGATGGTGACCACGATGGATTTCTCTGTAAACCCATGGAACTGGCAGAGTTGAGTTATACGCTAGGAGGTACGATGAAGCAATATGTCGTCAAACTGCCGCACCCCGACATTTCTCACCTCGTGGCGGTACCTTATGCCCCGATGGTCAAAAATACCCTAGACATTACTTTCGGTCCTTACGGTTATCCGAATCAGATCAAGCTGGAACAGCCAAGCTGGTTACTTGCGGCCTCCAAACTGCCTGGCAAGGTGCTCAGTGGGCTGATCGAAATTCCCGCCCAGTTCCTCCGCCTCCGTATCAATTATGATAACTCCATGTCTACCAATCTAGCAGATCTGGAAAATGCCAAAAAATCTCTTAGAGAGACTCAAGAGCAGATTAAGACTGCGAATGAAGCGAGAATTGCAGCGGAAGAGGCAGCGAATAAGAGTGAGGAGGGCTAGTGTTCTTTCAATCTTGAATTAACACCAATCCTCTTTAAAAAGGGAGACCCCGTAGGTTTTCGAAACCTACGGGGTCTTTTGCACCTAATTGATCATTTTATCAATGAATAATCAGGCAATAAATAATCAATAATTCCTCAAAACCTCACGCCACCTGTAAATCCAAGCCACTGCTGGAAACGCGTCCTTCCACCGCCTACCAACTTGTCAGTAAAGGCCCATTCAGGCGCAATACCTGGATCATCTAGGTTAAGGGCGTGGTCATAGGATGAAATCATGAGGTTGTAGACAGGGCCTCCATAAAGCGTAAAATGCCTTCCAAAGGTATGCCCCAGGGTAAATTTGACCTGATTGAGGAGACTCACCTCGTCAAACCAATTTTCAAATCCACGATTGACATTCCAGGTCATGATTTCCAGATTAGAGATAAATCCTCGAACACCCCATTGGGTACCCATTCCATATCCAAAAGCATAATGATCTGGACCATCGTCGTCAACCGTAGCGCCCACGGCGAATATATTGTAAAAGCGTCGAACGCCCATTTTTAGGGCCACTTGTGCTTTGAGCGCTTCTGAAGTACTGATGTCCAACTGCTTGATTCCGCCTTTTTGGATGAAACTCAGCAGACCAATCGGAATACCATCCATTTCTTTGGCGATGTTGATTACACCGATTTGCACCCCTTTCACGCGCTTAGCGATATTGATAAACCCAGCTACTTGGCCACCATTAACCTTTTTGGCGATATTCGCAAAACCTGCAAACTGAAACCCAGAGACGTTAGACGCCATATTGGCAAAGCCTGAGATTTGGCTTCCCTTCATATTCCCCCCTACTGCATTGAAGAAACCAGCAGCCTGGAGGCCCGTCATCTTGCCCCCTGCCAGATTGGCAAACCCCGCAAATTGACTACCTCGAGCCCGACCGCCGAGGATATTCACAAAACCAGCGGCCTGTAAGGCATGACTCTCACCGCCTACTACATTGGCAAAGCCAGCGATCTGGAGGCCTGTCACATAACTTCCAACCACATTGACAAACCCTGCAATTTGCAAACCTTCAACGTGTTTTTTATCAATATTAAAAATGCCGCCTACCTCAGTCCCTTCGACGCCTCCATTAATTCCGCCAATCACATTGACAGAAAGGTGATTGATGATGCGTGGAGCCTTTACCCCATTGGTGCTAAGCGGGGTAACAAAAGTGATTTGAGCGGGCCGTTTTTTCATCAGCAGTTGAGCAGAAGTGCCCAATGGCAGCAATAAGCATAGAATAAGGGTAATGCAAAATGTATTAGTTTTCATAGTAGTAGCGGTTTTGGTTAGAGAATCATTTGGAAATAATGTTTCTCAAAGGTGGGTATCATCCCATCGAATAGAAATAAAAAGTCCGTGAAGGGTTATTTAGCAGGAGTGGAATAAGGATTATCGAACCCTGAACCCTGAACCCTAATCTCTGAACCTATAAAGTCGATAGGGTAAAAAAAAATACCTAAAAAAATTTTATCCCATTTACAACTCTAAAAAATACTCAAAACATCAAATTTTATAAATAATTTATAGGATTATTTTTTTTAGTTAAAAAAAATAATCCCATAAATTATATTTTAAGTTTTTCTCATCTCATCTCCCGTTTTCAATCTTTGTAAGGTGGAATAACGGCCAAATATGATGATCAAAAACCTAATCCTTACCCTTACCCTGCTGGCGTATCTGACAGCGACCAGCTTTTCCCAATCCATTGACTACGCCAATGATTGGTATGTCTCCAACCCCAACCGCCCATTCATCAAGCTCCTGGTGGACCAAGATGCTGTCTATGGACTGGATGCAGCTGATTTCGCAGCTGCAGGAGTTAACTTGAGTCAGCAAGACGCAGACTCCATTCAACTTTTTTATCGAGGAATAGAAGTTCCCCTTTTTGTGAAAGAAAATGCAACGGGAGGCTTTCACTACTTGGAGTTTGTAGGCAAAAGAAACGATGGCGCAGAAGATGCTCAGCTGTACCGGGACGGGATCACAGGCGTGCCAGCACCGGAGGTTCAACCCCGGCCTGATTTGAGTATTTTTTCCGATACCTCAGCCTATTTTCTCACCTGGGGATCTGCCAAAGGCTTGAGGTATCTCAATACGATTGATACTAATTATTTAGCATATACCCCAGAAACGGTATTTCCAAGCCGTGCGAGCTGGGTGCCTCATCCCAATTCTGGCACAGCCGAATTTGTAAAGGGAGGCGGAGCACCTTATGATGTATTTAATCAACTTAATCATCAATATGTGATAGGAGAAGGCTATGTAAGCAAAGACACTTTTGGCTATCAAGCTCCGCTGAATATCACCCTGCTTACTACAGGAGCCCTTCCTGGCAATCAGTCCCTTTCTTTAGAAGCCAGGGTTTTTGGCAGTTCCAATACCAGTCATCATCACCGCATCAGCATCAATGGAGATACCCTGAATCCTTTGGTTGATTCGCTTACTTCATTTAGCGTACCTATTTTAACTACTTACAAACGTTCCTTTTCTGCCCCTCTGGCTTCCACTACCACCATCAGTTTTGAGGTACCCTCACCTCAGCACCATAGTAGCAGCAGACTGTGTTATATGCACTTATATTACGATCGAGCACCCCATCTACAAGGAAGGGCTCAGGATGTGATGTATCAATGGAAATCAGCCCAATCTGAAGCCTACTTTCAGTTTGATCAGGCTGGAGGAACCGACAGTATTTGGGCCTATGATGAAGTCAATCGACAACGGCATAGGGGCATCATTTCCAACGGAAATGGCCATATCCTGATTCCAGGAGGGAGGATAGAGCGAGACCTTCAGCTCGTGACAGACCTAGGCGTGCGAAAACCGCTTATCAAAAATTCTCACCTTTCATTGCTCAGCGACACGCTCCAAAAGGTTACCTATCTCATTATTGCCCATCGCTCCCTGGATTCTTCGGCCCTTGCCTATGCGGCCTATCGAGATACGAGTGCATTTGGGAAGTTTCAGACAAAAGTGGTCTTCACCGACGAGATCTACGATGAATTTGGCTATGGAAGCCCCACACCCTGGGCGATTAAGCGCTTTCTCAACTACACCAAAAATCATTGGCATACGCCTCCTTCATACTTACTGTTATGGGGGAAAGGACGTCACCTCACACGCCAGACTAGTGACCCAGTCGTCCCCACCTATGGCTATCCAGCCAGTGACTTTGCCTTGGCAGCTCCTCTCTCAGACAGCTTGGTTATTCTCCCCAATATGAGCATAGGAAGGGTAAACGCCCTAACTGATCAAGAAGGCTTTGCCTATTTAGATAAGGTAAGGGAATTCGAATATTCCCCCTATGAAGATTGGCGGCGCCATGGGGTATTTTTGGGAGGTGGGTCTACAGCAGGGGTTCAAAATGCCCTGTTCAATACCATTGATTATATGCGAAATCTATTTGAAGGCCCTCCTTTTAATGGGACAGCTATTTTACACCAGCGGGGATTGCATTCTCCTACTCAAATCCCAACCTATCAAGCCAGGATCGATTCGGGGGTAGCCTTGGTGCAAATAGCTGCCTACTCGACCAATGATACCATGGATGTGGACTTTCGAGCGCCTGAGCAGTATCAAAATTATGGAAAATGCCCTATGGTGATAGGGATCGGGGCTGAAATGGGAGATTTCAGTGAAGATGAAAGTTTTGGAGAAAAATGGCTCAAAGAACCCGGAAGAGGTGCCATTGCCTATTTTGCCCCTACATCTATCGGCTACCTCAGCCCACTTAACAATTATATCACTCATTTTTACCGCATCATTTTTCAAGATCACCCTCAAATAACCATCGGGAAAGCGGTACGTGAAACTTATGAATTTATCCGCATAGCCCTGCCAGGCATTCAATACCACCATACCGCACAAATGATGAACCTTCAGGGCGATCCTGCCTTGCGGATCTTTCGCATGGACAGCCTGGACGTCTGGCCTGGCGACACAGATGCTGATGGCATCGCCCATCATGTCGATGTACTGAACATAGGGCTCGCCTACCGCGATACGGGAGCCATCCGCCCAGTTGCCAGCCTGCAATGGCAAGCGCAGCGCGCCTTCAACTGGGATTCGGCCTTCCACACATCCATCAATCATAAGCACGCCGACTGCAATGGCGACGGCATCGTAAATGCCGATGACACCCTGGCCATCGACCTCAACTATGGCCTGACGCATCAGAAAACAAGTTTTGTGAGTGGCGCGACGCCTTTGATCTTGAATTATCCCAGCTTAGTGGACCCTGGCGATTCGGTCGCTATTACGATCGACTTAGGGGATGGCCTGCAGCCTGCTCAAAATGCATATGGGATTGCTTTTACCCTATCCTACGATCCTGAACAAGTAGAACCCGGTTCACTTACCGTGTCATTTGATAGCTGCTGGATGGGAACAGCAGGCAGCGATCTTTTGACATTCATCAAAGACCGTCCCTTAGCAGGGGAGTTAGATATTGCTATTACCCGAACTGACCACTCCCCTATTTCTGGGCATGGGCAAATCGCCCGTGTAGACATTATTATGGTAGATGATTTAAACAAAAAACTCCTTTCTACTCCTCTAAGAACGGGGTTGGGGTTTGGATTGGCACAAGACGAGATTGGAGATCAAATTCCTTTGGATGACGTACTAGTCCCTAGTCTTCCGCAAAGCCCCTTCCCTACCCTTCAAGTATATCCAAATCCGACTTTTGACAAACTCTGTTTGCTCCCAGGAAAAATCAGGGTATTTGGGTTTCGCATTTACGATATCACGGGACGAAAAATGTTGGAAGTAAATGATCGCCTAGAGGGGCCTCAGGTAGTTGATGTAAGTAATTGGGCAGCAGGCGTTTATGTGGTTAAATATGTAGAACAAGGAATCCAAGAGGTAGTAAAAGTGGTGAAGCAATAGCCATCGGAGAAATATGGATTGCCTATATTGCAAGCCAATTTAAGGCAATTTCCATGATCAAAATCTCCCTCGGCGGCGTGCCAGAGCACTTCAACCTTCCCATCCACCTGGCCATAGAACAAGGTCATTTTGCTCAGGAAGGGATTCACCTTGAATGGACCACCTTCAAAGGAGGAACCGGTCAGATGACCCGTGCCTTAAGAGCTGGAGAGGTCGATGCCTGTATTTTATTGACAGAAGGGATTATTTCCGACATTCTCAAAGGCAATCCTAGCAAGATCATCAGTGACTATGTGATCACCCCCTTGATCTGGGGGGTCCATACAGGAGCGAATAATTCATTGATGCATTACCAAGATATTTTTGACCAAAAATATGGGATTAGCCGCTTTGGATCTGGTTCTCATTTGATGGCCATCGTAGATGCCAATAGTAAAGGGCAGAAACTTTCAGCTAACCAATTTGAGGTCATCAAAAACTTGGATGGGGCTTTGGTTGCGTTAGAGAACCTTGAGGTGGATGTCTTTTATTGGGAAAAGTTCACCACCAAACCCTATGTCGATTCGGGCAAACTCCGTCGGATTGGGGAATACCTTACGCCCTGGCCTTGTTTTGTGATAGCGGCCAGAGATGAAATCTTGGCCCAGCATCCAACAGCCGTGGCCAATATGCTGCGCGTAATCCATCAAAGCTGTAGCGATTTTATGCAAAATGGGAAGGCGATTCAGCTTGTCAGCGAACGCTATGACTTAAAATTGAAGGATGTCGAACGATGGTACCACAGTACCGAATGGGCAACCCATGGGTGGGTCAGCAATAAGATGATTCAAAGCGTCATCTTCCACCTGCAATTGGCAGGTATTGTGGAGCAAGAGGAAGAATTTCCAGAGTTGATCTGGCGGAGGGAAGGGGGAGGATAAGAGAATGAGTAAATGAGAGAATGATAAGATGAGAAAATGAAGGGTAATAAAACTCCATTCTGAACCCTGACAATGAATTTTGAATAAGTGAATTTTGAATGGAAGTCGTTTTCAGCTTTCTCTGAACCCTGAACCCTGAACCCTAAACCCTAAACCCTAAACCTGATACGCCCTCTCCAACCCTTTCAGCGAAGCAATAGTCGCCTTTGGATCAGTCGATTTGAAGACATAAGAACCTGCTACCAGGATATCTGCACCGGCGTTTAGCAAGCTTTGCGCATTTTGATCGGTAACCCCTCCATCAATCTCGATGAGGGTAGATAGGCCCTGATTATCAATCATTTGGCGGAGTTTACGAACTTTATTGAAAGTATTCTGGATAAATTTTTGCCCCCCAAACCCTGGATTCACAGACATCAACATGACCATGTCTGCAAGTGGGAGAATATCTTCCAAGGTACTGACAGGTGTAGCTGGATTAAGCACTACCCCAGCTTTTGCGCCTAAGTTTCGGATTTCTGATAAAGTCCGATGAAGGTGAGTACATGCTTCTTGATGTACAGAAAGAATTTCTGCTCCCCCTTTGACAAAGGCTTCCAAATATCGATCTGGGTCCACGATCATCAGGTGAACATCCAATGGCTTTTGAGAGGCCTTTTGAATAGACTTCAATACAGGAAAACCAAAAGAAATATTGGGCACAAAACATCCATCCATGACATCGACATGAATCAAGTCAGCCTTACTTTCGTTCAGCATGTGTACTTCTGCATCTAGCTTACCGAAATCTGCTGCAAGGATGGAAGGGGAAATTAGGTGAGGCATAGTCAAATGATAATATGATTATAGGAGAAAATGATAAAATAGAAAAATCAATTGGAGGAACATTTATTCATTTACTCATCTTATCATTTACTCATTTATTTATTGATAATTCGCATCTCCCTCTGGCTGCGCTGCACGCTTCCAATACATCCGACGGATGCCAGGAGAGAAAAGGAGCATAATTCCTCCTAAAATTAATCCCATAAATACGAGGTGCAGTATTACAGCCTTCACAAAGAAGTAATCCATGCCTTCGGCCATGAAGTGTGGCCAGTGGAGTACCACTGACACCCCAAAGACAATCCAGAAAGCAAATAAAATCGCCACACTGGTGATCCATCCCATCTTGGAATAAAGTTGCAAGCCTATTCCGATAATCACCATGCCTAAGGGCAGGTTGACACGGATAAAGGCATCACTCACGAGCTGTCCACCTTGTACGGGATTGGGGAAGGGCACCAATTCAACCAAGCAAAGGCCCCAATCAGGTTTCAATTGACATATTAGTCCCAACCCAAACATCACCAGCCCTATGCCTAGAAGCATAGATGCGCTGAAGGCCAGAAATGCGCCATCTGACCTGAATATGTCTTGGTCGTGTCCACTCATGATTGGAGGAATAAGGCGCAAACTAAGGAAAATATAAGCCCTCGCCAAAGGCTAAACCCCTTCCTCCCCACAACTTTCAAAAAGTTGGCAATTCTTCTCTATATTGCTGACGAAATCGCCTAGATGCCTTTATTTTTGAGATATAAATTTTGCCAAAGATTGTACAGATTATCGCGGATTTCATTCTTAAATCTGTGCAAATCTGTGTAATCTGTGGCTAACTCTCTTTGCCTCCATCACATCTTTTTCAATATGCCGCGTATCATTTCTCGCTTCCTCTCCCCATTTTCTCTTTTTATCCTATCTGCCCTCATTCTGGGAAGTCTGTACCAATGTACCTCCCCTACTCCTCCGCCTGAAAGAGGGCACACGCCGTGGGTATTTCGATCTGTGCTCGATCTGAAGCCAAGGGTCGTGACCTTGGCCCTCCATAAGGACCTCTGGGTCGCTTATGATGCCAATTCATGTGGCTTATTCAAAGTGTGGAAAAAAGGCGTCAATTTTGACGGTCCAGTCTTTACGACCCGTCACGGCCCCCAGCCTACTTCCATAGGCCCTGCCTATGTCATCAATGAAGTAGAACAGCCTTGGCGCCTCCGCCAAAATGGGGAAGAGACCCCAGTCAAGGCCGTTTATCGAGGGCATTTGTATAAAAATGATCGAGCATACTTGACCTATGAGATTCCTACAGCCAATGGCACCATTACCCTAACTGAATCTCCTGAATACCTCCAAACCAGAGCGGGCAGTACCGGGCTAGAGCGTGTATTTGAAGTAAAAAATATGCCTCAAGGCGTAGAGTTATTACTTCATTTTAACTTAAGCTCCATTCCCTCAGATAAAAGCATCAAAACAAACGGCGTCTTAGAAATTACTACAAGTCAAGCAGTTACCCATCCATTTCACAAAATCACAAATATCACAGGTAAATTACGCTTGAACTCAACGGGCCAAACCCAAATGACGGTTTCCTTTCATAAGGAACCCATGCTTGTCAATACCTTTGACCAACAAAAGGAAGACCTTGCTGTCTCTCCCGCCAAAGTACTCATCGAAAAAAACGGTTGCGAAACGTGCCACAATGAAGCCACAGCTACTGTAGGGCCTGCCTACCTGGATGTCGCAAAAAAATACCCCTACACCCTCAAAACGGTCGAACAATTAGCCAATAAAGTGATCTCAGGTGGTTCAGGGGTTTGGGGCGATCAGATGATGCTGCCCAATGCGCATGTGTCCTATGAAGACGCTGTCACCATGGTAGAATACGTCATGGCATTGGATGGAGAAACGCCTATAGAAGGCGAAAATGTGAGAAGAGGTATCGCCTATAATTTCTATGATTTTGTGGATGGCCTTACCCAACTGCCTTCTATTCCTGAAGCCAGAAAGGCAGACTGGACTGCCAATGTCAGGACGATTGACCAGATGAACAAAGAATTTGATAAGGTAGACAACCCTTTTGCCATTCATTACAAAGGGTTTTTGAATATCAATAAGAGCGACAATTATGTCTTCCGGCTTATGAGTGCTGATGGTTCCAGGCTGACGCTTGATGGTCAGGTGCTGATTGACAATGATGGCATTCATGCCTATAGCGGCAAGGATGCCGAAATGACGCTGGAAGCAGGGACACATGAGTTTCTGCTAGAGTATTTCTCATCAGGGGGTTCTGAGAGAAGTGTCTCCCTTGAGTGGGTTCAACATGGAAAAGGTGACTTTGAGCCGATCACGCGTGCCTTCTACAGCTATGAGCCGAATCAGCTCAAACCACGCAACCTCCCAGATCCTACGGAGGTCCCCAGGGGCGATATTCCTGGCGACAGGTACCCTGTCGTAGATGTACACCCCAGCTATGACCTGAGTCAGGCGCGGCCCAATGACTTCCGGCCCAAAGTAGGGGGAATGGACTTCCTCTCAGATGGCCGTATGGTCATCAGTACCTGGACGCCGGAAGGCACCGTTTATCTCCTGGAAGGTGCCCAAACGGGCGATACGAGCCAAATGAGCTATAAAGCCATCGCATCAGGCTTGGCGGAGCCGCTTGGGCTTAAGGTCGTAGACGACGAGATTTATGTCTTGCAGAAGCAAGAACTTACAAAACTCATCGACCATGATGGCGATGAGGTGATAGACGAATACCGGACGGTCTGTGGCGCGTGGCAGGTATCTGCCAATTTTCATGAATTCGCCTTTGGCATGGTGTATAAAGAAGGACACTTCTATGCCACCCTGGCTACTGCCATCGAACCAGGCGGAAAAAGCACCCAGCCACAACTGGCGGATCGAGGCAAAGTCATCAAGATTTCCAAGGCGGATGGAAGCCATTCGTTTGTAGCCCACGGGCTGCGCACGCCCAATGGCATAGGCCTGGGCATTGACAATGAGATATTTGTAGCGGACAACCAAGGGGACTGGCTGCCAGCCTCGAAGATCGTGCATGTGCAAGAAGGCGCATGGTTTGGGTCGCGGTCGGTAGACTTTGAGGGAACAGCTACGCTCACCGAGACTAAACCCATGGTTTGGCTGCCGCAGGACGAAATTGGCAATTCCCCTACAACTCCATTGGCCATCAACGATGGGCCCTACAAAGGCCAAATGATCCACGGAGAGATCACCAATGGCGGCGTGAAGCGCGTATTTGTAGAAAAAATAAATGGCCAATACCAAGGCGTAGTCTTTCGCTTTGTCCAAGGCATAGAAGCTGCCGTCAACCGCCTCGTGTGGGGACCAGATGGGGCGTTGTATATTGGTGGCATTGGCTCTACAGGCAATTGGCAGGATTATAATAAACTTTGGTACGGTCTACAACGCATCAAGTATAATGAAAAAAGCACTTTCGAAATGCTTGCGGTACGTGCCAAGTCCAACGGCATGGAGATCGAATTTACGGAGCCATTGGCACCTGGCAAAGGGCTGGTCCCGGCAGACTATGAGGTAAAGCAATGGTATTACCTGCCTACAGTCAACTATGGAGGCCCTAAATTGGATGAAAAGGCGCTTGCCATTCAATCTGTAAATGTATCCGATGATCGCAAAAAGGTCTTCTTAGAACTGGAAGGCATGGAGGAAAACCATGTCGTCTATATCCGTCTGGCTGGGCCACTGATAAGCGAAAGTGGTCAGGGATTATGGGCAAAGGAAGCTTGGTACACCCTTAATCATATTCCTCAAAATCTCCCTGGATATATTGCACCCAATCAATATACCTCTCTCGACAATCAGCTTACGCCTGAAGAGGAAGCAGCAGGATGGACCTTGCTCTTTGACGGAAAGACCAAAAAAGGCTGGCGCAAGTATCGCGGCAAAAAACCAGGCAAAGCCTGGAAAGTAAAAGGAGGCGCATTAGTGCTTTCTGGCCGAAAAAATAAGGATGGAAACTTTGTACATGGCGGGACCATTATTACAGATCAAGCCTACGAAAACTATGAACTGACGCTAGATTGGCGGATTTCGGAGAATGGCAATAGTGGCATCATCTACAATGTCCAGGAACTGGATGATGCTGGGGCAGCCTACGACACGGGACCAGAGATGCAGGTCTTGCACGATGAAGGGCATCCCGATGGCCAGATTCCGCTACACCGCGCAGGCGACCTATATGATATGATTGAATGCACCTATAAGACCGTCAAGCAGCCGGGCGAGTGGAACCACATACGAATCGTCAACCACAATGGCAAGATCGAGCATTGGCTCAATGGCTATAAAGTCGTCGAATACGACATGAATTCCCCTGAATGGCCCAAGATGATTGAGAAAAGCAAATTTAATGGCTGGAAGCATTTTGGGAAATATACCAGCGGGCATATCGCATTACAGGATCACCATGATGTAGTAGCTTATAAGAATATTAAGCTGAGAAAGCTGGAGTAGGTAAGTTCAAGTTCAAGTTCAAGTTCAAGTTCAAGTTCAAGGAAGAACGTTTGAGTTTGAACTTGAGTTTGAGTTTGAACTTTTCTTACCCTCAATTCGCTGCGCGAATCTGCCCCCACATCTGTTGGAGTTTTCCAAAGAGGGCAGGGAGTTTATCTAGCCCTTTTTTGCGATCAGCGGTCTTCTCAATTTGATACAGCAGTTCGTGAAGAGGGCGGATGCCTAAATACGCAGATTGAGATTTGAGCGTATGGGCTGTGATAGATAGAGAAGCCCAATCTTTGGATTGCAGTTGCTGGATCATCACAGGAAACTGCGTATCCACTTCTTGCCAATAGCTCGCTAAAAAACGTTGAACCCGAGCGGGGTCATTGTTGAGAAATTTGTTGAGTTGTTTAATATCTATTTTCATCGAAAAGTAATTTTGAATAAGAGAATGTTGAATTTTGAATGAGCGAATTTTGAATTGGGGAAGTTTGAAATAAATGGAATCATTTTATTTGCAACTGACTTTCAGTTTTATTCAAAATTCAATATTCCATCATTCAAAATTACTCCCCTACTGACTTCCAGAGAGTTTCAAAATCTTTTCACAGAGTTCTTTGGGATCAAAGGGTTTAGAGAGGAAATCGTTCATTCCAATCTCTAGGCAGCGCTGGACTTCCTCTTCGGTAGCTGTGGCTGTAAGGGCGATAATAGGGGTTCGATTAATGGGGGCTGGAAAATGCTCGCGAATATGCTCTGTACAGGCAAGGCCGTCCATTACGGGCATTTTGATGTCCATTAGGATGACATCATAATTGAGGGATTGCTCCAGGCGCTCAATGGCTTTTTGGCCATTTTCGACACTGTCCAGCTCTACTTGCTCGATCATTTGTTCGATCAATTCAGTGGCGATTTCTCGATTGAGGTGATTATCCTCCACCAAGAGAATTTTGATTTTTTTACCCAATACCTCCTCTGAAGTAATCTCCTGTTTTTCCTCTAATAACTGAGTATGCCCTATCTCAAAAGGGATCTCAAAGTAAAAGGTAGTGCCTACGCCTTCTTCACTTTCTACCGAAATTTTGCCCCCTTGATCCTCCACCAATCGCTTGGCAATCGCTAGTCCTAAACCCGTTCCGCCAAATTCTCTTCCCACATCTGCGCCTCCTTGCTCAAAGCTGTCAAAGATATAGGGCAGTTTTTCAGCCGAAATACCGACACCAGTATCTGCTACTTTCACTTGAAGCATGGCACGAGTCTGTGATAAAAGCTGGCTTGCCAGATCAATGTCTACCTGACCTTCTTCCGTGAATTTGACGGCATTGGAACCCAAATTCAGCAGGATCTGAACCAGTCGGGTAGAATCTCCGATCAGTACTTCTGGGACTGCGGGCGCACAGGTAACTGTCAAGAGGGTTTCATTCTGTTGTGCACGATGCGCTAGCACTTCGGAGAGGTAGGAACTGACTTCACGAGGGCGAAAGGCCTTGTGCTGAAAGCCTAGCTTTCCCGCCTCTATCTTGGAGAAATCCAAAATGTCATTGATGATGACGAGCAGGTTTTCTGCTGAGTGTCGGACCGTCTCTACATAGCGCTGTTGTTTGGCGGTAAGCGAGGTATTGCGTAGCAGGTGCATGGTTCCTACCACGGCATTCATGGGGGTGCGGATTTCGTGGCTCATATTAGCCAGGAAATCTGCCTTATGCTGGGCCGATTGCTCTGCCATTTCCTTGGCGCGCTGGCTGTCGAGTTGGCGATTTCTGAGGTTAATGATGAAATAGCCTAAGCCTAAGATACAGACTGTCACCAAGGTCAGGAACCACCATGATAGCCAAAATGGCGTCCTGACGGTGACCAAAAGCGAGGCAGGCGGGCCCCAGACACCATCACGGTTGCGCGCTTTTACTTCAAATTGATAGGTACCTGGCTTTACCTGCGTATATCCCGCATATTGGCGTTTAGATACAACCCAATCTTGATCTACGCCTTTGAGTTTGTAGGCAAATTGGGTATTGCCAGGGGTAAGGTAGTCCAAAGAAGAAAAGGAGATGGAGAAAAAGTTTTGAAAATAATCTAATTCAACCTCTTTTAATGCTGGCACTTTCAGGGGGCCATCCCATGGCTCATTTAAGACCTTAAATTCAGTCAAGATCACACTCGCCTCCTCACTACTTTCTGTGATTTCTTCAGGGAAAAACCGGGTGACCACCCCTGAGGTAGCCACAAATATTTCTCCTTCCTCATTTTGCTCATACGCCCCAAAATTATATCCGGAAGCGCCCATTCCATCCTCCTCAAAATAGTTGCGGATATTTTTCACAATAGGCTTCTCACCGTCTTCCCGAGATATGGTGAGTTTCGACATCCCATTTAATGTACTCACCCATACATGGCCATTTTTATCTACAAAAACTGCATTGACAAAATTCCCAGGGAGGCCGTCTGCATCCAGATAGGTTTCAAATGTCCTCGATTGTGGATCAAAAAGATTTAACCCTAACCCCGTAGAAACCCAAAGGCATCCGCTAGGATCCTTCAAAACATGGTTTACACGATTGTTGCTAATCGCCGTTGAATCGGTAGGATCGACCAGGTACTTATGGCGCACGCCCGTTGCTATATCATGACTGATCAACCCATTCCCACTAGTTCCTATCCATAACTTCTGCCCTTCTTCTAGGACAAACAAAGTAGCTTGGTAGATGCTATCTGTTGATGGGAAGTAGGAAAAAGTCTCTTGTTGAGGATCGAATTCAAATAATCCTTTTGCTGAACCAATCCAGATATTGCCATTAGGCCGGGCCTTCACGTCATAAACATAGTTTCCACGGATCACCGGATTCCTGAAATAGGTGAAATCCAGTTCGTCATTCCCCACCCGCTGTGCACGATGTAGGCCAATTTCGGTTCCCACCCACAATGTTCCGTCCTTAGAACTTGTAACAGACAATAAGTCATCGGTATAAATTCTCCCTTCTTGGCGGACTTTTCCACGTGTGTATTGATTGACTTTTCCCGTAGGAAGATGAAGTCGGATAAGGCCAGCACCATAGGAAGCTGCCCATAGGTAGTCCTTATCATCCAGGTAAAGGGAAAAAATCGATTTATTGGGAAGGCTGGTGGAATCTCCTTCAATATGGAGATAGGAAGAAAATTTCTTCACATTTAATCGGCTGACAAATAGCCCTAACTTATTCCCAATCCATAGATTTTGGTTCCTGTCTATCAGTAAAGCTTTGACCCTATTGGAAAGGGGTGATTCAGTATGTGGCTCTTTTTCTGACAGGGTCACAAAGGCATCCTTTTCCTTATCATATTTTTTTAATCCTTCCTTTCCCCCTACCCAGATATTCCCCATAAAGTCTTCGACCAGTTGAGTAGTGAATAAGCCTCCGTCACAGCCTCTTTTTTTTTCTTCACAGAACCTCCGAAAAGTCTGTGTTTTTGGGTTGTATTGAAGCACGCCATGATCTGGGGAAGCAAACCAGTACAAGCCTTCAGGATCAGTCAGCATTTCATTGACATACCTCAGGAGAGAATCTGACTGCCTCAAGATGGGATCGTCCAAAGGCCCCAGAGACTTCGTCCGAGGGTTGTACAATTGCCCTCCAACAGAATTGATGACCATAAATAAACTGTCCTTATAGGGATGTACCACCTTATAGTACTTCGTATCATCTAGTTTTTCGAAGAGACCAAGGCGCTTGTCAAATCGATAAAACCCCAACTCTCCTCCCAGCAATAGTTCATCATTGGAGGCTTCAGTGATATTCAGAAAATAGCCTTTATTGACTTTGGGAAGTCCTTTTGAGAAACGGGTGATTTGCTCAGTTTTGGTGTCAATTTTATCTAATCCCCCGTCATGCGTGCTCACCCAGATATTCCCTTCTTTATCCTCCAGTAGGTTCGAAATGAAATTTCCAGAGATAGAGGTAGTGTCTTTGGGATTATGGAAAAAACTCCGGCTTACTTGCCCATCATATCGCACCAGCCCGTCCAAGAACCCCACCCATATAAATCCATTTCGATCTTGAAGGATCACCTCTACTTGAGACCGCTTTCCAAAGTCTCTGTCTCCTTCCCCCACCTTCTGGTAGATAAAGCTTGTTGTCTGACCTGATAAGGCCAAAGGGACGAGCAAAAACAAAAAATACACAAACCTGTGCGTCCTTTTAAGCATCAGAGATAGATTTATTAATATCTTTCTTTTTTCTAAGTTTCAGGATTTTATCCCTTAAGGTTATTGGATCAAATGGCTTTGATACAAAGTCGTTCATGCCGACCTCCAAGCATTTTTGGATTTCTTCATCTGTGGCCGTAGCTGTCAATGCAATGATGGGGGTCCTAGAAATGGGGGGCGGTAATTGCTCCCGAATAGTTTGGGTACAGGTGTACCCATCCATGACAGGCATCTTGATGTCCATCAAGATCAGGTCGCAGCGAGCGCCTCCAGTTAGGTGACTTAGGGCTTCTTGACCATTGTGCGCTGTATCGATTTGGGCAAAAGGAATCATCTCCTGGATGATCTCCATAGCGATCTCACGGTTGATATGATTATCTTCTACCAGGAGCAATTTAATGTTCTCCGCCACTGACTCATCTGTCTTCCAGGCATCTGCCAGTTCTTGGGGCTTTATATTTTCCCCAATTGAAAAAGGAATTTTAACCCAGAATGTAGTGCCTTTATCCACTTCGCTCTTGACCTTGATTTCCCCTCCTTGGTCCACCACCAATCTTTGAGCAATGCTCAGGCCCAGTCCTGTCCCCCCAAATTTATGGGAAACTTCTGCTTCTCCTTGGGCAAAACTCTCAAAGATCGTCTTCAGATGCTCTTCAGCAATCCCTATCCCAGTATCCTTTACCGAAATCGTAAGCCCCCATTTGTCCCCTTGCTCAAGTCTCCCGCCTAATTCAATCTCGACGGTCCCCTCCTGAGTGAATTTCACCGCATTGGAGCCCAAATTCAAGAGGATTTGATTCAATCGGGTAGCATCCCCAACCAGGATCTCGGGGACTTCATCTGCACAGGTGACCTTCAGGTCTGTATTATTCTCTGTGGCTCTATGAGATAGGGTACTCCGCACATACTCGGCCACTTCTCGCACGTTAAATGGTTTTTGGATAAATGAAAGCTTCCCTGCTTCTATTTTAGAAAAATCAAGGATGTCATTAACGATGACAAGCAGATTTTCAGCAGACTGCCGAATCATTTCTATATAGTGCTTTTGTTTAGCGTCCAGGGCAGTATGTTCGATCAGGTGAGTAGCTCCCACTACCGCATTCATGGGGGTACGAATTTCGTGACTCATATTGGCTAGGAAGGCAGCCTTATGCTGGGCAGATTGTTCAGCTAATTTGCGTGCACGATGACTGTAAATCTGTCGCGTGCGGAGCACAAAAATCAGGTATCCCAATCCCCCAATTACCGTAGCCACAAACGAAAGAAACCACCAACTAAGCCAAAAAGGGCTTTTTATGGCTATTTTGAGGTGGGTCACAGGCCCCCAGATCCCATCGCGATTCGTCGCTTTGACATGGAATACATAGTTCCCAGAATTCACTTTAGTATACCCCGAATATTCCTTATCCGTGTATACCCAATCTTCATCCACCCCTTCCAATTTGTAGGCATAGTGTACATTATCTGGCGTAAGGAAGTCAAACGAGGAGAAGGATACAGAGAAGAAATTTTGATAATGATCTAATTTGATTTCTTTTAACGCAGAAATTTTATAGCCGTCCTTCCAGGGTTCATTTAGCACATCAAATCCTGTCAACAAGGTATTTGCAGGCAGAGAGTTTAGGGTTATTTCTTCTGGATTAAATGATGTCACAACCCCAGAGCCAGCGAGGAAAATCTCTCCATTCTGGCGTTGGGTATACGCGCCAAAATTATAGCCAGAAGCTCCCATTCCATCTTCTTCAAAATAATTATGAATCCGTTGGATCACAGGCTGCCCATTGGATTTTCGCGTGAGATCGATCTTGGAAGTACCATCCAGAAGGCTCGCCCATAAATTCCCTTGCGCATCGAGCAGGACTGCATTGAGGTAGTTGCCAGGCAATCCATCGGTCTCCAAGAAAGTCTGGAATTTTCTAGCCTCAGGGTCAAAAAGATTCAAGCCTATGCTCGTAGATACCCAATACCATCCGCCAGGGTCCCGCTGAATGTGGTTCACTCGATTATTGCTAATTGCAGTAGAGTCGCGGGGGTCGGCAAGGTACTGATGTCGCTCCTTCGTTTCTGTATGATAAGAAATCATTCCATTCCTGGCGGTGCCTACCCACAAGATGGGGCCGTCTTGTCGTATAAACAAAACAGCATCTTCAATGCTATTCTCAGCTGGGTACGCAGAAAAAACCGTTGTCTGGGGATCAAATACATAAAGCCCCCGAGGGGTCCCTACCCATAGCTTATGGTCCTCACGTTCCAACGTATGGTAAACATAAGTCTCCCCACTCAGGGGATTTGGATGAAAGGTAAAGGACAACTCCTTATTTCCTGTCCGACGGGCACTATGAAGGCCTACTTCAGACCCAACCCAAAGGGTCTGGTCAGAAGATTCCATCACTGACAATAGGTCATCCGAAAATAGCCTTCCTGGCGTTCGTTCCTTCCCCCGGGTATAGGTGGTGATACGGCCATCTGGGATGGACATTCTTACTAGTCCGCCACCATAGGTTGGCACCCAGAGATCATCATCTGTGTCAATGTGAAGGGAGAAAATGGGTTTGTTGGGTAAAGAAGAAGAATCGCCTTCTATGTGAAAATAAGATTGGAATTTTTCTACTTTCAGCCTACTGATATACAGCCCCTTTTTATTCCCAATCCACAAATTGTCGTTCCGATCTATGAGCAAACGCTTGAGACGGTTAGATAAAAGGGACTTAGAGTTTTGCTCTTTCTCTTTCAACGCTACAAATTGATTGGCTTCCCGATCATATTTCCGCAGTCCCTCCTTCCCTGCTACCCAGATATTGCCTAGATGATCTTCAACCAATTCTATGGTAAATACCCCACCGGGACAGCCAATTTCCTGGCTTTCACAGAATCGTGTAAGACGCTGATTTTGAGGATCATATCGCAAAACACCATAGTCTGTTGAGGCAAACCAATACATGCCCCACTTATCAATCAAAAGGTCATTAACCGTCCTCAACAAGGAGTCGGCCTGGCTTAACACAGGGTCATTTATTTTTGAAAAAGACCTATCCATAGGATGGTATACCCTTAGGCCTATTTCATTGATAATTAAGAACAAGCTGTCTTGAAAAGGGTGAATCACTCTACAGTAAGCCGTGGTATCCAACTGCTCAAAAACTCCCGTCTCTTTATCCAATGTATACAACCCCAAATTCCCGCCCAGTAATAGCTGATTTTCGCCCAAACTCGTCATCGTCGTAAAGTAGCCCTTATTGACAGATTCGAGTCCTTTTGAGTAGCGTGTAATTTGCTCTGTGGTGCCATCTATCTTATCTATCCCTCCATTGCGAGTACTCGCCCATATATTGCCTTCCGAGTCTCCATACAGGCTATGAATAAAATTAGCTGAAAGCGAAGTGGTATCTTTAGGATCATGCACAAACTCCTTGGTATGATACCCATCATATCGCACAAGGCCGTCTAAAAATCCGGCCCAAATAAATCCAAATTTGTCCTGAATAATCGCCTCTACCTGCATATTTTTCCCAATCCCTTTTCCCCCTTCACGCACTTTTTGGTAGGCGAAGTTGGTGGACTGCCCACGGAGGAGTGATATACCCATCATTAATAGGATATACCCAGCCCACCAAGTCCTATTGGTCATCCATGTCAAAGCTATTCTACTTTGGGTTTGATAGATTGGCTGTTTGGACTTAAAGACATTTTTTGAACCATATAAGACATTTAAGGGCATATAAGGAGTCAAAAAAGCCTTTTTCTTAAATGTTCTTATATTCCTTATATGGTTCATTTCGAATCAATCAATAATCTATCAATTAATAATCCCATCACCCCTTGGGGCTAAAGGATTTTTCCTCTTGTCTAGTAAACTTTAATATTTTATCCTTCAGCATCTTCGGATCAAAAGGTTTGGCGACAAAGTCATTCATGCCTATTTCCAAACAATTCTGGATTTCTTCGTCTGTAGCAGTGGCCGTCAGCGCAATGATGGGGATGCGATTGATGGGGGCGGGTAGTTGCTCTCTGATCAATTTTGCACAGGTATAGCCATCCATGATGGGCATTTTGATATCCATCAAAATGAGGTCATAGCGATTTGCTTCAGTCAATAAGTCGATCACTTCTTTGCCGTTTTCTGCCGTTTCAATATAGGCATATGGGATCATCTCCTGGATGATCTCCACTGCGATCTCACGGTTGATACGATTGTCTTCTACCAGCAATAGCTTAAGGCTTTTGCGGACCTCATTGCCTGCCCCAAATTCAGTTTGAGGTTGCTGGATATCGGAGGCATTTCCTATTTTATAAGGCAATAATACCGAAAATACAGTCCCCTGCCCTACTTCGCTGTCCACACTGATTTCTCCTCCTTGATCTACGACCAAGCGCCGCGCAATACTGAGGCCGAGCCCCGTTCCGCCAAATTGTTGGACCACTTCATTGCCTCCTTGTACAAAGCTATCAAAGATTGCCCGCAGCTTTTCTGCCGGAATACCTATGCCAGTATCCCGCACTTTTATGTCCAAACGCCATTTGCCTAATTTATCCGCCTTGCCTCCCAACACAATATCTACTTGGCCTTCCTTCGTGAATTTCACAGCATTCGAGCCAAGGTTCAACAGGATTTGAATCAACCGAGTGGCATCGCCCACCAGGACTTCAGGGACCTTGTCGTCACATGTCACATTGAGGGTCGTATCATTCTCCAAAGCGCGATAGGAAAGGGTCTGGTAGACATATTCTTTGAGTTCCCTGATTTTGAAGGGTTTTTCGATAAAAGTCAATTTACCCGCTTCGATTTTAGAGAAATCGAGGATGTCATTGATGATGACGAGCAGGTTTTCAGCAGACTGGCGAATGGTTTCAACATAACGCTTTTGCTGAGTATCCAGCGCGGTATTTTGGATCAGATGGGTGGTGCCCACTACGGCGTTCATTGGGGTACGAATCTCGTGGCTCATATTGGCGAGAAATTCTGCCTTATGGCGAGAGGAACGCTCTGCGACCTCTTTTTCCTTTTGAATCATCCGTTGACGAGCACTGACTTTTGATATGACAAAACCTATTCCCAGGATTACGATCCCTATCAATACCCCAAACCACCAAGTAAGCCAGAAGGGAGGCCGTATATGAATAGTCAGGGTAGTAGGCTCGCCCCACTTTCCTTCTCCATTGGTCGCTTTCACCTTAAAATCATAATCTCCTGGTGCCAATTTGGTATAGCCAGCAAATCGGCGGTTGCTAAAAATCCATTCGGGATCTACCCCCTCCAACATATAGGCATAGTGGATCTTGTCGGCATTGGCAAAATCTAAGGAAGAGAATTCTAGGGAGAAGAAGTTTTGGAAATAGTCCAACTCTATTTTTGTGAGGGCGGCTGGCTGCTTGCTCAGCGGGATATCTTCATTGAATACTTTGAAGGACGTAATAGCTACCTCCGCCTCTTCCTGATCATCTACGATATCTTGAGGCTTGAAATAGGTCAAGGCACCGGTTGCTCCTAGATATATCGTTCCATCTTCTCCCTTTAAGTAGGAGCCAAAGCTATGCCCATTTGCCGCTACCCCATCCTCAATGGTATAGGTGCGAATCCCCTTAATTTCGGGTTGTCCATCAGCCTTCCTTTCTACCAATAATTTGACAATTCCCCCCGTCATGCTGACCCAAACATTTTGCTCCTCATCCAAAAACGTGGCCGAGATGTAGTGATCGGGAAGGCCGTCTTTTTCCAAAAATACTTGAAATTTTTCGGTAACAGGATCAAAAAGGTTGAGGCCAAATTCTGTAGATACCCAATACCATCCGCCTGGATCTCTGCGGATGTGGTTGGTTGTATTTGAGCTTATGGCATATTTTTCCTTTCTATTTTTCTTATAAATGCTAACACTATCCCTAGTTAAATCCCATTTCTGCAATCCCGCATATCCACCTATCCACAAGAAATTCGTTTCCTCTTCATAATAAAGGGAATAGACGGTAGATTCTGTAGAGTCTTTGAGTAAATGGGTAAATGTATGGGTATCCACATTGAATTCGAATAAACCAGCTATAGAGCCAATCCAGATATTCCCATCTGGTTGCTCTTCCATCGCATAGATGAAATTGCCACGAGGAACAGGATTTCTGTAAGAAATAAAATTATAAGTGCCATCGGCAGTTAATTCTCCCTCGATCAAGCCATTGACCGCCCCTACCCATAAATCTCCATTTTTGGCCTGCAACACTTTAATCAGTGAATTGCTCGTAATGGAAGATCGTCCAGATCTATTATATTTTTGAGGGTTATACTTATAAATATGTTTCACTTTCATGTCTGGGCTTAGCTGCACTAGCCCGCCTCCAAAAGTCCCTAAGAGGATATCCTTATTCTTATTCATCGCCCAAGAATAAATGGTCTCTTTGGGAAGGCCTCCTTCATCATTAGGGTCATGGAACAGGGTATTAAATGGCTTAGATCTTAGCCGGGAAAGCACCACATTCACGCCCATGCCTATCCATAGGTTTTCGTTTTTGTCTAAATAAATCTCGTATATATGATTTGTAAGAGGGGAACTTGGGTCCCTTGTATCTCCTTCCAAATGCACAAACTCCCCTAAATCTCGCCGATAAAAGGCCACGCCTGTAGAGCAGGCCACCCAGATATTTCCTTGCTTGTCTTGTATCAAATCACTAACCAGCGCAGACACGGGGCATTCAGGGTCTTCTCGATCTGTGCAAGAGCGGGTTAGCTTCTTTTTGTCTGGATCATAGGTAAGGATGCCAAAATCTGGACTGGCTATCCAAATCAATCCATCCTCATCCACCAAGATGTCATTGACATATGCCAGCAACGGCCCTCTTATACCTGAGGTAGTATCTTGAAAGTGAATTAGCTCATCCGTTTCTGGATCAAAAATACGGAGACCTCCTTTGGCACCTACCAAAAATGTCCCATCCTTATAGGGGGCAATAGCTCTGAACCATGGCGTATCATCCAACAGTTCTGTTTCATAAGTCCTCATATGAAAACGAACTAGCCCAAAACTGGTCCCCAAGAGTAAAAGGCTATCATTGATGGGAACTATTTCACTCAAGAACCCCTCACTCGCCATGGGGTAGTCCATCGTAAAACATTTTATCTGATCCGTATCCAAATCAAGCCGTATCAGGCCGCCCCCCTTGGAACCCATCCATAGGTACCCTTCTGGGTCTTCATAAAATGAAATTATGTGGTCAGAGGGCAATGAAGTAGAATCAGTAGGACTGTAATAAAAAAGCTTGGACGTATAACCATCATATTTTGCTAGGCCACTCCTCGTACCGATCCACATAAACCCATTATGGTCTTCGTGGAAGGCCAGTACCCGGTTTCTGTTAAGCCCATTTGCCCCCTCCAACAACTGATATCGAAACTGCTGGGACTGGGCAAGCAAGGTGCTTGCTAGCAGCATCCACAGTCCTCCCAGAAATAAGCATTTATTTGTCATAATGTAGCGTATCCAACAAGCTAGTTAAATTATCATAAGTTACTTTGCCACAAGCGATGTGAAAGCATAAAAAGCATTAAAAAATATTAAAAAGTATTAAAATTCTCTTATTTGATCAGTCTATGCGAACTACCCGAATCCAATTTTCAAATGCGCAGGGTCAGCAACTAGCTGCGAAGATGGATCTACCCTTAGGGCAGCGCCCAAGGGCGTATGCCATTTTTGCCCATTGTTTCACTTGTAGCAAGGACCTTTCTGCCGTGCGAAATATCAGCCTTTCCCTTACCCAAACAGGCATCGCCGTATTACGATTTGACTTCACTGGACTTGGCCACAGCGAAGGGGAGTTTGCGGACACCAATTTTTCCTCCAATGTGGAAGATCTTGTCAGTGCAACCGCTTATATGCAGGAAATATATGATGCGCCACAACTCCTGATCGGTCATTCACTTGGAGGAGCAGCCGCATTGCTAGCGGCCAGCAAAGTTGCCAGCATTAGGGCTGTGGCCACGATAGGCGCACCTGCCGATCCCAGTCATGTGTCTCATCTGGTTCAAAGCGGAGAAGCAGAGATTCGGGAGAAAGGCGCCGCTACGGTTTCTATCGGCGGACGGCCTTTTCAGATCAAAGCCCAATTTCTAGATGACTTAGCACAAGCTTCCAACCAGCACATCAGCAAGCTCAAAAAAGCGCTACTTATCCTCCATTCTCCTCAGGATCAGACGGTGGGCATCAAGAACGCAGAAATGATCTATCATTTGGCCCAGCACCCCAAAAGCTTTGTGACCCTTGATGGAGCAGACCATCTGCTGACCGAAGCCAAAGACGCCCAATATGTAGGGCAATTGATTGCTGCTTGGGCTGCTCGCTATATCGATCTCAAAACACATCCAGCCCTAAGCACAGACAAGCAAGTAGTGGTACGCACAGGCGCAGAAGGTTTTACAACGGAGATTTTGGCAGGTAGCCACAGCCTTCTTGCAGACGAACCTACGTCTGTAGGAGGTGCGGACCTTGGCACCTCGCCTTATGGATTACTGGCAGCAGCGCTCGGCGCTTGTACGAGCATGACCCTTCGCATGTATGCCGACCGCAAAAAGTGGGACCTACAAGAAGTCCGCGTCCATGTACAACACAGTAAAAGCTATCCTGCTGATAGCAAACAGGCAGAAAAAAGCCAAAGTAAGATTGACGTTTTTGAAAGAGAAATAGAATTGGAAGGAGCGTTGGATGAAGGGCAAAAAGCTCGACTGATGGAAATTGCTGACCGTTGTCCGGTTCACCGGACATTGCATGGGGAGATTAGGGTGGAAACGAAGGAGAAAAGGTAGGGTTTTACTAGGTTCTAGGTTTTATGTTCTAGGTTCTAGGTTTTAGGGAAACGACTTAGAACTTAAAACCTAAAACATAGAACTCTTCTTAGAATATTTCTTCCTCCTCGAAGTATTCGAGAATGTGGGCCTTGAGCAAGGCTACTTGAGAGAACATATCTGCATGGGGCAATGGCTTCTGGAGTTCCCAATGCGGCCAGCCGTCTTGGTCGAGGTGAGAAAGTTTATAGTAGCCTGATTGAGAAAGCAATCGACAGATAGCAATATGCATCAGGTCTACCTTTTCCTCCTTTTTAAAGTTGCGGTGAGGACTAGCCCCCAATTCGCGCATGCCTATCATGAACAGGAGCCCGTCCATGTCAAAGCGCTTCCCAAACCTTTCAATCAGTTTGTTTTCGAGGACGTCCCAACGGAGGTTTAGATCGTTCAATGGGTCAAGTTGTTTAAGGGTTCAAGCGGTCTTAATGGCCATAAATTCTCTAGAACCTTTGAACATTGAACCCTTGAACCTTCATAAATACTAGTTTATGTTTTTGGTGCCGATTCTATGCCAGCGAATGCCAAAAACGGATTCGTAGGAGAAGAAGACAAATAGTGGTTTCCCCACAATATGATCATCAGGAACAAAGCCCCAATAGCGGCTATCCTGAGAGTTGTGACGGTTATCTCCCATCAGCATATAATAATTCTTCTCAAAGGTATAGGTAGTCACTTCTTCTCCATCAATGAAAGCCTTTCCATTCTGAATCTTAAGCGAATGTCCTTCATAAGCCTCGATGACCCTTTCATAAAGCCTAAAGTTTTTAGGATCTGTAATATCTGTGGTTACGCCTTTTTTAGGAATGACAATGGGGCCAAAATTATCCAGGTTGTGAATCCAGGTTTTTGTCCTTTTTTCGCCTTCATTTGGATAAATAGCGATTCTTCCAGGGATCATGGTTTCGCCAGGCCTTAACTCTCCTTTGGGATGAAAGATAGGATCAACCGTTGTCACGCCAGGCATTTGCCGAATGCGATTAGCGATTTCCTCTGTACAAGCCATCCGAAATCCCCCATGATAAGGGTACCAATTTCCGTTTTCCCGGGGATTTACATATACGCCATTTCTCCCACTTTCCCCTTTTGCCCGAAACTCCATTTCAATCAAGTCATCATATTTGAACTTAAATCCTTCGTCCGTATTGACGTAGTAATCAAACTGCATTTTGGGGGGATTCCACGCTTTTTTCCCATCCACATATATCTGCCCATCATCTATCTGAAAGGTGTCCCCAGGCATCCCTACACATCGCTTGATGTAGTTTTCCTTCATGCTGATGATCTCCTGCTTTCCAGCCCCATCCCCCAAATCGTGAATATCATGGGCAGGGTAGTTAAATACCACGATGTCATTTCGCTTCACATCCGATACGCCAGGCAGGCGGTAATAAGGCAACCTGATCAGGTCGACATAGGAGGGCATAACAAATTTTCCGATCTTGATTTTGTTATGGACAAAAGGAATCGAGAGGGGATTCATCGGCATGCGAGAACCGTATTGGTATTTGCTCACAAATAGAAAATCACCCGCCATCAGTGTCCGCTCCATAGAACTGGTCGGAATCATGAAAGCTTCTATAAAGAAGGTCCTGATGATAATAGCGGCTACTCCTGCAAAGAGGAAGGCATCAGCCCATTCACGCGCACCTGATTTAGGGGCAATGACGTTGGGGTAGGTTTTGGTGAGTTCTTTGAGGTTGCGCTCCACAAGCCGCTCTTTGGCCTGCTTGGACATTTTTTTCTCTACCTCTCCCAGGCGTTTTGCCTTAGCATCTCCTTCTGTCTCTTTTTTGTATTTCTCTGCGGCCTCATCATAGGTCAGAGGTGGGCCGATGTATTCCGTCACTTGATCAAAGCCTATTTGGGGATAATAGACAAAGGGAATCAAAACGGCTTTGACCTGGTCCCCAAAACGATGTTTCCCATAGGCTTTGACCAGCTCAATATCCATCGATATTTTGATCAGGGTGCGAACGATTGGTATCAAAGTAAGAACGATCCACCAAGTGGGTTTTCCGATCAGTTTTAGCCAAACCACATCGCTGTAAACAGGAATAAAGGCTTTCCAGCCTGCCTCACCTGCTTTTTCAAAGAGTTTGTAGAGGCCGATCCTGATGCCCAAGATGATCAGTGCAAACAGGCTGAGATAGAAGATTGCCGCCATTTAATTATTTCGTAGTTCTAAGATTCTGGATAAAATTCGCCTATCAGTCGTAGCTGAGGAGGCTTTTCTTACATAGAGAATCGCGAAATTACCCAAAAGTAGGTCAACCGCCAAAATTGGGTTTCATTTCAATATTTCGTTTTTTTGAAAAAGCAGTACGCATTGATTATCAACTGAAGAAAATCTCTATCCCTTATGCAAAAATCGATTCACCTCACCCTCCTTTTTGCCTTATTTATATTTATGATTTCAAGTTGTCAAAAGACTCCTTCAACGCCATCAGGGGAGGCTTCCTTCACCAATACCAAGAGCTATCAAGCAAAGCGAAATACCTGGCGGAGTCAAGACCAAAAACAGCATTTTGCTGCTGGAATTCAGTTGTCTGCAACAGAAAAGCAGTTGGATAGCTTGCTTCAAAAGATGGTGTCCACCATGATGAAGGAATATCGCGATCAGGCGTATTACCCCGCTGCCAATTCATTCTTTAAAGTTAAAGACCATATGGAGCAATCAGCTCTGTTTTACCTCCTCAAAGACATGCCTAAGGGCGGGCTGTTGCATGTACATGACCTAGCCTTACCATCGGCGCATTACATCGTTGATGAAGCGATTCAGCAACCCGACTGTTATGTGTATTGGGAGGAGGAAGGGGATCATTTGGTGAAAGGGCAATTGCATTTCTTCCAGGCGGAGCAGGTGCCCGAAGGGTATGTTTCCGTAGGCAAAATGGCTGCTTCCGATCCTAATTTCAGGTCGGAACTCTATGACTTGCTGACCTTCGATGAAGGGTTATTGAAAGACACCGTCGACATATGGAAGCATTTTGAGCCTCAGTTTATCAGGCGATTGGGCTTTTTTAACTATCAACCCATTTTCAAGAAACATGTGGTAGCTGCTTTTGACAGCTTGATTGCTGATGGTATTCAGCATGTAGAACTTCGTTCTATCATCTCAGATGGCATGTACGATTTGACACATGAGGCACCCGATTATTACAATCGGGACACCATGGTGACTTATTTTGCAGAGGCGCTGGCAGAAGTGCAACAGCGATCGCCTCATTTTAGCATGAAACTGATCTACACGGGTATTCGATTTTTTCATCCAGCCATTATTTGCAATGATATGTCACATGCCTGGGGGGTTCGGGAGCGGTTTCCAGATCTTGTGGTAGGCTATGACCTAGTGGGGCAAGAAGATGCAGGATTCTCGACTAGGTATTATTTGGATTGTTGGTTAAAAAGGGATTCGCTAGCGAAAGCCCATGGAGGCATAAATTTGCCGCTTTACTTCCACGATGGAGAGACCAATTTACCCAACAATACCAACCTCTATGATGCTGTCTTATTAGGCACCAAACGCATTGGCCACGGCATCAATCTGTATCGGTATCCTGCGCTTGAGGAACGCGTCAGGGAACAGCAAATTTGCATAGAAGTTTCTCCTCTCAGCAACCAGATTTTGAGGTATATCCCCGATCTCAGGAATCATCCTGCAGTTGGGTATATGAACCGGGGCATCCCCATTTCGCTGAATACAGATGATCCCAGCATCTTTGCTTATGAAGGGTTGACATATGACTTTTGGGCAGCAACGGTGGCTTGGGGATTAGACTTGGCCTCTATCAAGCAATTGGCGATGAATGGACTGATTCACAGTGCGATGAGTGAGATAGAGAAGCAAAAAGCGATAGGTGCGTGGGAGGCTGACTGGGAGGACTGGGTCAGGAAGAAGGCTCGAATGTCCGAGCGTTCGAACGTCTGAGCGTTTATTTAATATCGTTGTCGGCGTAGGGTCACGACATGTCGTGACCCTACGCCGACAACGATAACCCGAAAGGATTTTCATTCTAAATTTTCTTCCTCCCTACCCAACCCTTCTAAAACAGATTGCGTGTAGCCTGCCATAAGCTGGAGAAGTAAGGAAGCATCCTATTTCTAAGGGCCCAATGAAATAGCGTATTTCTTTCCTTTTTATCCACTTATTTGTTCAACAACACAAACATTAACTTGCGACACTAGACAAATTCATTATGAAAAAACTAAGCTTACTTATTTTCTTAATCGGATGTATTGCGATGCTTCCCGCGCAAACTGTCATCGTATTTGGCAACATCACAAACAATGGGGTTGCTGCTCCAAATTATCCGGTGACCATCTCGGGTCCTAATTACACCAGTACTGTACTCACAGATGCTTCTGGAAACTATCGCGATACAGCTTTAGTCAACACCACTCAGGGTGGTATTACCGTTTCTGTCGTCGATTGTCGGATGCAAACCCTCGCTGATTCAAGCTTTTTTAACCCTGGAAGTACTACGCTAGGACCTATCAATTTTGATATATGTCCAATGACAGGTGCTGCTTGTGCTTCAAATTTCAGCTATTCTGTGAATGGCCTAGCTGCCACATTTGTTGATGCTTCGAGTGCCTCAACGCCTTTGTTTCCAGTTAATTCATGGAATTGGGACTTTGGAGATGGAGGATCTTCTACTTCTCAGAATCCTAGCCATACCTATGCTACTGCTGGCACTTATACTGTATGTCTAATCATTTCGGATGGATCTTGTACAGATACATCTTGCCAAGTAATTACGGTATCTTCTACTGGTGGTGGCAATTGTGCTGCGAGCTTCATCCAACGCCTCGTTTCTGGCACGACCGTTTCTTTCACCAATACTTCAATGGGGGGTTCTCCTCCGTTCACCTATATGTGGGATTTTGGCGATGGCAATACTTCTACTCAGGCAAATCCGACTCATACTTATAATTCTACAGGGCCTTTTACGGCTTGTCTGACAATTACAGATTCTAATGGATGTATAGACTCTACTTGCCAGCAGGTGGTTATCTCTACCCCTCCAGGCTGCTCAGCTGCATTTAGCATGCAGGTTTCGGGCATGAGTGTTCAGTTTATTGATGGATCTGTAGGGTTAGGCCCAGCAGCAGTGAATAGCTACCAATGGGATTTTGGCAATGGCAATACCAGCACAGTCCAAAACCCTAGCCAAATTTATACGAACCCTGGTACATACACAGTATGTTTGATTTTCAGCAGTGCTGCATTTGGCATGGCCTGTATTGATACGACTTGTGCTACGGTCACTATTACTGGTCCTATGGCTGCTTCTATATACGGAAATGTCATGCTCACTGCCATGCGTCCTGGAGATAGCGCTATCGTTTACTTGATCACACATGATTCAACTGCTGGCACATTGACCGCGATTGATTCTACCAATACTTCTCCAAATGGTGCCTACACCTTTAATAATGTTGCAAATGGAGATTATCGTACCAAAGCTGCCCTCCTTCCTGGCCATTCCTTGTATGCAGGCACATTGCCTACTTATCACGATAGTGACACGTATTGGAGCAATGCAACAGTCATTTCAGTTACTAGTAACTCCCTGAACCAAGCTGACATCACAATGGTCAATGGAATGAACCCCGGAGGTCCAGGCTTCATCGGTGGTTTGATCTCTCAAGGGGCCAATAAGCGTGATCCAGGCGATCCAATAGAGAATGTAAGTATCCTTTTATTTGACGACCTTGACAATCCCATTACGCATACTGTCACTGATGCCAATGGTGAGTATAGCTTCCCCAATTTGGCCTATGGAACTTATAAAGTCCATGTAGAAGTATTGGGCAAAACCAGTACGGATCAGTATGTGACCATTAGCGCAGCTTCTTCTGCGATCTCGAATATTGACTTCCATGTCAATTCTCAGACTGTAGACATCTCTACTGCGATCGATGCCCCTACTTTCGGCTCTGTTCTCAATCTTTACCCTAATCCAACGTCAAGCACACTTCACCTAGATCTTGAGTTAAAGAACACTACCAATCTGAATATCAGCATAATAGATCAAGTAGGTAGAGTTCTTCAGCAAGAAACGCGTGTCTTGGGAAGTGGCGCACAAGAAATTTCAATGAACCTTGAGAACCTGCCTATGGGTATCTACCAGCTCAGTCTGAGAGCCAATGGTGAGGTATTGACTAAAAGGATCGTGAAGAAATAGCGGAAGAGACCGCTCGCCATGCGGGCTCGCTGCGAGAGGCGAGACCGTTCGCGCCTGCGGCACTCACTGCGAGACTGCTCGGCTCGAAGACTCGCCTCGCTACGAGACAGGAGAGAAGTCTTTGCATCTATTCTCGTAGCGAGTCTTCGAGCGGTCTCGGTTCTCGCAGTGAGGAGCTCCGCGACGAACGGTCTCGCAGCGAGCGAAGCGAGCGGTCTCGCAGTGAGACGAGTCTTCGAGCCGAACGATCTCAATATGAATATAGACACACAACTACTAAAGGCATGTATGGCAAAGGACCGCAAGGCGCAGTCCGAGCTGTATAAACTTTGCTATAGCATGTTGATGGGAGTCTGTGTTCGCTATGTGAATAATAAAGAGGAAGCCCAGGCATTGTTGAATGCGGGCTTCCTCAAAATTTTGAATAAGCTGGATACTTATAAGGCACATGTGCCTTTCGAAGCTTGGATACGAAGAATTATGATCAATACGGTCATAGACGACTATAGGAGGAATAAAAAGCATAAAGAACATTTGTTTTATTCTGACTTTGAAGATCAGGATCGAAATGACAGCCGGGTAGACATCAATGAAGCAGATCGGCAATTTGACGCAGATGCTTTGCGGGCGATTATCGGTGAATTGCCGCCAATGAGTCAACGGGTTTTTAACCTTTACGCAATTGATGGCTACAGTCATAAAGAAATCAGCAAAGAGCTGAATATCTCGGTGGGCACGTCAAAATGGCATGTGTCATTTGCCCGAAAAACTGTTCAGCAAAAACTAAAGCAAGCTATGGAATCCTCAAAACGCATATCATTATGAGGGATCAACATGAATTGGATCAATGGCTCAAACAGAAGTTTGATGATGCTCAGTTTGAGTTTGACCCTGCAGCCTGGGAAGCTGCGGAGCAGCTTATTAACGCGCAAGATGCTAAGCGTCCAGCATGGCTATTGTGGGCCAAAAGATTCGGCATATTGCTGCTTGTATTGCTTATTTCACTTCCTATCGTGTATTGGCAAATGAATAAATCATTTCCTCTTAACAATGAGACTTCTCATGGTGAATCGGAATCGATCGTTTCCCCAGAAAATTCCTTGACAAAAATTCAACCTTCTTCAAACCTGAAAGATTCTCTTCCCAATTCTCCTAAAATCTTCCCTTTAGCTACCAACCCAGCCCATGAAACATTGAATCCCATTTCGGATGGTAAGTCATCATCTCTTTCTACTCAAGATAGCGTTCAATCCCCTGATAACACTCCTGTAGCTTCCACTCAGTTTGATCCTCAACCTCCATTTTCTAATCCCCAAAATGATGTAGAAACCTCTACCCAGCCCCTTACCCCCCTCACTGAATCTGGCACCCAACCTTCTGGGATTGTTACAACCAATTCATCTACACAAAGTCCGCTTTCTACCTTTGATCACCCCACGCTACAAGACTATTCATCAGCACAGGACAATTTATCAACCCCAACTGCCATTTTGCCGCTGCAGTCTCTTTCTTTCTTACTTGGGATTGGTGGGCATTCTCCAAATCCCACTTTACAACGACCTATTCACCCTCCTCTAAAACGCCATGCGTTGGGTATCACGACAGGTTCGAATTTGTCATTAGGCTTGATCAACCAGGGGCCTACTCGGTCTAGTATAGGCGCATTGCCTTATGTAGGCATACATTATTCCTTTGATCCCAAACCGACTTCTCCTCTACTCCGCTTAGAATCTGGGGTATTCTTGATGTCGAGAAATGGCTTAAGTGGAAGCAGAAGCTTTCGATCAGTCAATTTTGGGTTTGGCTTTGAAGAAGAAATCATCACCCTCACGCCAAAGGCATTACATGCTTTAGAAATCCCATTGGCAGCGAGTTTCCGAGTACGCAATCGGCATTATGTGACGGTTGGGGCAAGTGGAAGCTATTTGATCGAAATCACCACCCAAGAACGACTTCAACGCAACGATGATTTTGGCACATCTACTCCTGACAAAAAAAATGTATGGGGCTATCGCAAAGGGTTCAATAAGCTGGATGCTGGGGCTCAAATAGGTTATAGGTATTATTTGGGACGTGGATTTAGCCTGAATTTACAAGGATATTATGGGCTAATGGACCTTACAGATAATGATTTTTGGGAAAATGATCAGTTTGATCGGAATATGCAATTGCGCCTGTTTTTGCGCTATGATTTGTTTCAATTATGAGTTTTGGAAAAATATATCTTTTGTTGGTCATACTAGTTTTGGTGAGTGGTTGTGAGGAAAAACCTGATCCTGTGGAAGTGATTGAGGAGCCTGTATTTGTCGTAAAAGCTAGTCTTGACGCCGAAGAGTTGATCCTTGCAGGTGGGGTTGATGGCTATTATTTACATACAGCGTATGTGCAAGACTCTTCAGGCTTATACCGCCTGATCGGCGAATTCCGTCCTGCTGGCTGTGCAACCTGTACAGAGACTCTTCAAATAGAATTCAGGGATCTGAAGTTCCGTGCTGAAGGTGCTTCTGTGCCAATAGATAGTGTATTAACTCCTGGTCCCTATACTTATCATGAGCCTACAGTAACGTTATCCCACTATCTTACCAGGTTTACCGCTTTACCTCAAGGGGAAGGAAATTTTTCCTACCAATGGAATTTAGGAGATGGAACCGTCCGTAGCAAAAAAGCCTTTAACCACATTTACGCCCGCCCCACTCCATTTACCTATGAAGTATCCCTTTCATTTCAAAGTGACCTAGGCTGCGAGAGTGAATTGCGTATGCCTGTAACCATTCCCAAACCACCATGTTTCACTTCCTTTACCCATATTGCGACTGCAAGATCTCGTGAAGTGGCATTTAATGCTTTGCCTATTGGCGTTGGCCCTTTCACTTATTCCTGGACTTTTGGGGATGGGCAAACCTCCTCTCTCCCCTCCCCTAATAATGCCTATGATGCCCGTGGGGTTTATCCAACTTGCCTTACAGTAAAGGACAATATGGCTTGTGAAGCCACCATTTGCCGCAACGTCCCAGCAGGCAGAGTAGATGGCTGTCCGATCAATTTTGCTTACGCTACTACTCCTGTGTATGAGGGTGATAGTTTGGGATATGGGAAGGTTGTGGTAAGGTGGACTGATGCTTTAGGCGTTTTGTTTAGTTCTGAAAATTCAGCTCAACCTACGGAGAGTTATTTTGAGTTGATTAGCCATAACCCTTATGAGACTAATGCACAAGGAATTGCTACAGAGCAGGTGAAGTTTCAGTTGCGATGCAAACTATTTGGTGGGGGGACGGAGAAGGAACTTGTGGTGAATGATGGGGTAATGGCTGTTGGGTATCGTTGAGGGCATAGAGATCAAGAAAGTTCTTCCCGTTTTCGGAAAAGTTCATCTCAGATTTGAGAAATTTTGTTGAAATTTTGTTGAAAATGGCCCGTTTTCGACAAAATTTCAACAAAATGGGAGAAACCAGGCCGCTGATAACCAGTTGCTTATATAGCTAACCGTTGACTAACCGTTAGTTAACCGTTATAACGGTTAACTAACGGTTATATCCATTTCTCCCATTTTCCGTATTACCTCCCAAATATCGTTTTTCACCCTAAACCCTAATATCATGTCTACCTCAACCCGCAAATGCAGGTACTGCAAAGGTCCTGTCGTTGGCCGCAAAGGCAAAATATTTTGCTCTGTTGAATGCAAAAGCATTTACCACTATCGCCTCAGAGCTGCCACTTTTGACACTGCCATCCCAATCGATAAAATTCTACATCGAAACCGATCAATCCTCCTCGAAATAATGGGAAAAAACAAATCCCAGAAGAAAGTCGATAAGATAGAAATGGATCGGAAAAAATTTAATTATAGCTACTTTACCCATTCCTTTACCAACAGCAAGGGCAAGGTTTATTACTACCTCTATGACTTCGCATGGATGGCATTTTCAGACCAAGAAGTTCTCATTATCCGAAAACGATCTCCCGCAAAAGACAAACCTGCCTTCCCTACCCCATAACTGACTTCAAATCAAATGGTGTTATTGCTTGCAATAGCCTTTTTTCAAACCAATAACGCTGTTAGATTTTATTCCATGTAAATATTCCCCTCCCATTTTGCTTCCCAGAAATTTTCCGCACTTTTGAACCTTAAACAATCCGCTGGGGTTGTTTCATTTTTCAGTTCAATCAAAGGTTTAACTCCTAATTTTTCCATGAATATTTCCTTCCCCACCAAACTGCTGCTTTGGTTTCTGCTTTGCATGCCCCTCTTGGGCTATGCCCAACAAAGCTACACCCTCAGCGGCTATGTGCGCGATGCCACGACTGGCGAAAGTCTGATTGGTGCTTCCGTCTTTTCGAAAGCACTTCGTGTTGGCACACTTACCAATGAATATGGGTTTTATTCCCTATCATTTTCCCAAACAGATTCAGCACAAATCACTTTTGCTTATGCGGGGTTTATTCCTCAAATCAAAAAAGTAAAACTCTCTCAGGATCAGCGCCTAGACGTCTCCCTGGAAGATGCAAATGCTACGCTGGATGATGTCATTATCACAGGGGAGGTTACTTATGAGGAGGAGATTAATTCCACGCAGATGAGTGTCAATACACTGGACGTACAGGATGCCAAGCTACTCCCCGCTCTGTTTGGAGAGGTGGATATTTTGAAGACCCTTCAGCTCAAACCAGGCGTCCAGTCAGGTGGAGAAGGCACTTCGGGTCTCTATGTTCGTGGTGGAGGCCCTGACCAAAACCTGATCGTCCTTGATGAGGCCATTGTCTACAATGCCAATCACTTATTTGGCCTATTCAGCACATTCAATTCTGATGCGGTGAAGGATGTAAAGCTGTACAAAGGGGGATTTCCTGCCCAGTTTGGCGGTCGATTATCCTCGGTAGTTGATGTGCGTCTGAAAGACGGTAACCGCGAGCGCTTTTCTGGTCGAGGGGGAATAGGCACCATTTCCTCCCGATTGACCCTGGAAGGACCTTTCAACAAAGGGAAAGGGTCTTTTATCGTGGCAGGACGTAGGACGTATTTTGACATCATCACCCGCGCCATCAATCGTGGAAATGAAGGGAAAGAAGATTTCACGCCTATTCCCGATTATTATTTTTATGACCTCAATACAAAAATCAATTATGAGCTAGGCGAAAATGACCGCCTGTTTATTTCTGGGTATTTTGGGAAGGATGTATTTGGGTTTAATGGGGATAATTTTGATTTCAATTTTAATTGGGGAAACATCACTACTACCCTGCGCTGGAATCACCTTTTTTCTAGTAAATTATTCCTCAATACTACCTTTACTTTCTCTGATTATGATTATGTGATTTCCAATAATTTTGCGGAGACTTTTCGCTTTGAATTAGGGTCGAAAATACAGGACATCAGTGGGAAAATGGACTTTGATTATCGCCCAAATAATCAACATACCATCCGGTTTGGAGCATCTGCCATCCGCCATAAATTTGTAGTTGGACGGGCAGAGATTGATGCTGCGGATAGCACACAGAACTTCAGTACAGGCCAGACACTGTTTGGACAAGAGTTTGGCGTTTATTTCAGCGATGATTTTGTAGTAAATAATCGTCTTACCTTAAATGGGGGGGTTCGCCTTTCGGGTTTCCAGAATGAGGGCAAATTCTATGGCGGCTTCGAACCGCGAGCTTCTGCCAAATACAGCGTAAGCGATAAAGTATCTTTTAAAGCTGGTGTGGCAGCCATGTCCCAATATCTCCACCTGGTATCAAGTTCTGGCACATCTCTCCCTACAGACCTTTGGTACCCTTCCACCCCTAAAGTCAAACCACAGCGTGCAACTCAGGTAGCTACTGGTGTGACCTTCCAGCTTGGAGAGAATTTCCTTATTTCCAATGAGTATTATTACAAATGGCTCACCAACCAAATTGATTTCAGGGACAATGCGAATCTCTTTGTCAATAATAAATTGGAGGAAGAGTTCATTTTCGGCAAGGGATGGGCGTATGGTTCTGAAGTGTATATCCAAAAGCGGAAAGGTAAACTAACAGGCTGGATAGGCTATACCCTTTCTTGGTCCTGGCGACAGTTTGATGGGAGTTTTGTTCAGGAAGGTGAACCAGGAATTCTTGATGTAATCAATGATGGGAAGAAATTCCATCCACGCTATGATAGAAGGCACGATGCATCAGTTGTAGCCATTTATGAATTGAGTAAAAAATGGTCACTCACAGGTGCGTGGGTCTATGGGACAGGCAACGCCACTTCTTTGCCAACAGGCCGGTCATTTATTTCTGATTTTGGGACTTTGGTTTCCCCTATCGAAGGGGGCGGTGCCTTTCTGGAATTGTTTGGCGTCGATCCTAGAACGGTGCCTATCTACCCTGATCGAAATATCTTCCGATTACCAGCCTACCACCGACTGGATGTAGGCCTTGTGTACAAGATGTTCCCCAAGTGGGGAGAGTCAGACCTCACCCTGAGTGTCTACAACGCTTACAACCGTCGCAATGCGTTTTTCATTTACCTCGATATCGATGAGGATGCGCAAAAAATTGTGGCCAAGCAGGTGGCCCTTTTCCCTATTCTCCCTTCTATCACCTTCAATTTCAAATTCTAATGAAAACGTTCCAATTAAATACCTCCTTTTTACTAATAGCAACCACTGCTTTCCTCCTAAGTGCTTGCGGAAGCCTAGAACAAGAGATTGACCTTAGCTTGCCTGATCACGAACGCCAGCTCAATGTTGAGTGTTACATTATTCCAGAACTTCCGATATACTTCCTTTCATTGACGGAAACGGTAGGCTTTTTCGAGGAATTTGACATTCCCACCGTCTCTGATGCGGTGGTTACGATTCAGTATATGGGACAAACGGATACCTTACAAAATGTAAACCTGAGCGATGGATTTCCCCTACCAGGTGGTGACACCATTCGCCTGTTTATCCCGGGTGCACAGGAGCTATATGTAGGGTTTCGGACAGCTCCTAACAATTTTGACTCTACATTTACCCTCACTGTAATAGATGAGAAAAGAAGCCGAAAGGCAACCGCTGTCACCAAAATGATGCCTTTAATTAGCCTTGATGGCATGGAGGCCCAGTTCAATGATGAAGGCGAAGCTTTTGTTTTGAGTAAATTTACAGACCCCCCAGGTGTGGACAATTATTACAGAAGAATCCTAAAGCATAAAGTCCCCCTTCTATTGGAACCTGACACGATTCGCGACAATATGGGTCAGATCATTTCCATCACAGGAGACACTGTTTGGGTCAATGAAATAGACCAGGAGTTCACCTTCGATGATCAATTGCAAGATGGACAAGAAATTCTGTTAGGAACTGATTTCAATTATGTGCCAGGAGACACGGTTATTTCTTTTTTATATCATATTGAAAAAAGCTATTATGATTATCTTGTGAGCACCGACGGAGCCATTATTGCTAACCTTAGTCCATTTGCCCAGCCAACCCGTATCCTCACCAATATCGAGGGCGGAACCGGCATTTTCACAGGGGTGGCAATTTCGGTTGATACGCTAGTCGTGCGGTGAGACTGCTCGCCCTTTGGACTCGCTTCGAGACCGTTCGGGCTGCGCCCTCACTACGAGATCGTTCGTCGCTGTCGCTCCTCACTGCGAGACCGCTCGGCTCGAAGACTCGCCTCGCTGCGAGACTTGTCCTTAGACTTCAGCGGGAGCGTTCGACTGATCTCACGCCGAAGGACTAAAGACAGTCTTTCCTCTTGTCTCGTAGCGAGCCTGCAAGGCGAGCGGTCTCGCAGTGAGGGGCTTTAGCCCCGAACGATCTCGCAGGGAGCCCACCAGGCGACCGGTCTCGCAGCGACCGCAGGGAGCGGTCTCTTTAACCCCAAAACTTATGACAAAATTTACCCTTACCCTCCTTTTCCTTACCCTCAGCCTCAACCTTATGGCTCAAGATCGCCTTACAGGGAAGAACTTCGCGACGCGCTCCGAAGTCATTGCAACACATGGCATGGCATGTACCAGTCAACCATTGGCTACTCAGGTAGCATTAGATATCCTAAAGCAGGGAGGCTCGGCCATAGACGCTGCTATCGCTGCCAATGCATGCCTAGGTCTCATGGAACCCACAGGCAATGGCATTGGCGGTGACTTATTTGCATTGGGATGGGATGCAGGAGTAGGCGAATTATACGGATTAAATGCCAGTGGCCGTTCGCCCAAAGCGCTCACGCTTGAAAAGTTGCGAGCCGTACTGGAGCAAAATGACAAGACGCAGATTCCTGCGCTTGGGCCATTGCCCGTATCAGTTCCAGGATGTGTGGATGGATGGTTTGAGTTGCATGCTAAATACGGAAAACTGCCCATCGAAAAAGTTCTGGCCCCAGCCATCCAATATGCCCGTGAGGGTTTTCCTGTCAGTGAACTTATCGCCTATTACTGGGGACGCTCTGCCCGGTATCTGAATCAGTTTCCAGGATTTGAGGAAACGTATATGCCTGATGGCCATGCACCCACAAAGGGAGAGATTTTCAAGAATCCACGCCTGGCGAATACGCTCGAAAAGATTGCCAAGGGAGGCAGAGATGCTTTTTACAAAGGGGAAATCGCGCGGACGATTGCTGCAACCGTTCAAGAGCAAGGAGGATATATTTCTTATGAGGACTTGGCTACTCACCAGTCGGAATGGGTCAACCCTGTTTCAACCAACTATCGTGGATATGATGTATGGGAGCTTCCCCCCAATGGGCAAGGCATAGCTGCTTTGCAGATGCTCAACATCTTGGAGGGCTATGATCTTCAAACCATGGGCTTTGGTAGCGAAGCCTACCTCCACGTCCTCACAGAGGCCAAAAAACTCGCATTCGAAGACCGCGCCAAATATTATGCAGACCCTGCTTTCAACCGCATTCCCGTAGAAGAGCTTCTGGCAAAACGATATGCTGACGAGCGCCGCAAGCTCATCGATCTACAACGATCTGCACGCTCTTACCCGGCGGGCAAACTGAAGGATGGTGACACCATCTACCTCACTGTTGCGGACAGCGACGGAAATATGGTTTCCTTTATCCAAAGCAATTATCGCGGCATGGGTTCAGGCGTCATCCCCAAAGACTTAGGATTTATCCTTCAAGACAGAGGGGAATTGTTCACGATGGAAGAAGGACATTTTAATGTCTATGCACCAGGGAAACGCCCTTTTCATACAATCATACCAGCTTTTATCACCAAGGACGGCAAGCCTTTCATGAGTTTTGGCGTCATGGGCGGCGGCATGCAGCCCCAAGGCCATGTGCAAATCGTCGTCAATATGATTGACTTTGATATGAACCTGCAAGAAGCAGGTGACGCCCCGCGCATGCGCCACGATGGCTCCTCCCAACCAACTGGTGAGGCCATGGACGACGGTGGCACGCTTTACTTAGAAAGTGGTTTTTCTTTCGATACGATGCGCGCATTAAGAAAAAAAGGCCATAAAATTGGCTTTACCTCTGGTGGATATGGCGGCTATCAAGCCATTATGTATGACGCGGAGCAAGGCGTCTATTATGGGGCTTCAGAGTCGCGAAAAGACGGCCAGGCGGCGGGGTACTGAGCCAAAGAAGGTTCAAGGGTTCAAGGAGGTTCAAGGCGCTCACGATTGCCAGTTGGGTGACTTGAATCCTTGAGTTTACTTTAGAAAGTCACATTTGACTTTTTCCCTCATTGCGACGGGTTAAAACCCAGTCGCAATAGGAAAAGATGACAGAGAAGGAACTATTGCGACTGGACTTTAGTCCGTCGCAATGAGGCTATCTCCCTTAAAAAGGAGATAGAGGAGCAGGCTCAACCCTTGAACGACTTGGCCCTTTGAACGACTTGAACGACTTGCCCCATTGACCATTCATAATTCTTTTTTCTCTTGATTCCTTTCAACAAACCCTGCCTTACAGGCAATGAACTTACTTACATCGCTGATGCTGTGCATGCAGGAAATCCCTCTGGCAATGGCAAATACACGCGCTTGTGCCATCAGTTTTTTGAGGAAAAATATAGGTTTCCCAAATGCTTGCTCACCACATCCTGCACAGATGCGCTTGAAATGGCCGCGCTATTACTGGATATTCAACCAGGTGATGAAGTGATTTTACCTGCTTTCACCTTTGTCTCCACAGCGAATGCTTTTGCGCTCAGGGGAGCCGACCTAGTATTTGCCGATTGTGAAGGTGCTTTTCCCAATATTGATCCTGCCCAACTTTCAGAATTGGTGACAGGTCGGACAAAAGCGATTGTAGTCGTCCATTATGCTGGGGTCGCATGTGACATGGATGCGATTATGGCGTTTGCAGAAGAACGGGGTATTTGGGTCATAGAAGATGCAGCCCAAGCTGTCGATAGCTATTATCTTGACCGACCATTGGGAAGCATAGGTCACCTCGCTACCTTCTCCTTCCACGAATCCAAGAATATCACCTGTGGCGAGGGAGGCATGCTGGTGATTAATGAGGAGAAGTTCCTAAAGCGGGCAGAGATTTTATGGGAAAAAGGGACTGATCGAGCGGCATTTTTTCGAGGGGAAGTGGATAAATATGGGTGGGTGGACCTGGGGTCTTCATTTCTCCTATCGGACATCCTGGCGGCATATCTTTGGGCACAAGTTGAACAACTTCCTGCTATCCAAAAAAATCGCCTTTCGGCCTGGAATTATTATCATCAGCAATTTCTTTCACTTGCTGAAGAAGGACATATCAAACAGCCAGATATCCCTAGCTACACGACTCATAATGCCCATATTTTCTTTATTTTATGTAAAAGTATAGAGGAAAGAAGTGCATTGATTCAGCATCTTTCGGAAAAGGGGATAAAGGCATTATTCCACTATTTACCCCTCCACCTCAGTCCTTATTTCCACAAAAAATACCAAGGCCCTCCCCTGCCCCACTGTGTACGATTCGCAGACACATTGCTTCGGCTTCCCCTTTTTCACGGCATCACTCAAGAGGAACAAACTTTAGTAATCAAGCACATAAAAGAATTTTACACATAACCTTCCCCTATTTTATCATTTACTCAACTTATCATTTAATCATTCATTCTCCCATTCTATCATCCCCTCATTCACTCATTCTCCTCACACCCTCTCCAGCATCACTGGATACACCTGACCCGAATCCCATTGGGGAATGTAGAGGTTCAGATCACGGTCCACGCACACATCATGCGGATGAATGAAATACGGTTTTGCCTGTTCCACTTGCTTCAATTCATCCTTTCTGTACCGCGGCCGTGTACCACCGGGATTGGAAACGACACGGTCTTCTTTATCTAGAATCGTCACAAACCCCGTCCGGTCCCGCGTCGGTCTATCTGAACGGAGAACCGCTGCATAGACATTTTCCCCTTGAACCACAGGCCTGCAGACAAAAGCCCCTGGAATCGAGATTTCAGACAGGTATTCACCTGAAAGGCTGAATCGTTTGATGGCATTGTCCATGCGGGAAGTCACCAGTAGAAAAGGGTCGCCAGGCTGGCGTGTATCCAAAGCAATGCCATGGGCATTGTTGAGCAAGAGGGGATTGTGATCATTATTCCCTTCATCTATTTCGTGTGGATACCGTCCCGCCACCAGCTCCTTCCAGATCCAACCCATTCCCCCAAAATGCCCCAGATAATTGCCCTGGGCATCATAATGCAATACATATTGCAAGCCATAACCATCGACTATATAAATGTCTCCATTGGGGGCAATCGCTGTTTCCGTAGGGTGATAACGGCTTTTGTTGGGGTAAAGTCCCGAAGCTTCTGGCCACCCCAGGGTCATGATAACCTGGCCGTCTAAGGTCGTCTTATATACTTCATTTCGAATTTGATCTGTAATAAAAAGGAATTCCTCCCCATTCTCTTCATGAAGCGTAAGGCCATGTGCCCCTGGATATTCTGTTCCCCAAGAATCTAAGATCCTACCTGACCGATCATAGATCAGGACATTGTTTTTGACCTCATTGGTGAGCAAGATCAATCGGCCTTGACGGTCCTGCACCATCTCATGGCAATCCTTGACAGGATATTGCTGCGGGTCTAGCTGCCCCCATTCGCTACGCAATCGATAGCGAAAGTCGCCGTGGCCGATGATGGGGCCTTTGGGGCGGCGTTTGAGAATGTGAAAGCCGAAGGCTGGAGTGGTGAGTGCGGCGGTGGAGAGGAGGGCAGCTTGGCGGAGGAAAGTGCGGCGAGTGGTCATATTAGCGAAATTATTGGAACCATATAAGGCATTTAAGATCATATAAGACGCGGATATTTTCCTCACACCCCCTTCAAATATACCACCAAGGCCTCCCGCTCCCCCTCCGAAAGCACATCTCCAAAGACATGACCTCCATTGCCATAGCCTGGCAGGGTGGTGTCATAGGTTTGCTTATCTGTCTTACTGGGTTCAACCGTGTATTTCCAGCCCACAGCGTCCAAGTCATAATCATCCGTGGAGAAGCTGCGCTTCCAATAGGTCGGGCGCGTCGGGCTATTCAGCAAGGTCATTAAGTCAGGCACTGAACCATTGTGCAAATAAGGCGCGGTCGCCCAAACTCCATCTAGCGGCGGGGCCACATATCCCCCTTCGGCCACTACTTGCCCCTTTTCTGGACCTTGGCCAAACCAACTATTGTTGTACCAATCCTCAAAAAAGTGTGCAGAGAAGTTACTCGAAGCGAGTACTGAATCTGTTCCGATGGTTTTCTGATCCACAAGCAAATTGGGGTATTGCCCATCTGGGCCGTAGGTGCCATGACACTTTTCACAGTGTGCCTCAAACACCTTTTCTCCTTTATCAGCCAATGTTTGATCAATAGGTTCAGGGTAGACAGGCGGTTCCAAAGAATTAATATACGCTAACACATCCTTGAAGTGAGTGTCTATTTCTCTGGCTTCTGAACTATCGCTCATAGTGAGTAAGCTTGAGGCCATTAAAAATTTCCCAAAATCGCCTCGTCCCACCCCAGAATAAAACATGGCGTTTTTCTTTTTCAACAACCACCAAGCTGGCACATCAGTAGGCACTACTTCAGGGGGAATAGGAGTACCTGGCGTACTCCGCCAGGAAAGATCTTCGGGGTTGCGGTGGGCAGCAAGGATCACCGCCAATTTGTCTGCCGGATTTACCCCCACAGTCTCTGTGATGAGGTGAGGTCCCGAAGCTAAGAGTCCCCTTCGAAAGGCTGAATAAGCTGTCCACTCAGGCGAAGGATTACCATAGAATACCGTCACAGCTGCATCCAGGCCACCGATTAAGGCGCTTCCATCTACAGTGTAGTCCTCCACTGTATTCCCCAATCCCATCACAAATTCTCCTCTCAATTCTTGTGCATGACATTGCATGCAATTTGGCGCTACGACACGCACGCCATTCGCAGCATCAAGGGCCGTAAAAGCAGGTGAAATAGTTGCATTATCTCCAGTCCTCCCTAATAGATTGGCCGGATCATCCCCATAGACAGTACGGTAGATGGCAATGGGGATTCCACTTCCTACATAGTTGCCATTCACGAGATAGTCGTACCCTTGGCCAGCATCCCCAGTCCGCTGATCACTGGCAGCAATGGGCGTGGTCCCAGCAGGCCATTGAGGCCCTGGGTCAATAGGAATCGGTGATGGGTCATGTTTGCAGGCAAATACGAGGAGAATCAGGAGGCCAAAGAGGAGAATTAGGCGATTTTTGAACATGGGAAGCATGATAGAGTGGATGGATGAGAGAATGATTGAAAGTAATGAAAAACGATTTATATGAAAAGTATGAATTTTTAGGATAAATTTGTGCCTAATGAAAAGGTACAGAAAGGGATACGATAATTATTCATACCTCAAAAAGCGGTCAAGGACCACTTTTTTCACCTCCTTGCTCAGCATAGGATTGGTGCTGTTTTTCCTCGGGATATTTGCGACCATTGCCCTTTTCTCCCAAACCCTAGCAGAAACGGCGAAAAGTTCAATCGTCATGAAGGTCTTTCTCTATGATGGTATAGGAACCGACCAGTTGCATGAACTCATGGAGAAGCTCAGTGCAGCGCCTTATGTCCAGGATTATCACTATGTATCGAAAAATGAGGCTTGGCAAAAATACCTTGAACGCACGGGCGAGGAACTGGTAGAAGTTCTTGATGGCATCAACCCGCTATTGGCGTCTGTGGACGTTCAGTTGAAGGGAATGTATATTCATAGTGATAGTTTGGCCAACATACGTGGGGCACTTGAAAAAGAAATCCTCATTTCAGAAGTCTATTATCCAGAGGAACTGCTCGCAGCCCTCAGCCGAAACCTCCGCCCTCTTTCTATTTCAGCGGGTGTAGTAGGACTCATCGTTGTGTTCATCGCATTTTTCCTGATTTTTGGGACAATCCGCCTCAGCATTTACGCCAAACGACTCATTATCAGAAGCATGCAACTCATAGGGGCCACCAAAGCATTTATTCGAAGGCCTTTTCTGATCCGAGGGATGGCACAAGGGCTTCTTGCCGGGCTATTGGCATGCATCCTTCTTTGGGGATTGATCTTCCTTTTATCCAGTCGATTGACAGTTTTTGACCTAGAAAACAAGCTTCTCTTTACTTCTGCTTTTATTGGAATATTAGGGGGAATTGTGTTATTTGGCAGCGTTTTGGGCCTCATGGGGAGCTTATTTGCTGTCAATAGGTATCTCGGAAAAGATATGGATGAATTGATGCGTTGAGGAACTAATTTTGATGGTCCAAAAGCAAAATAAACTTTAACTATGACTGCAAAGAAAGCAAGCAATACAGGCAACAGACGAGTTGTCAAATCACAAGCAAAGACGAAAAAAGCGCCTGCTAAGGCTCAGCCAGAACCGTCTAGTCGCCCCTTCAGTGGCGCAAAGAAAAAATCTAATGATATCCTGCCATTTACTAAGAAAAACTACCAGCTACTCATCTTAGGCATTGTCATTATTGCAGTTGGATTTATTCTACTCTCTTTAGACGGGTTTGTAGATGCTTCCAAATTTTCTATTTCTCTCTATATTGCTCCTCTTGTGATTGTAGGAGGATTTGTAGAAATCATTTTTGCCATTATGTACAGAGAAAAAGGGGGAGCAGAAACGGGGCAGGCAGAAGGGTAGCACCTCCTATTTTCACATTCTTCCGAGATATTTCTCCTGTAACTGGCATTCCATTTGCCATCCACTAGCACATGAGTTTATTTGAAGCCATTATCCTTGGAATCATCCAAGGTCTTACGGAATTCCTGCCTGTCAGTAGTAGCGGCCACTTAGAATTGGGAAAAGAGATTCTCAATGTACAGGTAAAAGACCCATTGCTTTTTGCCATCGTGGTACACGCCGCCACAGCGCTCAGTACCATTGTCATTTATTTCCGTGATATTCTTCATTTGATCAAATCTCTCTTTCAGTTTAAGTGGAATGTAGAGACCAAATTTGTAACGATGATTGCCGTTTCTATGCTGCCAGTGGCGGTTATTGGGCTTTTGTTTGAAGAGCAAATAGAAACCTTTTTTGAAGGAAAAATATTGCTGGTGGGGTGTATGCTAATCATTACCGCCCTGTTACTCTGGTTTTCTTCCAGAACTTCTGCCAAAGATGGAGAAGTTGGATTTATCCAGTCCATCATCATTGGATTTGCTCAGGCCGTTGCGATTCTCCCTGGCATCTCGCGGTCAGGCGCCACCATCTCAACTGCCTTATTGTTAGGCATCAAACGGGAACAAGCGGCCCGCTTTTCCTTCTTGATGGTCCTCCCTCCTATCCTCGGCGCTACCGCCCTTAAACTCAAAGACTATGTTGAGGCTACTTATGGCCATCCAGCCGCAGGCGAAGCTGTGGCTGGCGCCCAAGAAGTGGGGCCATTGGCCCTTACACTAGGTTTCATCGCAGCCTTTGTGGCAGGCCTAGTAGCTTGTCGCTGGATGATCGCCTTGGTCCGTCGCGCCAAGTTGGAATATTTTGCACTGTATTGTGCAGTCGTTGGGCTGATTGCGATCCTTTATGGCCTCTTTAATTAAGCTGTTTTTACTAAAAAAAATTCCTATTTTTTTTATGATGAATTTTCAGGAAGGGCAAACCTTGCTTTTCAACAAGCCCAAAGGGTGGACATCCTTTGACGTGGTGAAAAAGGTGCGAGGCATCATCCAGCGCCGCGTAGGCCGCACCAAAGTAGGCCATGCTGGCACCTTAGACCCTTTGGCTACAGGACTTCTCATTCTGTGTACAGGCCGCCATACGAAGTTGATAGAAAGCATGCAAAACCTGGGCAAAGGCTATGTTGTCACCTTCAAGTTGGGTGCAACTACGGCCAGTTACGATGCTGAATTCCCCGAAGAAAATATCTCCGATACTTCTCAGATCACTCAGGAAATGGTAGAAGCCGCCCTGGGAAACTTCAGGGGGGAAATCACCCAACTGCCCCCCATTTTTTCTGCCGTAAAAATTGATGGGAAACGGGCTTACAAATCCGCCCGCAAAGGGAAAGAAGTGAAATTGAGGCCCAGAAATGTCGTAGTCACTCGATTTGAACTCCTTGAATACCAAGGGCCTAATGCCATTTCTGCTGAAATTCATTGCAGCAAAGGAACATATATTCGCTCCATTATTCATGACCTAGGCCAAGCCCTAGGGGTTGGCGGCTATATCCTCGAATTGGAACGCACGTTCATTGGGCCTCATAAACTGACAGATGCCTGGGAAATTGATGCATTTCAACAGATGATGGAAGAAGAAGCCTCTATTTGAGAAATCCTCCATGGCAGGAAAAGGAATGTAAAGTAAAAACCCATTCAATCATTCTATCATTTTATCATCCTATCATTGCTTCTTTCCCTATATTTGCAGAAACGCGCTCAGCCAATACATGGAAGTATACGATTCACTCGACAATTACCAAAAATCTGACAAGCCAGCCATTGCCACCATTGGGACTTTTGACGGCTTGCATATCGGCCATCGAAAAATCCTCAGAAAGATCATTCAAGAAGCAAAAGGCCTCAACGGAGAGTCAGTCCTCATCAGCTTTTACCCCCACCCTCGGTTGGTGCTTTTTCCTGAAAAAAACAACCTCCGCCTGCTCCATTCTTTGGATGAAAAGCGAGAGATGCTAGAAGAAATGGGGTTGGATAAATTACTCTTGATTCCCTTTACCAAAGAATTTTCCCGAACCCCGCCCAAAGTCTTCGTGCGCAAAATCCTCTGGGAAACAGTAGGCATCAAGAAAATTGTCATAGGGTACGACCATCGATTCGGCAAAAACAGGGCAGGAGATATCCATAAGCTTCAAGCGCTCAGCCGGGAGTTTCAATATGAAGTAGAAGAAATTCCTGCCCAAGCCATAGAGGATGCCAACGTCAGCAGCACCAAAATCCGTGAAGCTCTATTCAAAGGAGATGTCCGAACTGCCAATGCCTACCTTGGTTATACCTACCACTTCACGGGAAAAGTGATACATGGGGAGAAGCAAGGGCGCAAATTGGGCTACCCAACGGCCAACATCCAGATGGAGTATCCCTATAAATTGATCCCCTCAAATGGCGTCTATTTCGTACATGTCCAACTCCCTGGTTCATTTGGGGACAAGTCCAAATATGGCATGATGAACATCGGCCATAAACCCACTATGGGTGAATTTGAACGAGGGATAGAAGTCTATCTATTTGACTTTCAGGGAGATCTGTATGGTCAGCCGCTAACTATACAGATGCTGGAATACCTGCGCCCGGAGCAGAAGTTTGATTCAAAAGAAGCCTTGGTTCAGGCGATAGACGGGGATCGGGATCGTTCATTGGACTTGATCCAACGGTATAAGGATAGGGTAAATTAAGGAGTAGGTTGCTTATTTTTAATAACTATTTCGATCATTTAATATGAAATCAACAACTTATAAATTTATGCAGCAAATCGATGGTAGGGGTAATTTTGCCTTTGCTGGAGCTACCTTTGGTTTATCAAACGAGAATTGGGTTGACTTTCATAAATTAGAAGAATCAGATTTTAAAGACGAAAGGTTTATAGGTTATAAGCTTGGTTCTGAAAGCTCTTTATGCCAATCTTTGCAAAAAGGAATTCTCTTAGGGTTAAATGAATTATCAATAGAACAAACAAAAGTTACCATAACAGATTTTGCTTATCTTCTCGTTGATGCAAGCGATGAAGGTTTTTGCTTTACTGGGCATCAACTAGTATACAAACACTTTGAAAAACCGATCTGCGAAACAAATAAGATTACAAGAGATTTGTTAAAGCAAACATTAAAAAAGGCAAATGACCTAGCAAACAAGACAACCTGATAGCTTTTACTCACTAGGCTCATTCCAGCTAAATTTTAACCTCTACCTAGAAAAAAGAAAATGAAAATGCTGAAATTTTTGCTGGGAGCTGTTTCCATTATGTTAATATTATTAAGCTGTGGAAACCAAAATTCCTTAGATAAAGCAAGGACTCCGGAAGCAGGTATAAAGTATTACTATCAAAACATTGTATTTTCAAAAGAAATAGATATTCCAGAGGGGACTATAGATGAGGTAGAAGTATTTGAAAATTGGGTTGTTCTCCACTTCATAGATGGCAGGGACTTTCTCATCAACAGAGATAAAGTGTGGTCAATAAATACCAAAGGGGAAATCCCTGTTTTTAAGTAAACAAATGGTCCAAGGTAAGTTCCTGATCCACCAATCCTAGCTTGTGTTCATTTTGCACCAGCCCAAACGTAGTAATCATACTGAGGAAAATATGCTTCTTTGTCTTTGTGGCTTCTTCAAAGATATGGAGCTTCTGTTGGAGCGCTTTTTCCAATACTTCCTTTTCAGCCTCCCTACCGATAAATTTCCCTTGCATAATTTGGGGTTATTGCTCGCCAAAATTGGGGTTTATATACTAGTTTTGGCGAGCAATGCCTTTAAGGTTTCCTTTTATCTAGGCGTCTGTTTTTCTCATCTATTTAGGAACAAATCAGACTTTGATTTTGAAAACCAGTTTTTGGGACTTACCTGATAAAGAGTTTCTTTTGTTTCAGTTGAAGAAATGGGATTTTGGCGTAGAGATAGGAATTGGTTTGAAGAAAGGGAGGTTTGGGTGGACTTGGGATTTTATCAAATTAGGTTCAGTTTATCTGTCATTTTGGATAATAATTTGCGTCATTCTCTTGACGCTATTTTGCACACCTTACACATAATTTACATCCCAAAGGGTTTCATGTCCTTGTCTGCGCAAAATAGCATGTCAAAAAAGGTGCAAAATAAAGTGTTAAATGACACAAAAATCAAAAATTATGTAAGTCAGGTTCTTTAAAGTAAGGTCATTCAACTAAAAATGTGGAACTTACCTTGCAGGTTTTTCCTCCTTAAAAAGAGACTCTTTATCATATCTTTCCTTGGCTTATAAATGAACCAATACCAACATGGATTTTTTTTACGAAAAAGAAACTTATACAATTACCGATATTAACTCACTCATTGACAATGAAGTAGAAGAATCGATCTATTTAGAGTTTAAATCAAGCGGAGCTCTAGGCAAAACTGAAAGTAAGAAAAAAGAAATATCGAAGGATGTTGCTGCTTTTGCGAACTCTATAGGAGGGATAATTATCTATGGGCTAAGTGAACAGGATCATAAGGCAAGTAACCTTTCCTTTATCAATGGTAGTGAATTTACGAAAGAATGGCTTGAACATGTTATCAATTCATCAATTCAAAGGAGAATTGATGGATTAAAAATCATTCCCGTCAGACAAAACCAAGATATTACCAAATCACTTTATATTGTAAAAATTCCATTAAGTGTTGATGCTCCTCATTTAAGTAAAGACAAAAGGTTTTATAAAAGATTTAACTTTGAATCTGTTCCGATGGAGGAATATGAAGTAAGGCAACTTTACAGCAGGACTATTAAATCAAAACTAGTTATTGCAAAATGGTTTGCAGGAAATCATAAAACTGAAAATGGTAGGCATATCATCCGTGTAACTGTTGACATTAGCAATGCTGGAAATGTCATTGAAGCAAATTATAAAGTCAACTTTACACTTGAAAATATTCCACCTAAATTAGGATTTCAATATGAGGCAATAAATAGAAATTATGAGTATACAATGGTTAACGGAGAAAAATTACAGATTTCTTCAGTATCAAAAATGCCAATTTATCCTAATGAAAGCTTAAATGTTCTTAGGTTTGAACTAAAAATTCCAGAAAAAGAATACGTTAATTTAGATAATGTTAAAATCACGATTCATCTGCGATACCCTCATGGTGAAGATATTTGGGAAAGAGATTTTGTAGGTTTCAGCGAAATTATTTATAACAAAGAAAAATAGGAGCTTTAATCCTTTAACTCACAAATTTCTAGGAGTAATGTTTTTTGTAGAATACATCTTTAATGTCCGAAAAAACCAGCCTTTAATCAAACTTACACAAGCCATTATAAGGCAACAAAGTGTGTGAAACTTTCCTTACAAAAGACTATCCCCCCTACCCCAACTTCACCAACTCCTTCAGCTCCCGATTCGAAAGCTCGCCAATCCACTTCTCCCCTGTCGAAACCGTCAGGTTCGCTAGGTCCTTTTTCTGCAAGAGCAGTTGGTTGATTTTTTCTTCGAAGGTGCCTTGGGTGATAAAGCGGTGGACCAGGACATTGCGGGTCTGGCCGATGCGGTAGGCGCGGTCGGTGGCCTGGGCTTCGACGGCGGGGTTCCACCAGAGGTCGTAGTGGATGACGTTGGAGGCGGCGGTGAGGTTGAGGCCCGTACCGCCAGCCTTGAGGGACAAAATAAAGACGCGGGTGCTTCGGTTGTGTTGGAAGTCTTCGACCATCTCATCCCGCCCACTGCGTGAAACGCCGCCGTGCAAAAACGGCACTTCCAGCCCAAATTCCGCTTCCAACAGTTTGACCAATAACTGCCCCATCTCCTTGTATTGGGTGAAAATAAGCACCTTCTCGTCATTGTCCATGATGGTCCCCAGCAGGTCAAACAACCGCGTGGTCTTCCCAGAGAGATGAGGCGCGTCGTCGCCTTTTTTGAGGAAATGGCGCGGATGGTTACAAATCTGTTTGAGGGCTGTGATGAGTTTGAGGACCAGTCCTTTTCGCTGAATGCCTTCCGATGCCTCGACCGCTTTCATGGTCTGGTCTATGACATTCTGATAAATGGCGGTCTGCTCTTTGGTCAGGTCACAAAACTGGTCTTTTTCGATTTTGGCGGGGAGATCCTGGATAATGGATTTGTCGGTTTTGACCCGACGGAGGATGAAGGGCTCGGTGACCTTCCTGAAATGCGTCAGCTTCTTTTGGTCGCGGTCGATCTCAATGGGCTTGGCGTAGTTCTCTTTGAATTTGGAGAGGGTGCCCAGATAGCTTTTATTGGTAAAATCAAAAATGCTCCAATATTCCGACAGGCGGTTTTCGACGGGCGTACCCGACATGGCAATGATCACAGGGGCTTTGAGTTTCTTGACGGCCTTGGTCTGGGCGGTGCCTGGATTTTTGATGTTTTGTGCTTCATCGATGATGAGGGTGAGCCATTTCTTCTTCTGCAATTTAGTGGCATCACTTCGCACCACGCCGTAGGTGGTAATGAGCACATCTGCTTCTTGCAGCAGGTCCAGGTTGCGGTTGGGACCGTGGTAGATCGCGGGCACTAGACCAGGCGCAAATTTGAGGATTTCCTTTTGCCAGTTGGTCAGCAACGTCGTAGGGACAATGATCAGCCCCTTCTTCTTTTTGAGCTCTCCTTCCTCCTTCAATTTTAGCAAAAGCGTGATGACCTGAATCGTTTTGCCCAAGCCCATATCGTCGGCGATCAAGCTCCCAAAGCCCAATTTGGCGTTTTTATACATCCAGTCATATCCCCTTTGCTGATAAGGCCGCAGCGTCGCCTCCAGCCCTTTGGGCGGTTTCACTTTTTCGGATTTGCGCAGGGAATCCATGAGCTTTCGGGTATGCTTGTCGAGGGTGACTTTGGCGCCATTATAGGATTCTGTCAGGGCTATCTGAAGCAATTGCTGAGAAGTGAGAGAAGGCGGATTTTCGAGTTTGTCAATGAGCTTTTTGACTTCTGCTTCATCAAAATAGACGTACTCGTCATTCAGCTTGACAATGCCTTGGTATTGCTTCAGCATTGCCAAAAAGTCTTCTGGCGTCAACTGCCGATCTCCTAGGGCTATTTGCCACCGGAAGTTCAGCATATTCTCCATGCTGATAATGCCACTCGCCGCGACAGTAGCACTTTCTTTCGATTCTAAGGCCATAGACATCTGTGGGCGTAGGAGCTTCCTCAGCCCTTTTGGCAACAGCACTTTAATCCCAAATAAGCGGATGGTAGGCAGAATTTGGAACAATACTTCTACAAATCCTTTTGAATCAAAAAACAATTGCTCCTGCCCCTTGGAAGCGATGAGGCGGCTGATCTGCGGAAAATACTCGGACAGCATGGCCATGTCCCGCAAAATATCGAGGCGCGTATGGCTAAAAGCATCCTTGGAAAAAAGGTCAAGTAGGGAAACAGGCGCGTCAAGGGGCTTACTTCGATTTTCCACTGCAATACTCACTTCGAATTGTTCCTCCAAATCATCCACCTTCAGGACAGGCACATAATCCTTTTCTACGATGTAAAATTTATTCAACCACAACTGAATCGCAGAAGGAAATTCGCGGTCTTCAAATGCCACAAACTGCTCCAGCGACCCTTCAAAAAACAGGCGCGCAATGGCTTGTTCTTCCAAACGATAATCAAGGGGAAAGTGGATTTGTACCAAATAATTGAGGAATACCGAAATCAGGCTTTGCAGCCGATCAGAAGCGATAGGCTGATAGATTTCGTTCTGAATCTGGTAACTCAGCAGATTCTGAGGAAGCTTTGTTTCTAGGATCGAAAAGGCCGCTCGGACCTCTTCATTCAAAGTCGCGGCCAGCCATCGAATGCGGTAGTTTTTTGTCCCTATCCGCAGAAATTGTGGGATAAAGGCACTTTGCTGGGCGAGTTTCATCGCAAAGCGATACACAAGGTACAACCCCCGCAAAGCGTGTGAATAATGCGATAGCCGCTCCACAGGAATCTGGTCGAGCCATTCGATCAGTTTTTCCTCATTTTTCAGATGCAAAAGGGCTTTCCCACGCCCATCCCTCAACGTACAGGTCCGAAAATCTAATTCGCCATCCAGCGATAATTCGATGGATTCTGTCGCATCCATTTCAGGGGTACCTTCTGCATGAAGGTCTTCTTTTTTGATGTGTCTCGTAACGGATTTAGAAATCGTTTTGTAGCTCCTTGCGAGGATTTTATGAAAATCTCCACTGGGGAAAAACACCGGATTGGGCGAGAGCAATTTCAGCAGGGAATCGCCCATTTCGGGTATTTTTGAAAAATCTAGCTCAGCACTCGCCTCCTCCTGAAATACAGCGGGTTCTTGGTTCTCATATCCCTTGTATTTTTCCCACAAATGGTCTACCGGCAAGACAGTTACTCCCTTTTGGCCAGAGGCCGTATAGCCTATGCCTTCTAGCCCTTTAAACAGGTCAAAGCCATGTAATTCAAATACCAAGAATGGGTTCTTGTCAATCTCATTGGCGACGAGGTATAGGACCGAGGCCATATGCTTACAGGGCACCGCCCAGTCGGGGCAGGAGCATCCGCCACGGAGGTCTTTCCATGCAGTAGGAAAGAGATGAATACCTGCCTCATCACACGTTTTCTTGAGTTGCTGCGGCAATTCTCGATTGAGCAATTGGGAGAGGTAAAGCGGGTTTCCCGTAATGATTTCGATGATTTTTGCCTTTTGGTTCGCTTCAAAAAGGGGAATGGAAATATCCACTTTGTAGGGCGACCTGCGAGAGCCTTGCACCTTCGCCGAGATGCGATTCTCGGAAATATCTATAGCCTTCACAGCTCCCTTATTGGCATACGTTCGCCCGCGTGGGAGGCGATTGGAGAAGTCTATATTGTTGAGGGAATTGAGCCATTGTTTTCCCCACCAGGTATTGCCATAGGTTTTTCTCATTTTTTTCAACAAATTACCTACAAATCTATATTTTGAGCCTATATTCAAAAAGTTAATGATGGCAAAAAACAAAAAGAAACGGAATAAGAAAGCCAGCCCGCAGATAATTCCCTTAAAGCCTGAGAAATACATCAAGGAACACGCACGCAAATCGCCCGTTTACCAATGTCTGATTGCTGACAACTGGGTGGAGGAGATGTTTTCACCGATCATTGTGAGCAGACAAAAACCCAATGGCCATTTCATTCTGGGTTCTTATATCGTTGATTTACAATGCCTTGGGGTAAAAAATGCCAATTATGAACATGATTTGGGGAGAGAGGAATATCAAGAGCAGTTGGAAATGTATGCACGGGGAATGGGAAACAATTTTGTCCCAATAGACCCCAATTTGTGTTTTAACATCATCTATGCAGCTGTGGAGTTCGCCGAAGATTGTGGCTTCCAACCCCATAGAGACTTTTCTGTAGCCAAATACATTTTGGATGATGTGGATACACTGGAATATGTGGAAGTGCCCGTAGGAAAAGACGGCAAGCCCTTTTTTGTGGCGGGTCCTTATGACAATGTGGACCGTATCTTAGCAACGCTGAAAAGGCATGTGGGTGAGGGAAATTTTGATTATTTAGCAGGGGTTGGGTTGGAATAATCTTACAAAAGGGCTTTTTGCAAAAATTCCTGAAAATTTCTCCAAAACTCCTTTTTCAAATCCCCCAAAGACCGTATATTTGCCTCCCGATTCGGCGCGGTAGCTCAGAAGGTTAGAGCGCAGGATTCATAACCCTGAGGTCGGCAGTTCAATTCTGCCCCGCGCCACACCTGAATATCAGCAAGTTAAGCCCATCCTTTCGGATGGGCTTTTGCTTTGGGTACAACATAGGTACAACATTTTAATTTTTGCTCGATTGGTCGCAGGGTCTTAAATCCTGCGATGCAAGGCTTACAAAGTAGCTTTTAAGGGTTTTCTCTTCCAGAACTATCTTTTTGCGAATATCTACATAGAGAGAAAAGGGGAAATCAATCGTGATTCGCTTTAGTTTTTCTTTTTCTCGCTCCCTTTCTGACGATTTATTGTGAATGGACTGAATGGCCTTTTCAGCATCCAGTTTGATTTCTGGTTTCTTTACCTTGGGCTTCCCCAAACTCTCTAATTTCTCCAAGTTCAATTCCTTCTTGCTCATACCCTACTCCTCCATTAATTGTAAATCCTTGGATTTGCTCAAAACTTCCTTGGTGAGCCTTACCATTTCATTTTTAGCCTTAGCATCTGAATATTCATAAACGCCCTTCCCTGAGATACTTGCTTCTGTATAAGCTACACGGCTATTAACCTTAGTTTGTAGCAACTCAATATCGAAGGATGATTCTATCATCCCCGAAATACCTTCATGAACTTTCTTCTGAGGTGAGAATTCATTCAATAGGAAAAAGGCGGGGATTTCACCCCTAAATTCCTTTGCTTCATTATAGCGAGTGATAAACTCCTCCATTGTTCTAAAATCCTGCGCCCCTGGGCGAATAGGAATTAGCAATAAATCACTTGAAAGGATTATTCTTGTGACCATTTGGGAAAGGTTGGGCGTTCCGTCAATTAAGACTATATCATAATCCTTATGGAGATTATCAATCGTCTTGCTGAGAGCTTGGCTATCCGTAACCCCTACCACAGTTAAATCTGGTAAGTCCTTTTCCCTTGCGCCATACCATGAAAGGGAATTTTGATTAGTATCTGTATCTACGATCACGACCCTATACCCCATATGGGCAAGGCACACAGCCAGATTTTGAGTGATGGTGGATTTACCTACACCGCCCTTTAGATTGGTTATTCCTATTCTCATTCAGCCTTTTGCTTCTGTTTAATACAGAAATACAGAAAAGCAGAAATGAGGCAAAGCAGATTTACAGAAATCTGGGTTTCCAGAAATGAATATTTCTGTATTTACAGGAATCTGTGTTTCTGGGGATACAGTTTTGAGGGAATACAGAAATCTGTGTTTCTGTATTCCTAATTTTCAGTAAAGCAAGAGATTTGCTATAACAAGCAATAGTTTGTGATCGCACAAAGCCTTTGGCTATTGCTTAGGAAATGAAGATTGAGTATTTCTGGAATGGAGTTTCAAAAACGGGAACCTTAGGCTGATATTTTTGCAAAACACCGAAATTCTATAATCTACCTACGTAATATTAAAACTTAATCTTACTCCTTCGCTTGTCAATATCCCTTATAAAATTATCTAGATCGGCCTTATTAGTTTTTAACAATTTCTGTTTCGAATCTGCCAAATCTGTCAAAAAGGTTGTATCAATAATTTTAGCATCATTACTACCTGATTTAGATTTTTCGCTCTCCTCTTTTTGATAAATATGAATCGCCTCTTGGACATTCTTTACCAAATTATCATTGATATTATCAAACTCGTTTATAAGGCGAATAAGCTTGCTAATGATATTAATAGAACTTGAACCTATTAAAAAGAAAAAGCCTTTATATTCACTATTCAAACTTTCCAATTGCTCATTTTTTTCGGAAATTTTCTCATCATACTGCTCCCTCAAATCATCAACAATTTTTGATATGTCATACTGATTAGTTCCAGCTATATTAGCTTTTAGTAATGATTCAACAGAAAAAGCTTCATCGATTTTTTTTATCAGATTGACAAGGTTGTCACAAATCTCAAGCAGAGCTGTATTAATTTGTGCTAGTTGGTCTCTAACTGACCTAATTTCGTCACTGTAGGTATTATCAAGAAGAATGAGCTTTTCATAATAAGCAATCAGTCCTTCAAAATCCTTTAAAACGTTATTAGAAGCAGTTTGTAATTCTTCTTTAATTTTCTCGTCTTTCCCATTTTTATAATCTTTGCTGCCAAAAATTGACGAGACTACACCAGATACAATTCTTACCCCTTCCTTAATTGTTTCACCAAACGGAACAAGACTGATAAGGTCATCAACAACAGGGTCTTCAATAGTTTGAGAGACACTATCTGTAATGGTAACTATTTGGGGTTCACTAACCCTGCTGTCGGATATATTTGAGACTGCACTTTTAAAGTTAGAACTTAAGCTGGCTTTTAATTTCTTGCTTAAAGAATCACTTACCGCCCCAGATTGAGGGTTTATTCCTTCCCGAAGGTTTTTTTGCAAATTCGCATTAGCTATTCTCGATTGCAAACTTATAGTCTTACCTGAGAGGTCATTTAGAAGTTCTAAAAGGGCATCAAAGCTTTCTATGAAACTCATTATTTACAAAATTAGATTAATTAATTATAGGCTATTTACGTCGTTGATTGGAATTAGTTCTCTCTCCGTTAAGATTTACGCCAACTCACAAAACCAATTTCCAACATTTTCATATTTGTTGGAACAGGAAAATCTTGTGCTTGCACGAAGCCTTTGACCGCTCCCAAAAGGAGCGTAACTCAAAAGAGCTTCAACTGCATTTGCTCCTTTCTGTATAGCTTCCAATCCTTGGATTGAGCCATTTCCTCCAGCCATTTTTGAACAAGGAGAACCGCGCCGCCATTTTCCTCCACTTCGGAGAAAGCGAGAAATAGGCTCCGATAGCCTGTCTTTGTGATGGGTAAAGGCTCATTGGCCTTTACCTCAATATGTGCGATGGCTTGTCCTATTATCTCCTTATGTGCCTTGCTATAATCAGGCTGGTAGAAAATGGAAATTTCAATGCCCTGCCAGTTGATTGGGTATGTCTGCTTTGCTGTCATGTTGCTCCTCCTAAAATACCCTTGGGATTATATATCCCGTGCCGTTCGGAGCTTCAAACTCGCTAATATCGCCTCCTAATAACATGTCGCGAGCAAATGCATCATAATCAAAGTAGTAGCGCAGATTCTCAGGTATTTGTGATAACATGCCTGTTTCTTCCATATAGTTTTCAGCATATTCTTTGGCTGTCCCTTCAAACAGATAGATTTCATCAAAATCAGCCTCTATAATTTGCTCCATACTCATGCCTATATCATCCGATAAATACAGAGCTTTGATCATTTCTTCTTCTTCCATCTCCTCAAAGTGTTCAAACCACTTATCCATATTGGCTTGATTGATTTCAAGTGAACGGAAAAGCGCGGGATAGTCTCCATCGATAAATTGAATCTCATATTCTTCGACAGGTTCTCCGTAGATGTTGGTGTGTTTCTCCGCTTTCTCCTGATACTCTTCTAGCGTGGAGAAATAAAATCCGTTTGCGTTGATGTCATAAGGAGTTGCGTGATACTGATTTGTTTGCACTAGTGCCTCCATTGGTTAATTTTCTGCCTACTCTTTCTGGATTTTCGGCTCTCTCCCTTTGTCCTTTCCTTGGGCTTTCTCAAAAAGGGTTCTCTCTGGAAAAAACATTTTTTCGGAACCGAACATTCACCCCCAAAAATGGAGCGACAGCGGGGCATAGGAAGTCAAGGCTGCGGAGTGAAAAAATACGCTCTTGAAAAGAGGAAGATTTTTTTGCTTCACACCGAAGGCTTGGCCTTTACTTCCTGTGCGGCGGGCATCTTTCAAGAAAATGTTCGGTTATGAAAAAGAAAGAAGTCCGAAGGACACCTTTGAGACACTCTGGGTGTCTTTGCATGTTTGCCTGGAAGGAAGCTGATTAGGCTTGTGCAATTCACCTAAATATGATTGACGGTTTTCTGGTTATACAGAAAGGCAGAAATACAGAAATCTGGTTTTCTGTATTTATTGAAACACAGAAATAAGTCAGTTATGCTGGATATTTAGAGATTAAAAAAGTAAAGGAGAAAAACAGGTTATTGAGGTCATTTCCTCTGAAAAAAGCGCAAAAACTTATGTAACGTGAGTTCTTTATCTAAGGTCTTGATACTCAGGGAGTATAGTGGGATTTTAAAGGAAAAAGCATGACATTTGGGGTAACACTTCGATTGTTAAAACAAAAGAAACCCAAGGTCATGCTTATAC
>JAUIKF010000080.1 GCA_030430575.1 Bacteroidia bacterium | reverse complement strand
GCCAATCGACGATGAAATTCGTCGGAGATGGCGATATTATTACTTCCTGGCCGGGCCACCAGGGCATTGCCTACCATGGGAACGCCGTCCCGTTTCAATACGGTGCGCAGATTCTCTGGCCCCAGTTCGGCATGGCCCAAATCACTAAAACGAATTTTGGTGTTACCAAAATCTTTGATGATGAGGTCGTTGAATTCTTCAACCGTGCTCAGGCGGCCTGAGGTCCTGACAGTGAGTTCAGTATTGGCGCCTTCTATCCTGCCCGAGGGTAATTCCACATTCTCGCGGTCCAGCGCATTGCGTACATCCAGCGGCGTGAGCTCATAGGCAGCAAGCTTTTCAGGGTCCATCCACATTCGAATGGAATACCGCTTTTGTCCCCAAACCTGAATATCACTCACGCCAGGGATGGTTTGGAAGCGCTCTTTAAAGACATTGGTCGCAATATCCGTGAGTTCTAGGAGGTCTCGTTGGTCGCTTTTTATATTGAGGAAAATAATGGGAAATGAACTAGCATCGGACTTGGATACGGTTGGAGGATCTGCATCTTTGGGCAATCGTCCTACGGCCTGTGACACTCTGTCCCGCACATCGTTCGCCGCTGTCTCCAGGTTCACGTCGAGTGAAAACTCGACCGTTACGGTACTGCGCCCGTCACGACTGACAGAGGTGATCGACCGGATGCCTTCTATGCGATTCACCGATTCCTCTATCGGTTCGGTAATTTGTGTCTCGATGATGTCTGCATTGGCCCCGACGTAGTTGGTCGAAACCGTGATGACAGGCGGGTCTACACTCGGAAATTCACGAACCCCTAAACTCAAAAAGCCTATTGCCCCAAACAGCATAATCAAAATGGACATGACTGTGGCAAGGACGGGGCGGCGTATACTAATCGAAGAAAGACTCATGACGGGGGAGGTTCAAGAAGGTTCAGGGTTCAGAGTTCAGGGGTAGCTTTAAAAGATTCTCATTCAAAATTCAAAATTCAACATTCAATCATTCAAAACTCATTGTTCAGGGTTCAAGGGGGGACGTCGTTCAACGGTTCAGTAAGTCGTTCAAAGGTTAAATGGGGGGCAACTCGTTTTGGGGGTTATTTTATCATTCCCTCATTCTATCATTTCATTTCCCTTCCCCTCCTCCATCGCAACAGCACTACCTGGCCGGATTTGCATGAGGCCAGAAGTGATTACGGTGTCACCGGCTGCTAGCCCTTTGGTGACTTGTAGGGTCGCTGCTTGGCGGATACCGATAGTGATAGGGGTAGAAACCGCGACGCCATTTCGATAGACATAAACCGACTGCCCTGCTTGCTGTGGGACCACGGCTTCTGTTGGAATCATAAGGGCATCTTCGAATGTGCCCAAGACAATATCAATGCGCGCAAATGCGCCAGGCAATAATAAGCGCTGAGGGTTGGGGCATCGTGCTTTTAGTAGTAAACTACGTGTTTCTGCATCAATCTCTGGCTCACGGGCATAGACCTTTCCCACAAATGTGCTGTCGATACCTTCTACCCTAAACCGTACTTCTGCTTGTGAGAAAGCGCGGTTGGCGTATTTCTCTGGAACGGAGAATTCCAGTTTGATGGGGTTCAAATTGACGAGGGTAGCGATGCGTGTGCCGGGAGTCAGGTAACTGCCTTTACTTACCTGGCGCAAGCCAATCGTGCCGCCAAAAGGCGCTCGAATTTCGGTTTTGCTGATCTGCACATTCAGCAATTCCTTGTCCGCTTCTAGGGTGTTGAATTCGGTCAGCGCTTGGTCGTATTCTTCCTGGCTGATCCCCCCAATTTCCAAGAGTTTCTTTTTTCGCTGTTCCTTTTGCTGGGCGAGCTGCTGTTGAAACTTCACCTTAGTGAGCTGGGCTTGTAGTGCCTTGTCATCGACCTTGAGCAATAACTGCCCTGAACGAACCTGGTTGCCTTCTTTGAAATGGATTTGGGTGATTTTTCCCGAAACCTCACAGGTCAATTCCACTTCCTCCGCCGGAAAGAGGGTACCCGTGATACTCAATTCTTCAGCTAGCGTCTCAGGCTGGAGGATATGGGTTTTTACGGCTAAAGCAGATGCCCCTGAAGGCCCCCCACTTGCCCCAACAGGATCAGGCTTTTCAGGGTCAAAAAGCCCTGCCCGTTTAGCAATAAAGAAAGAGATGAGTGCTAGAATAGCAATGATAGCAATCGAACGAATGGATTTTTTAGACACTACTAGGGAATTTTGAACGTACGTGTTAATTCCTCAATTAACGACTAAAATTTCCGAAATAAAAACGACCTGATTATGGCCGTAATACTATTTTGTGTACATCTGCTTTTTGTGGGTAATAAATTTTCAGAAAATAAAGCCCCGAAGTGAATGAGGATAGATTCAAAAAAATCACCTCTTCAGGCAAGATAGATGCCCCCGTTCGCCGCATCAGGGTTTTGCCAGTAAGGTCATGAAGGGTAAGTAAAATGGGGGTGTTGGCGTCCGTTTTTAGATATAACCAGCCCGTAGAAGGGTTGGGAAAAGGGCGATTGGGCAGGGCCTTTTCGAGGGTGCGAAGGGTATCCCCATCACAGGTGCCTGGGATATGATTATCGAGCCACTGGATGCGGTCCCGCATCCAGGTTTTGAGGCGATCAATTTCACCTGTATACGAGCCAGGTAGCGGTTCTGGTTGGTCAAAGAGGTTTTCCTCCAACACTTCCCACCGTTCAAAATTCCGCGCTTGCGCTTCTTGAAGTAGGGTCGCGTATTGGTCTATCCACAGGGTGAGGCTATCAGGGTGCAAGAAACTCGACCGCAGCGCTACCCAACGACATCTCAATTGACGGGTGAACAGGGTATCCTGCATTAGGCGCTCCCACCACCTAGGCATTTTGACGAGGTCATCACAAGACGATTCTGCTTGCTGGTAGGTCCATCCATCGGGGCGATTACCCCCACAATAGGCTGCATTGGCATAGGCCAAGTCAAAATCCCAAATAGGGCCTGCTGTGAGAAGACCGCCTCTGCTATTTTTATCCTTGTGGATATAGGAGCTTAATTTGTAGGCATCTACCGACCGACTGAGTTCATTGATGATAAATAGGTCCACAAAACTCGCCAAATCGGCTAGCTGATGGTATCCAAGGCCCGAAGGGTGGTGATAGGATGGGCTAAATAGAGCCGTTTCAAAGCTGTCGATATAGGCCTGGATATATTTTTGTTGTTCGATTGTAATGGACCTTGCTTTAGGGTATTCATATTGAAATTCTAGCGGGCCTTCGCGCATAGCTTCAAAATTGGAAAACCAGCCTGGGCCTTTGGACCAGTCCAGGCGGATGAGGTAACCCCCTGTGAGGTCGTCTCCTTGGAGGTCATCGGGTTTCAGCTTGGCGATGTTCAATCGATTTTTATCCCGCTTCACCTTCTCCATGAGGATATACACTCCACGATAATTCCCATCAATCACCAATTCGCAAAATTGGCTTCTACTCGCCCAATAGCCCATTTTTTGCCAAATTTCAAAGGAAAGGACATTGCGCAAGAAGGTCTTGTCAAAGTGTGAGGCGTGCAAGACCCAGTCTTCTTCGGATGGCATGCCGAGCAAAGAGGCCGAAGTATCCGCCCCTTGGGCAGTCCACAGTTCTATTCCATAGCTTTTTTTATCAGCATCCTGAGTCGAATTTCCCCGAAACTCTATTCCGATATACCCGTCATAGCCACTGAAGGAATCTCCTAGGCTATTCAACTGACCAGGCCCGTTGTCAATGATACCCATTCGAACAGCCACCTTGGGTTCATCGACAATAGTAGCCCCTTGCGTCTTAATATGGATGATAGGCAGATAAGAGTCGGTAAATGATTGGCCAAAAGAAAGGAAGGGGAGGGCCAATAAACAGAAGAGATTAATTTCTTTCATCATTTTATTCGAACCTTTTTTGCTAAAAACCGCTTTAAAGTAAAATCCTCTCAAAGCCATGAGCGATGATTTTGTATATTGCCCAACGAATTTTTTTTGATTCAATTCTTTCCGCTCCATTTTCTCTAACGATCTTATATCATGAAAGTCGAACCTGGACACCTCCTCTCACAGGTAATCACCCCTTCCGATCTCCGTCAATTGGAACCCGAAAAACTCTATGATTTCTGCAATGAACTGCGGGATTTCATTATCTCTTCTGTTTCCGTAAATGGCGGTCATTTTGGGGCGAGTCTAGGCGTAGTGGAACTCACTACGGCACTGCATTATGTCTACAATACCCCTTATGACCAGCTCGTATGGGATGTGGGCCACCAGGCCTATGGCCACAAAGTCCTCACAGGCCGTCGCGAGGAATTTCACACCAACCGCAAGCGCGGTGGGATTTCCGGCTTTCCCAAACGTTCGGAGTCTGAATACGACACCTTTGGGGTAGGGCACTCCTCTACTTCGGTGTCTGCGGCGGTGGGCATGGCTGTGGCAAAGGCGTATAAAGGCGAAGACGACCGCAAGGTGATTGCAGTCATCGGCGATGGCGCGATGACAGGCGGGATGGCATTTGAAGGGATGAATCATGGGGGATGGGAAAATGCAGATGTGCTGGTGATCTTGAATGACAATTGCATGTCAATCGATCCCAATGTAGGCGCCCTGAAAGAATATTTGACTGACATTACCACTTCGAAAACCTATAACCGAATTCGCGATGAGATTTGGCGCGCATTAGGTAAGCTCGACAAGCTGGGGGATAAAGCGCGCGGCATCGCTGCGCGACTAGAACAAGGTCTAACGGCCCATGCGACTAAGCCAGGCATGCTCTTCGAAGCACTTGGTTTTCGTTACTTTGGCCCGATCGATGGCCACGATGTGAATCACCTCGTTCGTATCCTGGATGACATGAAAAACATCAAAGGCCCTAAGCTTTTGCATGTCGTGACCGTGAAGGGTAAAGGATTTGAGTTAGCGGAAAAAAATCAGACCAAATGGCATGCGCCAGGTCTATTCGATAAAGTGACAGGGGAAATTTATAAAAAGACGCCTGACGCGCCACAGCCTCCTAAATATCAAGATGTATTTGGCCATACGATCATCGAACTAGCCAAGGAAAACCCCAAGATTATGGGCGTGACGCCTGCGATGCCGAGTGGCTGTAGCCTTAAATACATGATGGCAGAAATGCCCGATCGGGCATTTGATGTGGGAATTGCTGAGCAGCATGCCGTGACTTTCTCTGCGGGGCTTGCGACGCAAGGGTTAGTCCCCTTTTGCAATATCTACTCTACTTTTATGCAGCGCGCATACGATCAGGTGATCCATGACGTGGCCATTCAGAATCTGGATGTCGTCCTATGTCTCGATCGCGGAGGCCTCGCCGGAGCAGATGGGCAGACCCATCAAGGCTCATTCGATCTCGCCTATTTCCGCTGTATTCCCAATATGATCGTCTCTTCTCCCATGAACGAAGCGGAGCTTCGCAACCTCATGTATACTGCCAGCCAAGATGGCAACGGCCCATTTTCCATTCGCTACCCGCGTGGTCAGGGCGTCATGCCTGAATGGCGCACGCCTATGGAGTTGATTCCCATTGGCAAAGGCCGCAAAATCACTGACGGGGAATCCGTCGCGATCTTGACCATCGGTCACCCTGGCAACTTTGCCCAAAGTGCCATCGAAAAGTTAAATGCTGAAGGCATATATCCTGCGCATTATGATATGCGGTTTGTGAAGCCGATAGATGAAAAAATGCTTCATGAAGTCTTCGCTCATTATGACCGTGTAATCACTGTAGAAGATGGTTGTATCATGGGGGGAATGGGCAGCGCTGTCCTCGAATTCATGGCCGAAAACGGCTATTCCGCACGCGTGAAGCGTTTAGGGATTCCCGATGAGTTCATCGATCATGGTACCCAAAAAGAATTATGGGCCTATTGTGGCTATGATGAGGCTGCGATCATTGATGCAGTGAAGGAGATGGAAGTTGTGGGGGTGTGAAGATGAAGATTGCAGAATATCGAACAAGGATTGAAGATTGTAGAAGTGAAAAGCCTTTAACCTTCCTAAATCCTTGTTCTGCAATCATTAATCTGCAATCACTTATCCTCCCACAACAAGCTTATACCCTTCTCCATGCACATTGAGGATCTCAATGCGCGGATCTCCTTTGAGGTATTTGCGGAGTTTGGTGATATAGACATTCATGCTCATGCCCTTGAAATAGTCGTCTTGTCCCCAGACTTTCTGGAGGGCGACTTCTCGCTTCAGCACCTCATTGAGGTGTTCATATAATAAGGTAAGCAGCCCTGCTTCCTTGGCAGAGAGTTTGGAGACCTCATCTCCCAACCGCAGCTCGCGGAGTTCACAATCGAAATGATAATTGCCCAGATCAAAGGCTTTGAGGGCTGGTTTGTTCGCTTTTTGCTGAATCTGGTAGCGCTTTAGGATGGCCTGAATACGTGCATTCAACTCCTCCAGACTGAAGGGTTTGGTGATATAATCATCTGCCCCTAGTCCGAATCCTTTGAGCTTGTCTTGTTTCTCATTTTTTCCTGTCAAAAAAATGATGGGAACGCGCTGGTCCAATTCCCTTAATTCTCCCGCTACTTCAAAGCCATCTTTGAAGGGCATCTTCACATCCAGGATGCATAAGTCAAATTCGCCTTGGCGAAAGGCACGGAGACCGTCGTCGCCGTTGTGATGTAAGGAAACTTCTAACCCTTGGGTCTCAAGGTATTCTTTGACCATCGGGCTGAAGGTCAGGTCATCGTCCACAAATAGTAAGCGTGCTTTCATTCCCCCAATTTAACACTTTTTAATAGTTCTTAAAGAGGTATTAATAGTTGGAGCAGGGAGTTCCCCGTAGATTTGTATCATAACAAACAGCTAAAATTCACTAAAAAACAAAAATCATGAAAACGATCATTGCAAAAATCACCTTGATTCTCGCCCTATTGGCCATGCTTTCTAGTTGTGAAGAAGCAGAAGGCTTAGTAGATGACTTGGATCTTCAGTCCAATGGCAAGACCTTTAATGTCGATAAGTTTGAGCAAAACATTATTGATGCACTAGATGGAAATACAACGGGATATTCTTATGCCATCAACTTCAAAAAGCGTCTCCATACCAAAGGAGCTGGCGGCTGGGCGGTGAAGCCTCTGGACAGCCGAGATGGGAATGGCGTCCCTCAGAGTCCCGACAAGCGTATGACGATTGCTAGCCTCAGTAAGCCGATCACAGCGGTAATGGCCCTCAAGTTATTCGAAGAGAATAATATCAAGCTGTGGGATCCTATTTCCAATCTTTTGCCTCAGGGCTGGAAACCAGGCCCATGGGTCGGGAATCTAGAAATGGAGCATCTTTTCCGCCATCAGACAGGATTTCACAGTGCCGGAGGGAGCTACGCTACCTGTAAAGGCAAATATCAGCAAGGCATCAACAAAGACAGCATCGGTGTCTATAATTATGAGAATGTTAACTATGCGATGTTTCGCGTGATCCTGCCTCACCTGATAGATGCTGCTACCTTAGGGCAAATGGGCTATGACAGCGACGAGAAACTAGAAGAAACTTGTTTCAATACCTTCTTTGATTACCTCAAAGATGACTTCCTCCCCTTGATGGAGATTCAAGATGCCGCTAATAAGCCTGAGGACTTCAATCCTACGTTGTTTTATAATTTCAACGATGTAAATGGATCGGGTTGGCTTACAAGCGAATATAAAGGATTGGGCCCTGTAGGTCTATACCTTTCTGCACATGAAATCGCAGCATTCTTAGCCTACATGCGCTATGATGACAATATTCTCTCCCCAGATATGCGGGACTTGATGTTTGAAAAGCAGCTAGCATTGCGTACGACCAATGGTGAAAATGGTACTTACTATAGCCACGGCGGTGACTGGTGGGATGGTGGAGGTTCTACCAATGGGAATGGATTTACAGGCGAAGTCATGACCTTCCCAATCCAGTGCGAAGCAGTCGTTATGGTAAATAACCGGGCAGGAAGCCACTCTGGTCTCACAACTGTCTTGCGTCAGGCTTATGACGATGCTTGGGAATGATAAAATCACTATTGCGACGGGTTTAAACCCGTCGCAATAGTATCAGAAAAAGATAAGCACTTTTGTGCTTTTAATGCGGAAATCATACGCGGCACCCTGCGCGTATGATTTCCGCATTTTAACACTTTTTAATACTTCTTATCAAATCCTTAATAAAATTCCTGCTGCCTGGCGGTTACCTTTAAAAAGATAAACTATGGTTAAGGCTTGCTCCATTTTTTTTACTTCGACATGCTCAGTACGAGTATTTCCCCATCCTTAATTTTGTGTTAGCTATGGCTAGGCGCTATTATAATATCTTGAAACAACTGGCTAATCGGCAGACGATCTGTTTGCTAGTCGTCATCTTTGGGCTTTTTCAGGCAGTAATCTTGCCTGGAGCCGCCAATTCACTGGCCTATTATAGTGGGGAAACCCAGATTATTGATCTGTCTTTTGCGCTGCCAGCTACTCAACTCTATGAAATGGTTGAAGCTTATGGGGTGCGTGGTCGTCAGCTATATGCGATCATAGAGGTGACAGTCGACCTGATTTACCCGATCGTCTACACTTTATTGATGAGCCTTCTTCTGACCGTCCTACATAGAAAAATGAACCTTCGGCATTATGGGATTTTGTGGTTCCCCATAGGTATCATGATAATCGATTATCTCGAAAACTTAGGAATCGTTTTGATGTTGCTGTTATTTCCGGCCGAGTGGATGCCTTTAGCGGTCAGTGTAAGTTTATTGACCGCGATAAAATGGACTTTAGTTTGTGCAAATGTATTACTCATTTTAGGACTCTCAGTACGTGTTGCGACTTTATACCTTAGGGGAGATTTTGGCAAAAAAATGAGCAATAACCCCAAGATTTAGGTCAAAATCAGCCCTTTTATGGCAATTCCTAGAAATATTTGCGTCTTTGTTCGGATAAGCGAAAAGGATGTCTTAACTTCATTTCCTATTGAATCAGTGGACATACCACTCCCTAAATTTTTTTTATTATGAAAACAGTTAAGACGCTTGCTATTGTATTATCGATAGCCTTATTCAGCCTTACTTACGCAGAGGCACAAACCAAACGACAACTCAGAGAAGAGAATGCACAATTGAAAGACCAGAATGCTCGCCTTACGCAGGAAGTGGATCAACTGGAGCAAACCAATGACCGGCTGATGCAGGAGAATCAAAGCTTTGTGCAGCAAAATAGAACCTTAAGAGACCAAGTCATAGAGATACAGCGTGAAAATACAACCCTTACTACTGACCTTCAGCAGGCTGAATCAGAGGCAGAGAAGCTGCAAGCCCGTCTCGATGCGCTAGCAACTTCGCCTTCTACAGGCGGAACTACTGGCGGTGGAGGAATAATCGGTGGTAACACCCCTGATCCCAATGATACACGCAAGTGCGCATATTATCAGAATCGCCTCAAAGCCAATACTACTTATACAGAACTTTACAATGAGCTTCACTCGGAAGGGTGGGGCATTCAAGTGTTCTCTTCTGGAAGCTTATGTCAAGCAGCGGAGAAGGCTGAAGAGTTCAAGAAATCATACAAGCTGTATAATACCTACCTACGCTGCAAAGAAGTAAATGGACGCTATGTCTATGCAGTGATATATGGATCTTTGAAAGATCATGGACAGGCAAAGACATATCTTGCCAACTTTAAGCGGGTAGCGCTTTCCCAATGGGGAGGTAGTGCATTTCTCGTGCAGCACTAAGGGATAAAAAAAACGATTTAGAAAAGTGACAGTGGTAAAGCACTGTCGCTTTTTTTGTGTTTAAAACAGAAATTTTGTCATTTCTGGTTAGATTTTTGATTAGTAAAGGATGAAAAATGAAAATTGATGGATGAAAAAATGAAAATTGAAGAGTGATTTTTTAAAAATGCACATGGAAAAATCAATTTTTTATCCCAAATTGTGATTGTGTGTCTAAATTGATTTAGATATTTAATAATTGATTGTTTTATTTTTTATCCATCTGTAAGTAATTTGTTAAAAAAAATCCAACCATGGACTTATATAAAATAGTAAGCCAGCTTACGCATAAGGAGTTTGATGAAGTGTATAGCACCTTCACAGCCAATAATGCAGACAAGAGCGCTGCATTTCTTAAAATCATTCGAGAAAACCCCGAATCGCCTGACAAAGACTTCTTGGCAGAGTTTGACATTGCTCCATCGGCCTTCTATGTATTAAAGTCCAGATTGAATCAGAAGATTGAAGCATTTTTGCTCAATCGGGTGGGGGACTCCAATCTTCATGTCGTAAGACGTGTATTGAGTGTCAATGACCTGGTATTCAATAATCCACGAGAAATCACCGTCGCAGCCCTCCGGAAGTTGGAGAAGGAATTATTGAAATTTGACTTTCCATATGGATTGATGATTGTCTATAAGGAATTGCAGAATCAGTATGCATTTGATGAAGACAACTATACTTTTTATAAAAGTCGATATAACAGACAGGTGGCTTATGCCTTGGCGATGGATGAGGCCGTAGACCATGTCGTGCAATTCTTTTATGCCTTTGACAATTGGTATCTCTCCCGTAAAGACAGAGATTTGGCAGAGATGGTCCGTGCGATGGAGAAAATTGACAACAAAAATAATCTGTACGACTCACATCGACTATTTATCTTCAAAGCGATCATCCATATTTTTGCGCGCCTTTTTATTGAAATTCCCGACGACATTCGCTGTGAAGTAGAGGAGTTGGAAGCAATGTTTGATAAGTCGTTTGAGATCTTGGAGAAGTACAAAGACGACGCATTCTATAAGAATATTAATATCCTGTTCAATTTTCTCCGCTTTGTCCACTATGATGACTTGCAAGTGAGAGATAAGGCGAATATGTATTATGAAATTCTCGACTATAAGATCGAAGAATTGCTACAGCGCTATCACTACAACGCCCCGACCTCTCTATTTTTAGCTCGGAAATTACAATTTCACAAACGTACGAATACGCTTCCAGCCTTGTTAAATGATGTAGATAAGTACATTACGAAGATTGAGCTAGAGCCGTATCGGATCGCACGCTATGTGAATTTCCATTTTTTTATCGCCCAAGCTTATTTTGTCAATAGCGATTATAAAAGATGTTCCCGCATTCTTTATACCTTGAGAAATGAAGTCAACCTCCGAAAATATATTCATGTAAACTTGGAAGTGAAATTTTTCCAAGCCTTGAGTTATGTAATGATGGAGGATTTTGACTTAGCCAATCAATTGATCCTCAGCCTCCAGCGGCAATTGCGTAAACCCACGATGAGCAAGTATGCGCATGGGAAAATTTTGCTTAAGATTCTCAACCTTGCTTTAGCAGGTAGACCGAGAACCCGCTCAAAAAACCTTACTACCCAATTGGAGCGGTGGAAGGATGGGAATGTAGGAAGGTATGCTTTATTAGAAGATATCGACCTGGAAAAGCTTTTCCAATATGAGGAGGGAGAAGGCGCATAAGTTGCTACCTTTTTTGATGTAAATCTTACATTCTGTCAAACCGTGATGGCGCTTAGGTAGCGTTCATTTAACGGCTTGTTGAAATATTTTTTGACGAGGATATTACTGGCAGCACGATCGATGTCCTTAGGACTGATAGATGAGGACAACATGATAATATTGCATTTGCCCAATACTTTTGAAGACAGTTTCTCAAAATCTTTGAGAAACTGAAACCCATCCATAATAGGCATATTAATGTCTAGGAAGATAATTTCAGGCAAATTGTCCTCAGAATGCTGATGGCTAGCCAAATGCTCTAGGGCTTCTTGGCCCGTTTGGAACACCAAAATATTATCCGCAAAGTCTGCGGATTTTATCATTTCCCGATTGATAAGGTTGTCGATCTCATTATCATCGACGAGCATTACATTTTTATACTGAGCCATAAATACCTTCGATTTTCCAATACAATTAAACTAAAACTTTTGAAGGAGTAAAAGACGGACTGGAACAGAAAGTTACACTATTTTCGCCAGACCATCCCATGGAAATTACAAAAAAGACAAAGGCAGCCTATCAAGGTGACCGCCTTTGGTTCAAATTTATTAAATTATATGAACTGCCCATAAATTTGCCAACGCGTTGACCAATTAAAGGGCGTTTTTGCTAGAAGGGAAGGTCGTCATCGTCTTCCATTTTGGTGACATCAACACTAGGGGTTGCTGCTGGTGTCGCTGCTGGTTGCTGCACTTGACCAACAGGCATTTCTTGGCCTGGCATAGCAGAAGTGCCAGGATTGATACGCCAGGCTTCTAGGCTATTGAAGTATTTAGTGACGCCATCAGGGCTATTCCATTGGCGACCTCTGAGGTTAAAAGTGACATCAATCATATCACCCACATTGTATCCATCGATCAAAGCACAGCGGTCCTGGACTAGTTGAAACAAGATGAACTGTGGATACATAGGGTTATCGGCATACTCTACTACAAATTCACGCTTGCGAAAAGTGGGACTTATTTGCTGGATGTCCATCACCACATGAAGTTTTCCTACGATATTCATAATTATAAAATGATTTGGGGTTGCTACTAAATGAGCGATTGAAGTTAGGGATTCTTATATGAAAGATAAAATTATTCTGCTAAGTCTTCGAGTTGGCCATTGATGAGCTGCTTGATTTCCATTTCTGCCTCATTGAGGTAGGAATGGCAGTCGGCTATCAGGGCTTTTCCTTTTTTGAACATGCTGACCTGATGGTCAAAATCCGAAACGCCTTTTTGCATATCTGCTACTAGCTTCTGGACTTCTGTAAGCGTCTCTTCAAATGAAAAATCTTTGGGAAGGTTCGTTTTTGCCATGGTCAAAAAATGGAGTAATTCTGTTAAAGGTTGCTGTCTTGGGTTGCTGTAACGGTAGAGGTGATCCGTTTATCTGAAAATATGGTCTCAAGGGTTTCTCCAGTTAAAATCTCTGCTCCATGCTGAAGGACTTTGCCCCCTTTCAAGGTAAGGGTATATCCTTGTTGGAGTCGCTGCTTGACATCAAGCGATGCCAATTGCGTACTTAGTAAGGCCACTTCGTGGCGCTTCTGTTGGAGGTAGCCATCTACCTGCTTTTGCAAGCGATAGCTATAGTCGTCTAGGACCTGGCGTTTAAAGTCGATATAATGTTGAAGACTTTGTTCCATTTGCCGTTGCAATACGACAAGGCCTTCTTGGAGAGCTTGCTTATCTGGAACGGAGCGCTCTGCGGCGGCAGTAGGGGTCGAAGCTCTGACATCCGCGACAAAATCCGCTATGGTAAAGTCTGTCTCATGACCTATGCCCACGATAATGGGAATAGGGCAGGCAAAAATAGCCCGCGCTACGGATTCTTCATTGAAATTCCAAAGATCCTCGATAGAACCACCGCCTCTGCCTAGGATAATCAAGTCGGCAGATATGTCGGCCGCTTCTTCGAGGTTTTTGATAATGGCAGGTGCTCCTTGGGGGCCTTGGACAACGGTGGGTAATAAAATCACCTTTACCCCTTCAAAGCGCCGCTTCAAGGTCTGAAGAATATCGCGAATCGCTGCTCCGGTAGGAGAGGTCAGAATGGCAATAGTCCTGGGTAAAAACGGAAGGCTTTTTTTGTGCTTTTCATCAAATAACCCTTCATTTTTCAACTTCTCTTTTAACGCTAAAAACCGTTGAAACAGGTCACCGGTACCTTCCTTTTGAATCTTGTGAACCATCAGTTGATAATGCCCTCTTGGGGCATAGACACTGATACTTCCTTGTAGGATAACACGATCTCCTGCCTGGATACGGGGAGCTTGTTGTGCATAGGAGCGAAACATCACACAGCTAAGCTGAGCGCCTTGGTCCTTGATACTAAAGTAAACATGGCCTGAGCTATGATAGGTGAGATTGGAGACTTCACCCACGACTTGCAGCCCAGACAATATATGGTCATCTTCAAGCACATGCTTGATGTAGTGAGTGACTTCACTCACAGCATATATGCGAGCTGTTTGATTAGGCATAAAGGAAGGGCTTATATACGAGCAAAAGTACTAATTTTTTTATCCAATAACAATAATCGGATAAAAAAATTAGTACAAAATGGATTTTTGCTTATATTTTTAGTGGGCAGAGCGAATCACTTCGCAACGATAAGTTTCCGAGAGGTAACTTCTTTGCCATCTATTCGCAAGTAAACAAAATATAGACCTGCGGGGATTTCATTTACCAATAGGGTGACTTCGTCAGCATGGGTATCCAGTTGAACCCGGCGGATTTCTCGTCCGATGAGGTTGTACAAACGAAGGTGCGCTTCTTGAGTACCGAAAGGCAATTGATACCGAATCGTCGCCTGGTTTTTGGCGGGATTGGGAAAAGGCGCCCCTAAGGCAACCAAGGGATCAAATCCATCTTCCAGGTCTGTGGCAATATCCAAGAACTTGAATTCATATTCCGTATGATCCGTTGGATTTCCCCTGACAAAAAAGCGTATGCCGATGGTCCCTGTCGCGCTATTTCCATTGGGGCTGAAATGCAATAGAAAGGCTGTGGTGGAATCCCCGGGTGTGAGGCGAATGCCTCCTACACTGCGATCTGTTGTAGGTCCATAACAAACGTCCCAGCAAAAGTATGATTCTTGCCCACTCCCTAGGCTATTGGTGATCCGTTCTACCATGACTACTTGAGCCGTATCAGCCGTATTGATCACCTTGACTGTCACTTCTTCCCCAAAGCCATGTGGGTCAAAAGTGGTCGTGCCTGGTTGGTTTTTGAGCAAAATACTTTGCCCCCAAAACAGGCTACAGAAGAGCAAGTAAAAACATCCAAATAGCAGGGACTTTTTCATATCAATTAATCTTCGTCTTCATCCTCATCTTCGTCCTCATCACCATCACTATCATCTTCTTCTGCTTTCAATTCAACCACCTCATCATATAATTCTTCTTCATCCCCTGGGGCATAAGAAGTATGCTGGGAGTGAATATGCAAGCTGCCGTCTAAGAGAAAAGTGTGGGGTACATTGACCACATTCATTGCACGTTTGAAGTCACTGTTTTGGTCTAAATAGACTTCAAAAGGCCAATCTCTTCCATTCACAAAAGGCTTCACGCGTTGCGCATTTCTTGCATCGTCGATAGAGATAGCGATGACTTTCACACCCGTTTCATCTTGCCAATCTTCGTATACCTCAGCGATAGCGTTGAGTTCTTTAACGCAAGGCTTGCACCATGTAGCCCAAAAGCTGATGATGATAGGGTTGCCATCATTGTCAAAAGTGGCGGTGCTTATGTTCTGAAGTTCAAGGGTAGTCACATTGACTGTAGGGAGCTCTTGGGCTTGAATGAGGCCCATCATACAAAAGCTCACAAAGATGCTAAGCAGAATTGTTTTCATGTAGTTTGTTATAAATAATTGATGAAGTTGGAGGTTGACAAAGGAAGATTAAAAAATTAGTTCCCAGATAAACAACCTCTCAACTAATCTAAAGACAGTTTATTGTGGCAAATGTCACTTTACTTCACGATAAGCTTGACAGAACCTACTACCCGATTATCTGCCATCAGGCTAATGAGGTATAATCCAGTTGCTAATTCTGCTGTTTCGATGCGTGCTTTGCCTGCAAAGCTATCTAAAGCCTGCGTACTCAGGTCGCGGCCATGTAATTCACTGATTTTCAGCTGAGCTGTCATGCCAGCAGGCAGTTCATAGTCTACATAAGCAAATGCACGTGCAGGGGCAGGATAAGGATTACTTAATGCAAAACCCAATGCGGCATCATCGCCAGAAATAGCTGCCGAAGGATCATTGATAAAAACAATGGTATCCCTGATAAAGTCTGCTGTATTCTCAGAGTCATAGAAATACATGGCGACGACAGTAACTCCCGTATTATTGACTGGCTGAAGGGTCATCTTATAGGTGGTATCAGAAAAGCCTGCGCCAATATTCCATGAACCCAATGCTTTGTCCGTAGCTGGACCATAGCATGTAGGTCCCCAACAGAAATTGGTCAAATGACCAGGAGCGAGGTTATTCATGGTGCGTTCCGCCTTTACATCCCTCGCTACCGTGTCATTGTTGATGAATTTGCTTTTCACATCAACAGTAGGAGATGCAGGGTTATACCAAACTGTATCGGGAACACCAACGAGTTCAAATGCTTGTCCGAAGCTGGTGGTGATACAGAAAACCAAGGTAAGGATGAAAAGTAATGCTGTTTTCATAAGTAAGATTGATTAAGTATTAGAGTGCAAATATACGGTTTTCTTCTGAGATCGTATTAACCCTCATATTCGCATTTAGTTGTCCCAAAGGTCAATTACTTTACGATAAGTTTTACAGAACCCACGATTCGATTGTCAGTCACCAAGCTGATAAGGTAAATACCAGCGGTAAGATCTCCCGTTTCGATACGGGCTTTGCCAGCAAAAGCATTCAAAGGCTGCGTGTGAAGGTCACGGCCATGCAGTTCGCTGAGTCTCAGCTGAGCAGTGATCCCAGAAGGCAATTCATAATTTACATAGGCAAATGCCTGTGCAGGCGCAGGATAAGGATTACTGAGCGAAAACCCTAAAGCCTTGTCTGTCCCAGAGATAGCCGCCGATGGGTCATTGATAAAGACGATGGTATCTCTCACAAAGTCTGCCGTGTTTTCATTGTCATAGAAATACATAGCCACAGTTGTGATGCCTGTCTGGCTATTGGGTTCAAAGGTGAGCTTATAGGTCGTATCTGAATAGCCTGCAGCAATATTCCAGGTCCCCAAAGACTTATTATCATTTGGGCCATAACAGGTAGGTCCCCAGCAGAAATTGGTCTTATGGCCAGGAGCCAGGTCATTCAAGGTGCGTTCAGCTTTTAGGTCTCTGGCAAGGGTATCATGATTATTAAATTTCCCTTTCAGCGTAATAGAAGCAGTAGCTGGATTGTAAAAAACCGTATCAGGGTATCCTACTAATTCAAATACCTGACCGAAGCTAGTAGTCATGCAGAAGAATAGGGTGAGAAAGAAGAGTAAAGTTGATTTCATAGAGAGATTTGATTTATTTTTATACAGTAATGATATAGGTTTCCTATAAGATCGTATTTCAGGAGGAAATTGGTTGTCCGAAGGGCATAGATGTGGATATTAAGTTAAGATAATAATGGAACTTACATTTTTCCCTACGTTTGCAGACTTTTATGCTTGGATGGAGGTGCATCACACAGAAGAGAAAGAACTTTGGGTCGGGTTTTACAAAAAAGCCTCAGGTATCCCCAGTATTACCTGGCCTGAATCGGTTGATGTAGGGCTTTGTTTTGGGTGGATAGATGGCCTGCGAAAATCTATAGATAATGTCAGTTATAAAATACGCTTTACCCCGAGAAAACCCAAAAGCCACTGGAGTGCCGTCAACCTCAAGCGTGTTCCTGAACTGATCACTCTTGACCTCATGCACCCTGCGGGTATAGCGGCCTATGAGCGCCGGGACCCCGCCAATACGCTGCAAGCAGCCTACGAGCAAAAGAACCTCGAACTGCCTCCCGCTTACCTCGCCAAAATTCAGGCAAATGAGCTTGCCTGGGAATATTTCCAAAACATGGCCCCTGGCTACAAAAAGAACACCGTCTGGTGGGTCATCAAGGCGAAACGGGAGGAGACGCGGCTCAGAAGACTTCGGATTCTGATTGAATCTTGTGAAGAAGGGAAAAAGGTGCCGCCTTTTCGATCGAAGAAGTAGGAGAAGTTCAAGCCGTTCAAGAAGTTCAAAGGTTCAATGAATACCCTTGGACGTTTGAACCAAATTTGAACCCTTGAACGATTTTTCCCCATCCTCAGAATCTTCCCAGTAGCTCCGCCTTCTTTGTCGGCGATACATCCACCGTATGGCCTCCTTCGAGGATCAGTTGACCACCTTTGCCGCGTTTATATTGCTTGACATATTGCAAATTGACCAGGTGAGACTTATGCACCCGTAAGAAGTCCAGCTCAGACAAGATTTCTTCATAAAATTTCAGCGTACGGCAAATCATCTTTTTTTGCCCATTTTTTAAATAAAAACGCGTGAAGTTGCCGTCAGCCTGACAGCGGACGATTTCATTGACAGGGACGACTTCAAACCCATCGATGACAGGCAGGACGACCTTTTGGTGCTGGAGATTGGCGGTACGGAGGTTGTCTATGAGGATACGGGTATGGAGGGAATGGTCTTCCTGGTTATGACTTGCATGGACTTTCTGTACGGCGGCGATAAGTTCGTCGATGTCTATGGGTTTCAACAAATAGTAAGAAGCACTAAAATTGAGGGCTTTGACCGCATAGTGACTGAAGGCTGTCACAAAGATCGTCTCAAATGTGACTTCCCCTACCTGCTCTAGCAGGTCAAACGCATTGCCAAAGGGCATTTCTACATCCAGAAATACCAGATCTGGCTGATGCGTCTTGATCGCCGCGAGTCCCGAAGCGACTGCGTCTGCTTCGCCCATAAGTTCAACTTCTGGACAGTATTTCTCCAGATAATTGCGCAACGTCTCCCGACTTGCTGCTTCGTCTTCTACGATGATGGCTTTAAGTTTTTTCATAATGTGGGATCGTTCGCTTCGCTCACTGCGAGAGGCGAGACCATTCGGGCTTCGACAAGCTCAGCCCTCACTGCGAGACCGCTCGAAGACTCGCTGTGAGACTGTCTTAGATTATACTTTATTTTTGCGTTTGAACTTGAGCTTGAATTTGTACTTGAACTTTTCCCTAAAGCTGTCGAGGATTTCCAGCTATTGCGTTGGCCTGTGTGTAATCTCGACGTGCCTCAAACCGCCTCCTTATGCGGAATCACCAGCATCACCCGCGTCCCCACATCCTCCATCGTCGGATTTACATCAGAGATGTCTACCCGCATGCCGCGGCTATAGAGGGAATTGATGAGCTGAAGGCGCTGGGCCGTATTTTTGAGGCCCGTAGAGCTATGGGCTTTTTGATTCTTGGTTTTGAGGGCTAATGAACGTGCACGGCCGATTCCGTTATCTTCGATCACACAGATCAGTTTCTTCCCTTGTTGACTGAAAGAGACATTGAGGTGGCCTTTTTGCTGCTTATAGCGCAGCCCATGCCAGATCGAATTCTCAATATAAGGCTGTATAAGCATGGGCGGGATTTCAATGCTGCTGGCATCTATTTCCTCATCTACCTCAAAAGTAAAGTCAAATTTATCCTTAAACCGAAAATGCTCCAGTCCTAAATATAGTTCCAATACCCTAAGTTCTTCTCTTAAAGGGACAAAGTCATGGCTGGAGTTCTCCATGACCGTCCGCATCAGGCGAGAGAAATCTGAGAGATATTTGTTAGCAGAGCGATCATCGTTTTTAGAAATAAAGCTATTGATAGAGTTGAGGGAGTTAAAGATAAAGTGCGGATTCATCTGACTCCTGAGAGAGCGAAGGGCTAGGAGCTTATTGGCGCGCCGCTTGGCTTGATTACTCCGGATGACCAGCAGTCCCGCCACCATCAATACTGCCAATCCTATCAGCAAATACAAGATGATGCTTTGTTGGCGCTGTATTGCCACCTGGTTGAGGGCACGTGCCTGCTCCATCTCGCGGAGCTGCTCATCTTTCTCGGTGAGGGCGCGTGTCGCGTCCAGCGCCGCAAGGAGCGCCTTGTCTCGCAGGTCACTGAGCGAATCTGCGATCGCTTGGGATTCCTTAAAATTCGCAAGAGCTTCTTTGTAATTCCCTTGCTGCTCATACGCTTGCCCAAGGGAGTTTAGGGCTTCTGCCTTCAACTGTCTGCTCACGTCTTTGGGGGTGATTTTGACAGGGATAATGGAATTGGAAAGGGCATTGGAAAGTGTATCTACAGAAAGACTTACAGGTTCATTGGGGAGTTTTTCAATCGCATACCCAGCATAGGCTATTGCATCCGGCGGGAGTTCTTTCAGTTGGCCGAGTTCATCAGCGAGGTCTATAGTTGCCTGTAAATAGGGGATGGCTTCCTGACTGTTTTGGTTATCAACGAGGATCTTCCCCAATTCCAAATTATTGGTCGCTTCTCCAGCTTTATCTTGAAGCTGTTTATTGGCCCTTAAAGCCCGTTTTCTCGTCTTGATTTCATTCTTTTCATCTCCCTTCTTCTGATAATACTTACTCAGGTTATCATAAGACCTCGTAGCTGCCTGGGGCGCTTTCTGCTCTTCTGCTATCTGCGCCGCTTGATTATAATACCCCAATCCCTGGCTGGTATCCTGCTGTTGGATGGCACTCCACCCCCTTCCATTTAATGCATCTACATAGCCATCAATATTACCTCTAACTTGTTCAAGCTGCTGTACTTTAGCGTATTGCTGCTCGGCCAACTTATATTTACCCTGGTTGAGGTAAATCCGCGCGATTCGGTTGCGAACGTCGACGATGTCTGCGGTATCAGCTAGGGCTTCGGCCTTTTGCTTAAAGGTCAAATATTCAACCAATGCCTGGGCTGTGTCGCCTTTGGCGTCGTAAGAGATGCCCAGATATTTTTGGGAATTGTAAAGGCCTTGGGCTTCATTGAGACTCCGGAAGATGCCGATGGATTTTTGATAATTGGCGATGGAGAGTTCGTAGCGACCTAGCTTATAATTAATCGCTCCTAAACTATTATAACAAAACCCTTCCGCTCGCCGATTTTTGGCAGCGAAGCTTTTCTCCAAGGCTTCTTGAATCAGGGTGATAGCCGATGCTGGGTCTTCATTGGTTTGTTTATTGGCGCGATTGATCAGCTCATAGATACCCCCTCTATCCACGAGTTTGGATTGTATTTTCTGCTGGGCCTGCATGGAAAGCAAACCTAGTAGGATAAAGAGTAATATGAGAAAATGCCTTTTCATGGGAACAAGAGACCTCGGAGGTTTTAGCCAGTATTGTTGAATAAACCTCCGAGGTCTTTCTTCAATTAAGCAAACGAACTTATAAAGGTTTTGTGAGATAAAAAAATCGGCACAACTCGCTTATGCGCTGAATATCAGCTTTTTACCTATGTTGACTTCTCCCTCACCCAGTGACCCAATCACTTCACCCAGTGAGATGGCACATTCACCAAGTGGTGGTTTTTTGTAAAAAAAGTGCCCACTACTTTAGCATTATCACTTACACAAATTAACCCCACAACAAATCGATATCATGAAAAATCTCCTGTTCAAACTCGCCTTTATTCCCTTTTTATTGGCCGTGCTTTTTTCGAGTAAAATATTTATCTCAAAATTAGTAGCCACGCCTCCCAGCCCTACAAAAATAGTGGAATCCCCTGCCCAAACGACTAATTCCAATAAAATCCAGGTGGCGATTTTACTAGATGTGAGCGGCAGCATGAGTGGATTGATCGAGCAGGCCAAGTCACAGCTTTGGCGTGTCGTGAATGAGTTGAGCTGGGCGCGCTATGGCGGTGAGCAACCTAAACTAGAGATTGGTTTGTATTCTTATGGAAATGGCAGTACTCACCGTGGCATTCCCTTTATCCAACAACATATTGCTCTTACTTCTGACCTCGACCGCATATCGGAAGAACTCTTTGCCCTGCGCACTTCAGGCAGCAGCGAGTTTTGTGGTCAAGTGATCCAACTCGCTACAGATGAACTGGAGTGGAGTGAAAGCCCAGACGACCTCAAGATTATTTTTATCGCCGGTAATGAGCCCTTTACCCAAGGTCCTGTGCCTTATGATATCGCTTGCAAAGCCGCCAAGAACAAGGACATCATTGTGAACGCTATTTATTGTGGTGCTGCCAATGAAGGCATCAACTCAGGCTGGCAGCAAGGGGCCTTGATGGCCAACGGCCAGTTCATGCACATCGACCACAACCAGGCCATCGTACAAGTCGCTTCCCCATTCGATGATGACATCATCGAACTCAACAATCGCTTGAACGATACCTACGTCACTTATGGTGCACACGGATACGCAAGTCAACAAAACCAGTATAAGCAAGACCAGAATGCCCAGCAGTATTCCAAGGCCAATGTTGCCTCTCGTGCGTTATCCAAATCAAACGGGCTGTATTCTAATAGCGGCTGGGACTTAGTAGATGCCACCAAGGACAATTCTGTCGCATTGGACACCGTTTCTCGTGAATTTTTGCCAGCAGAGATTCAGGATAAAAGCACGGAGGAATTGAAGGCGTTTGTGGCTGAAAAAGCGCAAGAGCGCAAAGAAATCCAGGCTCAAATCCTGGAGTTGAATAAAAAGCGCGAAGCGCACGTGGCCGCAGAACGAGCCAAACAAGGCGAAGGGAATACCCTGGATCAGGCCTTGATCGATGCGCTTCATCAACAGGCTGAATCAAAAGAGATTGTGTTTAAGAAATTTTAGCAGAAAAATTCAAGCTCAAATTCAAATTCAAACTCAAACTCAAACTCAAACGTTTTTCCTTGAACTTGAACTTGAACTTGAACTTGAACTTGAACTTGAACTTGAACTTGCGCTTGAGTTTGAACTCTCTCAATTCTTCGTCCCCAGTACAGTCGAGCGATACGAATAGAGGTTGACGAGAATCGCAACCATCACAGTAAAGGCTACCAAAGAGGAACCCCCATAGCTGAAAAACGGTAACGGAATACCGATGACAGGCGCGAGGCCGACAGTCATGCCCACATTGATGATGAGATGGAAAAAGAGGATAGAAAGCACGCTATAGCCGTAAATACGCGCATAGCGTGTTTTTGAATTTTCGGCGAGGTAGCGGATACGAAGGAGGAGGAGGAAAAATAAAAATAGAATGGCCGTGGTGCCTACCCATCCTACCTCTTCTCCCAGGGTACAAAAGATAAAGTCGGTCTCTTGCTTTGGGACAAAATCGCCTTTGGTATAGTAACCCTGAAGGTATCCTTTGCCCCAAAAACCCCCAGACCCAATCGCAATCTTTGACTGGTTGACGTTATATCCCGCTCCCAGTGGATCTATATCCGGTTGGAACAAGACCATGATCCGCGTCTGCTGGTGAGGGGCCAGGTTCTTGACCAGGGTATCAGTGCTCCATGATGCCCCGATCAGGATTACGGTAGCTACAATGATCGTGATAGCCAATCCGCCTATTTTCTTGCGTCTAGCGAGCGCAAATAAGCCTAGCAAAGCGATACCTAGCAATATCCAGGTAACAGTTAACGGATCGCCGATCCACAAGGTCATGACCCCTACTACCCCAAAAAGAAATAAGCCAATTGGGAGAATAGGGTTAAGGCCTTCGCGAAAAAATACCAGGAGAAAACTCCCAAAGACCAAGGCAGAGCCAGTATCATTTTGGGCGATGACGATGACAGCCGGGAGGGCGATCATGGCAAAGACCGTAAGCGCCTGGCGCTGGTTGTTGAGGGAAAAATTGAGCTGGGACATGTAACGTCCGAGTGCCATGGCGGTGGCTACCTTGGCCAGCTCCGCTGGCTGTAGTTGCAGGCCGCCGATGATCAGCCAGCTTTTGGCCCCATTGACCTCTTTACCAATAAACAGAACCAGGACAAGCAGCAGCAAACTCCCTATATAGGCGGGATAGCTAATGACTTCCAGGAATCGATTGTCAAAGGCCAAAATCACAATGGTCGCCAGCAGCGAAATGCCAATCCACATGAGCTGCTTGCCATGGATATAGTCCATGTCAAATAAACTCACCTCTCCCCCCCCTGAAGAGACGGCATAGATCGTCAGCCAGCCCATCAGGGCCAGCCCAAATAGCATCAACAGGGTGATGAAGTCTATGTCAAAACTGCGTCTGTTCAACCACTACTTAATTTAAAATTTTATCCTAAAAACTAATATGTTTATTTGAGTTGATTTAGTCCTTTATAATTAGAAAGGCTTTTAAATTGTGAAATAGCTGTCTCAGCTAAAAGTGTAAAGCGTTTCTCTTTAATAACACCTCTCTCAATCATAACTGCATTAAAGCTTTCCAGATTTGCAAGAATATTCAACTCTACAATACTAGCAAAGTCTCTTATATTGCCTTTCTTTGCTTGATCAGGGTTGTTTTCTCTCCATTGTTTAGCTGTCATTCCAAAAACAGCCATATTCAATAAATCCGCCTCATTAGCATAAATAATCCATTCCCTATTTTTAGGAGTTTGGAGCGCTGGGAGAATATGGTCGCGGATTGTATCAGTATGTAATCTGTAGTTGACTTTTGTCAAAAAACGTTGATAGTCCCATTGTAGGTTATTTCGTTGGGCTTCTTCTTCTTTGAGTCGTTGGAACTCTTTAATCAAGTAGAGCTGGAAAGTAGGGCTGAGCCAATAACAAAAGTTAATCGCAATATCTCTGTGAGCATAAGTCCCTCCGTATCGTCCTGATTTTGCCACTATTCCAATCGCATTTGTTGCATTAATCCATTTTTTGGGGGTTAGATTAAAACTGTTGGAACCCGCTTGATTTTTAAAGGTAACGAATTCGTTACCTTTAAAACCTGGGTTGTGTAATTGTTCCCATACACCCAGAAATTCAACTGTATTTTTATTACGCATCCACCCATAAATCGCGAACTCATCCTCAAAATGCTTCATTATATCAGTTAACGAAATAAAGTCATCCTGCTCCTTTTGCTGAAACAGGGCAATTTCACTTCCCTCAACATTAATGGTCTTTTTTCCCATTTTCAAAACTTTTAAGTAAAGTATTAGGATTTACTTAGTGAATAAAGTCAGCTTCCTTAATCCGGTTATATTCAAATAATTTTTTCTCTATTACCCTCCGTATATACATCTCAATCATGAGCGCCGCAGTAGGTGCGGCCCAGCGCCCGCCACCGCCGCCACTGTTTTCGATAATGACAGCTACGGCTATGCGTGGTTTGTCCTTCGGTGCAAAACCGATAAAGGTCGCATGATCTTCGCCATGGGGGTTCTCTACCGTTCCTGTTTTACCACAGACGACGATGTCGTCGATAAAGGCGCGGCGGGCGGTACCCGTCGCTACTACGTCTTCCATGGCATCGATGACCGTCTGAAAATGTTCTGGACTGACAGAGGTTGCATTTTTCTTATAATGAATTTTTTCCCATTCATCTACGCCATAGGCCAGTCTTGCTTTTACAAAGTGTGGCTGATAATAAAAGCCTTTGTTTGCGATGAGAGCGACCATATTAGCCATTTGTAAGGGCGTCATAAGGATTTCGCCCTGGCCGATAGAGTTACTGATGATATTGGTGGCGCCCCATCGCGTCTCGCCATAGATTCTGTCGTAATAGCCTGAGGTAGGCAACAAGCCTTTCCCTTCATATGGAAGGTCCAGTTCCAGCTCCCGCCCTAGTCCAAACTCATCCATATAGGTATGCCATAAATTGAAGGATTCATATACATCCTCATATTTCTTATGGTTGAGAAAGTCCATATAGGTAGCCGCAAAGTAGGCGTTGCAAGAATATTTGATGCCACCAGCTAGTTTGAGGGGGTGGGGATGTAATCGGCAACCAGGCTTGCCCCGATTTCGCCAAAATCCGCCGCCGCAGATGTAGTAGGTATTGGGCGTAATCACGCCTTCATTGAGGGCGGCAAGTGCCATCACTGTCTTATAAATAGACCCTGGCGGATAGGTCGCCATGAGGGGACGGTTGAAGAGAGGCTTCAAGGTATCTCGTGTCAGGCGCCGCCAGTTGGGATAGAATTCCCTCCCCGTCAACTGGTTGGGGTTGTAGGAAGGGGCACTTACAAAGGCCAGAATCTCCCCGCTACTCGGTTCGATGGCGACGATGCTTCCCTTTTTATTTTGCATCAATATTTCCCCAAACCCCTGTAAATCAGTGTCTATCCCCAATAACAGGTCGGAACCTTTCACCGCCATCACGTCCTGCTTCCCTTCATTAAAACTCCCTACTTCCCGACCATATTTGTCTTTTAGGATTTCTTTAGACCCTTTTTTTCCATGTAACGCCTTCTCATAACTGCTTTCGATTCCCGACTTCCCTTTCAGGTCTCCTTTGACAAAGTACCCTTCTGACGCCTTGATGTCAGCGGGGTCTACTTCTCGGATAAATCCGAGAAAATTGGCCCCAACAGGGTATTGATAATGGCGCGCATTGGTCACGCTATAGCTGATCCCATTGAAATTCCAGAGGTTTTCTCGGAGCTTCCCGTAGAGTTTGGGATCTATATTTCGTGCCAAAGGGAATTCTTTGTTGGGAAATTCTCTTTTGGCAGTGGCTATCGTTTTTCGCAGGCTATCTACGGGCATCTCCAGCAGTTGACATAGCAAAGTTGTATCTGGAATACTCAATTCACGATACGTAATCAGCAAGTCAAACATCGCCCGGTTGCTCACATAGATTTGTCCGTAGCGATTGTACATATTTCCCCTAGGCGGGACCACGGTTTTGGTCTTCCGGCTATAGAGTTTCGCGCGACTTTCGTATTCGGTGGAGAGGACCTGGATCATATATAAGCGACCTATCAGTCCTGCGATGGCTATGCCGATCAGGACCATGATGATGTCGCCGCGTATGGTAAAGTCTCTTTTCACTTTTTATAGAAAATCGCACAAATCAGGAAACAGAAGCAAAAGGTGTATATGGAACTCCCTACGATTTTGAGTAGGGTATAGAGAAAGTTTTCCAATTGCATGGCTTCTAAAAAGAAAAAAGCCGTATGGTGGACAAAAATCAGGGGAAATAAGTAGGTGGTGTACCAAATGAGTGATTGCTTGTCTAAGGGAATTTCTTCCACACTCCGGAAAGATGCGGAGGTAATCACGGCAATCCAATATTCCCGTAGGCCTATCACCAAGAGTGCGCCAAACGTATGGAGGCCATAGGTTTGAGAGAAAATATCAATAATTAATCCTGCAAAGAAAGTGACGGTAAAAAGTACAGGACGGCTCACCGTCAAAGGCAGCATCAACAGAAATAGCAGAAAAACAAAAGGCGTAGCAATATCCCAGAGCACCATATGATTGAGCAGGGTGATCTGAAAAAAGCTATACAGCAGAAATAAGAAAATATGTTTGACGCTTAACCCCATTTAAAATGCAAAGAAATTATTGATTGATAGATTATTGATTATTAGAAAGTAATTGATGACCAATAAGTAAGAAATCATTAATTAATAATGAATCAATTAATAATTCCCCTACTGTTGAAGATTAGCCTCTAAGGAGTCCTTCTCTATGCTGTGTCTAGGGTCGACGAGATAAAGGTTCCCAAGTGCCCTATAATCCGTTGCCAGCTTTACGGTAATTTCGTAAAACCCTGTTTCTGTATTTTGTTTTAAGTCTGAGATGTAGCCGATGGTAAAATCAGCAGGGAAATAAGCATTATTATTTGACGTGACGACCCGCTCCCCCAGAAATAGTTCCACATTGAGGGGGATATTTTCAAGGCTGGCGTATGCGGGATTTTCTCCATCCCAGATACAGCCGCCCTCTACATTTTTTCCAGCTACTTTGGCACTCAGAAAAAAGCGCCTGTTGATCACGCTGAGAGCTATGCTGAAATTTTCACTAACATTGATGACCCATCCAGCGACGCCTTGAGGAGATATGAGCCCCATACGGTTTTTGACGCCGTGACTGGTCCCTTTGTCTAGGGTGATATAATTGTAGTCGAGGTGGGTGGTATTCTGAATGGCGTGGGTAGGGATGTAGGCAAAATCTTCTTTAGAAGTAAGGCTATCCACTAAGTTCCTCAGCGAATCACGCACTGCCAAGCCATCCAAAACGGCCAATTCGTTTTGAAGGGTGACAATCAGGGTCCGTAGGCTATCATTTTCGCGCTGGAGCTGATCGTTAAATGTACCTAGTTGAAAAAAATTGGTAATGTTATTACGTTGGACGTAATAGCTGCCTGTGACTTCGAGCATTTGATCTCCAAAGATGTGGCGTTGCCGGTCATTATAGGTGACGACAATCCACAACGCGATCACTTCCAGCAGGATAAAATACAGCAGGTTGCGATGGTTGGAGAGAAAGCTCAGCAGTCTTAGCATTCATATAGGAATTATTAATTATAAATTGATTGATTAATAATCAGTAATCATTCAATCAATAATTTTTTAGTCCAACAAATAGCGGTACTGATCAAGGTTTTTTAGAACGATTCCTGTTCCACGAACTACCGCCTTTAGTGGGTCATCTGCCACATGAATGGGCAGTTTGGTTTTTTCCTCCAGGCGCTTGTCAAGACCGCGCAATAAGGCTCCACCTCCTGTCAGGTGGATCCCCCGATCATAAATGTCAGCTGACAATTCAGGCGGCGTATTCTCCAATGCCTTCAATACGGCATCTTCAATTTTGATAATAGACTTATTGAGGGCGTGTGCGACTTCTTTATAGGAGACGGAAATGGTTTTAGGAATCCCTGTCATCAGGTCTTTGCCTCGGATTTCGATATCTGCTGGCGGGTTCTCCAGCTCGGGAAGGGCTGCGCCCACTTCGATCTTGATGCGCTCAGCGCTTCGCTCACCGATGAGCATATTGTGCTGTTTGCGCATATAATTGAGGATGTCGTCATTGAACTCATCTCCAGCGATGCGGATACTCTGGTCAGTCACGATCCCCGAAAGGGCGATCACGGCGATCTCTGTCGTCCCTCCACCGATGTCCACAATCATGTGGCCCGTAGGTTCCTGGATATTCAGGCCGATCCCTATGGCTGCTGCCATAGGCTCAGGAATCAGGCGCACCTCCTTGGCATTGGCTTGCTGGGCAGAGTCGGTGACAGCACGACGTTCTACCTCAGTGATCCCGCTAGGGATACAGATGACCATGCGATAGCTGGCGGGTAAGAGAAAGCGACGGCGATTGTGGATGAGCTTGATCATCCCACGGATCATGTGTTCTGCGACGGTGAAGTCTGCAATCACCCCATCCTTCAATGGGCGGATGGTTTTATATTTCTCATGTGTCTTCTCGTGCATCTGCTGCGCTTCCGAGCCGATGGCGATTACATCACCTGAGATACGGTCGATGGCCACGATTGAAGGCTGATCCACCACCACCTGATCGTTGTACATGATCAGGGTATTGGCTGTGCCAAGGTCTATGGCCACATCCGTAGTAAAAAAGTCAAATAGTCCCATTAATGCTTAAAATGTCTTGTGCCTGTGAAAATTAAACACATACCGTGATTTTCACAAAAATTAATTGTTTCATCGTCTCGAAC
>JAUIKF010000079.1 GCA_030430575.1 Bacteroidia bacterium | reverse complement strand
CCGGAAGAAAATATGCTCAAGGATTTAAAGAAAATAATCAAATTGCCTTTGACTCATATTTGCCAAAGTGGAATTACACAGCAAAAGCTGCCCCCTGAAATTACGAGTTTATTTCGTACACGATCCTAAAAGAAGTTTTTTACATCAATAATCATCAATCCTTGTTCGATATTCTGCAATCTCAAAAGGCTATACACGACAGTTTTAGTTCTCATATTCTTATCCAAATCCCTACTCCCCCATCACCAGTTCATACCCTGCTGCAGCCCATTCCATCAATCCCCCTGCAAATCGCCAGATTTGTCGATACCCTGCAGCTTCCAACTGATGGTACGCCTGAATGCTGGCTGGACATGCCTCATCTGAACAATAAACAATGATCTGTGACCCTAGCGGCAATTGGGCCTTGGCTGCTTCGGCATCTGATATATCAAGGGAGTGAGGTATATGCCCTTTTCTGAAAGCTTCGGTTCCCAAGACCATCACCAATTTGGTATCGGGGTTTTGAGCGAGTTTTTGCTGAACTTCTTGTGCGGTAAGATTATTCATGATTGTTAGGTAATTAACTTCATTCCGCCAAAATAAGGCGATATAAAAAATTTGTGCGGCTGGGGTGAAGCGAGCGCGCGCGGCCTGCCCTGAGCAAAGTCGAAGGGACGGATAGAAGGGATGGCCTTGGTTGGCTCGCTTCGATTTTTTGGTCACTTTTTTCTAAAAAAAGTGACAATATAAGAGGGATTTCCTAGAGAGAAATAGTCAACATTTCCACTTCACTTAATCGCCCACCCATAAATATGGGGGCGATTGATCATCAAAATTATGCCACGACCTTCCTGCATATAATCGACGTATGACACATCGGAAAAGCCCGCCTGCCGAATGGCATTGCCGATATCTCTGGCGGGATGACAGCCGTCCGAGTAGAACTTCCAAGGCGTATAGGGCACGGCCTTTTGCACGAGCCGCCGCCAGATATTGTGCTTGTCGACGACATGCTCTAGGAAGAGGAATTTGCCATTTGGCTTTAACACACGCCTTATCTCAGCCAGACTTTTTTCCAAATCACTGACCGAACACAATACTTCAGAGCTGATGACATAATCTACTTCATCATCTGGCAGACAAATCGCCTCCGTCGTACAGTCCAATAAGCGCGCTTCCAGCCCATTCTCTTGGGCAGCTTTGAAAAGGAAAGGGTGCATAGCTGCATTCGGTTCCAGGCCTGTCCAAGTGACCTCTTTTCCTGTGAGAAAAGGGAAATTCACGCCCGTACCTGGCCCTATTTCCAATACCTTCCCTTCCACCTCCGCAAACAATTGCGATTTCTTTGCATAGTGCATTTCATAACTTTCCTCATCCAATTGCGCGAGGAAATTGGCGAAGTTCTTTTTGAAATATCCAGGGTCTTTTTTCATGATGGTTTTGATTATTTGCCGTTTTTCTGTGCCTCAAATTGCTTGAACCAACTGCCGTAATCCATATACTCGGTATGTGCCACGATCTTCCCGTCGACTTCCTCCAGAATGGTCGTGCTTTTCAGCGAAAAATGAATGTCTACATCTGGTCCCCCAAAAGCTGTTGCATTTTGTACATAGCTATATACCCCTACAAAGATGGAATAGCTCCCAACAGTATATGCTTCTTTCAACTCATAGACGGGCTGCGTGACCCCATTAAAATTTCTTTTGAGTTTTGCCAAAATAGCCGTTTTTCCCTTCACTGCTTTTGCAGCATCTGCACTGATCAGGGCAAGGGTGGGGTCTTGAAAAGTAGAATGGTCGGTGTAATAAGTACCTAAAACATCAAATTCCATATTGATATAGGCTGTGACGTATGCGTTGGCATCGGGCGAAACAGCAGCTATAGGGGCTTGTGCACAGGCCGATAGGGTGATGAGGGTGAAAAGGGTGAATGCTACGGGCCAAGTGTGGACGATTTTGATGATCGTATCTTGCATGATAGTTGGAGGTTAATTTAAGGTAAAAATTGAAAGCTTGTTTTTCTTCACAACAGAAAAGCCATATATCCAGGCGATATAAAACAGCTGCAGTGGGACGCGAAATAGCAGATACATAGGGCCATGACCATTGAGCAAACCAGTTGTAGGATCTATATGATGGATCGCTGCATAGATATTGGCGGGAAGGATGGCGATCAAAAAGAGGATAAGAAGGATACCCGTAGTTCTTGAAATTTGATTAATCAACAACCCAACAGCCCCCAACACCTCGATAATCCCTGTTGCATAGATCATGGCTAGTTTATATGGAGTTCCTGCTGGCAGCATTTCTGCCATGCCTTCGGCGAAGGCAAAGTGGGCGATTCCCGTGAATATTAGCATGCTACTCATCGCCAGTTTTCCGACAAATCGCAGGCAGATCTGCTGATTCTTAGCAAGCGTTTTGAGCAAAAATCCGATGATAAAAACGGAGAGTAGGACAAGTAATGGTTTCATATTCCCGCTTGTTACATGAGGTGATTACCACAATCTTTTGGGGGTAAAGGGAAAGAGAAATCCTTTAATGACTTGGAAAGGCTTGGGATAGGCTTCAGGGTGCTCTACCCCAACAGCTTCAGGCGTGAGGCCTTTTTTATACAGATAGGTCCCAAATACTTTATCCCAAAAGCGATATTCAGGAAGTTGGCCGTGTTGTTATTGAGTAAATTGACTTTATCGGGCACATGATGTATGCTGTGAATTTTCCAGAGAAAATGGATTTCATGCCCCAGTCGGTGATACCAATACCCAAAAAACTCTACCATCAGGATGGCTAAGATAGCCGAAGCCCATAATGGCAACGCTTGAGCAGGCGGGGAGTAGATGATCACCAAATAACCCAGACCTAATTTCACCCCTGCATCTACCAGCCCGTTAAACCCAAAGTAGCCAAAGTCCCTCAGGAACTCCATGAAACTGATGTCCCATTCCTTTTTGAAGAGCCATATTTTTTCGAGTAAAAACATGCCGCCCAGGTTTCCAAACAGCATATAGGTAAAGCTGCTGCCGAGGTCCCAGCCTTGCATCACTGCCAAGATCAATAGCGTAATATTCGTCCCTAGGATTAGGGGGAATAAGGCGTGAGAAAAGAATTTTCTGCGTGCATTTTGTGAGGTAGTCATAACAAAAAAGATTACGTTTTTGTGATTGAATACCTCAAAACTATGGGCTGACAATCGCTTGGGGAAACGATTGGGAACGGGCAGGAAGAAAGGAGGAACTAGCAGGAAGTTTCTCCGACGAAGCGAAACGGCTTTTAGCTTCAGCATGACAAATTCTGAGGAAAGCTTATTGCGCACCCTTGAAACACCCCCAATCGCGCAAAGCCAACCCCCTCAAGGGGGTTTCGCGCATGTCCAGCCTGTGGGAAGCCCTCCTTGAGGAGGGCGGGCTAGTGCGACGGGAGGTGTTCCACGGGATCTGTCGAAGAACAGCCCATCTTCACTTCCCAAGCCATTTCTTAAACGCGGGAGAGCGTTCGACACTCACGATGACCTCCTGGTCTGCAGAAGGATTCAGCTCAATTTTCAAGCGACTTTTAGAATAATGAACCATCTCCCTGATACTGTTGATGTGGATGATAAATTTCCGATTGACCTGGAAAAAATGTTTGGGGTTGAGTTCAGGGACGAGGTGGGAAATGTTAAGGTCTGAAAAATGGGTTCTGCCTTCATTGGTCACGATAAAAGTGTGTTTGCCGTCTGCAAAAAAATAAGCGATCTCTTCGACGGGAATACTTTTGACGCGGCCGCCGCTCACTTGTACCAGAAAACGTTCTTTATAAGCAGGGTCTTTAGGCAAAAAGTCGTGAAGCATTTGGGCAAAATCTACTGGGATAGTAGCCGAATCCTTATTCAATCTCTCGAATTTAGCAAGCGCTTCTTCCAATGCTTTTTTTCGAATAGGTTTTAGCAAATAATCGATGCTATTGGTTTTGAATGCTTGGATAGCATACTGATCATAAGCCGTGGTGAAGATGACCGGGATATCCGTCTTGATACGATCAAATAGCTGAAAACTCAGCCCATCAGCCAAATGGATGTCTGAAAAGATCAGTTCTGGAGCTTCTTTTTCCAGGAAATTCATGGCAGAAGCAATAGAGGGAACCGAGGCCATGATCTCAATCCCAGCATCTAGTTTTTTCAGTTGGCGAATCAGCTTCTCCGCAGCTAATGATTCATCTTCAATGATCAGAATTTTTAAGCCCATAGTTCATGAAGTTGCAAGTTGAGCGGGTGTCAATAGAGGTAAATAAACTAGATAATGATTCGCCGTTTTCACAAACTGGGGGGTGAGGTTATAGGAGCGATATCGTTTGGTCAGATTTTGAGTACCAATCCCTGTAGAATCTGACTTGTGTTCCCGCAAGTGAAGATTATTCTTCACAACAAGATGCCCATTTTCCACCACTATTTCAATTGTCAATGGTCGTTTAAGTGACGCTTGGTTGTGTTTAACCGCATTTTCCAAAGAGGTCTGAAGTGCTAGCGGAAAGATATGATAGGCATGAATATCTTTTTCAGAAACCTGAAAAAGAAACTGAATCGCAGCTCCAAAACGGATTTCCTGCAAATACGCATACGACTTTGCAATCGAAATTTCATCGGCTAATGGGACCACAGCATGTTCATTGTGTTCCAGAATATATCGATATAGACCAGCAAATTCATCGATGAACTCCTCCGCCTTTTCAGGGTCGGAATGGATGAGAGAAGATAATACATTGAGGCTATTGAACAGAAAGTGTGGATTGATCTGATTTTTTAAGGCTTCGTATTGGGCAGCTATTTTTTCCCTGTTCAAAATCTCATTATCGGCAATTGCTTTTTGGTTTTCAATAAGGGAGTTTTTCCATCGTCCGAAGAAGTAAAACCAGTCAGAAATAGCTACTAGGACAAAGTTCATGACACCTGAAATCGCTAGAAAATTGAAAATAAACGAACTGTAGGGCTGATTAGGCTGGGCATTGATAGGGTAAGCGATACTTCCCATCAACAACCCCAACAGCAAGGCTGTGGGAAAAGTCAAGCAGACTTCGGCCAAAAGCCGCTTCAGCACATTTTCGTTCCAAGGCAATTTTCGATTAAGCCAAGCCAAGATACTCAAGATCACCCAGGAAATAGATAGCGTGACCACCAAGGAAATCAACCCATTGATGAGCAAAGATTCAAATAGCTCATAGTACGTCGTAATGGTTCCACTGACCCAATCTTCTATCCGAAGCAGCACCACCGGAATGATGCTAGCAACAATTAATACTATGAGCAGCTTTTTGTTGATTTTCATTCTAGGTGATTTGCTAGGAAAAATGCGCCTTCAATTCCTCCACAATCAATTCCCACTCATACCCCTTCTGCCTCAAAAAGCGATTGAGCTTTTCTTGCTGTTCAAGTGACGTGTGGCCTGAAAGCGTCTCCACTTTTTTCTCAATTTGCAAGCGGATCGTATGGAGGTAATCGTCTTCTGGGATTTCTGCCCGAAACGCCGCCTGGATCGCCACTTCTTCTATGCCTCTTTTGCGCAGTTCCGTACGGATCTTGGTTTTGCCCCATTTCTTTACTCGAAACTTCCCACCAGCATATACACGCGCAAACCTGTCCTCATCTACAAAGCCTTCTTCTTCCAGATAAGCCAGTATTTCTGGCACTTCATCACGATTTGCTTCCAATTCGCGCAATTTTGTGCGAATTTCCTGCTTGCAACGTTCCTGATAAGCACAGTAGCGAAATATTTTATGGATAATCTCTTCGGGAGTATTCACAGTTTGTGTAGTTTGAGTCCGTTTTGCAAAAATAAATCAGGAAAGTCCACAGTTTATTATATTTGAACAAATAACTTTAGAAGATGAAAAACCAATTTGCCCATCTGCGTACTGTGGTTGCCCTTGTACTCGTATTGGGGAGCCTCCTTCCAGCCTGCAAGAAGTATGAAGAAGGTCCTGTCATTAGCTTTACGCCAAGAGAAGAACGCGTCACGAATGCCTGGCAAGCCCAGGTCATTTCGAGAAATGACATTGACGAGACGGTGGATTATGAGTACATGTACCTCAATTTTCAAAGCAATGGCTCCGTAGAGTGGCTCTATAAGCGTACAGATGACCCTACAGAGGTCAAGTTTGAGGGAAACCCTACCTGGGAGCTGGCGACCCTAGATGCACAGATCAAGGTTACATACACCGAAGATGGAACTTTCCTCACCCGACTGCTATATTTCGATATCCTTAGACTGAAGGAAGATGAGTTGTGGCTCAATTATACCTTTGACGGGGACAACCACAGCCTAAGGCTTATACCGCGATAGATTATTGATGATTGATTCTTGATTTCCACCTACTACGCTATAAATTAAGTTTCTTGCCTTTACAACAAAGTTGTCATTTCGACCGAAGGGAGAAATCTAACGATGTGGTTTAGTATACTAGTCTCAATCAATAATTCTTCGCCACCGCTTCCTCATATAGGAAGATATTCAACAGGCTATTGGTATTCACCATGAGCTGTTTAGCTTCTTGGAAAGGGACTAGGTGCGTGACTATGCGCTCGTGCTCATATTCTGCGCCTCTCTCTTGCGCGTCATAGGCCGCAATTTCTTCTTTGTCCATCTCTAGTTCACAGTAGAAGAAGTAAAGGCCCTCATCGGAGGTCCCTGTAGAGGCATAAAGGCGATCCCTATTGAGGGGGTGTACTTGTTCCGCTGTGACAGAAACCCCAGTTTCTTCTTGCACTTCACGGATAGCTACCTCCAACGGATCATCATCTCTGTCGACCATTCCTGCCACCATTTCATACGTGTATCCGCCTGTGCAGATGCGCCGTTGACGGACCAGCAGCAGGTATTTTTCACCTGAATCCTTATCGATTAAACAGACCAGTACGGATACGACTTCGCCTTTAATAAAACAAATAGGAGGAATCTTGTCCCCTTCAGGCGTAGTGGCATCTAGCTCCACCAGGGAAAATAAAGCTTCGCCATTATAGCGATAGCGCGTGAATACTTCCCTAATATCCTGGATATCCAATCCATTTTCTATGAGGGTCTTTTTCCAAAGCTTAAATTTGTGAGATTGCGTAAGTTGCTCTTGCATCTTGCAAAGTTAGCCAAATGAACCCTAAATTTGTACTTATGAGAAAACGCTTACCACTGATCTTGCTAGGCCTAGGGATTGTCATTGTCTTATTTGCCTATCCCTTCTACCAGCGCGTCTTTTCTTCATCTGTGACTATCCAAGATGGAGATACTTATGATCTATATATCCCTACTGGGGCGGACTATATTTATGTAGGGGAAAAATTGTTAGATGATAAAATAATCTCTAACCCCGAAGGCTTCCAGTGGGTCGCACGTCAGATGAATTACCCCAGACATGTGTACCCTGGCCGCTATGTGATTGAAGATGGCATGAGCAATCGTGAGCTGATCCAGCTGCTCCGCTCTGGCAAGCAGACGCCTATTAACTTCACGTTTGTGAAGTTCCGGACTACAGAAGACCTGGCGCTGCATGCCGCAACCTACTTTGAGTTTGGCAAGTCTGAACTGATGCGGGTATTTGCTGATAAAGAATTCTTGTCAAAAGAATTTGGGTTGGCGGATGAGACCCTGATTGGGACCTTCATTCCCAATACCTATGAGATGTGGTGGAATACCACTCCTAGAGACTTTGTCAAGCGCATGTATAAGGAATACCGCGCTTTTTGGAATGAGACACGACGTGCTCAGCGCCAGCGCCTCAATCTGACTCGGATGGAGATCATGACGCTGGCTTCCATCGTCGAAGAAGAATCCAATAGGAATGATGAGCGTCCTCAAATTGCAGGTGTTTACCTCAATCGTATCCGTAAGCGGATGAAGCTGCAAGCTGATCCTACTGTGAAATTTGCAGTCGGAGACTTTTCCATACGAAGGGTACTCCATCGCCATTTGGAGACAGACTCTCCTTACAATACCTATATGTACGCAGGGCTTCCTCCAGGCCCTATCTGTACGCCTTCGATTCCAGCAATTGACGCGGTTTTGGCCAATCAAAAACACAGTTTTTACTATTTCTGTGCGCGCACAGACGGGAGTGGATACCACCATTTCTCCAAAACCCTTGACGAACACAATGCCTACGCGCGATCGTTTCACAATCACCTAGACGAAAGGAATATTCGGGAATAAAAAAAGAGGATGCTTGTTTAGGCATCCTCTTTTTTTATGTGCAATAAGTCGTGATTACGCTTTTTCTTCCGCGGCGGCAGCAGTTGCTGCCTCTGCTTCAGATTTGCGCTGACGCTCCGCTTCTCTGCGGATCTTGTCATCTTCACGCTTCTTCTTACGCTCTTCATTGCCTTCAGCAATGGCATCTGCGATGGTACGCATCACCAGCTGAATAGACTTTGCAGCGTCATCATTTGCGGGAATAGGGAAATCTACCAAGTTTGGATTGCTATTGGTGTCAACCATAGCGATGGTAGGGATATTGAGGTTACGCGCCTCAGCGATCGCGATGTGCTCTTTTTTGATGTCAACGACAAACAACGCGCTTGGCAAGCGATTGAGGTCGGAAATACCGCCCAGAACCTTTTCCAATTTTGCCTTCTCACGCGTAAGCATGAGGCGTTCTTTTTTGTTGATGCGATCAAAAGTGCCATCGGTAGCCATTTTGTCGATCTGGCTCATGCGCTTGATACTGCGACGAACCGTCGAGAAATTGGTGAGCATGCCCCCCAACCAGCGTTCCGTCACAAATGGCATATTGACACGACGTGCCTCCATTTCGACGATCTCTTTTGCTTGCTTTTTGGTAGCAACAAAGAGGATTTTTCTACCAGAAACGGAAAGCTGCTTGGTTACGCGGGCAGCTTCATCCAGCATTTTGAGGGTTTTTTTGAGGTCTATGATGTGAATCCCATTACGCTCCATAAAGATGTATGGAGACATATGAGGATTCCATTTCTTCTTGAGGTGGCCGAAGTGTACACCAGCATCCAAGAGGTCTTTATATTCAAGTTTAACCATCTTCGTATTAACGTTTTGAGAACTGTGAACTCTTTCTTGCTTTTTTCTTACCGTACTTCTTACGCTCGACTTTCCGAGCATCACGAGTCAGTAAGCCTTCTTTTTTGAGGGGGGAGCGATTTTCTGCGTCTACTTGTGTCAAAGCACGAGCAAGTCCCATACGGATTGCTTCTGCTTGTCCAGTAACGCCGCCACCGTTTACTTTTACCTGAATGTCAAATTCGCCATTGTTTTTTTCCAAAATGGTGAAAGGCTCCATGACTTTCATTTGGTGAAGGTCAAAAGGAAAAAACTCTTCTAATGGGCGCTGATTGACAGAAAAGGTGCCAGTACCTGCACGCATAAATACACGCGCAACGGATCGCTTTCTTCTCCCTACAGTGACTATCTGTTCCATCTATTGGGGAATGTTTTTGTCGTCAGTTAATAAAGTAAATTAAAACGTCATTTCTTCAGGTTGCTGCGCTTCATGGGGGTGCTCGGTTCCAGCATACACACGCAAGTTGCGGAACAACTGGCGTCCTAAGCGATTCTTAGGAAGCATGCCTTTGACGGCCATTTCTACCATGCGTTCGGGACGTTTGCTCAACATCACGTCAGCTCCTGCTTTACGCAATCCACCAGGATATCCGGTGTAATGCAAGTACTCTTTCTGAGACAGCTTATTACCCGTCAGTCTCACCTTCGCAGCATTGATAATGATGACATTGTCACCACAATCTACGTGGGGAGAAAAATTGGTCTTGTGCTTGCCTCTGAGAATCCGAGCTACATTGCTGGCCAATCGGCCAAGCACGAGCCCTTCCGCGTCAACGACTACCCAGTTTTTATCAACTGTAGCAGCATTGGAAGACACTGTTTTGTAACTTAAAGTATTCATTGTTTATGTCCGTCTAGGATACTTTTTCTAAACGGAGACGCAATTACGGACTTTTTAGATTTATATGCAAGAATGCATTTTCTATAAACATCACATTTTTGTGAATAATGGCCTCTTTGCCAACCAAATGAATTAATGCTCGGTTATCATTAAAAGGGTGTAACCGATAGGCTTTTTTGCCTTGTAGCTTTGCCAAAAAAAGGCGAATTTGAAGAAAATTCAGATTGACTCATCCGCCTTCGTGTATGTATCTGCCCCGCCACGCGCCTTCAATTAATCACACATTAGAAGTAAGCACCATATGAAAAACGCCAAAGTCCAACGAAAGCTGAGTATACGAATCCTTTCCCAGCTACCAGCTTTTATCTTTTTTAGCCTATTGACCTGCATCCTGTGCCAGCAAACTTATGCCACCCATAACCTGGCAGGCCAGATTTCAGCAACATACGTAGGGAGTAACCGCTATGACATCCAAATCACTACTTATACCGATCCTGCCCCAGCAGGGGTAGACCGCTGTACCGCAGACTTGGAGATCTGGAACTGTTCGGGTCAGTTGGTTGGGACCATTGAAGATATCCCAAGAGCCAATGGCCCCTTAGACCCTAGCCCTAACCCGATGGAGTGCCCGCCAGGTGTCCATATAGGCGTGGAGGTATATACCACGGTCAAGCGAAATATTTACAATACATCCTTCACCTTCCCCGGTCAAGGGTGCTATATCTTGCGCTATTTTGACCTAGCTAGACGAAAAGACGTCACCAATATTACCGATCCTGGCAATCAAACCTTTTTTGTAGAAACTCAAATCTTTATTCCCAATCCCCTTCTAGGCCAAAATAATTCTCCGATCCTGCTCAACGAACCCCTGGACGAAGCCTGTGTAGGCAAGATATGGACACACAATCCTGGCGGATTTGATGCAGAAGGCGATTCGCTGGTTTACTCACTCCTCCCTTCCCTTCAATACGATCCTCCCCAAGGTATCATTTCCCCTACGCCTACTAAGAATTATCTTTTCCCTGGCGATCCACAGTTTGGGACCAGTAGTTTTTCCATAGATTCCCGGACGGGCCTTGTGACGTGGGATGCCCCCCAACAACAAGGGGTATTTAATTTTGCCTATAAAGTGGAAGAATACCGGTTGGGGATCTTCATGGGCTATGTGATTCGGGATATGGTGATTTTTGTGAAACCTTGCGAAAATAATCCACCTGTCATTGAGACGATTTCGGATACCTGTATTCGTGCCAATGAAACCCTTACCTTTAGATACTTGGCTTATGACCCTGACCCACTGGACTCGGTGTATCTCGAACTAAACAACGGAACCGTAGGCAGCAATGGTCCTTTTAATCCAGACCTTCCCAACCCTGCTACCCTGAGGGGCTGGGTCGTAGACCCCGAAGCGCCTATCAACCCTTGGAATTATAATCGTCTGCCGATCGGAACGCTGAATGGCGACTCTACCATTGAAGCGGACACCATTTATGGGACTATCACCTGGGAGACGGAATGTGGGAATATTCGTTCCTCTTTCTACCAGGTGGACTTTTACGCCCACGACAATTTCTCCTACTACGGACGGCCAGGCATCTCCATGCTCACTGCGCACAAAGTCGTGACCATTCAGGTCATCCCGCCCCCACCGACTGATCTTGTCGCCACCAAGGAGTCAGGACAAGTCTCTCTCCGCTGGAACCCCAGCGAATGCACCAATGTAGTTGGCTATAACATCTACCGCAAGGTAGGCGGGTCGGGCTTCTCGCAGGATACTACTTGCTGTGATGCACGCCCGTCAGATCAAGGGTATAAGTTGATTGGGTATAATAAAGGGCGAACCGCAATTGCTTATATCGATGACTTGAGTGATGTAGGAAATGTCTTGGGAGATGAAATATGTTATGTCGTGACGGCCTTGTTTGAAGATGATTCAGATGGGTTTGATCCTAATATTGAAAGCTGTGGCATAGAAGCGTGTGCCGAAGTGGAAAACAATGTGATTTATCTCACCAATGACAGTGTTGTGATCACTGACCCAGTCAATGGAGCGATCTTCTTGAGCTGGTCCAAACCAGACTCTATAGATGAATTCTTCCAAGGGCCATTTTTCTACAGACTGTATCGGGCCAATAACAACCAGTACCCAGCCTTAGTCGTCGCTGACCGCCTTGATTTTGAAACCGATACCACTTTCACCGACACCCGCCTCAATACCGTAGTCCGCGGCTATAACTACCGCGTAGAGTTGATCAATGATGAAGGCAATGTGCTCTTCACCAGTCAAAGTGCCAATGTCGGTTCAAGCATATATTTGGTAACCAAAGGGGGAGATGGCTTCATCGACCTGGAATGGACAGAATATGTCCCATGGGTCAATACGGATTATGAGATCCATCGCTCAGAGAATGGAAGCCCATTTACCCCCATCGCCACAGTGGCAGGCACGGGGAACAATAGTCATGTTTACAGAGATGAGAACCTCTCCAAGAATATTGAATACTGCTATTTTATCCGTTCCAATGGCAGCCACTTTACCCCTGACATCAAGGATCCTTTGATCAATGATTCTCAGCAAGCTTGTGACTATGCCCGGGATGATAAGCCACCCTGCACGCCAGACATTTCCTCTCTCGGCGACTGCGACGCACAAGCACATATGGTTACCATCACCAAATCCAATGAGGACTGTGCGGATGAGACCATGACGATCACAGTCTTATTTTCCAGCCGTATAGAAGGGCCTTATATGCCTGTTGAGGTACTGGACTATGCCATGATGGGCCAAGAAACCACGTTAACTTTTCCCGTCACAGACGGGGCCAGGACCTTTGCAGGATGTTATGTAGTGACAGCCACAGATTCCTTTGGCAATGTGAGTGAGCTTTCCAGTCCTACGTGCATAGACTATTGTCCTCAACTCGAAATGAGCAATGTCTTTAGCCCTAATCAAGATGGGATCAATGATCTCTTCCTCCCCAAAAGCTACCGCGACGTGCGGCTGGTAGAGATCATCCTCTTTGATCGCTGGGGCGTAGAGGTGCATCGCACCCGCAATGAGATCAGTAGGCTCTGGGACGGCATCATAGATAGCAATGGCAAAGAAGCCAGTGACGGCGTCTACTATTATTATATCGTCTACGACGAACTGGGGCTGACGGAGAATCGCCGCCAAGAACAAAAAGGGTGGGTGATGTTGTTAAGATAAGAACGGTTAGAGTTTAGAGTTCAGGGTTCAGGGGTCGGTGTCTAGGGGACTATACTTTAGACCTGATAGATTGTCTGTTTAGACTTATGGCCATTTTTTGAACCATATAAGATATTTAAGAGCATATAAGGTCAAAATAGCCTATTTTCTTATATGGTCTAATATTCCTTATATGGTTTAATCAACACGACATTTTACCCATTCTAAAGTATAATCTAAATTTTTCATCCTTTCATAGAACCTCATTCTCTAAACGCTGAACCCTAAACCCTGAACCTAAAACTTAGAACTTTCCTCATGTTTACAGGAATCATAGAAAAAATGGGGGCCTTGGCGGCGATCCGCACAGAAGGTACCAATCGAATATTTGACATCAAGGCTCATTTTCCGGAACCCATCAAGGTAGACCAGAGCATCGCCCATGACGGCGTCTGCCTGACAGTTACTGAGATTTATGAACAGGGAGCAGAAGGTGTACACTATTCTGTTACGGCAGTGCAGGAGACCCTTGACAAGACGCACTTAGGCAGCCTTCAAATAGGTCATCGATTCAATTTGGAGCGCTGTATGCGCATAGGAGATCGACTGGATGGTCATTTTGTGCAGGGCCATGTGGATACAACGGGGCAGGTATTACAGGTTGAGGATAAGGGAGGCTCCTGGATATATGTGTTCCAGTTTGATCCGAAGTTTGGCGGGTTATTGGTGGACAAAGGGTCTGTGTGCATCAATGGGGTCAGTTTGACCGTGGTGGGATCTCATCCAGATACCTTTTCCGTGACCATTATTCCTTACACGTATGAGCACACCAATTTTCACTTATTGAAGGTTGGCGACCCTGTCAACCTGGAATTTGATATACTGGGGAAGTATCTGCAAAAGCAGATACAGCTCGGGAGCCATGCTTAGGAAGTAATTTTGAATGATTGAATGGCTGATTTTGAATAACAAAAATTTAGGGCAGCCATTGACTTCATTTAATTTTCAGATTTCCCTTAAGACTTCCCTACTATTCTGTTAAAGGTCTTCTCTACAAAAGCATTGATGTCTGGTGATACCTTTAGCCCTAATAATAATCCCACAAAAATAACAGAGAACAAACCTGAGCGAACAGGAATGTCTAATAGGTAGTGAGAAAGGGTTGGGACCAGTTCACTCACCCCATATGCGATTCCCGCAATCACAAAACACTTGATCATGGCCCAACTGAATGGCTGTAGGCGGAAAAACTTCCAAACGAGGAGGAGGCGCACCACATTGACAATACTAAGGGTGAGCAGGGTAGCCATAGTCGCTCCTTTGATACCGTAGGTTTTGATTAGAAAAAAATTGGAGGCAACGCCAAACACAATCATGAAGATATTGATCCAAAAGTCATAAAGGTATTTGCGGGAGAGATTGAGGATAAATGAATTGAGGCCTACCCACATACTGATCACCCGCCCCAAGCCTGTAAATAACAATACCCAGACGCCTTCACGGAATTCTTCGCCTATGATGGCAATGATGTTTTCCCTATTGATCCAAATCCCCAAAAAACAGAAGCTTGCTACCACCAAGTTGATAACTGAAGTTTTCTTATACAGTATCCCTAATTCCACCAAGTTTTTGCGTTTCCAATACTCAGCGACTTGGGCGCTTGTGACTTTGCTGAGTGCCCGCCAGGGAATCACGATCAGGCTCGTGACATAGAGTGAAATGGTGTAAACCCCTGCCTCTCCTTCGCCTACCATCCCAGCCAGCATAATGCTATCGATATAGCCGATGATCTGTGCCGCGCTGAATGCGAGAAAAGAAACGCCTCCATACATCAGCACGCGCTTATACATCCGCTGCCACACCCGCCCAAATTGTGGGGTTATTTTCAATTCCCCTAGGTACCATGTATAGCCGATCAGCAGCAGGGGCTGGGCACAATGAAGCGCAATATATAGCAGGACAAATTCCTCAAACGAAACCCAAGAAAGCGCATACAGCCCCACCACTATGGTAATAGCCAGTCGCTTGAGGACCTCACGGACAAAAGTCGAGACTACAGTTTTGAAGAGGGATCGCAAATAGCTGTCAAAAACATTCAACAGAATCCAACAATAAGCAAGGGGGATCACATAGTTAATATAGCTTGTCAGGAGGGGGGCTTTTGCTCCAAAATACGCCACAATCTGCCCATGGAATAAAAAAAACAAGGCCGTAAATAGCCCAAACCCAGCGGTCACAAGCGCGACCATTCCAAAAAGCAAACCATTATGCCCAGATTCTGATTGCCGGAAAAAAGGGAAAAACCGCAAGATGACATTCCCCGCGCCTAGTCCAGAAAACTGGGCATACGTGATGGCAATGAGGATAATGACATTAGCCAAGCCGATCTCATCCTTCGTCAAGAACTGGGTAAACAGCAACAGCTGATTGACAAAGCCGAGTGCTGCGCCTCCGTAGGAGACGATAGTGGATTGGATAGATTCGCGTTGGACGACGCCCATGGGGGGAAACCTTAGGTAAACCTAACTTGCAAATTAAGCTTAAAATACAAACGGCCTTCTTCTTTGTATAGAGAGCCAAAATGATAACGACTTGTACTGGCCATTTCAAGACGCGTATTATTCAACAAGTAATTTTGGAATTCATTGCGATTATAAATATGATAGCAAACCAATTCACCATCATTTTTCACAACTATTAGCCCCCCAGTTGCATCATAATGCCCCTTCCAAATGTTAGAAGGAGTCATTCCTAGTGCACTGTCTGTGAGGAAGTTTTTGATCTTAAACTCATAAAAAGGATGGCCTTGATCAAGATCGAAGTTTAAGGGGTTTTGTTTGGTGAGTTCTTCAAGTAATTCAGACAGGGAAGAAAGGCCAGAAGAGGTGAATCTTATAAGTAAAAGCTCTGCTAGAATTTGTGGCAAATCACTATCTATCAGCTGCAAATTCAAATGCAAAGTATCTGACTGAATTTTTCGGAATCGTAACTCAAACCCTTTTTGTCTTATTTCTGAAATCCTGTTTAAAATTTTTGGTGAAGTAACAATGGCATTGATTTCATCAACTCTTAATGGTCCATCTCCAATTACTTCATAAATAAAGTTTGTCGTATTACCTGCGTTAAAAAGGGTAGCATTTTTACCCATCATTGATTTTATGCTAAAATCAAGTCTCGGTTGCATCCCTGTCCTGAAATCATGAACGACAAGTTTTATATCAGCTTTAGCACCTTTAGCTTCAGTTAGGGACCGTACTTCAATAAAATGGAGAAATTCCTCTATTTGAGGAATTTCAAAGCTTCGACCTTTTGCTTCTTTTAGCAGTTTTAGAAGGATTTTAGATTGAGAAACAAAATCCTTAACTGGAATATTTAAAAGCTCTGTTTCATCATCTCCATCAATAATCAAAATAGCATCATCGACCTTATAATGCCTATTTCGATCAAGTTCTTGTCGTAATATTTTAACTATAGGGTAGTATGCATCAGGGATTGGGGCAAGTTTATCGTCCGCAATATTTAACTTTCCTTCTGCAAGCAACTTAAGAAATACATAAATTTCGCTCCACTCCCCTTTATTTCCTCTTAGCATAGTTGATTCGTTTTATTAACTCTATCCCTGTAGCCTGAATAGCTGGGACAGCTACCGAATTTCCGAACTGCTTATAAGCAGCAGCATCTGAAACTTTAATTACAAAGTTATCTGGAAATCCCTGAAGCCTTGCCCATTCCCGAGGAGTCATCTTCCTTATTCCTTCTCTATTCACTTCTCCTTTAATATTGGTGACTGGCTCAAAGTTCGTAAGACGATCGTCATATACAAGATTCCTTTCTCTGCCCATTCCGCCGACAACGATTGCATTTGCTATACCATCATCAGGAATTATTTCATAGCCAAATCCATTCCCTTTACTCTCATGTCTTGCTTTATGTTCTCTTAAAGTCTTCAAATACTGGGCAGAAAGGTAATATTTTACAGAAACTTCATTTTCTTCTTTTATTTCCTCAAAAGCAACCGGTTTCCCTGTAGGTTTAGGGTAAGAAAACTCATCGACCCCCATATCCTTTCTAAATCCTACAATGAAAATTCTTTCTCGATTTTGAGGAACCCCAAAATGCTTGGCATTGATCACTTGAGGATCAGGGACAAAATACCCTAAATCATTTCTAAGAACATTTAGAATTGTAGCAAGCGTTTTTCCCCTATCATGATTTCTAAGTCCTTTTACATTTTCAAGGAAAATGGCCTTAGGTTTTTTCTTCTTTATAATTTCAGCAACATCAAAAAACAACGTACCTCGTGTATCATCAAATCCCCCTCTTTTTCCAGCAATAGAAAACGCCTGACATGGAAACCCTGCACATAACACATCAAAATTATCTGGGATAAAGGCTTTTGTCTCTTTTCTGGTAATATCACCAAAAGGGATTTCACCAAAGTTTGCTTCATACGTCTTTTTGGCTTTTTCATCCCATTCACTTGAGAATAAACACTTTCCTCCTAAGTTTTGCATGGCTAGTCTAAATCCACCTATCCCTGCAAACAAATCAATGAAAGTAAAATCTGGTCTTTGCGGAGAAGGAAAAGGGATTTCTTGATTAAAATCAAATAAGAGGTATTGCAAGGCACTTTCACCTGCTGTCATAGAAAATTCTTCTTTAGGAAATTTGTACCCTAAGACTTTGGTAACAAAATCTACAGCTCCGCTTTTAAAAGATGACGAGACACCATTTTGGGAATTATGTAAATAATGGGTAAAGGCTGCCCTGTCATTATGGTCAGGACTTATGAGTCGATTGTTAAAAAGCTCTCCATAAACTTCCTCAATGGTTATCTTTTCTTTAGTAGCCATAGAATAATAGTTGAATATTAAGATCAAATTTTGCCATTTTTTTTCGCAAAAGCTAAAAAAATACGCAAAACCTTCGTTTCTCCCCCTCCCGCCAAAGTTCGCCAATTTTTCCCAACTTTACGCCATGTCCCACAAAGCCTACTTTAGCCATGAGACCGCTGTCATCGACCCAGGGGCGGAGATCGCCGAAGGCGTCAAGATATGGCATTTTAGCCATATCTTCCCTGACTGTAAGATCGGTCCCTACTGTAATATCGGCCAGAATGTTGTTATTTTTCCGCAGGTGGTGTTGGGCACAAATGTGAAGGTCCAGAACAATGTCTCCATCTTCACGGGCGTCACCTGTGAAGACGACGTCTTCCTCGGCCCTTCAGTGGTCTTCACCAATGTCCGCAACCCACGTAGTGCCGTCAACCGACGGGGGCAATACACCCCCACCTATGTCCGTCGTGGTGCCACTATCGGTGCGAATGCAACGATCCTCTGTGGCATAGAGATTGGGCATCATGCCTTTATCGGTGCAGGGGCCGTTGTCACCAAGGATGTCCCGCCCTATGCCTTACTCTTGGGAAATCCCGCCAGGCAGGCGGGATGGATGAGCGAACACGGCCACCGCCTGAACTTCGATGCTGATGGTGAAGGCATCTGTCCGGAGAGCAAAGAGCGTTATCAATTGAAAAATGGGATAGTAAAAAAACAGCCCAAAATTGGCTCCCATTCTTGATTTTTCATTATCCATTTTTAATTTTCCATTATCAATTCTCCCACAACATTCGCCGTCATCGGAATGGGCCATATCGGCAAGCGCCATGCAGCCCTTATCCATCAACATCCCGAAGCGGAGTTAGCAGCTGTATGTGACATCTTGCCCGAGGATAGATTAGCCATAGAACCTGCGGAGGTACCATTCTTCCGTTCCATAGATGCCCTACTCGAAGCAGATCTTCCCTTAGACGTCATCTGTATCTGCACGCCAAATGGACTCCACGCCGAGCAAGCACAACAAGCCCTGCTCGCGGGTAAGCATGTGCTCATCGAGAAGCCGATGGCCCTCTCCAAGGCCGAATGCGAAGCCGTCGTTCATACTTCTTTGCAAGCGGGCAAACACGCCTTCTGCGTCATGCAAAATCGCTACTCGCCGCCAGCCATATGGCTAAAGCAGGTCATAGATGAGCAGCAGCTAGGCGAAATTCAAATGGTGCAGATCAATTGCTACTGGAATCGAGATGCGCGGTACTATCAGCCTGGAGGATGGCGCGGAACAGCAGATTTGGACGGAGGAACCTTATTCACGCAATTTTCCCACTTCGTGGACATGATGTATTGGCTCTTTGGGGACATTGCTGACATAGAAGCGCGATTTGCGGATTTTCGGCACCAGGAAATGACCGACTTTGAGGATTCCGGCATTGTGCACTTCCGTTTTGTGAAGGGAGGAATGGGGAGTATCAACTATTCCACCGCGATTTGGGACAAAAATATGGAGAGTAGCCTCACCGTAGTTGGGAGCAAAGGCAGCCTCAAGATTGGCGGACAATACATGAATGAAGTAGAATATTGCCATATCGAGGGCATGGCGCCGCCTCAGTTACCCCCCGCCAATCCGCCCTACGATTATGGACCCTACAAAGGCTCTGCCGCCAATCATGTCTACGTCATCCAAAACGTCATTGACGTCCTCAATGGGCGCCAACCTATCGCTACCAATGTCATGGAAGGCATGAAGGTGGTCGAGATTATTGAGCGGATTTATGCGAGGAAGTAATTTTGAATTTTGAATGAGGGAATTTTGAATAAAGGAATACTTGATGTCTTACGCCATTTCCTCTAAAGCCCCAACAAAAGCCTTCGCAGCCTTTTCCCAACTGAACTTCGCTGCTTGTTGCAAACTGGCTTGTATCCTTTGCTCACGGAGCGAGGCATCCTCACTCAGTCGTTGCATATGAGCGACCAATCTAGTCACGTCTTCTGGTGCGAAGTAACAAGCTGCTTCGCCCCCCACCTCAGGCAAGCTTGAGACGTTGGTTGTGATCACAGGTGTACCACAAGCCATGGCTTCTAAGACCGGCAATCCAAATCCCTCATATAGCGATGGGTAGACAAATGCGATTGCTTGGCTATAAATGGCGGGCAGATCCTCTCGGTCGAGGTAGCCTAGTTGACGGATGTCTGATGCAACAGGAGAAGCATGAATTTTTTGGACTAATTCCTCACTTTTCCACCCTACTTTTCCTACCAAAACCAACTGGTGTTCAATCCCCGTTTTAGTTTTCAACTCCTCAAAGGCTTGTAGCAGAACGGACAGGTTTTTGCGAGGCTCCAGTGTGCCCGTGAAGAGGAAGTAAGGGTTGGTGATACCATATTTCGCTAATATTTCGGGTCGATGATCTGGTTGAAAAATGGCTTCTTTGCCCAAAATAGCTGCGGTCGTTTTGTGTTGCGCAAAAGGAAATAGCTTGATCACATCGGAACGGGTATAGGCAGAATTGGTGATGATATGGTCTGCCCGGCGAAGGATGCTCGGCAAAAACAAGCGCTGAAGGGCATGTCCTCGGAATACATGCATCTCAGGAAAGAGCAAGGGGGTGAGGTCGTGAATGACAGTTACGCGCTTGATACGAGCAGGTAAATTGAAGGGACCAAAATGCCCTGGCTCAACGACAACGTCAATTTTTTTCTTTCGGAGGACAATAGGGATTTGGATAAATAAGCGAAATGGAAGGTGACCTGGCACAGGATGTAAGGGGATGACGACCTCTTCTACTCCTGCAATATCCCCCTTGGCTTCTGGCCTGATGATGAGCCATTCGTGTTGAGGTGCGATTTTCGCGAGAGAACGAATGATCTCCTTCGTATAGATGTGAATGCCAGCATATTGCCTGTCTAAGGCATCTGCCAGGATCGCAATGCGCATGTTCAGTGTTTTTCTTACTTTTGAACCAAAGATAATACGTGACAGCATTTATCCAGTATCTACACCAGCGACCTTGGCTGAATCTTGTAATTGTAGCAATTTATTCACTTCTGGTCATGCTTCCACATGTCGAAGTAGGGCTTTTTATCATGAGCTTCCTAGAGCACCTGCCTAGGCCGCGGATGGTAGGCATTGTATTGACGGTGCTTGGTGTGGGGTTATTGGTCGCCAGTATTCCTTTTTTTCGTCAACTCCGAGACCATCCTGCCCAGCGGCAGATTTTACTTTATTTAGCGATCACAATAGTGCTCGTGATCTTGACTTATTTGATCCTTTTTGTCCTACCAACAGAGTCAGCCCACTTTCCCCAATATGCCCTGATGGCCATTTTGGTCTTTCCACTGACACTGCGGTTCGGGGAGACACTGTTCTGGGCGACCCTTCTAGGAGCAATTGACGAAGCTTATCAATATTACTTTCTGGCACCTGAGCGCACCGACTATTATGACTTCAACGACGTCATCACCAATCTCCTGGGCGCAGCCTTGGGCCTGATTTACCTTTGGGCTTTTATCAAACGGCCCTATTATGAACAGTCGCTTCCCTGGAAAAAATCGCCAGCTTTTCTGACTGCAATGGGAATTCTTGGGTTGGGAGTAGTTTTGTGGTTAATAGGAATTTTATCCCTTTACCCTTCTACAGACGGCGCACCTTCCACGATCTTGCTATTTGAAGTCCGCCCGACAACTTTTTGGAGAGCACTGACACCTGAAATCTCTTTCCACATTGTAGAACCGATTGAGGGGCTTTTGATAGTAGGGGCTTTGTTTTTGATGTATCAAAAATTGGGGAAACCTCAAACAGCTAAAGGAATTTGGGACCAATTGATTTTGCGAATAGGAAAACGTACTTCGTAAAAAGGATTCTCAATCCTTTTTTTGCAAAAAAAGATTTACAAAATGATGTGGTCCATCTTTGCCAAAAGTTGTCAGGGCTTGCTGGATATCGTGATGGTGCAAAACCTGAAATACCTCGTCTAGGTTATAGTCAAACAAGGGAAAAAGGTATTTCCCCTTAAATCCCAGCAGTTTAGGTATTTGCGGGAAGGTAAAAGCGATGCGTATCGCCCATCTCTGCAACAAGGTTTTTGCTGTATAATAGTTGAACTGAAGGTAGGCAAGGCCTCCTGGTTCAAGGTGAGATAGCAAATGATGGATAATGGGAATCCCTGTTTTGGGCGGAATATGCTGAAGGACAATTACGGAGTGAATCAGATCAAAATGGTCATCTGCCTGTAAAAAAGGAGCCTTCCCATCCATATGTAAAAAGGTCACATTGGTGAGTCCTCTTTCCTTACAATTTTTCTGCGCTTCACCAATCATTTCAGATGATACATCCACTCCAGTGATATGGAGGCACTTCGAAGCCAAGGCAGTAAGTACTCTTCCAGTACCACAACCAAAGTCCAACACATGAGAAAAAGACAATGGGTGTTTGAACTGCTGTTCAAACACCTTGAAAATATTTATTATATGATGAGTTCCCGTTTGAAAAAACTTCTCTTTATGAGCTGGAAGCGTTTCTGAAAGGAAATTGGGATGTGAGAGCACCCCAAAATAGGGGTCGGTTTTGGCAATCTTATGCCAGAAATGGTGATAGAGAGATTGAAACATATCATAAAGAAGTCAATGGTTTCCTAAAAAACCATACCTATCACTCGAAGCTGTATGGGCCTGGTTATGAAATGGCTGAACTAGTTAGTCGCTGCTTTCTTGGCAGCCCTAAGTGTTGATTTTTGCTCTCCAGTCATGACATTTTCTACAATTTCTTTGCGAAGGGCTTTTCTATATTTTTTGCTCAACTCTTCCAGCTCCTCTAACTCTTCTTTAGATAGCTCTTCTTTAGAGCTTTTTTTGCTCAATTCTTCATCCATCTCTCCCATTTCTTGTTTCAGCTTTTCCAGTTGAACAAGTGCTAATTCATTTATTTGCGTTTTTTGCTCTTCGCTCAATGTAACGCCATGCTTTTCATAGTTTTTAACAAACTGCTCTACCCCTAATGGATTTTTTATCTCCTTTTTGGTGGATTGACCAAGCATTTGAGCAGAAAAAACAAGCATAAAAAGGGAAATGATAATAGTGATCTTTTTCATTGGAAATAGAGATTAAAATGTACAAACTAATTTAGGCGAAGTTACGAAATTTTGGAGAATTCTCATTTAATGGCATACAAAATTGTGTTTTTCATGTACGGTATGTCCAATCAAGTTTTTATATTTTTTAATGGACTTCTCATCTTTTAGCACCTCTAGAGCCCCTAAATATCGCTGATGATTTGAGAAAAAATCTCCAGCAAGGATAAAGTGTATAATACTAAAAGCGACTTCAAACTTTTTATATTTATATGTCCTTTGATAGTCAATCTCGGTAAATTTGATAATATCTGGATTGTAAAAAGTATAAATCAATTCTTCAATAAGGGCATAAGCTCCCGCTATTTCCTCATAAGCTGCTGTCAGCGCTTCTTCATCTTGTTTTTGAAGCTTCTCTACAACTGCCTTGGCTACAAGCTGGGCACTTTTCATCCCCAAGTAAATGCCAGATGCAAAAATGGGATCAAGAAAGGCGTGTGCATCTCCTACAACAGCAAAATGCTCACCGAACTTCTGTTCAGAGAAATAGGAGTAATCCCCATTACTTTGGATTTCCTGGATGCGCTCCGCCCCTTGTATTACTTCTCGGACCGGAATGGCATTTTGGAGTTCCTGAAGGTAAAATGCCTCCTTCCAGGCATTCCCTTTTTCAGGCATCATCTTCTGTTGATTTTTGGCATAATCCATATTCACAACCACTCCTATACTCAAGCGGTCTTCTTCTAAGGGGATCATCCATATCCAGCCCAGTTTTTCCCCTTCCAGTTGAACGATTTTGAGATTCCCTTCTTGGAGGATGGGGTCAAGATTTGTCCCCTTCCAGTGACAGGAAAGGGCCACTCGCTTGCTCATTCTCTCAAAAGGTTGTTTTGCTTTTAATTTTTTGGCGAGGAAACTATCCTGACCACTGGCATCGATAAGGAATTTTGCGCTATATTCTGAATGCTTCCTGTTTTCAGAAAGCGCCCTTACAATGACCCCCGAATTCTCAAAATGAACATTTACTACCTTTGTTCCTTCCTGGACTTCAGCCCCTGTATCCCTTGCATGGTTGAGAAGATCCTGGTCAAAGAAGGCTCTTCTCACATGAAAAGAAAGATAACTTTCATCTTTAATGGTGTGCCCAAAGCACAAATTGGAAACGGCCTCCCCAGTTTCGTCGGCAAATGTGACACCTGGTTTACGGGCATATTTTGCCTTCATCAGGTCCAGAAATCCCATATCTTCAAACAGGTGATAACAAAAAGGCAGCAAAGATTCGCCAATATGTTCACGTGGAAAAATTTCTTTCTCTAACACTAACACTTTCAGTCCACCTTTTGCGAGGTAATAAGCAGAAGTAGCCCCTGAGGGTCCTCCGCCAATTATGATGACATCGTATTGCATAGGTGCAAATTAAGCATTTTGTTGGATCGACTTTGAAAGTCGGTCCAATAATTTCACAGTCCCATCCCCCTGGCGATAATATTCTTTTGGATTTCGGATGTACCAGAATAAAGGGTAGCGGCTACCGCATCTTTCAGACTTCTACTGGCCTCGTGGTCAGCAAGATACCCAAGTCCGCCGTAAATTTGGACAAGCTTTAGGCACATCGCTTTGTATGTTTCGCTTGTAAATAACTTCGCTATCGATGAGCTAGCTTGGACTTGGTGCCGATGAGAAAGCTGCCAGGCAGCATAATAAACCAGCCATTTGCTGGCTGATATTTGTGCTTGCATCTCCGCCAACTGATGGGAAATGGCCTGGTGCTTGGCTATAGGTATGCCTCCTGGGGTTCGTTGTTTAGCAAAGGAAACTGCGTTTTCAAGCAGCCTTTTCATACTGCCCAAGTGAAGCGCCGATAGGCCTATCCGCTCCCACTGCATGGATTGGGTAAATATCATACCTCCTGCTCCTGCTTTTCCCAACAAAGCTTCATTTCTTACGCCTAATTGATCAAAGGTAATTTTTCCTGTCTTGCAGGTGGTTAGTCCTAATTTTTGAAGGGTTTCAGAAATACCAAAAGCATGTTTCTTCTTTTCGAGTAAAAAAGCAGAAATTCCCCCAAAGAAGCCTTTCTCTGCATCCGTAGGGAAATACGCCAGACAAATGTCTGCGACAGGCGCATTGGCACAATACGTCTTCACGCCTGTCAGACGATAGCCGCCTGGTGCTTTGATAGCTTCGCTCTGCATATCAAAGGAAGCAGAGCCTCCATGAGCTTCAGTCATGGCATTGGTGGCGATTCGCTCCCCAGCACAAAGCGCAGGAAGAAGTTCAGCTTTTTGGGTCGATGTGCCATGAAGCCAAATGGGAATCATACAAGCAAAGAGCTGCGCGCCTATGGCAAATGAAAGTCCATTATCCTCACATCCATACCCTAAAGCTTCCAAGGCTATCACTGTATCCAGGGCAGATAATCCTCTCCCGCCAAAATCTTCCGAGATGGCCAATCCCAGTAATCCTTGCTCACCACACAATTTCCACAAATAATGGTCAAAAGTGCCCTGTTGTTCCCGTATCCAAACATCTTTGTTAAGGGATGATTGGGCAAATGTTATAATTTCCGTTTGCAAAGCCTTTTGAGCGGACGAAAGGGAAAAATCCATGATAAAGTGGGTATAAAATTATCCGATAATTTTCGTAGTCGTTGGTCCGACTTCCAAAGTCGGACCAACTAACACATTTCTATCAAAGCCTGATAATCAATCTTTTGGGTGCTGGTATGTGGCAATTCAGCTATGACCTGAATGTGGTCAGGCAAAAAATATGCTGGCAGGTGTTGGAGCAAAAATTGATTGATTTCCAATACATCAAACTGAAACGCTTCTGAAGCATTGACAAATGCTGTGATGGTCGCCTTACTTGCTTCTTTAGTAGCGATTACGGCAGCTTCTGTGATATGGGGATGGCTCAATAGTCCTCGTTCTATTTCAGCTAATTCTATCCGATACCCATTTCGCTTGACCATCCGGTCTTTCCTATCTTTAAATAGCAAATTATTTCTTTGCCCTACTTCTACCCAGTCCCCTGTGAGGTAATAGGTATTCCCGCTTTCATCCAGGACAAAAGGAGATTTTTGATTAACCGAACTCCCAAGATACTCCTTAAAAACAGATGGGCCTGAAATGGCCAACTCCCCTTCATTTCCTTCCCGAAAAGGGGATAGCTTCTCATTTCGCCACAATTTTCCTGTGGCACCTGCACACATACGGCCTATGGGAAAGGGAGTCACCCTGTCTTCAGGAATCTCTTCGGGAATGGGAAAATAAGTTACCACATTGGTTTCTGTAGGACCATATAGATTGTAAAAGGTAGCCCGGGGCCATTTATGCATCAATTCTTTTAGCGGTTCAATAGCAAATACTTCTCCTGCAAAGAGAACTTGTTTGAGTTGACTGTGGTCAAATTTATCCAGTCGCCCAAACCTCAATAGAAGTTTTAGCAAACTTGGCGTGGCATAGCAGGTATGGACCTTATGCGTTTCAAAATAGGTGGCCAGGAGCCTGGGATTTTGACTAGCAGCGTGATCTATTAATAAAATGCTTCCCCCTTTAGATAAGCCTACATATACGTCAAATACAGATAAGTCAAAATGGAAAGGGGCAATAGACGTGACCACCTTTCCCGCCTCAATCGGAAAGGTTTCCGAAGCCCAATGGACAAATGCCAAAGCGTTTTGATGGGTCAATTGTACCCCTTTTGGACGGCCTGTAGAACCAGAAGTGTAGAGGATAAAGGCTAAATTCTCTATCAATGGAACACGTTGATCCCAATCACATGTTAAACAAACAAGATCCAAATGGGGAATTGACAGAACGGCAGTTTTACACGGCAAAACTTTCTCAAAAATTTCTGCCCATTCTCGGGAAACAAGCACGGCAAGTGGGCAACAGTTCTGGATGATCCATGCATTGCGTTGTATAGCTCCATGAGGATCTATGGGAACATAGCTCGCGCCCGCCTGCTGAATGCCCATCAAGGCGACAACACTTTGCCAGTTTTTGGGCGCACAAAGCCCCACTAGCGGGAGGTTTTTTCCCATTTCCTGGCTAAGCCAGGAAGCAGTGGTTTGGGCAAGCTTAAAGAGTTCATGATAAGTAAGGGTTTCTCCACGGGGATCGATAATGGCAGGATATGCAGAGAAATCTTCCGCAGATCGTTTCAGGATGTCGCCAAGGGACATACTACTGTTTTTTGGAATTGACAAAGGCTACGATTCGGCTAAGATTATCGAGATTGTCCCGATCTACTTCATGGGCTTCAAATTCAAATCCAAAGCTTTTTTCCAAAAATTCCACCAACTCTAATGCCGAAATAGAATCGACCAATCCACTACTGAGCAAGGGGGTGTCGTCCTTTATGGGTTCCATTTTAGGGTGACCGTATGTTTGCTGTAAATAGGTACGGATTTGTTCTTTCATCTTATTAAAATTCAAAATAAATAAACTGCATTTGTTCTGGGACTGCAAGATAAAGAATTCCTGTAAGGGTAATAAAGTAAAATAACCATCGAACGACAGAGGGGAGATTCCCAATAAATACATGGATTGGTTGATCTCTCATCACGATATACAGCCCATCAACTAAGATAACCAAAGCTATACCAACATATAAGTCGAATGCCCCTATGCCTGGATTGAGATAGATATGCGAAAAGTCAAATGTCTGGAGCAGTAAGGGAATGCTATCGGAAATGCTGGGGGCCCGAAAGGCGAACATGCTCAAACAATAAAGGTTGAAACATAAAATAACCGCAAATAAATTTTTTATCCGGGAAAATAGACGATTGGAATACGTACTTTCTAAACGCTCAATAGGTCGTCTCAGAATTCTTTCCCCTGCTAAGAAAATGCCATTCATCACGCCCCAGATGATATAGGTCCAGTCAGCCCCATGCCAAAGCCCTATCACCCCCATGATCAAGATAATGTTGATCAACGTCCGCCGAGGGCCTTTTCGGCTGCCGCCAAGTGGAATGTATACGTAATCCCGAACCCACCTAGTCAAAGTCATATGCCAGCCACGCCAGAATTGGGAGAAAGATCGAAAGATATAGGCCCGATTGACAAAATTGGGTGATAGGTGAATGCCCATTATCCTGGCTATTCCTACAGCGATGTCTTGATAGGCGGAAAAATCGTAATAGACTTGCAGGAAAAATAGCACACTTGCCAACCAAACCACAGGCCCGCTGTGCATACCTGGATGGTCAAAAACTGCTCCCACAAATAGCCCCAGTCTATCAGCAATCACGAGCTTTTTGAAAAAGCCCCATAATATAAGCCGTAGCCCTTCGACCACCCGCTGATAATCCCAGTTATAGGTGAAGTGAAACTGTGGCAAAAGGTCTTTTGCCTGTTCGATGGGGCCTGCGACTAGCTGCGGAAAAAAATTGACATACAGTGCAAATCGACCAAAATGCCTTTCAGGCACTTGGTTTCCTCTATAGACATCGATCGTATATCCCAAACTTTGGAAGGTATAAAAGGAGATACCGATGGGCAAAATTACGTCAAGGAAAACAGATTGAAAGTGAGGATCAAAATGCTGGACAAGGTATTGGAGTTGGTGGCTAAAAAAATCAAAGTATTTGAAGGTAAAGAGTAGGCCTAGATTGGTGAAAATGCTAAACGCCAACCATACTTTTTGTTTCTGTTTCTGAGGCGTTTTATGAATTTGTATAGCAGCAACATAATCGACAATTGTAGAGGCTAGTATGAGGAATATATACCAGGGATTCCAATACATATAAAACACATAGCTCCCCACCAATAGCCATATCCACCGAAAGCGCGCTTTCAACAAAAAATATCCCATTAATAAAATGGGCAGGAAAAAAAGAAACTCAAAAGAGTTGAAAAGCATTTAGTGATGGTATTTGACGTTGATCCGACTTTGAAAGTCGGATCAACAGTATTTAGCCTCAAAAAGCCACATTATATTTCTGAATATCTCTGACAAGTTGGCGCGAAAAATCGCGGGCAGATTTGGCCGCAAGGTGTTGATGTCCATTAACAAACTGATATTGCCCACCTGAATCAACATAATTCAGATAAGGTATATCAGACGCTTGCGCAATGGATTGAATCACGGCATCAAAATCTGGGCGCATCTTGTTGTCTTCTACTGCCTTCATTTGTTGACTAATGGGAAGGCGAACCAAAAATACACGCCCCCTTGTTTGTAAGTAATGGATGGTTTTTTTTAAATACATTTCTCTATCCGTTGATTCATTAAGGGGTTGGTTAACCTTTTTGGGAAGAGGGGTATTAGAGGTTTTTTTACCAGAAGGAGGCGTCTCTTCCCATCCATCGGGATGAATGATGTTACGTTTAGGAGGGCTTTTAGCATCCGAAATAAGGGTTTCGGCTATTGCCTTCCGCGTACGCGGATTGCGAAGTAAGTACTCGATATGCGGGTGGCCATCTACCTGCCACAGATCATAGAAGCGAAAAGCATCTTCACGGGGGTTAGGACTATCGGCATAGTCCATGATGCTGGCAGGCGTGACTGACAGGATGAAAATGCCTTTTTGATGGTCATCCCTTAGCTTTTTTTTGACAGATTCAAAATAAGGTTGGCCGTAAGGAGAATGCAATGCTGTGAAAGCATAATTGAGCATCTCCATTTCGCCAAATTCCTCTTCAAACACTTCCGGAGCCAAGCCTTTTAATGCGCGAGACCCGCCCAAAATCAACGCGTCTGCGGAGCTTGCAGCTTTCCAGTAAAAGCTGTCGGTTGGGGGTATGCGGTGATATTGGATAACTAGGTAGGGCAATATTGTCAGGGCAATCAGTATGAATGATTTCAAGATGAATGTTTTCATTCCCTGTAGATAATTAACGTGAGTTCTTTATCGTCTTACGACATTTGGGATTAAATTTTAACAACTTGATTAGGCTGGAAGAATGCTTTAGAGGGGATGATTCCTGGCTTGATGTCGATGAAGTCATACGCGCATAT
>JAUIKF010000120.1 GCA_030430575.1 Bacteroidia bacterium | reverse complement strand
AGAATAAGATCATATATCCTCTCGGCTAGAAAGCAGGGAAAAAGGGCATTCAATGCCCTCAATGAGGTCTTTGTTGACCAGAACGCGATAAATCAAATCGCAGGCCTTAGGCCTGCTGAATAGTTACAAATTGTAGCCATTTACTCTTTAAGAAAACCCAACCCTACTTCCTACGAATCGTCAAGTTTAGGCCTGCATTGGAGATAAAATCATTGGTTTGAAGCCCTGAAAAAGCATGGTGGTGATAAAATGCGCCTGCCAATAAGGAAAGCCGTTGATGAAAGCAAAATTCCCATCCCATTTCCAGGTTTGCGCCAAGGGTGAATAGGGACGCTTCTGGCGTCTGATAAGGGGTGTATTTTTCTTGCCCTAATGGCCGCTCTTTACTCCAAATGGCATAGTTAATCGTTGGGCTAGCAGCGAGATAGAACTTACCTACATATCGTGTATAGGTAGGGTTTAATGAAATGTAGGCACGTTTGAACCGAATATCGGAAGTCACCTCTTCTTCCCAATTATGAGCATAGGTATAGCGGTGGGAATGAACCCAATAAGAAAGGCTCATAGATAGGCTATGCCTACCTTTTCCTAAATACTGTCCATACTCAATGCCAATTGCCTGATTGAATCGCCCATAATAACCAAGTATAATGGGCGGCCCAGAGGTAAAATAAAACTCAGTATACCTAGGCATTGATTTTGCCGCCTCATAGGACACGCCCCACCAAGATTGCTGACCAAAGGCCATGAGAGGAAGGAATAAGCAGATAAAAAGGAGTCTTTTCATATTAAATCAGCGTTGGGTTTTATCAAAATTAATCATTCCCCTTCTCCTTTTTAGTGCCATTTTTTTGCCTCAAATTCCCCATTTTCTTCCTTCCTTTGCACCATGAAATACGCCCCTCCCCATATCCTGCAATTCAAAGCCATCGGCGCCAGCGACATTGGCTATATCAGCGTCGCGCAATATCAGGACACGATTCCCTTTCCTATCGCTAGGGCATTTTGGACGTATTATACGCCCCATCACGTGATCCGCGGCCGCCACGCCCACCACAAATTGGAACAAGTCCTAGTGGCTGTCGCTGGAGCTATTGAGATCAAAACAGAGTCCAGATCAGGCGAGAAACAAACTTTCCTTTTAGATCGCCACGACCAAGGTCTCTACTTGCCGCCACCCTACTGGCATACCATGCAGTTTTCTCACAATGCTGTGCTTCTAGGGCTTGCCTCCATTCCGTTTGATGAGAAAGATTATATTCGTGAATACGAAGTGTTTAAAGGAGCAGGGAGCAGTGAATAGGGAGTAGGGAAAAGAGAAAAAGGCATTTACTCAATCTCTGATCCCTTTTCTCTGAGTGAAACGGTCCCTATTCCCCATTCAAAATTCATCACTCAAAATTCAAAATTTGCTACGCCCCTACACCGCCACCGATCAGCCCATATGGGATGCCTTTGTGCGACAAGCGCGCAATGGGCATTTCCTCTTTGAGCGGGGCTATATGGACTACCATGCGGATCGTTTCGAGGATAATTCTTTGATGTTTTATCAGGGGAAAAAATTGGCAGCTGTGTTGCCCGCTAATCGCAAGGAAGGGGTTCTTTATTCCCACGGGGGGTTGACGTTTGGAGGATGGGTGGTAGGAGGAAAAATGCGCGGAAGCACCATGATTGGATGCTTTGAAGCGCTTGGTGAATACCTACGAGCCCAGGGCATGAAAGGGCTTTATTATAAAGCCTCTCCCCATATCTACCACAGGGAGGCTGCTGAGGAAGATCGCTACGCGCTCTGGCGTCTCGGCGCCAAGCAGGTCACCTGCAACCTTTCCGCTTGCCTGGTTCGGGGGCACCGGCCTCCCTATAACAAAGGCCGCAAATGGGCCGTCAAGCAAGGCGCAAAACATGAACTTGCATTCCGCCAATCCACTGATTTTGCGGGGTTCATGCAGTTGATGGCCGTTTTGTTGGAGGAAAAATACGCGGCGCACCCCGTGCATACCACAGCTGAGATGGAATTACTGGCGCAGCACTTTCCAGCGAATATCAAGCTCTACGCAGCCTACCTTGGCGATGAGATGCTTGCTGGAGTGATCATCTATGAGTCACCGCAGGTGGCCCACACCCAATACATTGGCGCTAACGCGCGAGGCCGTGAATTGAGCGCCCTCGATTCCTTGATCGATTACCTCATCAATGAGGTCTACCTCAACCATCTCTATTTCGATTTTGGCACTTCCAATGAGGATGGTGGCAAAGTGTTAAATGAGGGGCTGATGGCCTTCAAAGAAGGATTTGGTGCCCGAGGAATTGCCTATGCGCATTATTATTGGGAGCTTTAGGCAAGATTGATTGCAGAATATCGAACAAGGATTAATGATTTTTGATGTAAAAAACCTTCTTCCCTTCCAAATTCATTAAACGACTTGAACCATTGAACCTCTTGAACGACCTAACCCCTTGAACCTCCTCATCCTCAACGCCTTCGACCGCAGCGGTTCGTCTGCCATCGCCAAGACCTTGGCGACGCACCCAAAGATCGACCTGATTTTTCAGCCGTTTAACAGCGGGCCCATCCGGCGGATCATGTACCAGCTCATGGATGATCAAAATGCATCTGATGAGGACAGTCTTTTTTTCAAAAAACTGCTAAAAGGCGAGCTTTGGGAAGATTACATCGTCTCTCATTGGCATGAGAAGCATTCTACCACACGGACCCTTCACCCCGATCACCTAACGGTGATCAAAACCACGATCAACCACTTCACCATTCAATGGATGCAGACTCATTTCCCTGAAATCGCCCTTTGGGGCATCTGGCGGGCACCGATGGACATCCTGTCATCCATCCATCGGAATGGATTCTATGACGCGTGGTATAGCGATGCGCTGCCCCAGGTAGCTGAGACGGTCCAGCAGCATGAGGTTCTGCGAAAGTCTTTTGGGAAGTTTTTGGGCAACATAGCAAACACCTGTCAAGCGACAGCTTTTTTGATCGCTGTAAGGAGTTATTATTACGCTTATTATTTACCTGAAAATCGGATGGTTGACTACCCCTCATTTAGGTTAAATCCGAATATTGCTTTGAAGCCTATTTGTGAAGCCTATGACTTGGAATCCCATGATTTTCGTAAGTTCGCGGCGGAAGATTTTAATGTGGTAGGCCAAGGGTTTGATCCTTCCCAAAAAGGGTCAACAGACTGGCTGACGACAGCAGATCGACAATTTTGTGAGGCGGTATTTGAACCGCTTATTGCGCTTTATGAGCATAAATTCCCATCATCATGAATAGAGAGTCGGGCGCTGAGCCTCCCCGGGAACCCCGGCTTTCGTCATCTCCCACGAAGGTGGGTTGGCAAGCGTTTATAGCGCTACAAGTTCAGCGAATTCTCAAATTCGCTTCTGTCGGGGGTATTACGACAGTTTTGAGCTTCAGCCTGAATTTCTTTTTCCTCAAAATCATTGGTACCCCCCTCTACCCTACCTACATCACCGTGTACCTCTCCATGGTGGGCCTTTCCCTTTACCTCAACAGCAAGTGGACTTTTGGCAAAAAAATTTCCCATAAAAAGAAGCTCCTCTATTTTGGCATTTACTTCCAATCCTTTGTCCTAGCCTTGATCACACTGACGGTTTGGAAAAGCCTGGTGACGGTAGAAAATTGGATCTATCCCCTCCTCGTACTTCCTGTGACAGCTTCAGTGAATTTTGTCCTGACGAGTTGGCTGTTTAAAGACCGCTCGCGGTGAGACCGTTCGTCGCGTTCGCTCCTCACTGCGAGATCGTTCGCTAGCGCTCACTGCGAGACCGTTCGCCCTTTGGGCTCCCTGCGAGATCGCTCGACTCGAAGACTCGTCTCGCTGCGAGACAAGGCCATTTTGCCTGAATAATCAAGTAGCCACAACCCCAAACCTAGAACATAGAACCTAAAACATTCTTCCTCCCCATCAAGATGTGGTTCTTCTCAGTCCATCCTGGGCGTATGTTTGTGTATAATCTTTTAATCAACAAACATCATGGAACCTAACGTAGTAACCATCACTTTCACCTCTCGTTTCGCCCAAATTCAAATCGCTAATGGGGGCCATTGGGCGCTACCTATAGAATTTGCCCCAGACAGCCCTGCGGTAAAGGGTGTTTTTGTCAACCCTCACGCGATTACTGTGGAAAAGGATTCTGACGATCCTGTCACCTTCATGGCAGCCGTCAGCATGATGGAAGGCTACGAAAATGAAATTGGCGTAGTCATTCAAAAGAGCAATGATGGAAAAGTAGCAGTAAGTTCAAAAAAAGACCGAGTGGTCAATGATCTGGAAGCAACCCCGGATGCAGATCAGGAATATGCAGATCAGGAGCCTGTATTGCTGAAAATGGAAGGCATGCTAGACTTTTAAGACAAGCGCAAGTTCAAGTTCAAGTTCAAGTTCAAGTTCAAGTTCAAGCAAGAACGTTTGAGCTTGAGCTTGAGTTTGAGTTTGAGCTTGAGCTTGAGTTTGAGCTTGAGCTTGAGTTTGAGTTTGAGTTTGAGCTTGAGTTTGAGTTTGAGTTTGAGTTTGAACTTCCACCTGATTTGCAAAAAAAATCCGGCCCTGATGGGACGGATTTTTTGTTATAGGCATGGGGGTCGGATGGAATTGATATGCTGAAATCAAGGGGTTTTAATAAAGCACCTGACAATCAGCGTGGGCTTCTTTGTAGGCCTCTACCTCTCGTTTGGGAATTTGATTAAAATGGAGGGAAAGTACCTCTAGGGAAGGTAGATGGACAAAGTCTTTCAGCGTGGTAATGCCACATCTGTTGATGTAAAGTTCTTTGAGTTGCCCCATTTCCCCAAGGGCTTTGGTAAGGTGCCTGGGGCTACTATTCATATAGGAGAGATCTAGGATTTCCAATGATTTGAACGCCCCAAGTATCCGCCAATCTGCGACTTGACTATAGCTTGCATGAAGCTCGCGTAGGTTGTGAAGGCACTCCAAGGGCCTGAGATCCTTGACGGGTGATTTGTTGATGAAGAGCACTTCAATCTGCCTGAGATGGCAGAGCGGCGAGAGACTGATGATCGGGTTGTCACTGACATCCAGTTCAGTAATTGCGAACAGGAGTTCCAAGTACTTTTTAGGCAATGGCTTCTCCAAATCTAGCCTGAATAATTCATAAACTCTCAAAGTTGCCAATATTATCTCACTTTTGTCCTGTCATGTTGTCGAAAGGGTCTATGTTTGTACTATTTTGCAAATGATTTCGGGATTAGCGTCCCCCTA
>JAUIKF010000078.1 GCA_030430575.1 Bacteroidia bacterium | reverse complement strand
ATCGAAAAACCTAAGAATTTCCATTGGTAACGTACTACCGTTCAACACTCGGATTGCTCCCCAAGCCCCAGTTCAACTTCGCCAAGTTTAACCAGTTTCTTTTATATGGCAAACATATGAGGGTTCATGCATCAGAGTTGAAGGTTCTGCGCTTGCTCCAGAAAGTCAATTTTGACTTTTTTCCTCATTGCGACGGACTAAAGTCCAGTCGCAATAGTTCTTTGTCTGTCATTTTTTACTATTGCGACTGGGTTTCAACCCGTCGCAATTGGGCAAATTCCTTAAAAGGAATTTTCGGAGCAGCCTCACCCCTTGAACATAGAACCTTCTTTACACCTGTAGCAGGTATATCGCCGCGATACTCAGCAAGAAATACCCCACCATATTGGCGGCGCCTTCATAGTCTTTGGCGATGCGCATGCCGAAGAAGAGCATCGTAATGTTGAGGGCGGCGACTTGTGCGCCGATGACAGCGAGCTGGGTGCTACCGCTGAAGAGGAACTGAATGGCGCCCGCAGCGGATAGAAGGCCAGCGGCGATTTCCATCAGGGTAATGACACTTACCAGCATAGGCACCATGCCTTTCATGAATGTCTTTTCAAAATAGCCATTCAGCCAGTCGAGGTTGCCTTTTCGGTCAAATACCTTGTCCAGTCCAGACTGGATAAACAGAATGCCAAGGATGGTAGCGAGGAGGAATTGGGCGGTGGATAAAGGCTGGAAAATATCGACGAAGGTGTACATTAACATGGTGAGGGTTATTGATTAATGATTGATAGATTATTAATTAGCTGAAAAAAATTAATTAATCAATAATCAGTCAATTAATAATTGCCTTTTGAATCGGTAGGCTAATCTACTGTTTTTTTTCTAGCTTTTGCCTATTAGCTTTGAGGGAAAGGTTATCAATTGATTTTTGTTGATAGCCTCCTTTTTTACGCAAACTCCTTTTTCCTATGACACAGCTGCTTGATACCCTTGGCCACATTCCTTGGTGGGGATGGATTTTGATTGTTCTGGCATTGATCGCTATTAGAGATGTTTTTTTCAATAAAAAACACACGATCACCCACAATTTTCCCATCATCGGCCACTTACGGTATATCATTGAGACCATCGGCCCAGAAATGCGTCAATATGTGGTGGCCAATAACCGCGAGGAGCTGCCCTTCAACCGCATCCAGCGATCCTGGATTTACGCTTCTGCCAAAGGGCAAAACAACTATCAAGGTTTTGGTACAGACCAGGACCTCTACCGTCCTGGGCACTTGTTTATCAATCCTGCGATGATGCCTTATGTGCCCCAAGAAGGCCATCCCAACAAAACAGACAAAAGCTTTGTCCCGTGCGCCAAAGTCATGGGGGAATATAATGGCCGTAAGCGCCCTTACCGGCCCCGATCCATCGTCAATATCTCCGCGATGAGCTTTGGTTCCCTTTCTGCCAATGCCGTCCAAGCCCTCAATATGGGCGCGCACAAAGCGGGTTGCTATCACAACACAGGCGAAGGCGGCCTCTCTCCCTACCATTCCAATGGAGCTGACGTGGTTTTCCATTTTGGGACGGGGTATTTTGGGGTAAGGGATCCGAATGGCAATTTCTCAATGGAGAAGATGGTGGAGTTGGTGGAGAAAAATCCCTTTATCCGTGCCATTGAGGTGAAGCTCTCCCAAGGGGCGAAGCCCGGCAAGGGCGGTGTGCTACCCGCCAAGAAGATCACGAAGCAAATCGCGGGGATTCGCGGCGTGCCGATGGGGCAAGACGTGCTCTCTCCGCCCCGCCATTCGGCGTTTTCAACAGTACCTGAGCTACTAGACTTTGTGGAAGCGATCGCTGAGAAAACAGGCCTTCCGGTAGGTATCAAGTCTGCCGTCGGAAAGCTCGATCAGTGGGTAGAGCTGGTGGATGAAATGGAGAAACGTGGCACGGGGCCTGATTTCATTACCATTGACGGAGGCGAAGGTGGTACGGGCGCTGCGCCTCCTGCCTTTGCAGCCCATGTGGCACAGCCCTTTGTCCATGCGTTCAGTGATGTCTATAAGCTATTCTTAGCCAAGGACTTGACAGATCGTGTCGTCTTTATCGGCTCTGGGAAGCTGGGCTTTCCCGCCAACTCCCTGATGGCTTTCGCCATGGGCGCTGACCTCATCAATGTGGCTCGCGAAGCCATGCTCTCCATCGGCTGCATCCAAGCGCAGATCTGCCAGACCAACCACTGCCCCTCTGGCGTCGCTACCCAGAGCAAGTGGCTCCAGGCGGGCCTCGACCCCAAGATCAAGGCCCAGCGGTACTACCATTTTGCCAAGACCCTCCGCAAAGAAATCCTCGAAATCACCCACGCCTGCGGCTATGAACATCCCGCCCAAGTCACCATGAACGATGTTGATCTCGGCATGGGCGACAATAATTTCACAAAGACGCTGAAAGCGACTTATGGGTATGAGAAGGCGGCAGTGGCTTTTGCGGGGATGGGGACGTTGAAGGATGCGTATTTGGGAGGCGCGGGGTAGGTTTTTGGGGCTATGACAATTTTAGTGGAGTAGTAAGATTTTTCACTCCGTTACTTATGACAGTGTTTTGTATTCTGCTGATTATCAGCATGGTATGAAAATGGAATTTTCGCCCGTTTGAACCCCTGCCAAAGCCTTCGGCTTTGGCGTCCCCTCAAGAGGGGACTTTAGAAAATGGCGAAGCCATTTGAGAGATTAGAGCGGGTTGTTCCCCTTCCTGAGGGGGAACGGGGATGCGCGGAGGGGGTTCAACAGCGTAAGGGCGAAGCCCTTGTCATAAACCATGAGAATTTTTGGCTGCCGAAATCAACCCTCAGAATGACAGCAAGCTGTAGGTTATGTATAAAAACCTTTTACAAACGATACTAGTGCCTTCATTAGGTGAATACTTTTTGAACTGCGGGGTCATTTATTTTTTCTGTCAATGCTTCTTCATAACTGTCATAATCTAAGTCATAGGCCCAAAGTCCTTGTTCTATTAGATTGGCGCTTTTGAATTGTTTGATAATCAAATCAACAAAAAAATCATTAGACAATAGTTGGGTTGTAGTAGAGTCCCCGTCAATTATAGAGATGAATTGAACAATGTCATTCATTTTTTGAATTTCAAGATGGAACCACCCATTAAGGAATTTTTCTGCTTCAGCATTTTCAAAATCATCTTCATCCAACAATAACCAAAGCTCTTTTTCCCAAAAAGAAAGTTCATACGAATCTCGCCCATCTTCCTTCAGAAAAAACTTGAATTCTGCATTTGGATAGAAAACCCTAATGCTTTCAAAAATGGGTTCGCTTAATTGTGCAGCATTAAAGCTTTCAGGCGGTGTTTGTATGATAATATTATAGTAGAAGCCGCTCATTTAGATTATATATGATTAGTGAAGTACATAAGCTACGCTACCTGACAGTGGGAAACGTAATAAGCATTGGTGGAGAAGTAGGTGTAATCTGAGGATTTATTGCCCTTTTCACTCACCTTACAATTAACCGATAAGTCAAATTCAAGCTCAAGTGCAAATTTATAATCCCTCTAAGGGCTAGCCTTCAATGATTTTGGAATAAGTATCTTACAATACTTCATATTGTATTCAAATATTTCCCCAACTTCCATTTCCCGCCCATTAAGGACGATTGAATCATATTGACACCAGTTGGTATGTGTGACCATGTATGTCAAATTATACCCACGCTTTCGTTTGCTCTTCCCAATAATGACTCCTTGAATCATACAGTCAAATTCAACTCTGTCAATAATGTGGGAAAAGTAAGCTAAAGAAGCGCCATTAGATTCCCGAGCACTAAATGGGATAAGGACAGTATCTCCAATGGAGAGTTCCTGAAAATTCTCCTTGACCTCAGCATCGATCTCTTTCATCCATGTCCTAATCTCATCTAAGGCTGGTTTATCAGGGATAAATGTGTATGAAAAACACGGGCGTTCAGCATTGAAGAGTCCGCGCTTAAATGCTTCTACATGAAGCTCCATGCGGTTGTCAAATTGCCTCTTCCTTAGTCGATCAATTTTCCGATGAGAACGATAACCATACTTACAGCATAATAACATGATCACCTCCAGGTGTTCACAATCATCAGGAACTGAAATGATTTCCCATTCCATCCCCACATAGCCAAAAACCAATTTGGGGGATGATTGAGGGAGGATAATTTCAAAATTACCCATTGAGTCAGTTTTTCCTATGGGAACCGTATCTTGATCATAAATGATAATATACGGCATCCTTTCCAGTTCCTCATCGATTACTGTTCCCGTTAAATTCCTTGACTGTGCGCTGACCATAGAGGTCGTTAGCAAAAGAAGAAATGTGAGGGTATTACGTATTTTCATCACTCATTCCCCATTTTCGCTAAATACTCCTTAGGTGTCAGTATGGATAAGTTGCTTTCTTTATAATCCTTCGTATTTCGCGTAATGAGTATTTGATGTCCAGATGCTTCCGCACAATAATTCTGTACGGCATCTTCAAAGTCTTTGAATGGTGAATTAGAGGCTTTATGAATAACAGATTGCCCAATATTTTCTACCTGCACCATTTTCAATAGCTTTTTCCTTTGCGCGTTTGCTTTCCGTTGGTTTTCGAGCTTCTCTATTATGTAGTTGATGTTGGTTATCGTTATGGGAGAAACACAAAGTGTTGTACCAGAAGATAATGCATCTTCTATTATGGTAGCGATATCATCCATAAAAGGCTCTCTATCCAGCAGGAGATCTAACAGCACATCGGCATCCAAAAATATTTTTTTCATTTCTTCAAATATTTTTCCACCAGTGCATCCTGTAAAATTTCCTTATAGGATATCAACTCCTTTGGCATCTTGACAGATCCTTTTAGCTCCATGACTAATTTATGGGGGGATTTGCGTTTTTCTGATTTTTCGGGTTTGGACAAGGATTTTAAATATTCCTCCACAATCTTGGATAGACTTTTTCCATTTGACTTAGCATATTCTTTGGCTTCATCAATGACAGATTGATTAATTGATAAGGTCAACTTGTTCATACGTAATATTTTTTACGTATAAAGTAATGGATTTTACTTGAATTTATCAAATGTATCCTCTTACTCCATTGATTTACTCACAATACCCTATCAATTCCTTCACATATTTCTCTCCCCATTTTTGGACAATATTTAACGATAAAGCTATTTGGTAGTTCTTACAGGCCTTTTTCCGCTTGCCTTGTTCTTTATAGATCAAAGCAAGGTTTCGGTAGACAAAAGAATTTTGATCATCTAATTCTTTTGATTTCAGGATGAGTTCTTTCCCTTTGTCAATATCTCCTAGCTTAAAATAAGCAAACCCTAAGTTATTTAAATAGGAGGGGTTATCCTTTTCAATTGACAAGCATTTTTCAAACATTGTCTTCGCTTTCTCATAGCTCCCATTTTCCAGGTAAACCCATCCCATATTGGTAAGGGCTCTGGTATTCAATACGTCTTCTTCGAAAGCCATTTCGAGGTATTTCATTGCGCTATCAGGCTGATTATCAAAATAGTAACAGGTCCCTATATGGGATGCCTCAAAGGCATCAGGGACAAGACCATATTTCAGTGCCCTGTCAAAAAAGAGGGTAGCGTTTTTGTAATCATCTAATAACATATAGGCCCCTGCAATCATGTGATTTAAAAAGAAATCATCGTCGAATTGGGGCAAAGCAATAAGGAGGTCATTGAGTGCCAAGGCATTCTTTTGCAAAACCAAATAGCACATCCCCCTATTATAATAGGCTTCATATACCGTGTCTTTTGCAAGCAGTTCGGTGTACGTCTCTATTGCTTTAGAGAATTCATAGGTCTGCTGGTAGATTAAGGCTTGAGCAAATACCTCATCATCATATTCTTTCTGACAAAAAAGGTCGTTTGAAAAGACAAGTAGCAGTAAGGCCAATAGATATTTCATGTGATATTATAGGGGTGAATAAGCATTTATTTTAAATCATTGATCACAATCGACTCAATCCGCAAATCCCCAGGAATGCTATCAAATGAACTGAATCCATAAAAGAATTCGGGATGGTCTTCTATATCCATTATGTAAGCTAGGTTCTTCATGGCTTCATCATACAGGATCAAGTATCCGTCAGGGAATTCATTCATACGACTAGTGTCTACTCTGCTTCTTATATCCTGATAAGTTGAGTTGATAGAGATGCCATCTGCGACTTTGATGTGGTCATCTAACAAGTTGACCCTTGAGATGAGCTGCTTATTTTCCCAGTTCGATTCTGCGAAAAAAATCTCCTTCTTGTTCTTATTTGAATGAAATTCAATTGCATCCCACTCAATCCCTTCTGATTCCATGACCCTGTCTTTTATGGTATAAAGCCTCGTCAAAGGACTCGCCTTTATTTCATCAATTGTCCTCCCCAATACATATTTCTCAATTTCATCCACACGTCCGAATTCTTGGGAAATATCTTCAAGAGGTGCTCTTTGGGGAGGAGGTGCTGGGATAGTATCAATAGGTTGAACCCTATCAATGCTGGAGTCTTCCTGGGTGATAGGTGTTTGATCGTTTGAAGCTTGGTCTGCCATTTTTTCACATGAGGTAATTGTGAGCAAAAGGATCATTGCCCCAATCCTGTGTACAAACTGAACCTTCTGTGCTAATTTCTTCATATTATGCGAATCGCTAGTTGAGTTCTTATTCTTACGCCCATCGGCGTCATCCCGCAAATTTGAGAGGCTTTGCGAACAAATTCCTTCGGCAAGCTCAGGACAGGTATGCGGGATCTCCTTGAAAAAGCCGCCAAAGGCGCATTAAGGAAGGAGATTCCGCATAAAATTCTTTGCTGCGCGTCAGAATTTTTGCGGAATGACGCTTAATGTAAGCGTAAATCTTGAAAACTGTTCAAATAGCGATTCGCATATATTATATTATCTTATCTTAAATTTTCAGCTACCAACCCCTACCGCAACTTCTTAATCACCACCATCGGCCCAGGACAGAGGGCTTTGTGACAGGTCATGCAGTTCTCGACCATGTTGAGATAAAAAGCTTCTCCTTGAGCGGGGCTAGCTGATTGCAGGTCTTTAATGGATTGCAAATAGGATTTTGCAAATGCCTGGTATTGCACAGAAGCAGCCTTTTCCGGTTCTGTCGCATGAGCGGTGAGGATTTTTTCGTAGTCGATCTTAAGGGAAATGGGTTCCTCATTCGCTACCTGCCGTTTGATCTGTACGGCTTCATCAAACATCGCCCGCATCAAGAGTGCCAATTCACTATCGCCGTTGGGATTCAGAGCTTGCGTGGTGGGCGTATCAACGGGGGCGCATGCTTTTTCCTTTTCGCTACAAGATATACAGAGTGCCAATAGCAGCAGGAGACAGGCTATTACTTCTCGGGTCGTTTTTTGCATGGGTTGACGGGTTTCGATTTTATATGATCAAAAGTACTAAAAAGCGGGTAATCAGCCATCTTTATGGGGAAAATGGGAGTTGCGTATACACACCCACCTGCTGGCTACACGGCAATTATTGACGTGAATACACGATATAGCTGGCTACACGCAATATGGCGTATACACCCCCACCTACTGGCTATACGCCACACCCCCCTCACCCCTTCCCATATTCACTCGGCGAACACCCAAAATGCTTTTGAAAGCAGGAGCTGAAATAGGTCTGACTATTAAACCCCACCTCGAAGGCAACTTCGGAAACGGAGCCAAACCCCTGCTTCAGCAGATCTGCGCCTCGTTCGAGGCGATAGGTTCGGACAAATTCAGTGGCGGACTGATTGGTCAGTGCTTTGAGCTTGCGGTGAAACTGGGAGCGGCTGAGGGCCATCATCGAGGCTAGCTCCTCCACTGTCAACGCTTCATTAGAGAGGTTTTCCTCTAGCGCTTCCTTGAGTTGTTGGAGAAACCGTTCCTGCGTGGAAGAAACTTTTACCGCTGACGGTTTGAGCCACATGCCTTGTTGGTACTTCTGTTGGAGCTTTTGGCGGGTCTTCAAAATGTTCTTCACCCGCAACAGCAATTCTGTCTCATGGAAGGGCTTGGTGAGGTAGTCATCTGCGCCTTGTTCTAGGCCTTCGACCTTATCGGCTTGTCCAGCTCTAGCTGTGAGCAAGATGATCGGAATATGATCCGTAGCGGGATGGTTTTTGAGTTCAGCACACAACTGGTTACCGTCTTTTTTCGGCATCATGACATCTGAGATGATCAAATCTGGGATTTCTGCCAAGGCCATTTCTACCCCTACTTCCCCATTGGGTGCTTCCAGCACCGTATAGGACGGGCTGAGAATGCCCTTGATGAACTGCCGTAAGTCGGGATAGTCTTCCACGACTAAGACCTTTAGTAGGTCCTTCCCTCCTGCATCCGCTGCCTCTTCTGAAACAGGCGCAGGCGAATCCTGAGCCTTTGCAGGCATCAAAACCTCCGCTACTTCTCCTACCTGCCCTTTGGGCAAAGTAATCTCAAAACACACTACCCGGTTTTGGCTCGTCACCGATATCTGCCCTCCGTGCAATTCTATGATTTCATGGACCAGGGACAGGCCGATCCCTGTACCTTCATACCCTCTAGTAGAGTCGCTCTCTACCTGATGAAATCGGTTGAAGAGCTGCGCTAACTGAGCTTCGGGGATATCGTCCCCTGTATTCGAGATTGTCAGGTGGACAATGTCGTCTGTGTTATGAATACGCATATCAATGTTGCCGTCCTCTGGGCAAAACTTGATGGCATTGGACATCAGGTTGGCCAATACTTTTTGGATTTGCTCGGGGTCTGCTTCCATCAGGATGGCTTCTGTCTCAGGTTCGAGAATCGAAGCCTCATTGATATGAAATTGAATGGATTTGACTTCCGCGGCTGACCCAAATAGCTGGGCCGTTTTTTTGGCCATTTGATGGACATCAATGGTCTTTTTCTGCAAGACCATCTTGCCAGATTCCAACTTGGCCAAATCAAGTAACTGATTGATCAGTTGTAATAACCGATCAGAATTCCGCTGCATAATGGCAAACTCTGCTTGGCTGGGCGTGTCTTTTTTATTGAGGATCCCCTGGATAAGGGTCAGGGGCGTTCGAAACTCGTGAGAGATATTGGCAAAGAAATTGGATTTTATTCTGTCAAGCTCCTTTAGCTGTTCCGATTGCACGCCTAGTAGGGCATTCTGCTTTTCTACTTCTGACTTGAGAGATCGCTCGTTTTTAGCAAAATAAAATTGCACCAAAAACACCAGTCCCGATACGCCTACAAAGTTTAGGAGAAAGAGAATATCAATAAATCGATCGGTAATCTCCCAGTGGTAATAACGAGCCAATTCCCCATCTATCAGGAAAGCAATAATGATAGAGATTAAAAATGCACCAAACCAGTAGACAGATTGACGAGTGGTCATAAAAAACAATGCTGCCATCGGGCAGACGATGGCCCATAAGATCACCCCACTAGATGGGATAAATCCGCCTACACTCAAGTGTGTCATAAAGGGCAACATCAAAACCAGGAAGAGCTGGATATTGCGAAAAAGAGCAAATCGCTTGGTGACTAGCAGAATGACAATACTGATAATCGTAACGACAGGATAGGAAAGGGGAATCATGCTAGGCAGCCTGAGTCCATTGAAAAAATATACAGAGCCCCAGACAAACCCTACAAAGGAAAAATGGGTGCACATGAGCATCAAATTCTCTTTGCTCTGTCTTTGTTCTTGGGTATCCGTAGGCAAATGGGCGATTTGCAAATACCGTTGGCTAAGGGTTTTGATTTCCTGGATCATGAGGGGAAAATAGTGAAAATATGCTTCAAATGGCCGTTTTGCAACATTTATTAATGTTGTTGCAACATGTTTTAACACACTTGAACAGAACCGGCTGTTACTTTGTCACATCTCAAAATCTCAAAAAAAGAAGACAATGACAAATTCAAAAGAACTTTCCACCAAAAGAGTAAATTGGATCCGTGAGCAAGGATATTTTTCTTATTCTGATCAACAGATTAGAGACTTGGCCTTTGGGAATCGCTTTGCCTATAGACTGTGTTTGACCTTCTTGGTCCCAGGCGTTGTATTTGCCAACATTCCTCTCCTGATCATTGTCAATATAGTCGCACTCCTGAGCATTTTTTTGCCAAATCATCCTTTTGACTATATCTATAATGACCTGATGTGGAAATGGATGAAAAAGCCTCAAGTACCGAGAAGGTCTATCCAGTTGAAATTTGCTTGTACACTGGCGACCATCTTTATCGCTTCTACCATTTACTTCATGTCTTCAGGGATGATGACAGCTGGCTACCTCATGGGAGGTCAGATAATCGCGGTAGCCTCTCTCGTGAGCTTCACAGACCTGTGTATTCCGTCAAAAGTATTCAACTTCTTTGCAGGGAAATTGGGGTATTCGAAAGCTTAAGAATGTCAAAAATCAGCATTATGACACAAGGTGAGCCGCTCGGCTTTCCTTGTGTTTAGTAATTGGACTCTTATTCCCTCAAATTTAGCACGACAATAGTACGACAAGTCCATTGTAAGGCAGTCTAGTGCTTGAACTTATACATGTGGGTGTATTAAGTTAGCCTTTGTAAAAATCAACTAATCTTTACTTAATCAATCAACTTACTTAATTCATCAACAATGAAAAAGATTTACGCAGTAGTACTCTTCGTATTAATCTCCTTCTCCTACACTTTCGCTCAGGTAGAAGGAACATGGAAATTGGCCCCTCAAGCATTAGCATTAGGGGTAGGTCCAGGCCTAGGCGATTTTAGCTGGTGGTCCAATAGTGCAGCGGACGTCACTACCAGAGCTTGCCTATTTGATGACGAATTTGTCTTTAATGCCGATAACTCATTTCAGAATGTCATGGGCGCAGAGACTTGGCTAGAAGGATGGCAAGGAGTGACAGAAGGATGTGGAGCCCCTATCGCACCACATGACGGATCCAATGCAGCTACCTGGGAATATGATGCAGCCATGGGTACCATTACCATCACTGGCGTAGGTGCACACTTAGGCCTTGCCAAAGTGATCAACTTGGGCGAACTGGCCATGCCTGGCGATGCGCCAGCTTCTATCACTTACCCAGTTGTATTCAATGCCGCTGAAGATACGATGACCATCGACATTGAAATTCAAGGCGGTGCTTACTGGCATTTTGTATTGGTAAAAGGTGGCGCAAACGCCATTGACGACCTCGTAGAAGGCCAATTCAGCTTTTATCCAAATCCAGCTACTTCTCAAATCAAAGTCGTTTCTGACAAGCTGATTGACATGTTTACCATTCGTGACATCACGGGTAAGATCGTCGTAGAGAGAAGCAATACCCGCTTGAATGAAACTATCGACGTGTCTGCTTTCCCAGCAGGTATTTATGTCATGGAGTCTCGCGCAGGTGACAAGCGTTCTATTGAAAAATTAGTCATTAACTAGTGTAGTAATACATTTTTGGATAGTAAAAAGGGTTCCATTAGTTGTGGGACCCTTTTTGGTATCCAGGAAAGCACTGTGGTCCTATCGCTCCTCCACCATATTCCAAAACAATATTGTTCATACTAATTATTCACCCAATCGATTCAATAGTTGCATTTTTAATGATTCCGAAAGCCAGAAACCATGCTTTTCAAGTTTTTCCAAAATCTGTTTTCCTGAATCGATTAGCTTGTTGTCTTTTGCTTTAATAATGATTCCTAGCGTACCTGTCACTTTTAAGCCCAATCTTTTCGCGACAGCTCTACCTTTGCTTTCATCTAGAATAATTCTGGAATTGGGATCCTCAAGTGCTAAAGCAATCGCACTTGCCTCTCCCCTATCTAATTCTAATTCCAAAACTTGTAATTGTTTATTGTTGTAATCTGTCGAAATTTCAATCCATTCTGGCAGATCTGCATGAATTTCCGCCCTTACAATGTCCGTAATTACAATCCGCTGGTAAAGCAGTTGTAACAAATCTAATTCTTCTATATCAGCTAAAGCGATTAAGGGACTAGCATCTGATATGACTAATTCATTAGGCATTGGCAATGTCTTCTTCTACCTCATCAAAGTCATATTGAAATATTGACACATTATATTTGCCTAACATTTCAATGAATGCTTGTTTGGATAAACCTACCATCCCTGCTCCTTGACCTGTAGTAATGAGGCCTTCATCAAACAATTTAGACGCAAAGAGCATACTCAATTCGAATTGAGTTTTATTGAGACCATCTGGTATGTTGAGTTGAATACTCATGATTTGTTGAATATTGGCTATTTGTTTTCTTCTCCTAAGATACGGATTCCTCGGGATTTGAGTCTTTTTTCCTAGTTTTTTTAAAAGGGCTTGTCAATTCAACAAATAACACTAAACCGTTACCCAAAGCTTTTGAGGATTTTACGATGGAGGTTATTTTTCTTTATCCTTCCTCCCAAACTTCCGCTTGAGTGCCTCAATATCGCTTTTTCGATCAATCCACTCCTCTGAATAGCCACAATTCTCACAGACATACCGAGTGACCTTAGCATATTTTAAGAAGCCCAATACGATAAAGTTTGTGCCTCCATTGGAGGCTATTCTGCCAGGGATTTTTAAGATTTCTGTGCTTGCGCATTTGGGACAGGTGTTTGAGTATTTCATGTGAGTAGCAACTTTGTGTTCAAATCAAGATAGCAATAAAATGGGCTATCCACTAAAAATAAAGGGGCAATGGCTCATCTACGCATTCATGATTGACCAGAACACTGCATCTTGGCTTCATGTTCAATCACAATGCTACGATTATGAAACCCTTCACCATTACGTTGATCCTCTTTCTTTGCAGCCCATTTTCTTTTGCCCAAAACCTCATCCAAAATGGAGGTTTTGAAAGTAATATTGGCATTCCAAATTTGCCAGGACAGCATTATCTATGCGAGACCTGGAATAACTGCCTCGGATTTGGCACCCCAGATTACTATCACCTCAACGGCAGCGGGTCGGCCAGCCTGCCCCATAATTATGTTTCTACTGTCTCGCCTTATGCTGGCGACGCTATGATGGGCATATTCCTATATGAATCGGATTCCTCGGTCACGGACTTCCGCGAATATATCAGCCAGGAACTGGCAGAACCCTTGGTGATCGGCCAAGCCTATCGGCTCGCCTTTTATGTCAGCAATGGCAAAGGGCCATTTGCTTATGGCGGATACGCTACTGACCACTTTAGCGTAGCATTTTCCACCAAGCAACTCTTTCAATCCTTTCTCCCCAATGATTGGGTGATTGATTTCACTCCACAATACACTTATAATGGCTTTTTGTATAATAATGATTGGCAACTGATCACCTATGACTTTGTGGCTGACTCGGCCTATCAATACCTTACCTTTGGTAGTTTTGTCGATGATGCTACCCAGCAAATTGCTTTGATGGATACGGCTTCCCAGTCCGGCGGAGTCAATTATTATATTGATGAGGTAAGCCTGGAAGTGACTGCACATACAAGTATTGAGGATGTGATTTCAGATCAAATAAAGGTTTTCCCCAATCCCTTTAGGAACCACCTTTCCATTGAGCCTATGGCACCTGGTGACTATGAGATTACTATTCATGATATTTCAGGACGGCAGTGGACTGTTGACTCATTTCGCCAATCTTTCCTATTGAATACAACCCAATGGAGCAAAGGGGTTTATTACTACCAATTAAAGAAGAGTGGGGAAATGGTTAAAGCGGGCAAATTGATTAAGACAACCGATTGATCAACAGGGGGAATAACACAAGGGAAAGGAAGGCGTGCACAAGATATGGCGTTTATTTTAATAACTGAATCAGACTGGAAAGCCTTTCTAATTCTTCTTTTGTTACGCTCGATTTTGTTATATCATAAAATTTCAAGCCTTCATCAAATTGGGGGACACATAGAAGGGCATAATTTAATCCGTTTAGGGTGTCTCGAATGAAAATACCCCCTGTTCGTTGACCCGAATCGAACCTTGAATTTATGTATCGCCGCCTTAAATATTTTCCATCTTTGGAAAAGGTAAAGGTATAGGTTGTCCCATCACTAAATGTATCGCCAGGTTCTGGGCCATCAGCATCCATTGAGTATTGAAATAAGATAGTACTTGTTTCGTCTGAAAACCACGCACCAAATTCTGGGTATTGGCGTTGTTCAGTATGGATTTCCCCTCCACTGAGTACGTCGACAGAGTCAGTACCCTCCATCAGTTGGACTATTTTGTATCGAGCAGGAAGTTCGAACCGAATGTATTCATTTTGATATACCTTCCAACCCGTTTCAGTCGATGGAGATACCTCAAATGCTCCATGGTCTTGGCATGAAGTGGAGAAGGAAAAGATAGCGGCTAAAGTTATGATAAATATTCTCATCAGGTTTTTGGTTGTTGGAATCTAAAACACAATGCACACAGGCGTAGGCGCTTCAATCTGTCCCACATAAGTCAAGCGCCCAGTTGACTGATCCCGCTTAAATGAGACAATATTGCCAGCTTGCTGATTCGCTACAAGTAAATGGTTATCATCTGGGGAGAGGGAAAAATTGCGCGGGCCATCGCCGCGGGTCGCTTCGTGCCCCAAGAGGTTTAGGGTTCCATCCTCGTTTACCTCGTACATCGCAATAGAATTATGCCCTCGGTTGGAGGCATATACAAATTTGCCATCTGATGAGACCCTGATATCAGCACAAGTATTGGGTTCTGCATAGCCCGCTGGTAAAGTGGAAATGGTAAAATGGTTCACATAACTATTCCCCGAACCCTTCAGCAAGGCGATGGTACAATCCAACTCATTGACGACGTAGATCCACTGTCGATGGGGATGAAAGGCCAAGTGCCTTGGGCCCGCTCCTGGCTTCATGGTGAAGGTATTTGGATCGGAGAGCCTTAGTTTTTGATCCGCTGTATCCACCTGTGAAAACCATAACTGGTTTGTCCCCAGGTCCACCGAAATGACGGAATTGCCCGCAGGAGAAAACCATGCCGAGTGCGCATGGGGCGCTTCTTGCCGATCGGTAGTTCCCTTTCCTACATGTTGCTGGACGTCCAGCAACGGCGTCAATCGCCCTTCAGGGCCTAGCCGGAGTAAGCCCACATTGCCCCCAGTATAGTTGGCTGCAAGTACAAAGCCCGCCTGATTCACTGCTACAAAGCATGGATGTGCCCCCCCAGATGTGCTGCGGCTTATGAAAACAAGGCTATCACCCACAATTTCATAAGACTCCACGGTGCCTTCATTTTCCAGGCTAATCTCATTGACAGCTACCAAGAATCGTTGATCGGTACTCTTGGCGAGAAAGGAGGGATTGTCAGATTGGGCGGCAAGGCCTATTCGTTGTAGGGTCCCATCTTGGTGGAGCAAATAGGCATAGATACCTTGGCTCTCAGCACCGGTATAGGTCCCTACATAGAAGGGATAATCACTGATTGATTGAGTGGGCACGTTGTGGTTTGAGTTACAGCTCCAGAGGAAGAGGAGAGATATAATGGTAAGTTTATATGTCATGGGGAATTGGTTTTTTTCACAGAGTGTATCACGCATACAAATAAGGTTCCCCTTCATAAGCCATCTCCCTTATATTTTCTACCACCCGTTTCATGTATTTTCTCCAGAATAACTTGGCAAAAAGCCAGTTCAGTGGATACAGCAAGGCTGAGGTAGAATGCAAGGAATAGGTATATTCAACAAGTATTTTATTGGGTTCCAATTCGGTGGTTTTCCATTCCCCCACAAATTTGTAGAAGCTGAGCATCCACGATTGGAAGTCGCTTACTTCAATTTTCCAGTATTGATTTTCTATGCGTTCGAGTACTTTGTCCACCGAGGCGAAACCGCCTTTTTGGGTGACTGATTTGGCGACAAAGACTTTTTTTGAATAGCCTGGTTTGCCCCAGTTTTCGTCCTCGGTGCAATGGGTCACTTTGGGCATGACGCCGTAACCAGTATGGACTTTGGACACATCACAGAGCATAGGGGTCTTGAAGGCTCGCGCTAGAGCGCATTCGTAGATGGTGGAGATGGATACTTTCGAGATCATAGAGATAAAAATGAGTTCACCAAGGACTTTAGTGACAAAGGTAGGATAAGCCATAGATTATACAGATTGTCACAGGCTTTTTCTTTAACCCTAAGATCTGAATTACTCCAATTAAACATATACTTGTTAAATTCCTCCAATACGCTTTAATATTTTTTTCAAGCCTTTTGGTAAGAGTTTACAGAAGCATTGAGTAGGGAAGTAAAAAATCCAGCATCGCCTTCAATAGACGATACTGGAAATATGGGAAGGGGGCAATGTCGACCCCGTATATCTAGGGCTAGAAATGACCTTTAATCACAGTTATTACTCCATTTTTGACTTAGGGTAGTTCCATAAGATTTAAAACATACCTGAGGAACCGAACCAAGCGATTCTTCAAAAGTTGTTTTCCAAGAAAAACCCGTATGGCCCTCTCCTTTTACCTTGATATCTGTGGCGTAGCCTGGAACCTCAAATCGCTTCTTTTGTCCCAGAGAAATATTGCCAGAAGAATAACTTTTTGATTCTCCAAATAAGGTATAAGAAAGCGTATATCTAGCTACATATCCCGCCTGATTGGAAAAAGTGACATATCCATCTTTGGGGCTAACGGGAGGCGGATTTTTGGGGTTATCGATAACTTCGTATTCTCCAATTTCATACATTACATCATCAAAACCACAAGAACCTTCTGCAAATCGGCATACACCATTATCTCCGAAGCTGGATCCCCAGCTATTTTGAAGCACCCATGTTGGAAATTCGTCTGAACGAATAGGAGGATTTTTGTATCCTATCACAAATACAGCATGTCCATCCTCTGATGTGCCAGCAATGTTCCCACCATATATACCATTTGATTGCTTATAGGCCTTAAAGTCCTCATAAAAATCATAACGTGCTAAAAGAGGTTGGCCTCTCTTTAATGCTGCACGCATATTATTATAGCCTCCTATAGAAGTAAAAGGCACCTTTCTTGTAGCCTGGGCTTTTCCATTAGCATCCCGATAGTGATTAATTATGGTCCCATCTTTCCTATATTCATAATAGTTTTTGATAAATAGGACTTTATTGGGATCATTCTTAAATGGGATTCCCTCTTGCATGATCAATTGTAATGCTGAGGGGATATTCCACCCAATTGCTTTATTATTTTTTCTTCTACTATATAATGCGTATCCATCAAATAATTCTTCTTGGGAAGTTGAGGAATAGTTCTCTTTATTCAAGTAGGCAGTCGTTAACGCGCCAATGGTGGCAAAAGCTACACAAGCACCTACATCTCCTTGATCAAGAATTGGAACTCTGACAGGTACCCGCTTACATTGGCCCTCTAGGGCTGAATAGATACCCCCACGAGTGGCTTTGGTATAGACCAATCTCCATTCTCCTGCCCCATCTTCTCCATTACGAAATTCTCGTACAAGATAATTGTTATCTGGATCTGATTTATAAATGGTTATTTCTCCAATAAAGTCATCATTGTTCGCTCCCGTAACATTTCCTCGTCCTCCTGAGTCCTTTTCCCATAGTTTCAACACGACCTTTTCTTCCGCATACACCCAGCCTGGCATAAGCCAATATTTCCGCTTAACTGATTTTTTATTCATAGATTTTGGGCCCCAGGTATCCACTTTTTTACCGTCTACATACACATCAAAATACGGTTCGCTATCATCCTGGCCGACTCCATCATTGCTTTCCAAACATTCTAGTCCATTTATCATCACGCGAAACCCTGATTCTGCTACCCTCGGTTCAGTAGCGCCTATTTGGTCATTTTGATTAACAAAAGCACTTTTGAGGTTAAAAGATGCGTCCTTCTTGTAGATTCCTACATCTTGAAATTTGTCAAGCCAAAACTTGGAATTCCTGTGGCGCATATAATGACCGGGAAAATTAACTGATTCCAGAGAATAAGAGGCTATGTCTCCGCTCAACCCCTCGACAATTTTGAAAGAAGCGTCTTTACGATAACCCACATTATCTTCAAAAACACTAAGTCTTATTCTATAGCCCTGGTGGCGTAGGTAATACCCAGGAAAATTGATTGATTCCAGTGAATAACAAGTCGTTCCATTGTACAAGCCTTTAACCAATTTGAAGGAAGCATCATATTGGTCCTCGCTAGCAGAAATAGTTGCCAAATCAGCTACGCCATTGCGGGCCCGCAAATAATGGGCTGGATAGTTCTCAGAATTCAGGGAAACATAATCTGGGAACTCAAACGGTACTTCAACAGCAAATACTTGTACCTCTGCCAGAGATAGGATTTTATCTTCACCTGGGATAAATATACGGACGTACCTAGCACGTTTACTGTTGCTAAAAGTAAGGTGGTCCTCATTTTCAAAAGATTGGGCACCATTCGCATATAGCTGTTGGCTGGTGTTATTGGCAGTAATGAGCGCTTCGGAGGCCATGATATAGAAATTGCGCAATCTATTTCTGCAACAATTATCTGTCCGGTTAAAAATCTTGATGCTTTTGATATCATATACCTGCCCCAAATCCACTTGCCAATAAGGGTTTTTACTAGGCTTTGTATGGGTGACACTTCCATCGGACCATTTACCTCTGGTATTTCCATCTACAGCCTTGTCGGCCCCTGACCTTGAATTGTAATTGGAAGATTGCTTCGTGGCCTTATTGAGGGCCACGTTTGGAGCATCCATAGCTTTTTTTCCCCCAATCACCTGTACCTCGGCAAGTGAAAGACGCTTTTCACTCCCAGGGATGAATACTCGAATATATCTCGCATGGGTATTTTTCTTAAACGTAAAATTAGCCTTGGCGCCAACCGACTTTGGGCCAGTCGCATATTTGTTTTGGCTAGTACTATTGGCCATGATGGGCTTGGTGGAAGCCATGACGTAGAAGCCGTCCAAGCGAGCTTTTACAGATTCTTCTTTTCGGTTCCAAATTTTGATTTGCTGAATATCGTACACACGTCCCAAATCTACTTGCCACCAGGGACCATTCTCGACCTTCGTCATGGTACAACTTTGATCTTTCCATGCTCCGGCAGTCCTTCCATCTACAGCCCGATCAGATGCGCCCGCGCCATTCGCCCCTGCTCTTGAAGATTGACTCGTTTTTTTACCTAAGGCGAGGTTCACGCCCATTGGATTTTGCGCACAATTTTTAGCATCTCCATCAAACATATAGGTTTTGAACATGAAGTCATGTTTTTCAGGTTCTGCATCATTTCCTCCACGCGCATAAGGATTGCCCTTTGCGATATGCCATGTTACATAGTCTATGTTAATGGAGTATAAAACATCTCTTTTTAAAGAGAGCGGCATACCGAGCTTGAGTTGATGCCACTTTGCAGGCGACCCAGAAGCCATTTGATAGGACTGTTCATACAGGACGTTTCCTTTTCGGCCATGGCCCTCATAAATTTTCAGGGTAAAGTTGCCAGTATGGCGCATATAGACATCTACTCGCGTCAAAATCCCCGTCCGGCCAGGCTTAAAGGACTGCAAATGGATATTTCCATCCCCGCCAGGGCCATTGTTCTGAGTTTGTCGCTGATCGAGTTTTCCTGTACACTGCGCATGCAGTTGAGGCATCGCAGTCAAGAAGAAGATTCCGCAGATCATTGCGGCACATGTTGAAAAAAGATTGGTTTTCATGGTAATTACTTTTTTGAGTTTGTGTTTAGGACAAAGGTATGGGAGGGGTTAACGGTATTTTCGCGCATTTTTACGGGTTTATCAAAACAGGTATTTATACCTATTCCCTATTTTGCCATCCCAACACGAAGTGTCTTATTCCTCATAAATTTGTTCCTTTGCTTCCCAAAACCTCCCTATTACCTCATCACAGCAAGCAATCCTTCACATGCCTCCTCCAAAAATCCTCACCGTAGGCATCCTCGCCCATGTAGACGCAGGTAAGACCTCCTTGACGGAATGCCTGCTACATACTGCAGGAGCGACGAAGGACCGCGGAAGCGTGGACAAAGGATCGGCGATCACGGATCGGCTGGCGTTGGAAAAAAGCCGAGGCATTTCCATCAAAACGGCGACTGTCGATTTCACCTGGGATGATACCCAAGTGAACATCGTGGACACACCTGGGCACATGGATTTTGCGGCAGAAGTGGACAGGGCCTTTTCGGTGTTGGATATGGTGATTTTGGTGGTATCGGCAGTGGAAGGGGTGCAGGCGCATACGCTGAATCTGTGGGAAAGTATTCGGGAACGCGGATTGCCCGTGTTGGTGTTTGTCAATAAAATAGACCGGAGTGGTGCAGATGTGGAACAGGTGTTTATGGATTTGGAAAAAGAATTAGGCGCATCCTTATTTGCCCTTAATTATGGCGATACCACTGATCAAGAAGCGCCAGCCGTCATCGAATTCCAGGAAATGCAGCCTTATCTTGCTACGCATATCGTTGAGAAGTCCTTTGAGAATTTAGCGGAATGGGATGAGGGGTTTTTAGGAGATTATTTGGAGGGGAATACGAAAGACTTGGCCCATATTCTTTCCCTCGCCACGCCACACATCCAAGCCCAGAAGCTGGTGGGGTTATTTTTTGGGAGTGCAAAACTGGATTTAGGGATAAATGCCTTGTTAGACGGGCTTGCCACTTTTTTTACCCCAAATATGCTTTCTCAGGATGCCCCCTCAGCCAAAGTCTTCAAAGTCGAATACGACCCCAAATTAGGGCGCTTGGCCTATGTAAGGCTGTACAGTGGACAGCTACAAAATAAGGATTCCATCTGGTCACAGGACCTGGAAAAGGAGTTAAAGATCAATCAAATCTTCCAGCGGAAGCTCGGCAAGCTAGAATCTGTGGGCACCCTTGCCGCAGGGGAAATTGGCATGATAGCCACATCTGACTTGGTGTTGACAGGAGATGTGTTGGGCAAATATGAATTTGCAGAAGACTTCAAAACCATCAGTGAAGCGGTCCTAAGTGTGCAGGTTGTGGCGGCAGAGGAAAAGGACTACCAACAACTCGGCGAAGCCTTGACGGTGCTCGATATGGAAGATCCGCAGTTGGCTTTTCGGTGGTATAAGGAAGAAAGGGAATTTCATTTGAAAATATTGGGACCTATCCAGACCGAAGTGCTCAAAGACAGTTTGCTCAACCGTTTTGGCATTGCTGCCACCTTCAAACCGCCGCAGGTCATCTATAAAGAAACGCCCAAACAGGCCGCCCATGGCGTCGTTCGCTATACCATGCCCAAGCCTTGCTGGGCAGTAGCTACGTTTTTGATAGAACCCGCACCGCTAGGCAGCGGCGTGCGCTTTACCTCCCAAGTACGCACCAGCGACATCAGCACGAAGTACCAAAATGAAGTCAAACGCGCCGTGCCCTGGTCCTTGCGCCAAGGCATCAAGGGATGGGAGGTGACCGACTTACACATCACGCTCATCGCAGGCGAAGAACATACCCTGCATTCCAGGCCCGGCGACTTCTTGCTGGCGACGCCCATGGGCATCTTGCGCGGCATCGAGCAAGCAGACACCGACCTGCTGGAACCCATGTACGCCTTCCAGATCAAAGCCCACCAGGAATTCCTAGGCGCAGTCACGAGTGACCTGACCCAGATGGGGGCACAGCTCCATTCCCCTACTTTCGACGGAGACATTTTTACCCTGACGGGCAGAGTTGCCGTCGAAAAGGCCATGAACTACGGCATCCAATTCAACGCGACGACGTCTGGCAAAGGGCGCCTCAAGCTGACGCTTGACGGCTATGAAAAAACGGCCTTTAGCGAGGAGAAGGTCCGAGCTTATAAAGGCGTTTCGCCTTTACATGAGGCGCAATGGATCTTGCATAATCGCGGGGCCTTTAAGGCCGATGAGCGGAGGCGGTAGGGGAAATAATGGCTCATCGAGGGTTTTAGTGGAACAAAGAAGAAAAACCACAGATTACCCAGATTCCCACAGATTTTCTTCTTTAATCCGTGATAATCTGTGTAATCCGTGGTACATGCTTTAAATACCTCCCTACTCCTTCACCACCTTAGCGGTGCCCACCTCTCCATCTGCTACTACGCGTAGCAGGTAAGTGCCCCTGGGTAGGGCAGCCATATCCAGCTCAAAGCGATCCCTGCTATTGCGTCTGTAAGGCATCTCCCTCATCCGACCCATCAGGTCAAAGAGCGCAATCTCTACTAAAACAGCCTTCTCAAAGAGTGGCGTTTGAAGATAAACTACAGCTGAGGCAGGATTGGGAAAGGTTTCCATTGGAAAGGAAGTGTTCAGGTCCCCAATACTCGCATTCACATCTTTCCCAAAGACGACATAGCTCTGGCCAGCACCATTCCCATTAATGGAAGCACGATAGGCACCTATGATGAGATCGTCTTTCCCATCATCATTGACATCACCTACACCGCTGACAGAGAAGCCTGACCTATCAAGGGAATCTATGCCACGGATCATAAAGCCATTGCTGCCGTTTAGGACAGGGAGGTTGAGGGGGTTGGCAAAGGTCTTGGCCCCAAAGACGACATAGCTTGCTCCAGCATTGGTTTTTCCCCTGGGGTTCGCATTCCAAGCGCCAATGATGAGATCGTCTATCCCATCGCCATTGATATCACCTGCCCCGCTCACAGACCAGCCAGATTCGTCATTGGCATATATCCCATTGATGACAAAACCATTGCTGCCATCCAGATCAGCGAGGTTGAGGCTATCAGCAAAGGTCTGGGTTCCAAAAACGACATAGCTCTCTCCCGCACGGGTATTCCCGTGGGGGGAAGCACCATAGGCGCCAATGATGAGATCGTCCATCCCATCGCCATTGATATCGCCTGCCCCACTCACAGACCTTCCAGAGAAATCGCGATAATCTATGCCATTGATGACAAAGCCATTGCTGCCGTTTATGTCAGCCAGATTGAGGCTATCGGCAAAGGTCTGGGCCCCAAAGACGACATAACTCGCTCCTGCCCAAGTAGTCCCATTGGCGGAAGCACGAGGGGCGCCGATGATCAGATCACCTAGGCCATCGCCATTGATATCGCCTACCCCGCTCACAGACCGACCAGATTCGTTATTTGCATCTATCCCATGGATGACAAAGCCATTGTTTCCATTCAGGTCAGCGAGGTTGAGGCTATCAGCAAAGGTCTGGGCCCCAAAGACGACATAGCTCTCTCCAGCCTTGGTGGAAGCAATATAGGCGCCAATGATTAGGTCCTCCATCCCATCGCCATTGATATCACCAGCCCCACTGACCGCTGAGCCTAATCGATCATAGGTATCTATGCCATTGATGACAAAGCCATTGCTGCCATCCAGATCAGCGAGGTTGAGGCTCCCAGCAAAGGTCTGGGCTCCAAAAACGACATAGCTCGCTCCAGCCCGGAGATTCCCATGGGGGGAAGCCTCAGAGGCACCAATGATGAGGTCGTCTATCCCATCGCCATTGACATCTCCTGCCCCGCTGACAGCGTAACCTGATTCATCCCCTCCATCTATTCCATTGATGACAAAGCCATTGCTGCCATTCAAGTCAGCCAGGTTAAGGCTATTGGCAAAGATAAAGGTCTTGGTTCCAAAGACGACATAGCTCTTTCCAGCATGGATACGCCCATTGGGGGAAGCATGACGGGCGCCGATGATCAGATCCTCTATCCCATCGTCATTGATATCGCCTGCCCCACTCACAGACCAGCCAGAGAAATCGCTTATATCTCCATTAAGGACAAAGCCCAGAGGGCTTTTGATGGTTTCGAGGTCGAGCTTGGCAGGGAAGACTTGCGCCTGAGCAGGGCCTGATATCCAGGCCAAGAGGGCGGCTGTGGCGATGCCCAGCATCCACTGGCGGTTGAGGCGCAGGCAGCGCCGCTGGAGGCTCCGATACTTACGCAGTGTCTTCTGAAAGGGATAAGTGTTTTTTTGATCCATGATAATAAAAGATTAATGGTTGCCGATTATTATTAATTGTTTTCCACCTACTCTTAGAGTAGTCTAAAACCAACAAATAGTAGTCGTTTTTTCATCATGATTCCTTTTTGAGGTTATTGTGCAAAACTTACCCCTAACCTATCTAGCCCGACAAAAAAATCATAGAACCGTTTATCCAACGGTAAAACCATTTATCCAACGGTAATTTGGAAGGAGAATTACCGTTGGATCAACCGTTGGATCAATGACTATGATTGAGGGGACATCATTCTCGCCGGCATGTCATCCCTCGAAATTGCTCAACGTAGATGAGCGGCCACAGTAGAAAAAAGTGGAGGCAGGGAATTTTTCCCCACCTCCACTAAATGGATAATTAAATCCAACGTTTTCATTTCCTGCAGCAACTCTTCCCTACTCCTTCACCACCTTTGAGGTGCCCACCTCTCCATCAGCTACTACTTGTAGTACGTAAGTGCCTTTTGGCAGGGCGGTCATATCCAGTTCCATGCGGTCGCTTCCGGTGCGCGTATAAGGAGCATTCACCGTTCGGCCTATCAGGTCAAAAAGGTTGACTTCAATGGTAGTTGCCTTCTCAAAGGGCGTTGCTCGAAGCGAAAGTGTCCCCGAAGTGGGATTAGGAAAAGCTTCAAGTTCGAGGGTATTTACCAGCCCATCAATGCTGGCATTCACATCACGACCAAAGATGACATAAACTTCTCCTTCGTAGTTTGCTGCGAAGCCTGATACCATGATATCAGCTACTCCATCCCCGTTCACATCCCCAGCCTCGCTGACATGGTAGCCTATGCTGCTTTGAGCTTTACCTTTAAGAGTGAAGCCATTGCTGCCGTTCAGGCTTGAAGGATCAAAGCTACTGGCCCAGGTAGTGGCCCCAAAAATCACATAACTCTCTCCATCATAGTTGCCAGCACCTGGAGCACCTACCATGATATCATGTATCCCATCTCCATTCACATCCCCAGCTCCACTGACTGAAGCACCTGCGTAGTGATCCACTCCTTGTCCATTAATCACAAATCCATTGCTGCCATTGAGGTCGGATAAGTTGAGGCTATCGTTGAACATACTTGCTCCAAAGACAACATAGCTCTCCCCTGCATCAACGGTATTATTGGGGTCTCCATACAAGGCACCGATGATTAGGTCATCCATCCCGTCTCCATTTACATCTCCTGCTCCGCTAACGACATTACCTGACTCATCATCTTGGTCTATGCCATTAAGTACAAAGCCGTTCATGCCGTTGAGGTCAGCCACATTTAAACTATCTGCAAAGGTAGAAGCACCAAATATCACATAGCTTTCGCCGGCATCATCATTGCCATTGGGATCTCCATATCGGGAACTGATGATGATGTCATCTTTACCATCTCCGTTCACATCCCCTGCCCCACTTACGGATCTTCCAAGACGATCCCCAGCGTCTGCAGCACTGATAGCAAATCCGCTGCTGCCTGCGATGTCTCCCAGGTTAAGGCTGTCGCTGAAGGTATTGGCACCGAATACCACATAGACATTTCCAGCGTTATACTGCCCAACCCCATCTGCTCCAATCAGGATATCATCTATTCCATCGCCATTGATATCCCCTGCTCCGCTCACAGCCCTACCTGACATATCAGTTTCATTTTCACCACTGATTACAAAGCCATTGGTACCATTGAGGGTGGCCAGATCAAGGGTGTCATTAAACGTATCCGCCCCAAAGACGACATAACTTTCACCCCGTAGATCATTGTTGGGGCCACCTTTAGGCCCAGCATTTGGCGAACCAATGATAAGGTCATTTTTCCCGTCTCCATTCACATCTCCTGCTCCACTAACAGACCTGCCTACGAAATCCTCTGCCTCAATCCCAATCAGGACAAAGCCATTGCTTCCGTTGAGGTTTCCTACATCCAAGGTGTCATTAAAACTATTGGCACCAAAAATAACATAGGCCGCTCCGGCATCCTTCTTGCCTCTTGGATCGGCATAACCATCTCCGATAATGATGTCATCCATGCCGTCACCATTGATGTCTCCGGCATTTCTAATGGACATTTCATCATAAGTGTCTGCTTCAATACCTTGGATCATAAAGCCATTGCTGCCATCCAGGGTGTCGACTTTCATGCTGGCGGGGAATGTCTGAGCCTGTACAGGGCCTGCCATCCAGGCCATGAGCGCAGCCGTGGCAATTCCCAGTTTCCAAATACGGTTGAGGCGCAACAGGCGCCGCTGGAGGATGTTCAGCTTGCGGGAAAGCTGCCGTAGCAGAGGCTCAGCAGTAGCCTCTGCCAAACGCAGTTGGAGGTTGCGGTACTTTCGCAACGTCTTCCAAAAAAAGTAATGGGAGTTTCTTTTCATAGTTGATTAAGTAAAATAATTAAGCGTTGAAAAAACTTTGGGCGTTTCTTTAATGAGTGCAATCAACCTAAAAAGGTAACACTACTTCTTCACCACCCTGGAGGTTCCCACCTCCTCATCCGCTACTACTCGTAGGAGATAAGTTCCCCTAGGCACGGAGGCTATGTCCAGCTCGTAGCGCTCGCTGCCTGTGCGGCGGTAGCTTGCGGCTACTTCCCTTCCCAATAAGTCAAAGACGGAGACCTCCACCTGGGCAGCCTGCCCAAAGGCAGTCGCCTGAAGGGTGACCTTCCCGGAGGTGGGGTTGGGGAATATTTCCAGGCTAAGCATAGCCTTCAAGTCTTCAAGGCTGGCGTTCACATCTTGGCCGAACACGACATAGCTCTCGCCAGCATAGGAATTCCCATTGGGGGTAGCAAGAAAGGCTCCTATGATAAGGTCATCGATACCATCTCCATTGATATCGCCTGCCCCACTCACGGAGATGCCTGAGAAATCATCTGCATCAATTCCAATTAGGGCAAAGCCATTGGTGCCGTTAAGGTCAGCTAGGTTAAGGGAGTCAGCAAAGGTATTGGACCCAAAGACGACATAGCTCTCGCCGGCATTGTTATTCCCACTTTGGTTAGCAGAAGATGCTCCAATGATAAGGTCCTCGATTCCATCTCCATTGATATCGCCTGCCCCACTCACGGAGAAGCCCGAGTTATCATGTGAATCAATTCCATTTAAGACAAAGCCCTTGGTGCCGTAAAGGTCAGCCAGGTTAAAGGAATCAGCAAAAGTATTGCCCCCAAAGACGACATAGCTCTCGCCGGCATAGGAATTCCCATTGGGGTCAGCACGAAGAGCTCCAATGACGATATCGTCAATTCCATCCCCATTGATATCGCCTGCTCCACTCACGGAGAAGCCCGAGTTATCAAATGCATCAATTCCATTTAAGACAAATCCATTGGTCCCGTTGAGCTCAGCGAGGTTAAGGGAGTCAGCAAAGATATTGGCTCCAAAGACGACATAGCTCTCGCCAGCATTGGAATTCCCATTGGGGCCAGCATTCCGAGCTCCAATGATGAGGTCCTCGATTCCATCTCTATTGATATCGCCTGCCCCACTCAAGGAGAAGCTTGATTGATCACCTGCATCAATTCCATTTAAGACAAAGCCATTGGTACCGTTAAGGTCAGCTAGATTAAGGGAGTCAGCAAAAGTATTGGCCCCAAAGACGATATAGCTCTCTCCAGCACTGGAATTCCCATTGGGGTCAGCATCTAATGCTCCAATGATGAGGTCGTCGATTCCATCTCCATTGATATCGCCTGCCCCACTCACAGAGCGGCCTGAATGATCATATGCATCAATTCCATTGATGACAAAGCCATTGGTGCCGTTAAGGTCAGCGAGGTTAAGGGAGTCAGCAAAGATATTGGCTCCAAAGACGACATAGCTCTCGCCGGCATTGGAATTCCCATTGGGGCCAGCATTAAATGCTCCAATGATAAGGTCGTCGATTCCATCTCCATTGATATCGCCTGCTCCACTCACAGAGAAGCCTGAGAATTCAAATTCATCAATTCCATTTAAGACAAAGCCATTGGTACCGTTAAGGTCAGCGAGGTTAAGGGAGTCAGCAAAAGTATTGGCCCCAAAGACAACATAGCTCTCTCCAGCATTGGACTTCCCATTGGGGTCAGCACGCCAAGCTCCAATGATGAGGTCGTCGATTCCGTCTCCATTGATATCGCCTGCCCCGCTCACTGAGCGGCCTGATTGATCATCTCCATCAATCCCATTAATGACAAAGCCCTGAGGGCTTTTGAGGGTATCCAGGTCGATGTTTGCAGGGAAAAGCTGAGCTTGTACAGGCCCTGCCATCCATGCCATAAGCACCGCTGAAGCAATGCCCAGCTTCCACTGACGATTGAGGCGCAGGAGGCGCCGCTGGAGGATGTCCAGCTTGCGGCTGAGTTGTCGCGTGAGGAGTTCTGTGGTGGCTTGGGTCAGCCGTTGTTGGAGGTTTCTGTATTTACGGAGGGTTTTGTGAAAATAGAGACTTGAGTTCTTTTTCATTGTTAAAAAATTAGGGTTGGTTAAAAGATATTAAGGGCGTCTTTAGCTATTTCTTCAGGACTAAAGATATAAAAATATCAGAATGAAAAGGGATCATTCAATTGAAATCATCTTGTGTATCTCATCTTTTTGCACACCAATCAGCAAAGGACGAATGACCTGTGGCAAGGCTTTCACATCATAGAGCTCCTGTACGATGCCCTCCATCCGTATCCAATGATCCGCAGTTCCTGTATTCAGGTTGATCACCTGAATCCCACAGCGGGCGCTGACATTGCGATCTGCCAGATTTTGGTCGAGGGCCAAATCGCTGAAGGTGCGGTTTTCCCGAATACCTGACATGCCCACCAATGCGTAATCCCCGATAAAGGTAAGTCCGCGCAAGAAACCCGGACAGAAGCATACTTGCTCAAATTTGCCTGTCTTCAAGTCCACATAGCCGAAGAAACCTGTTCCGGCTTCCAGCAGCCACAGGCGGTCCCGATACCAGCGAGGCGAGTGGGGCATGGATAGGCCTTGACATACCACTTCATTGGTCCTGACGTCCATCAGGATTCCTCCCGATCTTCGGTGGTCCCGCCAGCCATCAGAAGCATCGCTACGCCCTACCGCCGTCACATAAGCGGGCTGTCCGTCGATGGCAGCCATGCCATTGAGGTGGCAGCGGTCTTCTGGAGCCAGTTGGCTGATAAAGGGTGGCTTCCAAATGGGGCGAAAGCTATGCGTATCGCTGACCGTCGCCAAGCAGCTAAAGAGGGTATTGACAAATACCGGCTTGCCATCGGGCTGCATGATGATGTCGTGGATATCCAGGTCTCCCGTAGTATAGGCCATCTGAGGGATGTATATCCGATCATACTGGTTGTAAACTTGACCGGGTTGAAGGGAATTTTCAAACCGCCACACCTGGTATCGAGAGCTCATCCAGAGGGTTTGGGTATTGCCACCGAGGCCCATGCATCGGGGGAAGGTTCGTTCCGTCAGGTGGATCTTGCCATCAGGATTGGTCCCCAGCATAAAGACTTTGCCCACCTGGTAGGTCGTGAAGGCGATACTCGCTTTCTGGCTGATCAGCCAGGACTGGAAGTTGCGGGAAGTCATGAGCTCGAAGGAGGGCTTAGCGGGAGGAGTAGGCATATGGGTAAGGATTAATCAATTTTGGGGTAATATCGTTTGTCTCAGGCAAATTATGGAAGTGCCTGTTTATGATGGGAAATTATAAAATTTAGGACGACTACAAAAAGACGGCTACTAGGGAGAAAAAACTGGGCATCTAAAGGCGAAACGCCTTTAGATGAAGTGTATCAACGGATAAGTTTTTTTAATCGTTAAGGGTTCCTTCTCAATTACCCCCAAACACAAGAGTGTCAGTAGCTTACAAAAGTCCCTAACAACACCCCACAGCTTCGCTCCCCTCCCCTGCATCAAAAGGCATCGCTCCGCCACACCCTTCAAACACGCCGTAGTGCGTATCCCAAGTCCCATAAAATTCAAAATGATCCTTGTACCGGGTAGCCTGAAGCATGAGGAAGGTATTGCCACAAACTGTCATGATTTTGTTTTTGGGGAAATTATGGTGATCGTCCAGGTCAAAGCTGCTCTTTGCATGTGGAATGGTCCCTTTGTAAGCGACCGCTTGTCCGTAGTCTTCACATTCATCCTCTAATCCATCAATTTTCCATAACCGATAGGTCACAGAGAAAAACTGAATATCACCACATTTTTCCTTTACCTCTTCATTTTCAATGGTGACAGGATTGCTTTTCACTGCACGAGGATCTGTAAACTGCGCTTTTTTGGCGGTCCGCAGAAAGTCATTCCAATAGAGCGCGCCGCTTAAACATTCCCCCCACAGAACGGGATCGTCTTGTAGGTCTTTGCTGATCCTACGATCACTGTAGATGTCACTGAAATACATCTCTCCGCCTGGCTTCAGTAAGGCATACACATCCCGCAGCACCTTTTCCTTATCTAGTGCCAAATTGATCACACAATTTGAAATGATCACATCAAAACTATTGGGCGCTAAGTCCAATTGGTCCAAGGCTTCAATATTGCCTTTCAAAAATTTCACATTGCTATACGCATAGCCAAATTCTTCCATATGGTAGTCGATGTGTCGATTGGCTACATCCAATTGCTCATCGGTCATATCTACGCCTATGACTTCTCCACTTTGCCCCACCAATTGAGACAAAATATAGCAGTCTCTTCCACTCCCACACCCCAAATCCAAAATTCTTAACCCCCTCAATTCTTCGGGGATGACGAGTCCGCACCCATAGTATTTGGCTAATACCTCATCGTGGATGTTATTTAAGGCTTCCTTGACATAGGCTGGTGGCTCTTCCAATGTACAGCAGGCATTGGTTTTTAAGTCTTCGTTGGTAGACAATTCTTGTCCGTAGTATGCCTTGACTTCTTCGTATTTCAGGTTCATAATTGTAAGGATTCTAATACACTGGTTTTACCGTTTGAAATTGGGTGTTTAAGTACCCCAAATGGCTAATAGCATTGCAAGGTAGCTAGTGTTTATTCAAGATTGAATTGTCGGGTTAAGTAAAAATAAAAAATAAGGAACAAGGCATGCCCTGAGCGAAGCCGAAGGGAAGTTATACCTCAGACCTAGTGAATAACCTTTTTGGAAAAGAGAAAGAGTAGGCAGAATTTTGGATTATCAAAAACAAAAAACTTGCCTACTCAATTACACTTGAGCGACGCCCAAATGGAAGCACTAAAGTACGAAATAAGCAAGAACCCACCGCCTCTTATTTTGAAGCGGCTAGAAAGTGTTCGAATTCGTGCATTAGTTGGGCTTAGCTATTCGGAAATTGCTATGATCCTCGGTCTTCACAAAGATAGTGTTGGGAAGTATATTCGGTGGTATCAACGAGAAGGTCTTACCTCTCT
>JAUIKF010000119.1 GCA_030430575.1 Bacteroidia bacterium | reverse complement strand
CGTTCTTTTGCTAAATTGGCATCGGCAACCCTGAGTTGCTTCAAAAAGACTTCCGCTTGAGATTTGGACATCTCACAAAAGTAGGAAGTCTTTTTTTATTCTTTTGAACTCCCTACCTCGGAGGTTTAACCAACAATACTGGCGAAAACCTCCGAGGTCTTTTTCATTTATAAACAGCGGCTCCTTTGAGAATTTGGGCAAATATCCTCCAGGTAGGCGTATCCGCAGAAGTATCAAAATTCATGTTGGAATAATAGCCGTCAATATCTTCTGCATAAGAGGCAATCCCTTCAATAAAGCTTTCTATTGCATTATTCTCCCAATTCTCCCCATTCACCTTATAATCAACTAACAGTTCCTTGGCAAACTTTGAGAAAGAATTTCTGTCGATGACGCCTAGTGTTCCATCATGGATTTTTTCATCATTTTTCTTTTTGTAGTAATAAGGATCGTTGGGATGAGTAAATGGATCATTTTCTTTTCCAAGTTTCTCCATTATTCTCTCAGGAAGGTATTTTGGAAGCAACTGGTAATAAATTTTTGAGATAAGCGAATAAGCGCCAGAGTCTCTATTTCCAAGAAATGAGTGAATATCCTCTATGGTTGAGAAATGAAGCGGTTGATGAAAAAAGCGATTAAATTCTTCAAATGTCTTATACAAAAACATCAAGTCCGTGAGCTTAATCTCAACTGTTTGTTCAGGGTCAATGGACGACAAGCCATACATTACCTGCTCATTTATTTCTTTTGATTTTTCACTATTCATCTAGCTTGGGATATTTAGTGTTTTTTCACAAAAATTGATAATTGGCGATGTGTCATTTCACAAAAAGTCCTCCTTTGTAAGTCGATTTCCCTTCAATAAAACCTTATACAATTTGAGTGGGATCCCAAGCGAAAAATAGCGGCGCATCTCAATATTAACTGCCTCTTGGTCTTCTAAGTCAATCAGGATATGAACCAAAGTGTAGGAGGCCAGTTCACTTTTCGGGGAAAGTTGAATCGATCGTTTGGCATAAGGAAGCGCTTGGTGAGGATCCTTTAAATACTGATAGGTCATGCCTGCTATCATTCCCACCGAATTCGGGTTTTCTCCAAATTCTGCTACAGCCTCCTTGAATTTCGCAATTGACTCTGCATAGCGTCCCTCATCTTTTAGGGCAAATGCTTCATTCAACACCTTCTCATGAGCTGGGGATATGTAATATGTATCATTCAAAATTCAATCCTTCGATAGACTCAGGACAAGCATTCCTTCATTCAAAATTTTCAATCCTCTCCTACTCACTCCGCAGCGTATCCGCTGGATTGGTCCTAGCAGCCTTGAGCGCCTGCGTACTCACCGTCAAAAACGCAATCAGCAAAGATATCGCCCCCGCCACCACAAATATCCCCACGCCGATCTGGACGTGATAGGCAAAGCCTGAGAGCCAGCTATCCATCATAAAATAGGCCAAGGGAATGCCCAACACAAAGGCGACCATTACCAGCTTCAGGAAGTCTGAGGTCAATAGGCGAATGATGCTACCCGTAGAAGCGCCCAGCACCTTCCGGATACCGATCTCTCGCAGGCGCTGCTCTGTCGTAAAGGCCGCCAGCCCAAACAGGCCCAAGCAAGCGATAAAGACCGTCAGCAGGGCAAACATCCCCGCCACTTGCCCAAGGTTCTCCTCCTTTTTGTACATCGTGTCGATCACCTCATCCATAAAGCTGTATTCGAAAGGGCGAATGGGGTTAAAGGACTGCCATTTGTCTTGCATAAAGGAAAGGGCATCCGACACATTTTGGCCAGAGATACGCACAGCGATGCTGTTGGTGTAATAGGTCGCGCCAGAAATGTGCATGATCACGGGATCGACCTCTTTGTGGAGGGAGTGCTGGTGAAAGTCTTTGACGACGCCGATCACTTTGCCTGTTTTGACGACGCGCCCTTTGTAGTGATAGACCGTCGTGAGTTCCTGGTTGATGGGGTCATCCCAGCCCAGTTTTTTGGCCGCTGCCTCATTGATCAGGAAGGCTTCGGAGGCGTCAGTGGAAAAATCTTCGGAGAAATCGCGGCCCGCAATGATTTCCATGCCCATGGTCTTGACATAATCGTGGTCACTCAGAAAGTTGGTGGCCATGGAGAGGCTGTCGAGGCGCGCGTTTTTTGGGGTAATGGGGAAGCCATAATAACCGCCTTTGGCGGGCAAGCCCGAGCAGGCTGCGGCGCTCAGGATATGCGGTGACTGGGTCAATTCCCGACGGAGGGACTCTGCGTTTGTTTGGTCTTTTTCGTCGCGGAGCGGAATGATAACCAAATGCTGCTTCTCAAAGCCGAGTCGTTTGTTTCGGATAAAATCCATTTGGCTATAGATGACCGTGGTGCCTACGATCAAGGCGCAGGAGATCGCAAATTGGAAGATGACCAATCCCTTGCGCAGCCAGGCTGCCCCACCCTTCTGAAAGCCTGCCAGGCCTTTTAAGACCTCCACGGGCCGAAAGCCCGACAAGAAGAAAGCGGGATAGCTCCCCGCCAGCAAGCCCACAAAAAGCAGTATGCCTAAGCCGATGACAGGCACTTGCCAGGAAGAGAAATAGCTGATCTCCAGTGCTTTTCCAGCCAGTTCATTAAACCCTGGCAGCACCAAGGCGATCACTCCCAACGCCAGTCCCATGGCCAATAACACCATCAAAAACGATTCGCTCAAGAATTGCTTCACGAGCTGGCCACGATGGGCGCCCATGGCCTTGCGCATGCCTACTTCCTTGGCGCGGTTGATGGAACGCGCCGTCGCGAGATTCATGAAATTGATGCAGGCGATGAGGAGGATAAAAAAGCCGATGGCTGCAAAAACGTAGATATAGGTCATGTCTCCGTTGGCGGAGATTTCGCCTTCTCGCTGAGAATTCAGGTGGATGGAAGTGAGAGGCTGAAGTTCGTAGGAACGGCTTTCGGCTAAGTCAGCACGCATGTGCTTTTTCGGGAATGCGGCTAAGCGTTCTTCCGCCTGGGTGGGGGGGTAATTGGGCGGCAATAGCGCATAGGTGTACATGGGGGGATAGTGCCAATTGTTCACCCATGGCATGGTGGTTTTGAGCGTAGCGTAGGACGCGAGGAACTCGAAGTAGATATGTGAATTGCCAGGGATATCCTTGAGAACCCCTGTGATTTTAAAATCATTTTCCCCTTCATCATCGCGGACCGTCAGCACTTGTCCCATGGGATTTTCCTCCCCAAAATACCGTTTGGCAGCCGTTTCGGTGATCACCAAGGAAAACGGCGCATCCAATGCCGTTGCCCTATCGCCAGCACGCATCTCAAAGTCAAAGACCTCCAAGGCGGTCGAATCCGCAAAAAAGAAGCTTTTTTCCTGAAATTTCTTCTCTTCATTCACGCTCACCAGTGGACTGATGCGAAACAGTCGCGATACACTCTCCCACTCGGGGAACTCCGTCTCCAGCACAGGCGCCAATGCCCCAAAGGTTGTTGCCATTTCGGCTACATTTCCTTCTTGATCACTCTGGTTTTCCACCACACGCACGATGCGGTCCGCCTTCTCATGGAAGCGGTCGTAGCTCAATTCGTCCAAAACATATAAGCTGATCAGCACTGTACAGGCAATGCCGATCGCCAGTCCCAGGAGATTGATGGCTGTGTAGACTTTGTTGCGGAGGATGAGCCGCCAGGCGATTTTGAGGTAGTTGGATAGCATGGAGGGCAATTAAAATGAAAATTGAAATCAAAATGAAAGTATGCCTCAAACATCTAACAGATTTTCTTCAATCTGTTACATGTTCAGGCTAGGGGTGTGGTATCCGGGCTATTGAGAAAAGGGAGTAAAATGGCTATGCGGGGCCTGAATACCCAACAGGTTAAAGAAAACCTGTTGGGTATTTTCACTAAAGATAGGGGGAATTGGGGGATAGTTGCATGAAAAGTAATATCTTAGAGTTAGGCAATCACCTAAAAAAGATCACTATGTACTTTTTGCCTTATACCATTACATTCCCATCAAATATCCCTTTCCCAGATGATAAATGTTTAAAACAAAAACTACTGGAGACGAGTGGATTATCAGTTACTATAACCAAACAAGAAAGAAATTATCAAGGGCGTTACTGGGAAACATTATGTATAAGCCATCCTGAATTTACGCAAACAGTCACCTTGGATCGAATTCATGAAAAATCCATTTACAAGGTTCATCTCTCAATTTCTATATTCTATTTACGACCTATAGTAACTAAATGCCTACTAGAATTAGGTGGGGAAAGTGATCGCCTGATTAAATTTCCAGATTGGATTTCTCATAAATGGACAGATGAAACATTGCCCAAATTTGTCAGGCATTTAGAAGAACTAAATGATGCTGAAGCTAAAATGCTTGTAAAGATGTTTAACGCTCCCGATGGTGAAAGTGATGACGATTATCTTAAGGAAATGGAACAAATAGAGAGGGCTTTTTACAAAAAGTACCAATAACCCCATGCAAAACCTCACCCAATACTTCAAAAGGCATTTACCCCTCATCGACACCGCGCCATTAGTCGACGCATTCTCCGCCACCAAACTCCTCAAAAAAGGCGAAATGCTGGTAAGTCCTGGGCAGGTTACGACCTTTTTAGCCTATATCAACCAAGGGGCCTTTCGGGTCTATTTTCACAATGAAAAAGGGGATGAGATCACGACCTGGTTTTCGTTTCAGGACATGTTTGTGACGGACTTGTTGGCGTATTATAAGGAATCGGCTGCGGCTTATTATGTCGAGGCCATAGAAGCCAGCGAGGTGTTTATTATCCAAAAACACCAACTCGAAAAGCTCTACCTGACACATCCTGAATACCGCGAATTTGGGCGTAAGTTTGCGGAAAATGGCATGGTGCGCGTCATGGAGCGCATGGTCACCCTGCAGACGAAGTCCGCAGAAGCGCGTTACCAAGAGTTATTGGCACAGCCCCAATTCATGCAGAAAATTCCCCTCAAATACCTCGCGACGTATCTGGGGATTACAGATACCTCGCTGAGTAGGATTCGGAAGAATCAGGCGAAGTCTGAACGGAAGAGCGTCTGAGCGTCTGAGCGTCTGAGCGTCTGAGCGTCTGAGCGTCTGAGCGTCTGAGCGTCTGAAAGATACTTTGAACTTGAACTTGAGTTTGCACTTGAACTTCTCTTCATTCCCCTTTTCTTGCCAAATGGCAAGAGAATCCTCCGCCCTGCCCCCGACTTTTGTCCTATCACTTAAAACAAAAGTCAACCATGAAGTACAACCAGGAATTATTTCCTTTTGAATCAAAATGGGTGGAGATCGATAGGATCGTGTACGAAATAAACTCGTAATTTCAGGGGGCAGCTTTTGCTGTGTAATTCCACTTTGGCAAATATGAGTCAAAGGCAATTTGATTATTTTCTTTAAATCCTTGCGCATATTTTCTTCCG
>JAUIKF010000077.1 GCA_030430575.1 Bacteroidia bacterium | reverse complement strand
GATCCTTTTTTAACTAAATTTGACATGGGAAAGTTTTGTTGTTTTTGTCTTAAGCACTTGTAAATTAGACATTTACAAGAACAAAAACTCAGGCTTTCCCCTTTTTTATGAATTATTCAGGCTAAAAAGGGACTATAATGTTTAATCATTTGGGGTGATCGAAAGTACGATTTTTTTCCTTGCAAACACATGGCAAGCACGCAGCCCTGCCTCAGGCCCTTCAACTGAATTGGCCACTGCTGTGATCTTAACATCAGTGAATCCAGCTTCTTCCAATAAGGCACGGTACGTGCCTTCGTTGATGCAATGCGGATAATCCGACGCGGTTGGAGAGGACGCTACGTCCCCATAGGCAATCATATCTGCCAGTTGAAGTTGCCCCTCATCGCGCAAGATGCGATACATCTCCCCAAAAACCACTTCTTTGTCCAGGCACATGCACCCTACCCCATTGCTCATCACAATATCTGCAAGATTAGAAGGCAAAGGGATATTCTCCATATCTCCTTGAATGAAAATAACATTTCTCAACCATAAGGCTTTAGAAGCAGCCCGCGCTTGATCGAGCATGGCTGATTCGCTATCAATGCCGTAGACTTTGCCCCGCCCCCCTGTCTTGAACCCCGCAATACAACTATCTACTCCCACGCCAGAACCTAAATCCACGATAGTCGCACCTGCCTTGAGCGGTGCGATTTCAAAGGGATTCCCGATGCCTTTGAAAGCATCTATCAAAGAATCTGGAAGCCCTTCAAGCATGTCTTGTGAATATCCCAATAAGTCTAGACGGTCTTTGCCGGTAGGGGGATGTGTATGTTCTATCGTTTGGTGCGGATTCATGGCAGGAGGAGAATGAAAGGAGAATGATAGAATGATAAAATGATTGGATGATAGAATGATTGGGTAAGGGAATAGGAAATGGGTAGCTGAAAAAACAATAAAATATTGCCGTGCAAAACGGTGCTTAAGATTCTATCATTCTCTCATTCAGTCATCCCCTCATTTCTCCCCCTCCTGGTTACCTTTTCCTTTTTGGCTACACCAATGGGTCCTTTTTTCGTGGTAAGCGAAAATGTTCTTTGAAATGGAGAGCGAAAAAAAACTGCTTCAGACAGCCCGGAGAATGAATTACTGATTAAGAATTGACTGATTATTGATTTAAAAGGTTGATAAATTGCTGATAGTCAGAAATTTAAAAACAGGTGATGAATCAATAATCAGTCAATCAATAATTAAGAATTCTTCTTAAGATACATTCGTGACGATGTTCTGGCCGTAGGCGAGGATAGAGCGCACAGGTGAGCGATGCGTGAACTCAGCGATTTGTTTTTTGGTCTCTTCAGATACATCTCCTAAGACTTTGACGTCAAGGTCGATTTGCTGGAACATATTGCTGGATTCTTCTACTGGCAATACATCGAAGAGGATACGTGGATCGAGGGTGCAAGAAGCGCTGACTTCAAGGCCTTCGAATGTGACATCATTGAGGGCAGAGTTGATGTTGACAGCCCAGGTGATGCATGAGCAAAGGGCAGCGAGGACTACTTCTACTGGCTCTAGGCGGTCAGAAGCACCTGTGATACCGATGACTTCTTCTACTTCCTTCCACGCACCAAACTGAATGCTGTAATCACGGGTAGGCTTAGAGACAGTCTGTCCTGCGAGGTCCCAGTCACCGATCTTGGCGAGGGTAGAGCCGCCGCTTCCTTCCCAGTAAGACTTGGCCGTCAGCCCTAGCTTAAAAGCGTCTGGGGTCTCGGTGGCCATCTGCTGGAAGTTCTGCATGGCTGCTTTGTTGAATCCGTTTAATGTCTTGGTGATTTCTACTACTGGCGTGTTCATGATTAGTGATTATTTAAGGGTGATTGAACAACATACATCGTCGTGATGTATGACCCAAAAGTAGGGGGTGGCCAGGAAAGGATTTGGGGTAGATGAGCGAATCGACCGTGCAAATGAGCGGATGGTCCGACCATCTTTCTTCAACTTCCGCGATTATGCAGGAGGGAATTAAAAGAGGCCTTAAGGGTACTAGGTGCCTATTTTCAGGAAAAAAAGGCCCTAATAGGCGATATGCGGATATTCGCGACGACTATTGTAGGTGTCTAAGAGAAAATCAAGCGTCAATTTCAAACGCAATCTCAAATAAGAAATGACAATTGATTTTGAACTTGAGGTTGAATTTGAACTTTCTCTTTCCAATCACTCAATTAAAATGACCATTCACTAAAGCAGAATACAGATAGAATAAGGTAGGCGCTTTTACCCTAAACCTCACCTTTATAATTGCAGTATGAGTTGGCTGACGCAGCATAAGAATTATTAATTGAATAATTGATAGATTATTGATTCATCATTTTGGAAGCTATCAATAAGCCAGTTATCCAATTAATAAATTAGTCAATCAATAATCACTGAATTTATAATTATTTACCATGAAACGCCCATCTCTCATCACGCCACTCTTAATACTTGTCAGCTTGTTATGCTTGCTGCCTGCATGTGTCACAGACCTCGAAGAAGTAAGCCCTTTGGGATTCTCGCAGAAGATGACTGTACTGCCCTTCTTTGTGAAAGACGAATCAGGCAATCAGCCACTAGACAGCCAAGGCAAGATTTACACAAAACACAATGAGAACCCAATAACAGCCCCTAACGGAGACCATATCAAATGGGGAGAGTTTATGAGTATCAGCGGAAATGCCCACGCCAATTGTACAGAAAATGGCACATTGATCGATCTCACTGCCTATGGTCTGGTCCCTAACGGGATCTACTCACTATGGAATGTCATCGCTAATGCGCCTGGAATTGACGCTGGATATGAAGGATACAATATCATTGGAAAAGGTGCTGCTGGCAGGGGTGATGGCCTGGACAATGTCTTCACAGCTTCGCCAGAAGGCAAAGCTCAAATTACCTTACTCTCTCCAAGCGGCTCGCTCTCCATGTTTGGCGAAATCGAAGATTGCGCCCTCACCACCCCCAGTGTCTGGTATGTCGTCGGATGCTATCACATCGATGGCAAGACGTACGGCAAGACTCAAGGACCTGTGGGGCAGTCAGTAGAGCAGTTTGCTTTTAAGCTGACGGAGCAGAATCTGTAACTCTGCGAAATCATTTAAGAAAAGTTCAAACTCAAATTCAACCTCAAACACAAATCCTCTTTCTTGAATTTGAACTTGAGTTTGAACTTGAATTTTCTCCATAGACACTCACTAACCTATAACTCAATCAGCCCGATGAAAACCTCCTTCATTACCCTCTTAATCATCCTCGGAATAGGCGCCGCCGCTACGCTTGGCTTCATGGCCTTTTCGCCAGAAAAACCGCTAGTCACGCAAGCTCCCATCCTCCTCGATCAAGAACACCTGAACGCCAAAGGACAACCCGTGACGGCGTCCACCCAGTCTATCAATCGCTACGCATCTGTATTGCGGGACCTGACAACGGCTGAAGTCTCCTTTCAGCCAGGTAGCAAGCACTTCCACGTGCGCTTCCAGGATTCTGCAGCCAACCAGAAAATGGCTGTTGAGAAGATTCCTGCACACTTTCTGTTGCCAGTATTGCCGTATAAAAGCGAAAAAAGCACGGCTTTTGACGTGGCGAACATCGTCTTGGCTGAGTATGCCAGAAATGGCATCAACCTCGCGCCTGACTTAACCAATGACTACTATCCCAGCTTCACAGCTGCCGATGGCTTGTTTAATGATGCAGGCGAATACACCTTCAAAGACGGCCAGTATCAGCCCAATCCAGGGACCATGCCCAAGCGCATGTCCATCGTCAACAACTGCCTGGACCCAGGTCTGTGGGAGCTGTCTGCGAAGGATGCAGTAGGAGAGATGTACCACGGCTGGATGCAATTGCCCAGACCCTTTTACCTCCAAACAGTAGGCACCTTAAATGCCATGGATCCTTTTCTTTTGGAATCAGCTTATGACCAGCCTGGATTGTATGATAATGCGCCGCTTGAGTTGGATAAGCTACGGACGTTAGGGGAAAAATTAGTGGCGGCACCAGTGATTTATCATGAGGAAAAGGCGATTGGAAGCTATTCTAATCAGGATGGAAGGCGCAAAGGCCAGCGGAAATTCTATAAGCTCTTGAGGGAGGAGGAAGAAGTAGGGGCCAATACTTTTGCAGAACTGAAAGCAGGAGATCACTTTAGCCTCCATAGTTTTGATCCTCCTGGCATCTACAACCCAGACAAAGCGACCTTAGTCACATTTACCCGTCATTGGGAACGTGCTGAAATCACCGCTGTGACGCCTAAGACGCGCTATCCTGGCCAGGAAGCTATTTTGGAAGATACGTACCTAGAAGTGCAATTATTTGGGAAAAATGACCAGGAAGTAATTGTGGCAGGCAATATCCCTTTATCCTTGCTGACGCCTCAGAAGGACTTTGCCATCCCAGCCTTCGGCGCGGGCGTACTCCCTGCTTCAGAGCTGGTGGAACGCCGCTATTTGCGAACGGCTCAAGGGCCAGCGCCTGCTTACGCTTACCTCGCCTCAAAAGATGGCGACCACCTAAATATGATCAATAACCACAAACGTGGCTACGAGCAATTGTATCTCAGACCTGTTTGGAAAGGCGAAGACCTCTTCCTCCGCCTCACCATCGTCTCCTACGAACGCATCACGGACATCTGCGAAGTGGACATTCCAGTGCCAGCATTGGCTGAGCAGATCCAGGAAGCAGCGGCGCGCTACCAGCCACCGATCTATGAGACGTATGTCGATGACAACTTGCTCTAGCTAAATCACCAATAAAATATAACAGGGCTTCACCCTTTCTGCGATTGAACCCCTCCGCGCATCCCCGTTCCCCTCGGAGAAGGGAATAACCCGCGCTCAAATGTAAAATGGGGAAGCCATAATCTAATACACATTCTCTCATTCTATCACTCACTCATTCTCTCATTAAATAAACATCATGAAACGTAAAACCCTCTATCGCTTAGCGATCATCACTACCGTGCTTTTCAGCACCTTGCTATTTGGCTTCAACTATTTGAAAAAAGAAAAAGGCCAAGACGCCGTCAACATCCTTTCAGGCATACTGAAACAACGCGTCGGCATGGACGTCGCCCTTGAGCCTGAGAATGACCCTTTTGCTACGGCAGAATCTCAGCGTGGCACCATTACCCTCGATTCTACGATCACGCCGTTTGAAGAAATCGGCCAAAGCCTCGGCGATGCTGCCAGCGGCAACAATGTCCTCACCAACCGTGGTGCTTCCGCCTTTGACGCCAACGGCGACGGCTTGCAAGACCTTTTCTTTGTGCATTCGGGCCGCCCGCTGGCGCGCCCTTCTGACGAAAATGGCGTCTTGCAGATGGATGACCGAGTGGACGCCAAACCTTGTGTTCTTTACCTGAACCAAGGCACGGATGACAATGGAAACCCTATTTTTAGCACGATTCAAGACCTTCAGAAGGCACAGCCCAATTCTACTTATGTGAAGGAAGAGTTATTAATCGAAAATAAATACACCCCTAGAACTTCTGTTGAGGATGATCCTTATGCAGAAGGCCGCATTGGAACGGGAACTGTGACAGCGGATTTTGATGGAGATGGACGAATTGACATCCTGATCTTGAATCATCATTACGGGACGCCCTTTGTGAAGCCTGGCCTTGGCATGCGCGTATATCCTGGTGCCAATCACCTCGGTAGAGATGCCAAAGAAGCCAGCGACTACATCGAGACCAATATACCTGAGTTCCTAGTTGGGGACCTCGAGGATGGCATGCATAAAACGTATCGCAATGAGCCAGAAGGTATGAACTCCCTTTACCTCAATAAAGGCGACAAAGACAACGATGGCCTTCCTGAGTGGGAATTCGCTTCGGAAGCCGCAGGCCTCACCACCAATTACTCTTCGTCTTCTGCTACTGTTGCTGATATCGATCGTGATGGCGACCTGGATGTATACATCACGAATTTTATCGACCCAGATTTCTGGGCGTTTGGCGCGACTAATTTTGGCGGGCATCGCAACACCCTGTGGATCAACCAGTTGTCGGAGACAGGTGAGTTTTCTTTTGTGGAAAAAGCGCAGGAATGGGGCGTGGCTGGTTTGCCTGAAGTAGAGCCGATTGAGGACAAAATCCCATTGCCCAATGGCGGTTTTCAGGAAGATGCAGGCGTGCAAACAGTCGAAGGCGAGCAGGTAGGCGAAAATGCCGAGCACTCTTGGGCGGGTCAGTTTACAGACCTCAATCAGGACGGATATCCCGACCTCGTAGTCGCCAATGATATTCCCAACCGCATGCGGGTATATTTGAATGAAGGGGGCAAAAGCTTCCGTTATTTGGAGCAATTTGACGATCCCAAGTATATCGGCTGCTGGATGGGCATTGCCAGTGGTGACCTCGATAGCGACGGTTCTCCTGAACTGCTCCTCACCAACTGTGGCGCACAGACTTACTCTATCCGTAACACGGCCCTTTTTGTCACCGACCCCAATGAAATGAACACGGTTTCCCTTGCTGCCAACAACGCCCTTAAAGGCCAGGCCAGCCTGACCCATATGCTCTTCACCTTTGGCGAAGAGGGTCTGAAAGACATCACTACAGAATCCCAAGTTAGTCATTCCCCCTATATCGCACCAGACATTGTCCACACTGCCAATATCCACCCCCTTGCCAAAGAACGCTATGGCAATTCTGCCTTTGCCAACTCTATCGGCGGCCTTGAATTTGCGTGGAATCCGAGCTTTTTTGATATAGACAATGACAGCGACCTGGACATCTATATGGTAGGTGCATTGAGTAGAGGAAATGACAATTTCATTGGCGACTGGACGACTGGACCGGGCAGGCTGTTGGTGAATAGTTCTACGCCAGGCAACTATCGCTTCGCTGACAAAACCCTTGAATACCAAGCCATGGACATCGTAGGGATGGACTACAGTGTGAATCCTCCCCGCCGCAAATCGCCTGGAACAGGCTGGCACAAGGAAGATTACATCTACCTTCAAGACCGTGATGCGTACGCAGGCATGGGCCTCGAAGCGTCCCAAAAGTCCAATGTCAAAGACATCTTCCGCATGCACGAGCAGGCCAACGGCCATTTCGCCACCGACCTCAATCAGGACGGCCTGAATGACATGGTGGTATTACACAGCGCTGGTTACAACTCTACCAGCCCCGCTGCCCGTAACCTCAAGTTACAATTTATGGGCAAGGCCCTCGCCGTTCCTCCACCCAATAAGGTCGTCAAGGCCCCCACCACCTTCGAAGAAGGCGCTACTTTTGTCTACATCAACAAAGCCGCCCCTCAAGGCCAAGCTGGCAACTGGGTGAAACTCCGCTTACAAGATGCGTCTTCCAGCAATGTCTTTGCGATTGGTGCACGGGTAGTGGTAAATGGCCATATCGTCCGTGGAAATACTGTAGGCGGCGAGTCCTTCTGTGCCGTCCATGAAGACATTCACGTAGGATTGGGGGATGAGGCACTGCAGACCGTAGAAGTCTACTGGCCTAGCGGAAGTGCTGAACCTGAGGTATATACCTTTGAGGCTGGCACGAAGAACGAGGTCGTGACGATTCGGAGGAAGTCCGAGCGCTTGAGTGCGCGGTAGTTCGAGCAATTATTTCCGTAGAGACGTCGATTTATCGCGTCTCTACCAGGAGCGATTTATCGCGTCTCTACCAGGAGCGATTTATCGCGTCCTCTCCGATATGCGATTTATCGCGTTTGGAGTTGTAGAGACGCGATAAATCGACGTCTCTACGGGAATTTTACCCTTCCCCAAAAGCATAATTCCATATAAGGATTGCCAAGGCAATCGAAGTCAAAAGGCCCAACAGGAAGATCCATCTTCCATTGTTTTGGGTCTTTTTCCCAAACAGGGCTTGGCGTGAGCCATCGGGCAAGGACATCCGCGAAGTCAGGAGAATCCAACCCACCATGACGGCAAATACGCCGCCGATCGCCCCCAGGATATATCCTAGTAGGACATAGTCTGGGATCGGTTTTACCTGCATAATGGCAGCCACGATGGCAAATATACCCCCTGCTAGTGCAAGCACATAGCCTAACAAGATGAGCCAAGGCGCAGCATCTTTTTGGGCTTTCAGTTCTGAAAGGCGTTCCGCTTCCAATTGTTCTACATAGCCTTCGTCAATGGCTTCTCCACGCTCTTGCAAGATCTTTTGTGCAAGCAGGTAGTCAAATTCGTTCCACTCATCGGGTTTTTTGAGGACGTCATGAAGTTCTTCATTTGAGAACTCGAAGAGGTAATAGTCTTTATCGATGGCCTGCATCATTTCTGTCGCTTCTTCCTCTAGCAACTGCCTGGCAGCCTGTAAGTCATCCTTGTGAAGCTTCAGAATGTATTGTTTCTGTAAGGGACTTCCTACAAAGGTGACATCGACCCGGGGGGAGTTATTCTCGATTTCATATCGGATGCCTTTTGATTCGAGCAGGGCGCCGAATTCACGTGCAGCTATTTTTTCGGGAAATCGTCGGAAGGTAATGAATGGGTCCATAAGGTAAAGTGGCATTTTTTGCGCTGGAGGAAGATTATTACTTGATTGATAAATTTGTATCGAATAATCAATTGAAAATCAGTAAATAATGTTTTTATCTGAATAAATAATCAATCAATTTATCAATGAATAATTCTTAACGCCTATTTACCATTTTATCCTAAAAATTCAAAAACCCCGCCTTCACTCGCGTGAAAGCAGGGTAAGTTGGGCTTGGAGGTTCCATTCTATCATTTCTTAACTGGAAGGCAAGAAAAAGTTAAGGTCTGCAATCTTATTGCAGTGGCGTTTTTTTTCTTAAATGGTTGGTAATCCCTTCTTTCCAAATATAACTTCGTCTGAATAGTAATCTAGCCCCAATATTCTATCCGACAAAAACATGTCGAATAATGTAGTTAGCTGGAGACTAAAGTACCCACAGGTCTTCCCCAACCACGGAGATCATGCTATCATTAGCTTAAGGTTAATTATCTATTAATAGTACATATCACCAAATCCCAAGATTTGCAGCTATCCTCTAAAAACCGTACTTTTACTTCTGTCTGCTCCTATCTCTTGTATTTTCCTAGTTTTTGAATCAGTAACCCATTTTTAAATTAGAAATTGATTACTTGATTGATTATTAATTTAAGGCATTTGTGATCCTTAAGTTGCTGATTAGTAAAAGATTTTTTAATCAATAATCAATAATTCCTTTTTTTATGAATAAACCCATACCTATGAACAAAACACTTGCCTTGCTAGGTGTGCTTTGCATGCTGGCATTTTCGAGCTATGGACAGTGCAACCCTGATGTAGATCCCCCTGCATTTGATTTATGCCCGAGAGGTATATCTGTCGGTAATGACCCTGGACAATGTGGAGCCGTTGTAAATTATCCGTTACCTACTGCAACAGACTTTTGTAGTGGACCTCCCAGTAGTGATTTGAGTTTGGGGGATATTTCTTTTACTGGATATCATGCTGATAACTCACCTGCAGAATTTTATTCTTTCGTCATCTGGCCAGCTACTCCCGCTGGCACCCAAATTACCTTTACGGACAATGGGTGGCTAGCTTCAGGGGGCTTTCGTGGCACTACAGAAGGAACCATGACCTGGACATCCACGTCCAATTTGCCTGAAGGCAGTGAGGTCATCATTACCAATGGTGTTCCTAGTACAGGAACCCTGGTCCGCAACAGTTCTAACTCGATTGCCTTGTCTGGTAGTGGTGATCAACTATTTGCTTACCAAGGGACAACTCCCACAGCCGGAGATATGTCCAACTTCATTGCAGCTATCCAGATGAATGGAAGTTGGGATGGAGACGCTACTTCATCCACCACAAGTGCCAAGCCTGCTATATTCACGGATGGCGTCAACTCTATCAGCATTTCTCCTGAAGTAGACAATGCCGTGTATGATTGTAGCACGACAGGTCCAGACAGGGCTTCTGCTCAGCCAGAAGTGTTGGATGCGTTTAATTGGACTACTAACAATGGTGGTTTTGCTGCTCCAGGTCCTTGTGGCTTTAGCTTACCTTCCAATTCCGTGAGTGTACAATTGGTAAGTGGGCAAGCAAGCGGAACGCTATTCGATGAAGGTACTACCTGGGTAAGCTATGAAGCTACTGATGGAGCTGGTAATAAAAGCACCTGTTCCTTTAACATAGAAGTAGCAGATCTCGAGGATCCTTCCATCTTCTGTCCACCTAATGTGACCATTGATGATGGGAGTTGTAGCGCAGAAGTAACCTATGCTGAGCCTACTGCTGCTGACAATTGCAATGTAGTGCCGCCGACTAGCAGCCTGGGCTTAGGAGACATTGCATTTACAGGGTATAGTGCAGATGGAACGGATAGTTATTCCTTTGTTTTACTTAAGTCTGTCGCTTCGGGTACTTCCATTACCTTTACAGAAAATGGGTGGTTTGCTGCTGGTGGATTTAGATCTGGGGAGAATACGCATACCTGGACGGCTTCTTCTAATTTACCTGTAGGGACGGAAGTCCATGTGGCTGGCAATGTGCCGAGCACGGGAAGTATTGCGGGAAATGTCCTTTTCTTTTCTTCTGGTGGAGACCAAATTTTTGCCTATCAAGGGGCTACACCTACAGCTGGCGACATGTCAGGCTTTCTCGCTGCCTTACAAATGAATGGAGACTGGGATGCTGATGCGACTTCCTCTTCTACCTCCGCCAAGCCAGCTATATTTACAGATGGAGATAATTCCAATAGTATTTCACCAGAAGTAGACAATGCCATCTACGATTGTAGCACCACTACAGGTCCCGATGTCGCTTCCATCCGTGCTGCTATCAATACTTCAAGTAACTGGATTACAGATAACAGCAATAACCTCCCCTGCCCAACCTGTGGATTCACTATTCCTGTAGTTGGAGGAAGTGTTTCTCCCAATCTCATCGGCGGTTTGCCAAGCGGTTCCACATTCCCCGCAGGGGTCACTACTGTGACTTATGAGGCTGTGGATGGAAGTGGAAATGCTGCCTACTGTAGTTTTGATGTGGAGATCGTGGATAATGAAGATCCTGTCTTTGCCAATTGTCCTGCAGATATTACCCTTCCCGAAGACTGTTCCAGACGTTTGACCCTTGTCCGTTGGACTCCACCAACCGTCTCTGACAATTGTACCGATTTTGTTGACCTGGTCTTGACGGGTCCAGTGATTACGAATAATTGGGGGAGCTTCCCTGTAGGTACTACTACAGTCCCTTACACGGCTACAGACTTGGTAGGGAATGTAGGGGCTTGCTCATTCAATGTCACCATCGTAGACGATCCCAACTGTAGGCTCGGAATGGACCAGAAGGCAGATCTGACTGTCAGTGCCTTCCCTAACCCTGTAACCAATGCGCTGAACGTCAATATTACAGCCACGTCCAGCGTGCACCTTGCACTGCGAAATGCAATAGGGCAGGAGCTTTTGGTACAAACTTTTGAAGCTAATGGCATCGTCGATCGCAGCATTGACATGAGTGACATGGCTCCAGGAATGTATCTTTTGGAAATAAAAACGTCAACTTCTTCTAAGATTGTAAAAGTGATTAAGAAATAGGTTCTACTGCTTGAACCAAACCGAGAAGCCTCGCAGGACCATAAGCCTGTGAGGTTTTATTTTGATAGAAAACCACTTGATTCAATCACATTGACCGGAGAAATTTCTGGTGGATATTATTTTATTTGAATAATAAATCCTTAAGGAAACATTGCTCGTGATTGCCAAAATCGTTATTTTAGTCTTTATCAGATTCCATCTCTTGTAAATTCCTAGTTTATGAACCAGCAACCATTTTTACCCTTAGAAAATCTATGTATAAACCTTTCTTATGAACAAAACACTTGCTTTGCTATGTGTGCTTTGCATGCTGGCATTTTCGAGCTATGCTCAGCTCAACATTGGGGTCTCTGGTGTAGCCACCGAGGACTTCTCCACTTTCGATGGTTCCGGATTTGCCCCCTTACCTGGTCTTGGTGAGCTGGATTCTGATGCCTGGGCCATCACAGGTTTCTCAGATGGAAATTTGCCATTTGGAGGCACTGCAACCAGTGGCGACTATGCCCGTGGAACAGATTTTGGATTTGTATCTACTGGAGGTATTTACAAATTGGACAATGGTCCTAGTTTTCAAGGCTTATATATTCAGCCAGGAGGAAGCGACTTTACGCCCGGAACCATTACCCTGAAAGTGTGTAATCAAAGTGGAGGAACCCTTACGAATCCTGCCGTTGCCTATGAAATTTATTTCCTAAATGACCGTGATAGGGCGAACTCTCTGAATTTTTCCTATTCTACTGATGATATTACTTATACACCTGTAGCTAGTCTCGATTTTACTACACCTGGAACAGGCGACCCCGAGCCTCCTACTGAGAAAGTTTCTCGTTCTACTGCTCTCCCTATTTCTGTGAACAATTTGGCTTGCTTCTACCTTCGCTGGACGAGTGATGATGTGTCTGGAAGTGGGGAAAGGGATGAAATGGGTATTGGACAAATCATGGTAGGCGACCTCTGTAGGCCCGATTTGATTCCGCCTGAATTTGATTTTTGTCCAGCAGATATTTCTATGAGCAATGATCCAGGAAAATGTGGAGCCATTGTAACCTATACTGCGCCTACAGCTATAGACATTTGTGGGAATCCTACCATTCAGCTTATCGCTGGCCAAGCTAGCGGAACTTTATTTGGGGAAGGAGATACTGAGGTGATTTATGAAGCTACTGATGGGGCGGGAAATACCAGCACTTGCGTATTTGATGTAACTATTGAGGATTTGGAAGATCCTTCGATTTCCTGTCCCCCAAACGTCACCGCTTTTAATGATCAAGGTGAATGCGGAGCCGTTGTGACCTATGCAGATCCTACCGTATCAGATAATTGTACCACGATCATACCAGAGCTGGTGGCTGGCCTGCCAAGTGGTTCAGTATTCCCCGTGGGGACTACTGTAGTGACATATGATGCCTTGGATGACTACGAAAATTCAGATGAATGTAGCTTCAATGTTACGGTAATTGATTCAACGCCTCCTGAGCTCAATTGTCCAGCTGATATTGTCAGAATGATCACTAGCGGATGTTCTGATGTGGTCAACTATGACGTGACAGCTACCGATCAGTGTGTGAGAGCGCCTACCACTACGCCAGGACTGGGTGATATCGCTTTTACTGGATTTAGAAGTGATGCAGACGATTCTATTTCTTTTGTGACGTTTGTGGAATTAGAAGTTGGAACAGAAATCAAATTTACAGACGAAGGCTAGCTGGGTGCAGGTGGATTTAGAGGAACGGGAGAAGGAGATTTATTATGGACTGCAACTAGCGTAGTGCCAGCCGGAACGGAAGTTTTATTAAGAACGCAAACAGGAAGCCTTGCTGCTTCTACGGGAACACTTACAGTTGAAGAGGCTGGTTTTGGTCTTTCAACCAATGGTGACCAGGTTTTTGCCTATGTAGGGAGCGAACCGACTGCAGGTGATGAGTCTGGATTCATTGCAGCTTTGCAAGTGAATGGTTTTGGGTGGCAATCTGACGCTACCAGTTCCAATGAATCTGCCCTTCCTTCTGTCTTTACAAATGGGGAAAATGCCGTGTCTGTGTTTGAAGCTGATAATGTGTGGTATGACTGCTCCACCACAAGTGGAAGCATTACTGCCGTACGTCAAGCCATCAATGACCGCTCAAATTGGGATTTTAGTAGTTCAAGTTCGAAACTGAATTCAGGTTGTGATATTACGCTGCCAGAATTGACCCTATCTCTTATTTCAGGCATTAATTCAGGCGGAACCTTCCCCGTTGGTGTCACAACCAATACTTGGATGGCCACTGATCCTAGCGGAAACACGGATGAATGTACCTTCACCATAACTGTCAAAGAAGATTGTGATCCACTGCCAGCAGGAATGTCTAATTTTGATGTAGGCAATACCGGAAATGTGGTGGGGCAGGTTTGCTATGACGCTACGACCAAGACCTATGAAATCAAGACCTCTGGCAGTGGTATTGGCGGTAATAATGATGGGTTTCATTTTGTCCCAATCACAAGCAGTAGCCTAACCATGGATATCATTGCACGTGTCGTCAAACATCCGACCAACACCTATCAGGACATGATTGGGGTGATGATCCGCGGGATGGGGGGCAGCAATGCCGCGAATGTCTCTACCTTGATTTCAGGAGACAATAAAACGGTCATGACTACCCGAGCTGTCACAGGTCATTTTGCGGTAGGGACCAATGGTCCTGTCCTTCCTGGGCCTCTGTGGCCAGGTCCGACCTATTGGGTGCGTCTGCAACGTATTGGATTCTCCTTTACTGCTTCTGTCTCTCCTGACGGAATTACCTGGACGACCATCGCTACCAAATCTGCATTTATTGCAGGGGCTTATCAGGTAGGTCTTTGTGCTACAGCGCGTACGCCAGGACAGATTGTACACTATACAGTTGACAATGTCACCATCAATGGAACCGCCTACAGGTTAGGCGAAGATGGGTTGGAACCCATGGCTGTGACTGCCTTCCCTAACCCAACTAGAGGCGGCCTAAATGTCAGTATTGACATTACTGAACCTACGCATGTGCGTCTGGCCTTGCAAAATGCTCTCGGGCAGCAACTCATCATCGAAGAATTTGACGTAGAATATGCAGGACTGATGGAGCATCGCATCGAGATGGGTGACCTCAGCGCAGGTGTCTATCTTCTGGAGGTGTCTGTCGGTGACAAACAAAGGACATTGAAGATAGTCAAAGACTGACGAACGGTTTAGGTTCTAGGTTCTAGGTTTTAGGTTCTAGGTTCTAGGTTCTAGGTTCTAGGTTCTAGGTTCTAGGTTCTAGGAAAAAGAACTTAGAACTTAGAACCTAAAACTTAGAACTTAACTTTTCTTCAACGCTGCCCAATGCGCGTTTGTCATTGCGCCATAAGAGAAAAGCGAAACGCCTTGAGCACCGCCTTTGAGGGAAAGCTTCACTGCCTGGGCGAGTTCCTCAGGGCTAAGGGCTGGGACAAATAGGCCACTATAAAGCGGTTTTTCGGCTACCATATTTTCTATTCCTTTTTGGCACTGTTGTTTGACCCATTTAAGATCTTCCAGGTAGAAGCTATGATATAGCATCGGGAGTACGGCGTCTAGCTCCCACAACCGCCATTCCTGACGCACCATCTCCCAGTTAGGGAATACCGCTGCTGTAATCAGCTTGCCGTTTTTATGGGCTTCCGGGATGAGTTTGTTATTGACCATATTGGTCACGAGGTCGTAGCGAAACTGTCGCCACGCTTGGCTTTTGGTGGGATCATCGATCTCCAACGGGTCGATATTTCCAGCGTCCACAAACTGCTTGCGGCAGCTTTCACAATAGCAGTAATCATATTGGGGGTACTCCTTATCCTGAACGATGTCATACTTGGGCCAAAGTCCCTTGGCCAGGATAACATCTGGATGGCGGACATAATCGAGGTGAACACCGTCAATAGCATATTCACATAGCTCTGCCACAGTCCCACGGATAAATTCGTGCACCTCATCGCGCGATGGACACATAAATTTGTAATACGGCACGTAAGCAGGTTTTTCTAGGGAAGATTGCCCTAGTCTATTCACATTGAACCACTCGGGATGTTTTTCATGGATTTCGGGGATCAAGCAAGGCATGGTCCACATCCAGGCATGCAATTCGAGTTCGGCTTCTTTGGCAAGTGGAATCATCCGCTCTAGCCATTCCGTTTCCACGGGAAGGCGCTTGCTGCCCCAATAAGCCTTTCGTCCATTATATACTTCTAATAAAATGGCATCTATGCCTGCCGCTTTCATGTCAGCAAATCGCTGTACCCACATTTCATCGGCAGCAGCGGGGTCAGGGGTGATCCACACCCAATTTTTTGTAGCAGGTCTCTTGTCAAAGGCCCAAAGGTGTTGCGGGGTAGCGGCGAGGCCCATTGCCGCGAGACTGGTGGTTGTGAGGAAGTTTCTTCTATTCACGGGGATGAATTGATTGGTTAAGAAGGTAATTTTGAATGAATGAATGAATGATGAATTTTGAATAAAAACGGACAGCCATCCGCAAATAAATTCAAATGATTCCATTAATCTCTAGCTCATTCCCAATCAATTTATCATTCCCCTCGATAAATGACAATTTTCCTTCCTAATCCTCTCTTCTTCCCATCTTTTTTTGCTCTTTTGCGCAGACTGAAAGTCTTCGCAAAAGAGCAAAAAAAGTGCGAAAGGCTGCCGACGCTCCCACATCGACAACCATTTCGCTTGAAGCCCCACAAAAGAAAGTTGGTTCTCTGACAAATTCCGAGGGAAGCTTTTAGCTTCTGGCAAAAACATCCCCGATCGCACAAGGCCTCAACCCCTTCAAAGGGGTTTTCGCGCCAACCAGGGCTTGTGGGAAGTCCTCTTTGAAGAGAGAGCCTGTCCCGAGCCTGCCGAGGGAGGGCTTGTGGGGTTCAGGAGATGTTTCAGGGCCAAAGTGGAAGCTCCTCTAAAATTGTCAGAGAACCAGAAAGTTTTAGGTTTTAAGTGAAAAGGCGACATAGAACCTAAAACTTAGAACATAGAACGTTCCGTTATTGCTTGACAAATCGCTTGCTCACGATTCCATGGACGGTCTCAAATTGGACAAAGTAAAGGCCTGTTGCCAAATGGTTCACGTCCATTTCTGTGAGGTCATCTACTGTTCCCTGATGCATCCGCTGGCCCGCCATATTGACCAAGTGGAAAGACATAGGGGATTGGCCATATGAAGTGAGGTAAAGGGTATTGTCTGCTATTGTAGCTGTAACAGAGATCTTTTGAGGGCTCATTTCTACGGCCACATAATCAGAATAGTGAAATTCTCCATTGAAGTCTATCTGCTTGAGGCGGAAATAATTCCATCCATGGTGGGCGTCCTGCACCTCAAAGTGATAGGCTTCTGATGTCCTGCTGGTTCCTTGGCCAGCGACAAAACCAATTTCTACAAACTCCTCACTCGCATCTGCCATTTCCACTGCAAATCCACTATTGTTGACTTCGGAGACTGTTTCCCAGGTAAGTATGATATTGTCTGCTTGCTGGTGCGCTTCAAATGAAGAGAATTCCACTGGAAGGCTTGCCTGGAAGTTGATGTTATTCATAAACGCTACATCTCCACCGCCTGGAACTGGCTGCGTGTACAACACCATATTCATCATCAAATCTGGATCAAGCAGCGATAAACTCGCCAAGAAAAATTCGGGATCTGGTTTTGCTGGGCTGGGTTCAGAATATAACAGGGGCCTGAGGCTCACAGGAGTTGTATTCGGCATCGTTTGAAGTCGGCCTATAGAAGGGGAAAAGTCCGAACTACTGTTGATAAATTGATAGAGGTCAAAATTCGCACCGCCCAATGGCCAACCGATATAGTAGTCCCATTTTCCATCTTGGTCGGTATCTATGCTAAAGCCAATGGCTTCATGTGAGTGCATAGGGGTAGATAAAGGATCTGCGCTGGGGCAGTTATTGCTGGTGGAAGGATCTCCATCGCCGTCTGCATCACCCGCCACGCCTACCATATCGATGCCGATATACAATGTATCTGACACTGGATCATGGTGCATAAATATATGCTGTGCATCAAATCCCTTAGGCGAGAATCCGCCATTTGGGAGGGTCCTACAGACATTCCCCAAGTCTCCAACAAGGTCAGTTTGATCTACGTGTAGCCCACATCCACAAGCTGTGAAGTCAGTGGCCGCGTTGCCGGTAAAGGTTACTTGGGCGACACCAAGGGTAAGGTTGACTAGAAGTTGCAGGGTCGCAAAGGTGGTTGTTAAGGTTAAATTTTTCATGACGGAGGTAATTATTAATTGATTATTGATTGATTGATTGAATTATTCTTGGTTACTGATAGTCAGGGTTAGATTGAATTTGAATTTGAATTTGAATTTGAATTTGAGTTTGAGTTTGAACTTTTCCTCAGGCTTTCGGAATTAATAATCATTCAATCAATAATCATTAATTCCTTCTGGGCGGCCTGTTTTTGCAGGCTTTCTTCAACGACTGAGCCCAGGCCAGTGAAGGAAGCGTCGCAGAAAGGATTGGCGAGGGTTCCGCCAGGTCCAAATGTGAGCGCAGTCTGGCAGATATCCGCTGCGAGGAGATGGGTGCCGAAGGCGCCCTCATGGGCGTGCAGTTCTGGGGCCATGCTGGCGACGATTGCGCCAGCGGCTGTGAGGAGACTCGTCTCTCCAAAGTGGGCACCGAGCTGGCAGGTGATGCCATGAGCAGTAGCAAGTTCGTAGATCTTCAGGGTGTTAAATATGCCACCGTGCTTGGAGATTTTCAGGTTGAAATGGTTGCAAATCCGGTCAGCAACCAAGGCTTTGGCAGACTCAAAAGAGGTAATGGATTCGTCTACTGTGATCTTGGCTTTTGCTCCAAAAATGGCCGTAATCTCCTGAAAATCAAGCAAATTATCTTTGGGGAATATTTGTTCAAACGTATCGATGCCGTGATCTAAATAGACAGGAATCTGCTCGATGGCATCTGGAAATGTCCAGGAGGTATTGGCGTCGATGCGGATGCCAATGTCTTGGCCCAGATGCTGACGGATCATCGCAATTTTTTCCAAACTATCTACGATATCATTTTCCACTTTGAGCTTCACTTCCTTGAATTTCATCAACTTCAGCTTTGGCAACCACGTTTCCAATTCTACCAAGCTTCGCATCGGAATCACTCCGCTATAAGACAGCTCTTCCTTAGCAGTGCCTTCGAGTGCCGCGAGCAGGTTCTGCCCCGTTTCTTTAGCCCAGGCATCCAGCAAAGCCAGTTCCAACCCACAGGTAGCGGCCAAGCCTATTTGGTCACACATCTCTTCACATACAAATTCTCGAATATCTGTCAAGGTCTCAAAAGTGCGCCCTTGGAGCTGATGGCTGAGATGACTCAAGTCCGTGATGACAGTTCCAAAATCTTCGCCAGTGACGTAAGTTCTGGGGCATGCCTCGCCGTATCCCTTCGTGCCTTGTGCCGTCTCTACGATGACGATAACAGAATCGGAAGTCCAAGTGGCGTTATTGGCTTGCGCAAATTTCACTTTGAGCGGAAGCTGGACGTGCTGGGTATGGAGTTGTAGAATTTTCATGGTTTTGGGGTTATGAGACCGCTCCCTGCGGTCGCTGCGAGAGCCGAGACCGTTCGGGCTGCGCCCTCACTGCGAGACCGCTCGGCTCGAAGACTCGCCTTCGCTGCGAGACAAAGGCATGACTTTTAGTCTCTTGTCTCGTAGCGAGTCTTCGAGCGGTCTCGCAGTGAGTCGCGGAGCGGCGAACGATCTCGCAGGGAGCCCGCAGGGCGACCGGTCTCGCAGCGAGGGCTGAGTCTTCGAAGCCCGAGCGGTCTTAGACTGTTGCCATCCGCTTGGCGCGGACTTGCTGCTTTATCGCTTTGGCGGGATTGATGATGAAACGCCTGAAGAGGATAGATACGTTAGTCCTATTCATTGGGGCTAAAGTCAAGAGGCCATTGCCTTGCTGGTAGCCAGGATTTGCATGGGCATAGAAATTTATATCTGCATCGCGGAGCTTTGCTGGGCGTATCTTGACAGAAGGGTCCTTGACATAGTCGATAGGCTTCTCTACTGTGCCTGATTCGGGCTGAAAGTTCTCGCCGTAGCGCTGCTCGCCGATGTAGGTCATCATGCGCTTGATATGGCCTGGCGTAGGCTCTTTATAAGTAGGGTAATACTCTTCCAAAGTCTTGGCAAATACGAGATATGCGCGGTAGGTCAAGGCATCACACCACATATAGACATCAGAAAACAGGATATCTTTAAAATATTTAATGCAAAGCTTGACGCCTGTACGCTGGGTGAGAGCCTTCCCTCTAAATCCCTGATCCACAACTGTTTGACCATAATACACCAGCAATTTGCGCCTACCTTCAAACTTAAAACGGTCGATCCGAAGGCCTGTGAATCCTACCAAACGATCGCCCTTAGTATAGAAAGCATAGAAATTATTTCCACTGATACGATCCATGAAGGATTCCTTGGTGTAGGTATAATACTTTTTGTAAATCTCCCACATCTGTTCTTTAGTTTCTTCAGAGAAATTGTTTTCGCGGAGGGTGATTTTTACTTTCTGAGATTTCATGGCAGTGATGATTTAAGGTTTTAAGTTCTAGGTTCTAGGTTCTAGGTTAGGTGGTTGAGTTTGAACTTGAATTTGAACTTGAGTTTGAATTTGTGTGTAAACTTTCTTTCTCGTCTTCAGTGTAAAGTTACGGGGGTAGCCCCCCCTCTCTGACCACATCTTGATGGGGTGTGTTGTGTGTGAGGGTAAAAGAGGAGAATCCGCTATAGGTGTGTTAGTGTATTTCCACGCTTATTAGAAAACAGGTGTTTTTACCTAATGAGTGATTCATTTCGACCGCAAACTATCAGTTGGGCCTCAAAGAAGTTGGGACTATCGTTGCATACATTGGGATTGAGGTTTCAATCACTCCAAACAACTGAATATCAGTTCATTAAATTCATTTACTGAAGAAGATTAGCGCAAAATGGTATTTCCCCGCTTATTAGCTGACAGTTTTTTTCTCTCAAAAACTTATTCTTCTTTGCAAAAGCTTTTTCATTATTAATGCTTAATTCTCTCCATGATTCCTGCCCACCATACAGCTCTTGGCTCCTTCTTCTGGAAGCAATGGAGTAAATGGAGTATCCGCCTCTGCTTCCATGATTTTGTATATCCCAAGGATTTTGAAATCAAACCAGGCCATAGCCTGCTCATGCTTGCCAATCACGTGTCGTGGTGGGATGGTTTTTGGCCACTGGAGCTAAATAGACAGTTGTTTCATAAGCGATACCATGTCATGATGTTAGAAGAGGAACTAAAGCAGCGACGCTTTATGGCCCAAGGCGGTGCCTTCTCCATTGATCCTGGAAGTCGATCTATAGTGGAATCGCTGCGCTATGCAACTGAGTTGCTGGAAAATCCAGACAATATGGTTCTGGTGTATCCGCAAGGGCGGATTCACTCACTCTATCAGCAGAAAATTGGTTTTGAAAAAGGGATAGACAGGATTCTGAAAAAGACTCAAAACCCTGTACAAATTGTCTTTGCCGCAGCCCTGGTGGACTATTTCTCCAAGCCCAGGCCTACGATTCGCTATTATCTAGAAACGTATGAGGGCAATCAATTAGACAGCCTCCGTTTATTGGAACAAGCCTACCAAGCTCACTATAGGGCAAGTGTGGAGGAGCAACAGCAACTAGCATTTTCTCAAGATTGAAATGTGGGGAACCTTGAGTCTGCTCCCAAAAGTCACATTTGACTTTTTCCCTCATTGCGACGGACTAAAGTCTCCTGCTGTCGAGGATTTCCTGCCTGTGTGGTGGCTCTTTGCGTAATCCTCGACAGCAGCTAGAAGCGCCGCTTCTCAAGCTGGAGACATCCCCCATCGCGCAGGCCGCCCCCTTCTCCAGCCACACCTTCCATCGCACTAAGGGGGCTTCCCGCAAGGCCAATCTTCAAAAGAGTAACTCCTATGAACAATTAGTCGTTGACTTGAACCTCCTAGTCCGTCAGCCTTCCCAGACCCGTAGCTAATCGCTGGACCGCATCTGAAAGCACCGCTGGTGCATAGGCATAGGAAATCCGCACATGCGACTTCGTTCCAAAGGCTTCGCCAGGAACGAGGGCCAATCCCACTTCATCGATTAGGTATAGGCACAGCGCATCCGTCGTGTTGATCACCGTACCATCTGGTGCTTTTTTGCCCAAAAATGCCTTCATATCTGGATAGAAATAAAAGGCACCATCTGGCATAATCACCTCTACCCCATCGATCGCTCTAAGCTGATCATAGAGCAAATTGCGTCTTTCCAAGAAGGCCAGGCGCATATCTTCGGAAGGCTGCATGTCGCCTGTAAGGGCGGAGATGGCACCTTTCATCGCAAAAGCATTGGCACCAGAGGTGATCTGACCTTGGAGTTTTTCGCACACATCAATGATCGGCTCCGCTGCAGCGATATAGCCCAATCGCCAGCCTGTCATCGCAAACCCTTTGGAGAATCCGTTGACGGTGATGACACGGTCTTTGATGGAAGCAAAGCTCGCCAAGCTCACATGTTCCTGGCCATAGGTCAGCAATTCGTAAATCTCATCGCAGATCACATAGACTTGAGGATGGCGCTCCAATACTTCTACCAGGGCTGCCAAGTCTGCTCGACTGTACATACTGCCCGTAGGGTTGGAAGGCGTGCTCATCATGAGCAGGCGGGTGTTGGGCGTGATGGCCGCTTCCAGCTGTCCTGCAGACATCTTATAGGCAGAATCGATACCTGTATCTATTTGAACCAGTTTGGCGCGAGCGATGTGTACCATAGCAGAGTAAGACACCCAAAATGGCGCAGGAATGATCACTTCATCGCCTGGATTGACGAGGCACTGTACGACATTGTAAAGCGACTGCTTGGCCCCTGTGGATACCATGACATTGGCCGCTGTATAGCTGAGGCCATTGTCACGCTGGAGCTTGGCGGCGATAGCTTCGCGTAGCTCATTGAGCCCAGCCACAGGCGGGTAGTGTGTATACCCATCGTCCAATGCCTGCTTCGCCGCTTCGCGGATATGGGAAGGCGTATCAAAGTCTGGCTCGCCCAAAGTGAGGCCTATGACGTCGCGACCTTCGGCCTTGAGTTCGCGCACTTTCTTGGAAATGGCAAGGGTAGCCGACTCTTCGAGTGAACTGATGAGTTCAGAGGTGTATAAAGATGCTGTTGTGGTACTCAATGGGGTAATGATTGATTGATAAATTGATTAATTATTCACTCCGCAAAGTTTGGCAATTTTCTAAAAGGGGCAAAATAAAAAAGACTGCCCAGAGGCAGTCGATATGATTAATTATTGATTGAATGATTAATGATTGGGTAGTTCTCATCAATCACATCATGTTCTAAATCAAGGGATAGGACACTATTTTTTCTCTGCTGCTTCGGAAGAATTTCCGAAGCAGCAGAGAAAAAATATTTAACTCACATCACTGATCACTTTATAGGCCTTCCAAATCTGCTGAACATTAGAAACATCTACTTGGAAGGGTTCATAAGAGGGATTGTCAGACACTAACAGGAAATTGTCTGTCACTTTTTGCTGGACGGAGGGGAATACCCGCTTGAAGACCACGCCATCGTCCATGACAAGGATATAAGAGTCTCCCTTTTTGATTTCTTCAGCGCTTTCCACATAGCGAGCCACTACGACGGCCCCAGGTTGAATGGGCAACATAGAACTTCCTTCAATCTCGAAGGCGCGGTAGGTCCCGTTGGGGAGGAAAGGAAGGTGAAAGCGAGGCAAGCCTCGGAGGTATTCTGGGTCACTATGGCCTTGCGCATAGCCCGCTGCCGCTTTGACGGGTACCAGCTCAATGTTTTCATTGTCCTCTTGATCTACCGTAATGGCGAGGACTTGTGTCCCCTGATTCCGATTAAGGAGTCGATCAAGTTCTTGTTCAGTGAAGGTAGTCAAGTCTTGGGTAGAAAGATCTTCATAGGTAATGTTGAAATACTCCAAATAGGCATTGAGCACTTCTAGTTTGGGGAAGGCACGGCGCCGCTCGTAGGAGCTGATGCTCTTCTGGGTAGACCCCAAAATCTCCGCAAGGTCTCCTTGTGTCAGATGCTTGTGTTCCCTTAGGGCTATTAGGTTGTCACAAATTTGTAGCTTGATGGCCTCATCTTTCTTCATAATATGGCAGTTATCTAATTTATTTTGCTAAAAATACGTATTTTTTTAGCAAATACAAAAAATATTAGACAACAAGTATTGTATCTAGCTGAAAAAATTAGCTTGTGAATTCCCATTCAATCGTAGGCCCTAGTCAGTAATCTGAAAACAAGAAAGCTCCCCCATTCTATCATTCTATCATTCTATAATTGCCCTCCCTCCCCTTTCGCTGCAAACATCCCTCCGCTCATTGCAAATAGTTGCAGGATGAGGTGGACAAGTGTATTTTTAGCCTTTTGATATCTTTTGCCAAAACGCTACGCCTCAATCTTCAAGTTCATCCCTTAAACCCTGAACCCTAAACTTTGAACCAATTCTTTACTACATGAATTTCATCCACACGAATTTAAGCAGCCGGAAAATCTATCATTTTACCTTAGCCCTCTTGATCCTTCCCCTCATCTGGACTACCAGCCATGGGCAGAAACTAGACATGCGCCAGTTTGGTCCCATGGTCGCGCGGAGCATAGGCCCCGCGGGTATGAGCGGCCGTGTCACGAGCATAGACGTCGTCCTTTCCAATACAGACATCATGTATGTGGGCACTGCCTCGGGTGGGGTCTGGAAGTCTGAGAGCGGAGGCGTAGATTGGCGTCCTATCTTTGACGACCAAAAAACCGCTTCCATCGGTGCTGTAGCGATCTGCCAGAGCAATCCCGCCATCATCTGGGTAGGCACGGGCGAAGGCAATCCCCGCAATAGCCAAAGCAGTGGCTATGGGGTCTATAAAAGCATGGATGCTGGCCATACTTGGACCTATATGGGCCTCGGAGAAACCCGCAATATCCACCGGGTGATCATAGACCCACGAGACCCTGATGTCGTCTATATCGGTGCCCAAGGGCCTGCATGGGGCGATACAGACCAGCGTGGGTTATACAAAACTACCGACGGAGGTGAAACCTGGGAGAAGATTCTCTATGAAAATGAGCGCACGGGCATTGCCGATCTCGTCATGGACCCTAGCAATCCCAATAAGCTCATCGCAGCTATGTGGGAGTTTCGCCGCTGGCCCTGGTTCTTTGAATCTGGCGGCAAAGGGTCTGGCCTACACATCACCCATGATGGCGGCAAGACATGGAAGAAGATGTCAGACAAAGAGGGCATGCCCAAAGGCAACCTCGGCCGTATCGGTCTGACGATTTCGCAAAGCGACCCTAACCGCATCTATGCGATCATTGAGGCAAAAAAGAATGCCCTGTATCGTTCCGATAATGGGGGATTGACCTGGCGCCAAGTCAACCAAAAAGGCAATTTTGGCAACCGCCCCTTCTACTATGCAGATATTTATTGCGATCCCGAAAATGAAAACCGCATCTACAGCATTCACTCCATTGTGACGATGTCTGAAGACGGAGGAAAAAACTGGTCTACCTTGATCCCCTATAGCGGGGTACACCCAGACCACCATGCTTGGTGGATACATCCAGAGGATGGCTCCTTCATGATCGATGGCAACGATGGCGGCATGGCGATCACGCATGACCGAGGCAAAAATTGGCGCTTTGTGGAGAACCTGCCTTTAGCCCAATTTTACCATATCAACATCGACAATGAATACCCCTACGGCGTCTATGGAGGCATGCAGGACAATGGTTCCTGGGGAGGCCCTGCTTATGTCCTGAAGTCTGGTGGCATCCGCAATAGCTATTGGCAAGAGCTGGCATTTGGAGACGGATTTGACGTGGTGCCTGATCCTGAAGATAGCCGTTATGGCTTTGCCATGTCTCAGGGGGGATTTGTGAGCAGGTATGACCGCGAGACTGGGCGGAATAAATTCATCCGTCCCGTCCATCCCGATGGCGTTACGCTACGCTTCAACTGGAATGCGGCCATCGCACAAGACCCCAGAGACGCCTCGACGATCTACTTCGGGAGTCAATTTGTCCACAAAAGCACCAACAAAGGCACCTCATGGGAGATCATTTCCCCAGACCTCACGACCAATGATACCTCGAAACAAAAGCAGTTGGAAAGTGGCGGATTGACCTATGACGCGACCCAGGCAGAGAATAATACAACGATCCTTGTCATTGCGCCGAGTCCGCTGGATGCTGGGACCATCTGGGTGGGGACTGACGATGGGAACCTTCAGCTTACAAGGGATGGAGGCGAAACGTGGACCTTGCTGAGCGACCGCTTGCCAGACTTTCCTGAAGCGGGCTGGATTCCGCAGATTCACCCTTCCACTTACGCCGCAGGCGAAGCCTACGTCGTTGTCAATAACTACCGCCAAAACGATTGGGCCCCTTATCTCTACCGCACACGCAACCATGGTGAATCTTGGGAGAGAATGGTAGGCGAAGACGACGTCTGGGGCCATTGTTTGTCAGTGGTACAAGACCCTGTAGCCAAGAATTTGCTGTTTTTGGGAACCGAAAATGGCCTGTATGTGAGTATTGATGAGGGAGCAAACTGGACCAAATGGACCAAAGGCTACCCCACAGTGTCTACTATGGACCTCAAGATACACCCCCGCGAACACGACCTCGTCATTGGCACCTTTGGTCGTGCAGCCTATGTCATCGATGACATCACGCCGCTGCGTGAGATGGCCCTGGAAGGTGCTTCCTTTTTTGACAAAACCATCCACGCTTTCACCCCACCTACAGCCGTACAAGCTGCTTATCAGCAAGCTGCAGGCACCCGTTTCGCCGCAGATGCCATCTATCAAGGCACCAACCGCCGAAGAGGGGCTGCCATCAGTTTTTATGTAAAAGAAGGGCAAAAGGAGAAAAGGAGAAGTGGTCCGAGAGGCTTTGGACGAGGCGGTAGACCTGGCGGCCCTCCCGCAGGGATGAAGAAAGGGGGAAAAGGCAAGATGATGTCTGATACCGTCAAGGTAGAAATAATGGATGCAAGTGGGGAAGTCCTACGCACCCTGAAACAAGTAGCTGATTCTGGGGTAAACAGGGTATACTGGGGCATGAACAAAGATGCGGTGCGCCTCCCTATGCAGCAAGATAATCCTTTTGCACGACAGCGCGGCGGTGCGCCAGTACTGCCAGGCACCTATGACGTGCGGATGAGCTACCGAGGAGATACCTCCTCGACCAAAATTAGGGTGATCTACGATCCTCGAATTGAAATGCCGGAAGATGTGCTGAAGGCTAATGCGGCAAAGTATGACCTGTTGGCAACACAGGTAGAAAAAGTCACCAAAGCTATGGACCGCATCCGCGAAGCCCGTGGCATCGCAGGCACGATCTCCAAGCAGCTAGGTGAAGCCGATTCCTTGCTCAAGGATCAGACAAAGGCGATCCAGGACTCCCTCAAGACCCTGGGCGGCCTCATCATAGATGAGACGGAGTACAAAGGCATCCGTGACAATCCCGATGTCCTGGTGAGCAAGATGTTCCGGATCAATGGCTACTTGCGCTCCTCGACGACCGTCGACAACCCAACACTGGACATCGTCATGCGCCAGTTTGAGGAAGAAATGAACCCGATCATCCAGCGCGTGAACGCGTTTTTCGCTAACGAGTGGGTAGCATACCGCAAGGCGTTTGAAGAGGCAAAACTGAGTCCGTTCAAGGACTATGAGCCGATAGAGTAACCCATTGCCTTTTCTAAAAGTAAAAGATCCCCCGTACTTGCCAAGTGTGAGTTCGGGGGATTTTGGTAATTTAGAAAGAGGCGCGGATTACCCACTAGCCATCGCCTTAAAATCCAGAAATCCGCGCCAGCTTCCAAGAGGAAGCACTTCATAGCGCAAAAAAATGCGCTGGGCCGGATTTCCGGAAAGTGTGCTGGCAGTGTGTGTAATCCGGCCCCTTAAGCAAACCGCTATGAATTAAGTGCTTAAGTGCATTAGGCAAAAGCCGAAATCCACAACGGCATTTTAAAAAAACGCATTGCTGGTATCTTTCATATTTCCTCATTTTCACTTATGTTAGGGTAAAAATAAAGTCTTCTATCTTACCACACATCTCCTATGAACCAAGATCCCGTTTATGAAACGCAACGAGAACTCGCTCAAGATCTCGAACTCCCCTCTTTAGCAAGACCCTATCTACAGGAAGCTGCCAAGTGGGCTAAACGTTTGTCCATCTTAGGGTTTATTATTCTTGGGTTATTTGTGCTAATCTCCATTATTGCCCCTTTGGCCCTGTCCTCCACAGGCCGTTCTGTCATGAATGAATTTGCAAGCGTATCAAATACGGTTTCCATATTCAAGATTGCGCAAGCGATTCTGTGCTTTTTCCCGATTTTCTTCCTGTATCGCTTTGCCACCCAAACCCAGAAAGCCATCAAGACGCATGACAATGATTCCTTGGTGTTTGGATTGCAATCGCTCAAATCCTTTTTTAAGTTTTTTGGCATGGTAGCGATCATTGTCTTTAGCATATATGTAGTCCTTTACCTGTTTATGGGACCCCTTATCCTATGAGTCGATAGGATGAAGATTATTGATTGCTGATTGATTATTTATTAATTTGGGGTAAATATTAACTTTAAAATTTTCAAAAAATCGCTCCACTATGACTCAAGACCCATTTTCAGAGAATCAAGACCAGCTCAATTTTGAATTGGAGCTTACCGACAATGCAAAAGCATTCTTACGTGAAACCGCCCGATGGGCCAAGTTTCTGTCGATTGTAGGCTTTGTTTTCCTTGGACTATTTGTTCTGTTGGCGTTGTCGATCTCCTCTATTTTATCCAATATACCCTACCCTGGGATGATGGAATTGCGCATGATGAGCGGGACCTTAACAGTCACGTACCTCCTTATAGCAGCCTTATATTTCTTTCCTACCTACTACCTATTTCGTTTTGCTACCAAAACCATCAAAGCCATAGACAACTATGACAGTGGCTTGCTCACCGACGGCCTAGAAAACCTCAAGTCTACCTTCAAATTTATGGGGATTCTGATGGCCATTGTGATTGGGCTTTATGCGCTACTGATTGTCTTAGGGATTATTGGAGCGCTATTCGCCATGTAATCACTCATTTTTGAATAGGACGTTCTTAATACAGTCCTCGGAGGTTTTTGAAACCTCCGAGGACTTTTTACATTTATTGTTGAACTTGTCGATCAATAACCCGCTGAAATAATGTTGAATGAAAGAATGCTTGTCCTGAGTTTTTTATCGAAGGAATTAATTATGAATAAAATTCTCCTCCTCCTGAGCTGTTGCCTGCTCGTTCTCCCTGCATTTGCCCAAGACATCAGTCCTTCCGACTACCAAAGCCTGGAATACCGCATGATCGGCCCTTTTCGGGCCAGTAGAACTGTGGGCGCAGTGGGTATTCCCTCCCAGCCCAATGTGTTTTTTATGGGGGTGAATAATGGAGGCGTCTGGAAAACAGACGATTATGGACGGACTTGGAACCCCATCTTTGATGAGGCGCCGACGGGATCAGTAGGCGACATCGCCGTTTCTCCTACCCACCCCAACGTGATCTACGTGGGCAGTGGAGAAGGCTTGCACCGCCCCGACCTGGGCGTCGGAGACGGCATCTTCAAATCAACAGATGGAGGTGACAGCTGGGCGCATATCGGTCTCTCCGATGTGCAGCAGGTAGGACGACTGATCGTCCACCCTACTGACCCCGACGAAGTCTTCGTCGCAGGCCTGGGCCATCCTTATGGCCCCAATACGCAAAGGGGCGTATTCCGAACCATGGACGGCGGGAAGACCTGGAAGCGGGTGTTGTATATCAATCAGAATACGGGGGCCATACAAGTGGAATTCGATCCCCAAAATCCCCAAATCGTCTATGCCTCCTTATGGGAGCACCGCGAAGGGCCGTGGGAAAATGCGCGCTTTAAAGGCCCTCATAGCGGGCTGTACAAATCTCCAGATGGAGGCGATACATGGATACAGTTAAAGGATGGCTTTCCCACGGCCGCCCAAGGCTTGGGCAGGATCGGAATTGGCATATCGCCCAGTGACCCTTCTCGCATCTATGCAACGGTAGATGCGCGAGAGAATGGCGGTGTCTACCGCAGTGATGATGCGGGCTTGAGTTGGAAATTGGTCGAGACAGATTATAGGATATGGGGAAGGGCAAGCGATTTCGCCGAGCTAAAAGTCCACCCCAACGATCCTGATGTGGTATTTGCGGGCAATATCGCTGCGTATCGTTCAACTGATGGAGGCGAAACATGGATGTGCATCAAAGGAGCCCCTGGCGGCGATGATTACCATCGAATTTGGATCAACCCTTTACAGCCTGACATCATGCTGTTTGCGGCGGATCAGGGTGCCACGATCACCGTGAATGGCGGCCGCACGTGGAGTTCTTGGTATAATCAACCTACAGCTCAGATTTATCATGTCACAACAGGCTATGAATCGCCCTATTGGGTGTATGGTGGCCAACAAGAAAGCGGAGCAATCGGCATCGCGAGCAGGGGAAATGGGGGACAAATTTCGTTTCGCGACTGGATGGGCATAGGAGCCGACGAATACGCCTACATTGCTCCAGACCCTCTGAATACAGACCTGATTTATGGCGGGCGGGTCGTTTGTTTCAATAAAAAAACGGGACAAACCCAAAACGTAGCCCCCGAAGCCGTGCGCTCAGGCAAATACCGCATCCTGCGCACCATGCCCTTGCTCTTCCATCCCGCCGATCCGAAGCAGTTGCTCTTCGCCACCAATGTCCTGTGGAAGACCACCACAGGCGGACAGGAATGGGAGATCATCAGTCCCGACCTCAGTCGGGAGCAGCCTGAAGTGCCTGAGAGCGTGGGTGACTTCCGCACGCCAGAGATGGAGACCATGAAACGCCGAGGCGTGATCTATGCCCTGGCACCTTCTCCGCTGGAGGTGAACACCATCTGGGCGGGGACAGATGACGGGCTGGTGCATGTCACCACAGATGGCGGCGAGAATTGGCAGGATGTGACGCCATCAGTGATGAGCGCCTGGGACAAAGTCTCCCAGGCAGACGCAGGCCATTTTGACCCAAAAACCGCTTATATCGCCATCAATGCGATCCGCAAAGACGACATGCGACCGCATATCTACCGCACCCGTGACCTTGGCCACACCTGGACACGGATCGTGACGGGATTGCCCGAAAATGGGCCGGTGAACGTCGTTCGGGAAGATCCTAAACAGGCGGAGTTGCTATTTGCGGGTACAGAACGCGCCGTCTATTTCTCTATCGACAATGGAGATCATTGGAACCCCCTTCGTCAAAACATGCCTGCCACCTCTATCCGTGACTTGGTGATCAAGGACAATGATCTGGTGGTGGGAACCCATGGACGATCCATCTGGATACTGGACAATATCGCGCCCTTGCGCGAATTGGCGCAGGCCAAGGCTGCGGGACAGGCTTACCTGTTCCAGCCGCCCCCAGCGACTCGGGTGCGCTGGAATATGTTTTCCGATACGCCCTTGCCACCCGAAGAGCCTACAGGACAGAATCCGCCTGATGGGGCGGTGATTGATTATTTTTTGCCGCAGGATGTAGCAGGTGTAAAAATGGAAGTAGTCAATGGAGCGGGAGAAGTTGTTCGCGGTTTTTACCTCAAGTATCGAAATGTGCGCCCAAGCTATGAAATGATAGAAGAAGTGGATACCAATTCGCTTCCTCATCCTACTTACTGGATAAAGCCTGATCAGGAATTGGGGGTAACGGCTGGCCATCATCGATATATATGGGACCTGAGGCATGAGCCGCCGAGAGGGGCTAGAAAGTCCTTTTCTATTGCTGCTGTTTATGGTCAGACCCCCAGTGGACCGCTAGGACCATTTGTGCTGCCAGGAACTTATACGGTGCGCTTGAATGGGGGGCGAGGGGAAATTCTCGAAAAAACGATTGAAGTCGTCATGGACCCAAGGGTCAGTATTTCACTTGAAGACCTTCAACTTCAATCCACCTATTCGATGATCTGTTATAAGAGGTATCATGAGCTTCAATCTTTAAAGGAAGGGAT
>JAUIKF010000076.1 GCA_030430575.1 Bacteroidia bacterium | reverse complement strand
TGAACAGAACCATCAACTTTCCCCGACAAAAGGGCAAGCTCTTTCTCTAACTCGGCAAATTCAACACTTGACATACTCGAAGCTAAGAATTTTTCCCTATTTTCAACAACCCCGCTGAATAGTTACTTAAAAAATTAATATCCACTTAATTTTCCCCTAAAAAACAGTTTTTATTATGCAGCCCATAATATAGTAGGAATGCATAAAAACATATTTGCCTTTTTTAGGATTGTGGGGATATTCGCAGCCGTAGGAATATTTGTAAGTAAATGCTTTTTCAGAAGTATCATTAAGGGTCATGACTTAGATTGGGCACTCAGCCAACGAAAAAAACTAGCCCATTTTCTGATCAGACGATTGCGGATCAATCTAACGCTAACTGGCAGGTCTCCCCAAGGGCCTGTTATTTTCGTAGCCAATCATCGTTCATATCTTGACACCGTTGTTTTCCATCAAGATCATATTTTCCTCCCAGTCGCCAAAGCTGATGTCGCCCAGTGGTCCCTTATAGGTTATATTAGCAAAATCACAGGGGTGTTATGTGGAAAAAGAACTGACAAGCAAGGTCGGCGTCAAACACGCGAAGCTATTGCTGATACTCTCCATGCAGGCAAGTCTGTTTTTATCTACCCAGAAGGTACTACCCATTCCAGTCCGCAAACTATTGCTTTTAGAAAAGGGACTTTTATTGTAGCTGCCGAACAAGGGTTCCCTATTATTCCAGTAGCCATAGAGTATCGAGATCCGCTTGACGCTTGGGTAGGGAATGATTCATTGATTTCCCATTTGTTCAGACTTTGTATGAAGCCCGTTATAGAAGTATCTGTAGGATTAGGGCGAGCAATTTACTCCAACGACCCAGATCGGCTTTTACACCAAACCCAAAAATGGATTGACAGCAAATTGAAGGAAACAAGGACGGACAGGAAGTTATCTCTTCTGTATCCAGAGTCTTTGCCTTCATACAGCAAGGATCAAGCGTCATGGCCTTCCGAAATCACCATAACATAAATTTAGTTGGAATAAAATTTAAGTTTTGATATGGTTGAAGTGCAGAATCCTAAGTACAGGGGGAATTTAATTCCTCCTGTTTTTTAATTTCTCCAACAAATGAAATTTGCAGGGCACAAAAACTTATTACTCCACCACAAATTTCTCATACAACACCCGATCCCCATTGCTTTCCAGCAAGAGGATATAAATTCCCGCAGCCAACGGCTCAGTGTTGAAGGACACCTGGGCAGTCCCTGCCTCAAGCTGCCCTTCTATCAGGGTATGGATACGTCGCCCAGTAGGATCGATAATCGTAGCTCTATACATGGCTGATGTAGCAATTTCCACTTTGAAATTCAACATGCCATTCACCGGATTGGGAAAGGGAATGACCCGTGTCTCCTCGATCAGGGGAGGCAACGGTGGTTGAGGGATTTCCGAACAATCTGGATTGAATACACGCGAAACAATGGTCTGATTGCGGCCTGCCCCAGTGACAGTATACCCAGCCACCCATACCTCTCCAGGTGTAGGGCTGGAAATGCCTGTATAGTCTCCCCACCGCCAGACACTGTCTGGATTATTTTCCAATCGCCCCAAATAGCGATTCCCCAAACCGCAGACCGTAGGTTCGCTTAAATCTCCAAGGGTATCTATCTGATATACAGCATTCCCCGGAAAGGTATCTGGGGCACTTATATTCACCATCATCATGGTAGCATGTTGGGTGCCCCTGGCATTGCGACAACCGCCCCAGGCCAGGCTGGGATATGCCATGTCAAAGCGGTCATCGAATAACAGTTCACTGTCCAGAGACGAGAAGGTAGGGGCGATAGGAGATAATTTTAAGGTACCAAAATAGATCCCTGCTTTTCCACCAGCGCGCGCATTAAACCCAAAATAGATCCGGTTATCAATCTTATAAGCTGAATGAATGCGGCAGTCTCCTGCCATCAAAATGATGGGCACATCTTTTTGCCTTCCCCCAGGCGAGAGTCGATAGGATTGATCTGTAAATGTCAGAACTGTGTTAAATTGTCCGTTTTCAGCAATGGTATTGCTGATTTCATGGAGGAAAATCCGATTGTCAGCCCCAAGGCTTACATTGTCTACAAAATACATATTCGGCCCATAGGGCTCTACAGCACCATGCACAGGGGAAATCGAAAATGTCCCTTGCAGGCTATGCGTTTGGACCACCAGGTCTTCTCCATCATATCCTTTCTCCAAATCTATTTGCCAAACTCCTGTACCTTGGCCTTCATTGTCGGCATTGAAGAGATTTACAGAAACAAATAGCTCTTCTCGGGTAATGCCAATATGGGGAAAATCAGCCCACACATCCACTCCCGTTATCAATTCCACATTGGCGTTCAGGCCATAAACGTACCAAGGGTCTTCTGGCCGATTGGTGGACGAAAAGGCCAGTACCACGCGGGTAGTGGTAGGATTAAAGCCGTTGAGGCAGACAAAGATAAAACGGTCGTGGAGGGGATCGTACAAGATTCGTGGATCAAACTTTTGGTTGTTGCCCACATCTGGGCTAAAGGCTTGCAAAGACTTGCTAAATAGTTCCGAACCTGCACTATCATAGGCACTAATGTCTAAGTTGACTACACTGATAATTCGTGCCCCATCCTTACTTATGGCAATGTCATTGTCATTGGGGTTGCCAGTATCTCGGACATTTGCGGGGAAGCCGCTATAACGTAAGGGACTGCTTGAAGTAGAAGTTCTTAGGTTTGGAGTAATCGACTGGCTACCAACACTTTGTCCTTCACTTCCGATCTCTTCTAAGCGGGATTGATAAATAGCTTTTTGGGCGGGATGAGGTTGATGCAATCTATCTGTATTGCGCATTTGAGGATACCAATCGGGCTGCCTATCTAAGGGGTTGACAGTGCTGGTCTTTGGCACAAATAACAGCGGATGTTTGGTCGCTATAACTTCCCGCGATTGAGCGAACATTTGTCCTAACAAAAACATCACACCAAGCAAACTAATAATCCGGTACATAATGGGTCGAAATTTATTTTCCCTTAAACGAATAAAAAGCCCATAACGAATACTCGCTATGGGCCTTTGACAAATATAAGGTTTTTTCAGTCTACAAAAAGTCGCCTAATTGGGGGAAATTCATTAATGATAAAAGCATGTGAAAGAAGTTTTTATTCAAAATTCACCCCTTCGATAGACTCAGGGCAAGCATTCAATCATTCAAAATTACTCCCTACTTCAGCGTCACCTTACGACTGGTGTGCTGATTGCCAATTACGACTTGGAGAAAATAGATACCCGCAGGAATGTTTCCAGCAGAAATACGCACTTCCTGATGGCCTGTACCCATCATCCCAAAATCTTTAGACATCAACTTTTTGCCTACAATATCCACCAAATCTATCCGCACCTGCTCTGCACTCACCAAATCGAAACTGACCCGCGCTTCGCCATGGAATGGATTCGGATAGACTTTGAGGTCATTGACAAAGGCAGTCTCATCAATGGCTGTATTGTCAACATTATTGAACTTGGTTCCTGTATTGGATTCAAAATCACCACTGCTAGTCATGATTGTTTGCCCAGTTGTTTTGACGATAAGATCAAATCCACCGCCATCAGTGATTCCATCTCCATAGCTATCATATAAGGTAAAGGAATAGCACTCCCCAAAAACGGGCAAAGTGATCGGCTCCACAAAAGTACTGCTATTGCCATATCCACTTACCTTGCCGCCTTCAGCAACAATAACTCCCAGGCTATTCTTGATATCCCAGGAAGTCTCATCACCCCAGCGGTCAGTCCGTAGCGTCAACTCTAGCTCCACGTCATAAATCTGAAGGCCTTCCACCTTCTGGGTCAGTTCATTGTCAGCCGTATTTTCGTCCACCATCCCATTGGGATTGACAAGGGTATAGGAAAGGTCACTGGTTCCAGGAAAATTGGCGAGTGACGGAAGCACCACTTCTTCAGACTCAAACTGAGCCAGGTTACCCATCCAAGGAAAGGTGGTAATCAAGGTACCATTCATGCGAAGTTCTACTCCCGCAGAAGTCAATGGCTGGCTACCCATATTTTTGATCCAAAGCGATTGATTGACTTCATCGCCAATACAAGCACCAACATCACCCGTATACCACCCATCTTTCACCTGCACATCTACAGATGTTGTTGGAGGAGCCGCACATGAATTGACAATATTCAGCAAAGGAGTGGGATCATTGCCAATCCCACCCACATACATAGTGTATGAATGGTCGGGACATACGACAAAGAATGTAGGGATAAATCCTGAACTGTAATTGAGGCTGTCAATCATGTGGCCATTGTCAAATACAGGGTTGTGAATCATGTATTGGCTGACAATACTGGCCTCATTGGAGGTGCCACCATCGATCTCCACAGAGAGAATCATGATGCTGCTATCACCTGTAGCACTAAAGCCATGGGATGCCCATATTTGCTCCAGACCAGGCAAGGAACCGATACAAGGTCCACACCAAGTCGCCCACATGTCCATAATAACTGTAACTCCCTGATCCAGGTAGTCATTGAGGGTGTGAGATTGACCATTCATGTCAGTCAATGTCCAATTGGGTGCAGTGGCGGGGTTATTAGGTTGTGCAAAGACGGGGGAAAGAAAGAGAAGGGAAGCAAGAATAAAAGTAGAAATAAACTTTAGCATATTGCTAATAAGAGGGGTTAAAGAATTAAATAAGTCACGATTTCCGAAAACGCTAATTTCGGAAATTAATTACGAAAAGTCAAAAAATATTTCAGCTAAAATTCTCACCCTAATTCATCAGAAAGAAGCACCTTTTTGCCCTTATGGCCAGCCATCCCTTCGCGTAACATGGCATTAGCTACCTCTGTAGCAGGAACTGCCTTATATCGTCCCAACGGCCCTAGCATAAGGGGATCTAAGGCTGACATCACGGTTTGTCCTAGTTTTTCCATGGGGCGGATCTCATCCCGCTTTCCCAACAACAAAGAAGGCCTAAAGATAAGTGTTGTATCAAAGCCTAATGCCACAATATGGTCCTCTATCTCCCCCTTTACCCGATTATAAAAAATCATCGAATTCTTATCAGCTCCCATTGCTGTAAGCAGCAGGTATTGTGAAGCTCCATTCTTTCGGGCAATCTTCGCTACTTCGAGGGGATAATCATGGTCTACTTTGCGAAACCGTTCCTGGGTTTTGGCTTTTTTGATGGTAGTACCTATACAGCAATACACATCGTCCGCGACCATATCATCAGCATAAGATGATAAATCATCAAAATCCACTAACAGCTCTCTAAGCTTAGGGTGATCCGCCTTTAAGCTACGCCTTGTCAACACTTTCACTTCATCATAATAGGATGAAGCCAATAGTAAATCCATTAAGAAGCCCCCTACTAGGCCAGTGGCTCCAACAAGCATTGCAGTTTTGTTAGCCATAGCTCAAGATAGCATATTTTTTTTTACCTAGAATCTTTTTGGCAATAGTCCTATGTTTGTAGGATGAAATTAACATTCTATTTCGGAGTCATTACGCTTTTTATTGTAGCCCTAAGTGCATGTGAAAAGCCTCGTGTGTTTGTCGAAGAAGGTATGCTGGACTTTTCTGCTGATACCCTCAAATATGATTCTATTTTCACTACCCATCAGGCGCCTACGGGTCGCTTGATTGTCACCAACAATACCAAGAAAAACGTCCGTATCTCTCGCGTATGGCTCAATTCGGGCCTGGACTCGGAGCTTTCGCTCATCGTAGATGGCGTTGTCGCCGACGACGTCTCTGACGTCGAACTCGCCAAAGGCGATAGCCTCCATGTCTTTGTCACCTTCACTTCGACAGAGCGCGATAATTTCATTGAGGAGTTTATCAATTTTGAGGTAGGCGGAGAACTCCAACAAGTGATGGTCCGCGCCAGAATCATAGATGCTTACCTGATTCGCACAGAAAGGGACTCCCTGGGGCGGTACCTGATCCCAGTGATTCGAAATGATACGACGCTACCTACCGACAAATTTATCGTTGTAGATGGACCTCTGGTTGTGGAGGGAGGAGCTACCCTCACCCTCGCAGCAGGGACGCGCATTGCCTTTACGCCTTTCAAAGACGACAATTTCAACCTCTTCTCGATGATTTATGTCGATACGGGCAGATTGGTCATTCAGGGGATGCCAGGCATGCCTGTCCAGCTTCATAGTTCACGCTTTGATTCGACTTCCTTTGGGGACTATAAGGAAAACCCTGGCCAATGGCGAGGCCTTTGGTTTACCAAAAACAGCTATAACAACCACATAGAGCATGCGTTGATCAAAAATGGCCTGATCGGGATTCGGATAGACTCCACAGCTTACCGTGGCTCCAACGAGCCCAAATTGACGATGAAGTTCACTGAAATCAGGAATATGGCCGCCTATGGCATTTGGGGCTTGGGATTTGATCCTAATGGTTTGGGGGATGCGCCTATGCTTGTCATGGAAAACTGCCTGGTGCATAATTGTGCGGAACGCACCATTCTCGCTAATGGAGGCGGTAACTACGAGTTTTACAACTGCACCTTTGCCAATTACAATTTTGGCTTTATTCGTCGAACGCCTCAGCTTTACGCCAATAATTACCTCTACGACCCTGTCTCTGAGCAGATTATCGGTGAATACGATCTTCGATTCCGCATGACCAATTCCATCTTGTATGGGACTGAGGAGGAAGAGCTGTTGTTAGAAGATTTTGGAAAAAGCTTTGATGTAGTCTTCGACCACACGCTGGTCAAGACCAGCGAAGATCCAGAGCGCATGTACGACTACAGCCCTTATTTCCTAAATCATCTACAAAACATGGATCCATTGTTCAATTCGCCCCGCGACTTTGACTATCGTCCGATGGAAAATAGCCCTGTTATTGATGCGGGTATTGACCTGAGTACGCGCTTCGATGTAGACATCCGCGACAATTTTGGGGAATTCCCCAGAAATGACGCGACCTTTGACTTAGGGGCATATGAATACTATCCGATAGAGATGTAGAAAAAGATCAAACTCAAATACAAGTTCAAGTTCAAAAAGAAGGTTGAGGTTGGCCCTTCGGCAGGCTCAGGATAAGATTTGAACTTGAACTTTCGTCTCCCCTACTCCCTTGATCCCTACAAACCTCCCAGATGATCAATTGATTCCCCTGATCCAACAAGGGGATCAAAGCGCTTTTGATGTGCTATTTAAGCGGTATTATGTGATGCTTTCGCGTTATGCTTTGCGGTTTTTGGGAAATGAAGCGGAAAGTGAAGAGGTCGTTCAGGATGTGTTTGTTGATGTATGGCAAAGGCGTAAAAGGCTCACAATCAGTCATTCTATCAAAGCCTACCTCTACCAAGCCATCAAGTACCAATGCCTTAATCACCTCCGCAAGGCTGTAATCCCATTTGATGAAGTCACTGAGACAGATGCGGTTGCTCCCCCCAAAATCGAATCGGAGTTATTTTCACAAGAGCTCAACATTCGCCTGCAACATGCCATTAACCACCTTCCTCCAAGATGCCAGGCTATTTTTCGCCTGAGTCGACATGCTGGCCTGAGCTATAAAGAGATCGCCGAAGAATTAGGGATTTCGGTAAAAACGGTGGAGGCGCAGATGGGGATAGCGTTGAAGCGGTTGAGGAAGGCAATTGATTAAAGAATATCGATTGACGAACAAGGAATTAAGATGGATGAAGTCTCTTTTACTTCAAAAATCCTAAATCCTTGTTCAATATTCATAAATCTTCTTTCTTCTTTCTTCTTTCTTCTTTAGGGGTCCTCCCCATTTTCTGTGACATAGAAAAAACAACCTGCTTTCAGCAGCTTTTTCTATGGATCAACTCATCACCAAATACCTCTCGGAACAAGCTTCTCCAGACGAGCGTCAAACGCTCGAAGTCTGGCGAAATACCAAACCCGAAAATGAAGCACATTTTCAACAAATGGCCCAAGCCTGGGAAGCATCTGCCTTTCAAGAATCTACTTTCACCCCAAATATTGAGGTGGCCCTTTCTAAAGTCCACGATCAAATAGCAGGGGATAAGCGGCAGAAAGTCAGACGATTACGGACCTGGGCGATCATCATTGCGGCGGCCATCACCCTATTGGCTGGATTAGGGTATGTCTTTACTCAGGGTTCGGATGATCAATGGACAACAGTCACGATGGCCAGCCATGAATCTGGCGAAGTCACCCTTCCTGATGGCTCAATAGTGAGCCTTCGGGAAGGCAGTCAGCTGCGCTATCCAGCCCATTTTGCCCCAGACAAAAGGGAAGTAACGTTGCTAGGCGAAGCCTTTTTCGAAGTAGCAAGGGACAGCACACGTCCATTTACTATCCTCACGGAAGACGTTATTACGCAGGTGCTGGGCACTTCTTTCTTGGTTGAGGCAAATCCTTCGGATAGCCTTATTCAAGTATCAGTCGTGACGGGCAAAGTGGCCTTTCATCCCATATTAACCCCACAAAAGCAGGTTTTACTCACGCCAAACCTTCGAGGAATTTATGCTAAATCCTCTCAGGGAGTGATTTCCCAAGAATATGACAATCCGAATCTACTCGCCTGGAAAACGCATCAGCTCACTTTTGAGGATAGGAATTTGGACGAAGTCGTAGCGGAATTATCGGATTATTTTGGGAAAAAGATTCAATTAGCAAATGAAAAAGCAGCTTCCTGTATCCTTACGACTCGCTACGATCGCCCTAAGCTAGAATATGTGCTGCATGTATTAGAAACGATTTTTGGTTTCACTGTCGAAGTAGATGGAGAAACAGTCATCCTACATGGAACTGGTTGTGCTTTACCTTAAAATGAAAACTTATATGAAGTATCATATTTTATCCCTTCAGATCGCTTTGCTGCTTATCCCATTTCTGGGATTGACACAAACCTACGCCCCAAAGTTGATCTATCTCTCTCAAGGCCAACATACGGTGGGCGAATTATTGGAAATAATCGAAACACAACATCCCCTGACGCTGGCTTATAGCAAAAATGACATCCCACTGGATAGCTCCCTTACGCTGAATAAGCAGGAATATGAGATAGAGGAATTGCTCTTGAAGATCAGCGAAAAAAACGGCCTGCGCTTTCAGATATCTAATGAAAAGATCATTTTGTTCAAAGCTCCCATACCTGAGATCAAGCACGTAAAGCCTACCAAATACACCTTCAGTGGCTATGTCCTGTTCCAGCCCAATGGAGAACACCTTTACGGCGCAGCAGTTTCCATTCCCTTACTAAAAGTGGGGACTTATACGAATGAATACGGTTTCTTCTCCCTTTCCCTCCCCCCAGACACCTATGAGGTAAAGGTTCAATTTCCAGGCTGTAAAAGCCTGACATTCAAGTTAGTACTTGACAGAGATACTTTGAGAAACATAAGCTTATCCCCTAATACAGAACTGGTAGATGATGTCATCATCATTGCTGATGAAGAAGCCAATAGCCAGACCCTTGACATGGGCATTGATCGGTTATCAGTTGCAGACCTGAAGGACATGCCACCGATGCTTGGGGAGGCAGATCCTATCCGCGCTGTGCAATTGTTGCCCGGTGTCAAAACAGTTTCGGAAGGCTCGACGGGAATGTTTGTCCGGGGCGGTGATATGGGGCAAAACCTTATTTTACTGGATGAAGCGCCTGTTTACAACCCTTCCCATTTATTGGGATTTTTCTCAGTATTCAACACAGATGCCATCCAAGGCTTGGAACTCTATAAGGGGACAATGCCCGCCCAATATGGAGGGCGATTGTCTTCTGTGTTGGATATTAGAATGAAAGAGGGGAATAATAAAAAATTCGAAGCCTCAGGAGGCATAGGGTTACTGGCGAGCAGACTGACCGTCGAAGGCCCGATCAAGAAGGGAAAAAGCAGTTTTATGCTGTCTGGGCGGAGAACCTATGGAGATGTTTTTCTCAAAATAAATCCAAATGATGGAGGGAATGATCTCTATTTCTATGACCTGAATGCCAAGGTGAACTTCAGGATAAACGAGCGAAATCGCCTGTTTGTCTCAGGCTATTTTGGGCGGGACCGCTTGCGGTATTTCGATCAGTATAGCATCAATTGGGGCAATGCGACAGGTACAGTACGATGGAATCACCTGTTCAGTAAAAAGCTTTTTGCCAATTTTAGCCTGATCTATACAGACTATTTTTACGAAAATTCTGTCCTCCCTTCTGATGTGACTACGCAAGCGGTTACGCTCTTTGCCAATATCCGAACCGCAGGTGCAAAAGCCGATTTTACCTTTTATCCTCATCCCAAACATCAATTAAGGTGGGGAATGGAAAGCTTTCACAATCATTTCTTTCCAGGAGATACTGCCAAGTCACTATTAAGTGTAATCCCAGATTTTGATGGACCCTATATCCACGACCTTGAAACAAATGCTTTAACCTATGCCCTTTACCTCAGTCACCGCTTTGAAATAGCACCCAAGATTCTCCTTGAATATGGCCTTCGTGCATCCATGTTCCAAACTATTTGGAATGGAGATTTCACAGACTGGAAATCGAGCCCCAAAAATATCTCTCCTCGCGCAAATCTTCGCATTAATACAGGAGAAGCATCTGCCGTCAAAGCAGGGTTCCATCGCAACTTCCAGTACATGCATTTGATACGCAATAGTACACTCTCCTTTTCGTCATTGGATGTCTGGTTGCCCAGTATTTTTGGAGCCGTCAACCCACAGCGTGCCGACCAGCTAAGTGCTGGATACTATCGAGAATTACGGGAGCATGTATTTGCTTTTTCAATTGAAGGCTATTACAAATGGCTTGACCACCTAGTGGATGTGAAAGACCATTTAATCATTTTACAAAACTCCAATTTCCCAAACCATTTACAGGAAGGTAGAGGACGAGCTTACGGGGTTGAAATTTTGTTAAGAAAGCAAAAAGGGAGGCTGAAAGGCTGGGTTAGCTACAACTGGTCAAGAAGCTTCTTGGAAATCCCCGAAATCAATAACGGCCAGCCCTACCCTACCTTTTTTGATCGGCCGCATGATTTTTCACTGGTTTTGAGTTATCAAAAAAGCGATCGCTGGGAGTTTGCAGGCAATTGGCAAATAAGCTCTGGTGGTGCGGTAACCCTCCCCATTGGAGCCTATGAATATCAAGGGAGAGAAATCCCCATCTATTCTTCTCGCAATGGGGAGCGATTACCGACCTACCATCGCCTGGATCTATCAGCTACCCTTCACGCCAAAGCGCATCGCAAAAACCGTAGTAGCTGGGTTTTCTCAGTCTACAATGCTTATTACCGAAAAAATGCCCTTTCTGTCAATTTCAGTCCTCGTCTAGGCCCAGATAGGATTCCTGTCACCCCACAGGAGACTGTCCTAAGCAAAACATGGCTCTTAGCAGTTCTGCCTAGCATTACTTACAACTTTAACTTCTAGCTATATGGATTCGCCAAAGATATTTCTCTTAGTTTTTTGCCTGGTTTGCCTCATCTCCTGTGTTCAGGAGCTAGAACCAGACAGCCTGGTTGACCCTGTTTCTCTTCTTGTCGTTGATGGTGCCATCACCACTCAGGAAGGCCCCCAGACCGTCAAACTGACATTATCCAAAAGTCTTGAGGCCCTGAATGAGCCTGCTGTTCCGGTCTCTGGTGCGGAGGTATCTGTATCAGATGGTAGTAGGACCTGGCATTTCACAGAAAATGAACCAGGCATCTACCAATCTAATCCTTCCATGCAAGGAAAGGTGGGGGAAACCTATTCCCTTACCATTGTCTCGGAGGGAAAGACTTATACTGCTTCAGAGAAATTGTATTCGGGTGGGGATTTTGATGAGGAACTCCTTTTTCATCCGCCTCCAGACCCAGATTATAAAGGGGCAAGCTTTGCTATTATCGATCATCAGTTTGGGTTTGATGAACCGCATCAATGGGAAGTAATAGTGGACGACACAGCCTATTATAGGCCCTCAAGAACCGGAGGGGATTCCGTTTTGGTAGAAGTTGCCAGTCGGACATTCACTTACTATACTCACCCGCTTATCGAGCCAAACGGCTTATTCACTTTTTCCCCCACAAACTACTATGGCTATCCAGCAGGGTTAGGCATTACCTTCAGAAGGTTGTCTATTTCTGGTTTGCACTATCGATACCTACGTGCCCTTTTTTCTGAGACAGAATGGCGAGGAGGGCTTTTTGATACCCCTCCAGGAAACCTGCCCACCAATTTAAGCGATGGAGCAATAGGCTATTTTTCAACTCATGAAGTGAAAGAAAAGCGATACCGGGTACCTGACCTTTAGCTTCCTAAAACCTCAATCCTCCGCCAATCTCAATGATGAAGACTTCAGGCAAAAAGAAATTGGTACGGGTAAAGCTGACTATCTGGTTTTCAATCGGGAGCGCTGGATTCAAGACAGTACCTTGAATAAACTGGATACTCGCAAATCGTAAAGGGATGCTCACATCTAGAAAAAAATTTGACTTTAAATTAAGTTGCAAGCCTGATACGGCCCCAAATCCAAATACAGCTCCGCTGCTTCTGGTAGGGAAATTATTGTTCGTGGTCGGATCATTCCGAGCATAAAAAAAAGAAGGGTAGACCCCTGCGCCAAAATAGGGCCGAAATTTTTGAGTCCCTGTTCCTAGCATGTAATTATATTGATATTTTAAATTCAAGCTTCCAGTGATCCCTCTTCCTACATCAGCAATTTGGAAAGTACTCAAGGAGCTCGGTGACAAAATGCCTATCTCATGAAGGTGGCGTTTCCCTCTATACATTTGCAAGCTAATAGCCGGGCTGTAAAACCGGGTCTGCACCCCAAAATTGGCACTTTGGTAGGTGAAACTAAAATTGACCCTTAAGGCATTTGACAATGAATAAAAGTTAGGGTTTTCATTCGATTCATTCGCAGCATCTGTGTTCCCAGTCTCAGAATTCTGAGCCATTAAACTGGAGAAAGAAATGATCAATAAGGTAACGCAAAACAATAGGTTTTTCATAATGGAAGACTTTTGGGATGATGAAATTCTATATTGTGACAAACACGAATTAGAATTCCCTTAAAGCTGTCACATTTTTTTGGTTTATTTGTGAAACAACTATTTTGTTCATGAAGCAAATTTTCCTCTTGGCCACTTGTCTCTTTCTGGCCCTCTTTACCCAAAAAACCTTTGCCGCCAATGACCCCAGTCCTGCGGTAGGTGCCAGAGCCATTAGTTTAGGGTTCGCTTATACCGGTGTTCGCTCTGACTTTTGGGCACTGTTTCACAATCCCGCTGGGATTGCAGGGATAGAAAAGCCCATAGTTGGGGCTTATGTAGAACGGCGATTCAACTTAAAAGAATTGACCTACGGCAATGCGGGCGTGATTCTGCCCTTTCTTGACAATAAGCATACTGCAGGTATCGCCTTTGGGTCAGCAGGATTTGATACCTATAGAGAAAGCAACATCAGTCTTGCTTACGCCACAACTTTCCTAGAACGGGTGAGCATTGGGGTAAATGCAAAATACACTTCCGTCACGATCTTGAATTATGGCCAAGCCAATAACCTGATTGTGGATATTGGCCTGAATACGCGTATCACCGATGATCTCTCTGTGGGCTTCAGCGCCACCAATGTCAACCGTGCTGAATTGATCAGCTTGGCTGGGAGGGAAGATATTCCCAGCGTGATCACAGCAGGGATAGCATATCAACCCTCAGAAAATGTATTTCTAGTAGCTGATGTACAAAAAGATGTCGATCACCCTGTTTCGTTTCGAGGAGGAATAGAATACCTCTTTGCGGAGAACTTCTTTGCGCGGCTAGGGGTCAGCACACAGCCATTGGCATGGAGTGGGGGCATCGGGGTAAAACTAAAAAACTTCCAATGTGACTTTGCCTTTGGCTATGTCGATCCTTTGGGGTATAGTCCCCATGTGTCGATGACGTATGCGTTTTAAGTTCTAGGTTCGGGATTTTAAGTTCTAGGTTTTGGGTTTTAAGTTCTAGGTTTTGGGTTTTAAGTTCTAGGTTTTGGGTTTTAAGTTCTAGGTAAATCATGAGAGTATCTTTAGAAAAAATGCAACAAAAGATCTTGCTTTTCTTTTTCCTAGGAAGCATTTTTTCAATTTCTCAGGCCCAAATAGACACCCTCCGAACGCCTGATGAAGCAGTAGATACTGATATTGAGGATGCGATCGGCAATACGGAAGTAGATGAACAGGTTGATTTCACCTACCTAATTGACTACCTCCAAGATTTACGTCAACGTCCTTTGGACATCAACACGGCTCCCCCTGAAGACCTCATTCAGCTTCCAGGCATGAATGTCCTGTTAGTCAGTAATTTACAGCAGCATATCTCTGAATTTGGTCCGCTCAGTAGCATTTATGAGCTGCAAAGTGTCAAGGGCTTTGATCAGCAATTGATTGCTGGCATTTTGCCCTATGTGAAGGTGGGAAATGATCAGGGAGTTTTGGGAAATGAGCAGGGCAAAAAGGGGGCTGGCTTGGGTGAAATCTTCTCCAACCTCAATGGAGAGCTTACCCAACGAATAGTATTCATTCCTGAAATGCAGCGAGGCTACACCCCGCCAGATACCACCTTTAAGCCCATTACAAGCAGCATGGGAGATACCATCGGTACAGATACAAGTCTAAGCACTCGTTACCAAGGTTCGCCTTACCAGTCCTACACACGCTTGCGATTGCGCTATAATCCACACTTCAGTTTTGGGATCACAGGTGAAAAAGACCGCGGAGAACGGTGGAAATGGGACCCTCAAAATCAGCAATACGGATATGATTTCCTCTCCTTTCACGTCTATTTTCAAAATTATGGAAGGTTAAAAAAATTGGCCATCGGCGATTACACTTTAGAGATTGGGCAAGGCCTGATCTTGTCACGAGGCCTCGGGTTTGGAAAAGGCGTTGCAGTTATCAGTAACGTAAAGCGCACCGCGCGAGGCATCAGGCCCTATAGTTCGGTCAATGAAAACCAGTATTTACGTGGCGCTGCCGCTACTTTTGGGTTTGGAAAAGTAGAGGTCACAGCCTTTGGCTCGCGCAATCATTTGGACGCTTCCGTCCAAGAACGCGACAGCCTCACAGAGGCTGCTGAGCTGGTCGGCAGTCTACAAACGAGTGGGCTTCACCGCACGCTTTCAGAACTCGCCAATCGCAAAGCGATTGCAGAGACTGTCTTTGGTGGACGTGTCGCCTACCAGTCCCGCACCCTCAAAGTGGGACTCACCCACTATCAGCAGCAGTTTGACTCTGAAATCAATCGCAGGTTAACCTATTATAATCAGTTTGATTTTAGAGGGGATCAAAATTCCCTGTCTAGCCTAGATGTGGACTGGGTGTACCAAAATTTCAATTTCTTTGGAGAGCTGGCGCGCAGTAAGTCTGGAGGCATCGCCGGTGTAGCAGGGATGATGTCTAGCCTCTCACCGATTCTGGATCTGGCGATTTTGGCGCGGAGCTTTGACGCAGACTTTCACTCCTTCAAAGGCTTCGCCTTTGCTGAGCGGCCTACAGCTATCCGCAATGAGCGCGGCCTCTATATCGGCATGCAGCTCAAGCCGCATTATAAGTGGCAAATCAGCTCTTATTTTGACCAATTCTTTTTCCCTACGCCCAACTTCCGCATAGGCTATCCCAGTCGTGGATATGAATACCTCCTCCAGTTAAACTATAAGCCCAACCGAGAAAGCATTGTCTACGTCCGTTTCAGATCTGACAACAAAGAACGTAACCCCAGTGATCCCCTTCCTGGGCAGCAAATTCTAGCCCCCCACCCTACCCAAAGGCTGCAATTACGCTTCCATTACCAGACCTCCATCGATCGCATCATCGGCCTAAAAACGCGCGTGGAATTTTCTCGATTTGAAGATGGTCCCAATGAGGTACACAAAGGCTTCCTGATATTTCAAGACTTTAGCTATAAGGTAGGGTTTAAATTAAAGCTCACAGCTCGCTACGCGCTGTTTGACGTCCCAGACTTTGATGCGCGAATTTATGCCTATGAAAACGATGTCTTGGGCTTTTTCTCTATCCCTGCTTATAACGGCGTCGGCAGTCGCGTCTACCTCATGCTCAACTACAAACCTACCCGCAAGATTGAATGCTGGTTACGGGTCGCCCAGCGTAGCTTCCAAAATGCGGCAGGTGTAACTGTGGTGGGTAATAACCTCGAACTGATTCAAGGGGATACCCAGACTGAGGTGAAGGTGCAAGTGCGGATAAAGTTTTAATTTTTAGGGAGACCATAAAATCATGTGAGCGCATTTTCCCAGAATTCATTTTCCATAAATTCACGAATCCTATTCACTGCTGTTTCAATCTGAAACAGCAGTTGACTCAATATGGAACAGGCTTCTATGAGTGCATCTGCTTCCATTTTTGTCTATAAATACAACCCACTGATAGTCAATGTATTACTCCCCGTCGATAATAACAATTTCTTAACAAACCCCACTCCGTAAACGTCGTAGGAAATGATAGAATAAGGGGATGATAAAATGAGAGAATGGCTGGATAAGAAACCCCATTCTATCATTTTATCATTCTATCATTTCTCCCCTTAGTGCAACCTTCCCCAAAGCGTTTTTGTCTTTTCATCAACCTGCAACTCCCACGCTATGACCGAGCGAAATCTACCTTTTTTAGGGCTTGTTTTTTTACTTTCCCTTATCACTATTTCACCTACCACCTCTGCCCAATCTGGCCTTGCGGTTCAGAGTTTTGAGCAGCTTTGGGACCACTTCAATCAGCATTATCCCTCCTTTCAAGCTAAAGGAATCGATTGGCATGAGCAGTATGAACTGTTTCGGCCCAAGGTTCATGATCAAATGAGCGATGAGGCGCTTTTTACTGTAATGTCTGAGATGTTGGCTACCCTAAACGATCCACAGATCAGTCTACAATCTAGCCATGCACAATTCCGCGGAAATGCTAACTCCACATTTGCTTCCACCTTCTCTACCCCATTATTACATCGTCAATGGGAGGAAAACCAGGTCAGGAGTTTAAGGAAGGAGGGCTTTGACCTTCCTACCATGATTTTAGGAGAAGACGGACACCCCGTATTGAGTTATTCATTGAGTGGGCGTTATGCTTATCTTAGGGTTCACAGGTTTGAGGGCTTAAGTCCAGCAAAAATGAAGAAAAGCATTCAAACCATTTTGTCAGAAATAGCAAAACAGGAGGGGCTCATTTTAGATGTTCGATGCAATCCTGGGGGCAGTACCAAATTGGCTTATATGATTGCGAATTATTTTGCTGATCAGAAACGGGTAGGCCATTATGAGCAACATAAACCTATGCAAGCCAATCATGCAAAGGGGCTGGAACCTAGGCTGCTGACTCCCCCAAGCAAGGGACCTTCTTTCACCTCCACGATTCTCCTGCTTACCAATGAAGAAACCCAAGCAGCTGCCGAGGTATTTACCCTAGCTATGCGCAGATTACCTCATGTGACGACTTTAGGCACCCACACGCAAGGAATATTTTCAGGTCAGACAGTTCTGTCTTTGACCAATGGGTGGATTTGTCATGTGCCCTATCAAAAACATTTTTCCGCTAATATTATAAGCTATGAAGGACGCGGACTCCCTGTAGACCTTCGGGCCACCAGCACGCTAGAGGACCTTGATCGAAAGATGGACTGTGGCATCCAAAAAGCGTTGAACGAGCTGCGCGGATTTTATATGTCCAAAAGCTATGACCTTGAAGTAAAATAAATTGTAAATTTGAATTTATACCAATAACTACATTTATATGAAAACACGTATCACTTCTATTTTCATCGCATTGATTGCGTTCAGTTTTGTCGCTTTTGCTCAGACTACTCAAGATCGTAGGGTAGAGTCATTTGATAAAATTTCTTCTTATACCAGTTTTGATGTTGTCCTCAAAAAAGGGAATACCCACACTGTAACAATTGAAGCTCAGAATATTGACCCTGATAAAATCCTGACAGATGTCAAAGATGGTACCCTGAAAGTCACAATGGAAGAAGGAGAATATAAGGATGTCAAAGCTACTTTATACATCACTTACTCCAAGCTAGAAGCAATTTCCTTATTTGGCTCCGGAAATATTGACTGTGAGTCTTCTATCTCTACTGACAATTTATCGATCAATCTTCAAGGCTCTGGTGATATTTCCTTAAAGTCTATTCAAACTGCCGAAGTATCTGCCTCTATTAAAGGTTCTGGGGATATCTACCTAGCTGGCAATACAGAAAAAGTAACACTCTCCGTCAAAGGCTCTGGGGATATTGAAGCCGCTGATCTGGAGGCCACTGATGCTAATGTCCGTATCCAGGGTTCTGGTGATGTAGAGTTACACGCCTTAAATGCACTCAGCGCTTCTATTATGGGTTCTGGAGATGTGCGTTATAAAGGTGAGCCTAAAAGGAAAATTCTCATGGAACGTGGATCGGGAAATGTGAGCAAAATGTAGGGCCATCTTAGTCGACCAAACAAACAATCAAAATGACAATGTGTTCTCACATTGTCATTTTTTTATACCTTTAGCCTAAAGGCTCAACTTATGCTTACCCCTATCTATCGACTTGTCTTAAAACTGCTCGGCTGGAAAATCGAAATTGAAGACCGCAATTACCCCCCCAAATTTGTCGTCATTGTAGCCCCCCATACTAGTGGGTGGGACTTTGTCATTGGCATTATGGCCAGTCGTGTGATTGGCATGGGACATGCAAAATATCTAGGAAAGGCAGAGCTTTTCAAATTTCCATTAGGCATTTTAATGCGGGGACTAGGTGGTTATCCTGTAATCAGGAAAAGTAGTCAGAATTATGTTCAAGCTGTCGTGGATATTTTCAACCAACACGAGCGGTTTGCTATCGCGCTTTCTCCAGAAGGCACTCGACAATACATCCCCAAGTGGAAATCCGGGTTTTACTATATCGCTCTCAATGCCAAAGTCCCCATAATCATGGCATCTTTGGATTACAGCAAAAAACTTATACAAATAAAAAAGCCCCTTTCCCCTTCAGGGGACTTTGAAAAAGACATGGCCTTTATTATGGACAACTACCGTGGAGTCCAGGGAAAAATTCCAGAAAATGGGGTACGATAAAAATTGCTGCTCATTTCCAGGCATTTACATGCTGGCATAGGTTATGCATAATTATTAGCAAGCAATATTTACACACTACTTGCTTGTTTAATTCACTGGTATCCTTTGCACCTTGTAATCATGTCTACATCCCCATCAATTAAACAACTGACTATCAATGCATTAATACATGATGTCATTGATTTACTTCCGCCCAATTCCCTTCATCAGCAGATAAATCATTCTCCAAAACCTGGAAACTGAACAATTCCCAATTGCTAACATAGCATTTGGGCATATCATTTTAATCCCTATATTTGACCACTAAAAGATACAAACTATTGACTATTTTGTACATTATTAACTACACAGCATATGCCTAAAATTCTAATCATTGATGATGAAGATGTCATCCGCAGTACACTGAAAGAGATTCTCGAATATGAAGACTACGAATCTGATGAAGCTGCTGATGGGAAAGAAGGGCTGGACATGATTATCAAAAATGACTACGATCTCGTCATTTCTGATATCAAGATGCCCAAGATGAACGGGATTGAGGTATTGGAAAAAGCCTTGGAGGTCAAGCCAGACACCCAATTCATTATGATCTCTGGCCACGCAGACATCAATACCGCCGTAGAAGCCACCAAAAAGGGCGCCTTTGACTTTATTGAGAAGCCACCAGACCTCAACCGTCTCCTGGTCTCTGTTCGTAATGGAATGAACAAGACTGAATTGGTGGTAGAGACCAAAAAGCTGAGGCGTAAAATCAGCAAAGTCCGTAACATCATTGGTGAATCGCCTGTGATGACAAAGATCAAGGAAACCATCACACGAGTGGCGCCAACTGATGCCCGGGTACTCATTACAGGAAGCAATGGTACGGGAAAAGAATTGGTTGCTCGTTGGGTACATGAACAAAGCCAACGCGCCCATGGACCTATCGTCGAGGTCAATTGTGCTGCGATTCCTTCCGAATTGATTGAAAGCGAATTATTTGGTCACGAAAAAGGTTCATTTACTGGTGCCTATAAGCAACGAATTGGGAAATTTGAACAAGCAAATGGCGGTACCCTTTTTATGGATGAGATCGGCGATATGAGCCTTTCTGCCCAAGCCAAGGTACTCCGCGCCTTACAAGAAAGCAAAATCACCCGTATTGGTTCCGACAAGCAGATCAATGTGGATGTTCGTATCCTTGCAGCGACCAACAAAGACCTTCTGGCAGAAATCGAAAAAGGGACATTCCGTGAGGATTTATACCATCGCTTGAGTGTAATTTTGATTCACGTTCCTCCCCTAAGAGATCGTCGAGAAGATATTCCTGAGCTTGTCAAGAGCTTTTTGAAAGATATTGGGGATGAATATGGCATTGCGGCTCCAGAGATCACCGATGGGGCCATGCATGAGCTCATGAAGCTCGACTGGAATGGAAACGTCCGTGAATTGCACAACGTCGTTGAGCGCCTGAGCATCATGTGTGACAATAAAATCACAGAACAGGATGTCCAAGACTATGCAGTTCCTCAACGCAGGCGCAGAAGCAATGGCTCCATTTATCAGCAATTTGACATTTTCCAAGAGTTCAAGGACCATGTAGAAAAAGAGTTTATTGTAGGCAAACTCGAAAAGAACAATTGGAACATCTCCAAAACAGCAGAAATGATGGAAATTCAACGGAGTCATTTGTACAACAAAATGCAGAAGTACAGTATCTCACGAGAAACTGTTTCAAATTGACCATTCAGAATTCCTATTCATAAGGGATACAATTATCGAATAAAGAGCAGGTGCATTTGCGCCTGCTTTTTGCTTTTTGGAATTGGGTTTTTCGTGTATCTTGCGCCCACATTCTTACAACCATTTTTATCTCCGACTAATTGTTGTACTTCAGTTCCAATCTCCAATTTATTCGCCAACAAAAAGGCATTAGCCTTGATGATATGGCGAGGCATTTGGGTGTATGGGAAAGTAGCTTGCGTCAATTTGAGCAAGGGAAAGGGGAACCTGACCTCAATACCCTCATTCAGGTGTCTGACAAACTGAACATCCCCATAGATGCGCTGCTCAAAAAAGACCTGGAAGGCCAACAGAAACGCCTCCGCCGCCAAAAGCTCAAGCTTGTCTTGCTAGATGTAGATGGCACCCTCACGGACGGAGGGCTCTACTATACGGGATCAGGGGACCAGTTCAAATGCTTCAACGTTAAGGATGGCATGGCCATCCGAAGGGTTGAGAAATTTTACCCCGTCAAATTTGGTTTTATCAGTGGGTCTAGTGCCATCAGTATTCTGAAAGCGCGAGCCGAAGCATTAAACGTTGCTTTTGTATATGGGGGCAATCGCCCCAAAGTAAAGGTAATCGAAGAATGGCTTGGACAGTTAGGTATAAGCTGGAAGCAGGTTGCTTACATCGGAGACGATGTGAATGACATTCCAGCTATCAAGCGAGCGGGATTATCAGCTTGTCCCGCCGACGCCGAACCTGCGGTTCGCGCTGCAGTGAATATCATTTTGGATAAAAGAGGTGGGGAAGGCTGTGTGAGAGAGTTTTTACAGGATGTACTTGGATATGACCTAGAAGGGAACACCACATGAAATATTACAGATATTATCTTCTCGCCCTGATTGTGATCGTCTTGGATCACGCCCTGAAATTATGGGTCTATTTTAATATGGAACTCTATAGCGAGATCACCCTCGCTGGCGATTGGGCGAAACTCCATTACGTCCTTAATCCAGGCATCGCCTATGGAATAGAAATGGACTTTGCCTATGGGAAAATGGCGCTCAGTATTATTCGCATTATTGCGGTAGGGGTTCTGATCTATGTTATCTATCGAATGGCAAAGAAAAAGGCGCATACGGGCCTTCTATGGACGTTGGGATTGATTCTTGGAGGCGCATTTGGCAATATGGTTGACAGCGTATTCTATGGGGTCTGGCTGGAGAATAATATGCACTTTGCTGCGCCATTTGCCTTCCTACACGGTCAGGTCATCGACATGTTGTATTTCCCTATGATTCATGGGCATTTTCCCGAATGGTTTCCATTTTGGAGTGGGGAAAGTTTCATCTTTTTCAGGCCTATTTTCAATATTGCTGATGCAGCTATTTCCGTTGCATTTTTTATTCTACTGTTTAGGCAAAAGAAGTTTTTTGGCGAATTGGAAGAAGAGAAAAAAGAGGATGCTAAAAAGACTGAAGATGCCCCTTCAAGTCCAGAAACACCAGTAGACCATAAAGAAGCTTCAAAAACAGAAAATACTCAACCATCTTCCGAATCTTGAGTTTAGGTAGTATGGAATTAAAGCTTCCAGACCATTTGATTATTTTTGATGGAGTATGCAATTTTTGCGATACCTCTGTTCAAGTCATCTTGAAAAATGATGTGAAGCAGCAATTCTTCTTTACAGCCAATCAATCTGAAGCTGGGCAAAAAATCCTTGAAAAATATGGCGTTGAGACGCATGAAGTAGGGACGATTTACTACCTATCAGAAGGAAAACTTTTTGACAAATCAACTGCAGCATTGCAGATTGCAAGGCGCTTAAGGTTCCCTTTTTACCTCCTCTATTACTTTATTTTTATTCCCAAATTCCTTAGGGATGGTGTCTATGACTTCATTGCCCGAAACCGCTATCGCTGGTTCGGAAAGAAATCGGCTTGCCGCATTCCCTCACCAGAAGAGCGCGGCCGATTCCTAGAGGAATCAGTCTCTGTTCTTTAGATAAAATTCAAATACTTCCCTGGTCGTTTTTTCAGGAATGAATTCCAATTCCGTCTTTAGTCGCTGGTTAGATAGGACGGGACGATATTGGATAAAGCGGACCTGCTCGGGGCCATAAGGTACTAGCCTGAAGAATCGCAGGATAGAAATGCCGATTTTTACTACTGAAGCTGGAAGTTTTACACATCGCTTCCCTTGTATGGAAGCAATTTCCTGGACGGAAAGCGCACCATCCCCTGCCACATTGTAAATACCCGTTTGAGGGGTAAAAACGGTATATTCTAGCAACCTGACAAGGTCCTGATCCCAAATCATGACAAATGGGCTATCCGTTCCTCTTATTCCTAAAATAGGATTTTTATCCAGAAGCGCTGTGATTTGATTTTTGGTACTTTTTCCCAAAATCGTCCCTACTCGCAAGATCGTCTGCTGTAAGGATGGGTATTTTTCCCGATAATCTGCCAACATCTCTTCGCCTAATCGCTTATGATAGGCATAGGCAAATTCCTTATTCCCCCGAATAGGGTCGTCCTCTGTCAACCAGGAAGGATTGTCGGGATAATAGCCATAAGCGGCCCCACTAGAAGTCGTAATAAACCGCTTTACCCCTGTCTCTACACATGCTTCCAGCAAACGCTTTGTCCCTATCACATCAACCTGGTACATGACTTCCCGAGGGATAGGTTTCGCTGGCATGACGATGGCCGCCAGGTGAATCACCGTTTGAATCTGATAGGTTTGAAGAATTTTGACAAAATCAGCTTTTCCCACATCGCCTTGCAGATAGGTCACGCCGGGCAACTGGCCCTCTTTGGGGACCTCTCTGATATCCATAGACACCAACTGAATATGATGGTGATTGGCAAGCCGCTGAACCACTTGGCTGCCCAAATAGCCAGCACCACCTGTAATTAAGACACTGGTTTTCAATTCTTTATTCACCATTTATTAGTCAATCAAATTTCAATCGCTTCAAATCCTTATGAAGCAGCTTCAAGTAGGTGTCTTTGTGTACATAAAACGACATGCGATGTAGCTTGAGATAATGGTATCCGCCACTCGTATCTGGATGATGTGTCCGTTTTCGTTGGATAAAGGCTTCTGCACTCGGGTGCCCTTCTGCCAATGCTCGTAGAAATCGAGCCAACAACTCAGCCTGGTCGTGGCGCCCTTGCCAGCCAATCCCCGTCGCTTCTACCATACCTAATACAAACAAATTATTAAACTCAGGATGGAATATATTCAGGTATAGAGCTGGCGCCATGTCCTGCCAATTGAGGTATTTGCGGTCGATAAAAGGATAATGCAGTTGGTATCCTGTGGCGGATACGACTAAGTCAAATGCTTCTACAGTCCCATCGGAAAAGTGGACATTTTCTTCTTCAAATCGATCGATGTTGGGCTTTACGCTAAGGTCTCCATGCCCTGCATAATGTAGCACCAGTGAATTCACAATGGGATGGGACTCATATAGTTTATGATCAGGAGCTGGAAACCCAAAATTGGCGGGATTGCCCGCCATCATTCGGACAAGCCAGGTGTCAAATCGCTGCTTCAAAGGACGAGGAAGTTTGATACGCCCCCCTATCGTATCAGCTGGCTTTCCAAAAGCGTATTTCGGAACAAAGTGATATCCCCTTCGCATGCTCAGGCTTACGCTTTTTGCCCGATGCACCGCATCCACCGCAATATCGCACCCGCTATTTCCAGCCCCCACAATCAAAACCCGCTTCCCTTCAAAAATCGAAGCCGATTTATACTGGGCAGAATGCATGATTTCACCTGAAAATTCACCCTTAAATTCAGGATAATTGGGTTCAGAGAGCGTTCCATTGGCAATAATCACACCTTTATATAGGATTGATTCGCCATTCTCCAAGGTTACGATCCATTTATCTCCTTCAGGGACTACCTTTTTTACTTTAGTCTGAAACCGAAAGTGATCATACAGGTTAAAGTGTTGGGCAAAGTCTCTGAAATATTGTTTTAGTTCACTGTGGTGTGGATAGTCTGCCACATGGGCTTTCATCGGAAAATCCTTAAATTCGGTCATCCGTTTGGAAGATATGAGGTGGGCGGACTCGTAGACAGTACTATGTGGGTTGTCTATGTCCCAAAGACCTCCTACATCCGAATGGGCTTCGAAGCCGTCAAAAGGGATACCGTATTGTTGGAGGCACTTGGCTCCAGCTAGTCCCGCAGGCCCTGCGCCTATTATGGCAAATTTTTGTTCCATTTAATCATGTTATCACCTTCTCATTTCTCAAAAATATGAAAGATTTTCTGGAAAGTGCTGGAAAGATGTTCCGCGAACTGAAGGACAACGTAGAGGAGTGGTTAGATGAAGGCGAAATGGGCCCTGGCCCTGAGTACGTAGCTGCCATGCAAGCCATGAAGCAAGGGCAATTGCCAAAGGCTATTAACCTATTCGAAGCAGCCATAGATGAACGGCCTTCTTATGGCCCTGCTTACCTATGGCGGGGCATTGCCTGTCTTCAAGTCAATGACGCCGAAGCTGCGCTAGAAGACTTTATTGATGCCATCGACCTGCTTCCTGAAGATGCCAGGGCATATTATGGCAAAGGCATGGCCCTTTTTGCCCTCAAAAAATACCGAGGCGCCTTAGCAGCTTACAATCAAGCGCAAAAGCTCAATCCGACATTCGCACCGATTTACCTCAATCGAGCAGAATTGCTCGAAACATTGAAGAAGCCAGAAATGGCACTCAAGGACTACCAACGTGCCCTCAAACTAGAGCCTGAAAATCTAGCCGTTTACTTTTCTATTGCACAACTGCTCACACAACTCAAGGCTTTTGAAAAAGCACATGAAGTCTTATTGGCACTCATCCTCCGATCTCCTAGGTTCTATCAAGCTTTCCTCTTACGAGGGCAGGTATTTTTGGCAGAGGAAAAATGGGAAATGGCGGTAAAGAATTTAACGCATTGTTTGCAACTTAGTCCTGGTATTCCAGAAGCCCTTCACAGTCGGGGAAGTGCCTATATAGCCCTTCAAAACTGGGAGGCTGCACGTGCAGATTATGACTATTTATTGGAATTAGATGCTAAGGATGATCGGGCATACCTTGCCCTTGCAGAAATAGCTACCGCCAATGAGCAGACGGATTTAGCTATTGAGAATATCAAAAGTGCAATCGAATCTGGATATAATCCAGAAGGTTTACCTGCCTATCAAGCTTTTGTAAAGCTCAAGGAATCGCCTGAATTTCAGGCACTTTTAGGGGGCATATCCTGATTGAGCAGCAATTGCTACGCGTTCAATCCGAAAAATGTTACTTTCACACCTGTTTTCCGTCTTAAAACAGCCTTGTCTGCTTACTTTGAAAGCATTATGGTCAAAAGATTCCTCCTTTTTGTATGTGTATTGCTCCTTAGTTGGAGCGTAACCTGTCCAACTTTATTGGCACAGGAAGAAGTAACACTTCAAAAAGAAGTAATGCCAAATGACCAGGAGCCGCCTGAAAAGAAAAAAGGGATAAAGTGGGTAAAAGGAATAAAAGACAAACTCGACAGCCTCAAGCTAGGTGAAAAGGTAAAGGTTAAGTCTCGAAATATCACCCTTAATAGCCTTGAATCCAGGGGGGAAAATCAGGAGAGGAAAGGTAATACCTATGAAGCCATTGATGCCTATAGGCGTGCTGCGGCCATTTACCGAGGCCAAGGCGACAGCCTTGAGGTGGCCCGATTATTCAACCATATCGCAAGCCTTCACAATGACTTGGGCAATGCCTTTGAAGCAGGACATTTCATGGATCTAGCTGCTGCAGCTCAAGGAATTGTCCTAAATGAAGAGCCCATTATCGTACCTGATCTGCCTGATTCTCTCTTTTCTGAACTGGCACCCGAAATGGCAGCCGCAGGGGTGCGTGAACCCAAGACGAAGGATACCTTAAAAGCTGAAGGCCGCTTTTCTCCACTTCCATCTAAGGCCCAACAGCAACATTCCGAAAATTATCTCGAAAAATACCGATTGCTGGCCCTACAGCTTCGAGAAGCCGAAAAAAATCACCGGGCAGATTCTCTGGCTCAGGCCATTATGATGCACCAGACAATCAATGAGCAGAAACGGGACATCGAATTGCTTCATCAAAAACAGCAAATACAGCTTCTGGAGATGGAAAAACAAGCAGCAGAATTAGAAGCTGCTATCCGTTTTCGACGGTCTTTGTATATTTTTATTGGGCTTATCATCGCCCTTGCAGGTCTGCTATATGTTCTCTTTTTCACGAAGAAAAAAGCCAATCGCGAGTTACAATCCGCCAATAAAGAATTAGCGCAAACTCTCCATAAACTGAAGTCTACCCAGACCAAACTGGTTGAATCAGAGAAGATGGCTTCTCTCGGCCTCCTCACAGCTGGAATCGCTCACGAGATCAATAATCCCGTCAACTTCATCTCAGGAAATATCGCTCCTCTTCGGACAGATATTGATGAGTTATTGACGCTATTAAACCTATACGAAGTCACCGTAAGCGAACATCAATTGGACGAAACTTTTAAGGAAGTTAATGCCTTAAAAGAGGACATTGATTTGGATTATTTGAAAACAGAAATCCAGACTTTGCTGGTCGGAATAGGCGAAGGCGTCGATCGGACAACTGAAATTATCAAAGGGCTTCGGGATTTTTCTCGCCTCGACGAGCTTGAAATCAAGTCATTTGACCTGCATAGTGGCTTGGATTCAACCTTGACCTTATTACGCAAAAATTATCAAGACAAGATTGAAATTGTTAAAAACTATGGCTCTCTTCCCACGATAGAAGGCTATCCAGGCAAGATCAACCAGGTCTTTATGAATATTCTGAGCAATGCCATCCAGGCAATCCCTGACAAAGGAAAAATCACCCTGACTAGTGAGGAAATAGCTAATCCTAATAACGATTCTTCAGACATTAAAGACTGGGTTCAGCTCACTATTGCGGACACGGGAGCTGGCATTCCAGAAGAAATTATGTCTAAAATTTTTGAGCCTTTTTTCACCACAAAGGATGTTGGTGAAGGAACTGGCCTTGGGCTTGCGATTAGCTTGGGAATCATTGAACAGCATAATGGCACGATCAACTATGCCAGTGAAGAAGGTAAAGGGACTACCGTTACGATATACCTGCCGCAACGGCAGGAAGCTTGAAGAAGTTTTAGGTTCTAGGTTCGGAGTTTTAGGTTAGTTTCAGTTGATTAAGGTCAAATTCAAATCCTGGTAGCACATCTTCTCCTGACAATTTCTTGTCAAAGCCTTTCTCAATAAAACGCATCAACTCGTCCAGGATCAGCCTCATTCATCATGTCAAATGCCTTTCTCACAACATGCTCCACCTGAGGTTTGGAGAAGTAATCCCCATCCGTACCATAAGCAGGTCTATGCGGGTGTGAACACAAGGTGACGGGCTTAGAATCGAGGTAAAAATAGCCTCCTTGGATTTCCATCACCTGTTGCATCATATAGGCTGTAGCGCCTCCTGGAACATCCTCATCCAGGAAGATGATGCGATTGGTCTTTTTGAGGGAATCGAGAATGATATGATTCAGGTCAAATGGCAAAAGGCTTTGCACGTCAATGACCTCCAGGCTAATACCGTGAACTGCCAATTGTTTGGCAGCCTTGAGTGCAATGGCACAGCAGGCGCCATAGGTCACGACGGAAATGTCAGTCCCTTGCTGGAGCACTTCGGGAACCCCTAATGGCACGGTAAATTCCGCTAAATTCTCAGGACACCGCTCTTTGAGGCGATAGGCATTTAGGACCTCTACGACTACCGCAGGGTCTTGAGATTGGATCAAGGTATTGTAAAATCCCGCAGCTTGGGTCATGTTTCGAGGGACCAAAACGTGCATGCCACGCAGGGCATGAATAATCATGCCCATGGGAGAACCGGCATGCCAAACCCCTTCCAAGCGATGGCCTCGGGTCCGAATAATCGCAGGTGCTTTTTGGCCACCTGCGGTGCGATACTGGAGGGTAGCAAGGTCATCTGACAGGGTCTGAAGCCCGTAAAGGAAGTAATCCAGGTATTGGATTTCGGCGATGGGGCGTAGGCCACGAGCTGCCAAGCCAATGGCTTGGCCTACAATCGTCGCTTCGCGTATCCCCGTATCAAATATGCGTTGTTTGCCATGCTTTTCTTGCAAGCCCGCCAAGCCTTGGTTTACGTCTCCCAATTTCCCCACATCCTCTCCAAATGCAACCAATAAAGGCTCTTGTTCAAATAGTTTGTCAAAATTCCGATTCAATACTTCAAAGCCTGGCATTTCCGCTGAGCTATCACTATAGACAGGCGGAATAATTGGCACATTCAAACTGGTTTCGGGAGATTCATTGTACAAATGCGTATTGTATCGCTGTTCCCCTAATTCATCGAGTTCCTCTTTCCATGCGATTAATCCAGATGGATTCATTCCCTCTTCTCTTCCTAGCAAAATAGCTTCGCCAATTGTCTCCAGGATCTCAGCACGGAATGGCTCTTTCATCTTTTCCAATTTCGAATGGATAGCGCGCCAGTTCTCAGGCTCACCTGAATCCGCAGCTAATTCCAAAATATGCTGCTTGGTCACCGCCAGGTCTGCCATGATTGGTTGATGATAGGCTTCCCATGCTTCTCTTTTTAGGGTCCGCACCTCTTTTAGATCCGCCTTTTCATAGCCATCCATTTCCTCCACAGTCGCTATCCCAGACTCAATGATCCATTCTCGCATCTTCTTCATGCAGTCATACTCCCGCTCCCAGGTAAGTCGCTCCTGGCTCTTGTACCGCTCATGGCTACCAGATGTGGAGTGCCCTTGAGGCTGTGTGAGTTCTATCACATGCACGAGGCAAGGAACATGTTCTTCTCGGGCAAATGCAGCTGCTTTTTGGTAAGTAGCACATAGCTTTGCATAATCCCATCCTTCCACGACAAAAATCTCATAACCAGAACCGTCACCTTCTCGCTGAAAACCTTTAAGGACTTCAGAAATACTGGATTTAGTAATTTGGTAATAGTTAGGGACAGAAATCCCATAATCATCATCCCAAACGGACATGACCAAAGGAGCCTTCATCACCCCTACAGCGTTAATCGTTTCCCAAAAATGACCCTCTGCACAGCTGGCATTGCCTATGGTACCGAATACCACTTCATTGCCATTTTCAGAAAACTGTGTAAATCCCTGTAGGACAGGGGATTCACGGTATAGTTTAGAGGCTAAAGAAAGGCCCGCCATACGTGGCATCTGACCAGCAGTAGGCGAAATATCTGCAAAAGAGTAATTTAATTTGGTTAAATCTTTCCATTGCCCCTCAGGGCTGATTGTCCGCGTAGCAAAATGCGCATTCATCTGGCGGCCAGCGGAGCTTGGCTCGTTGTTAAGGTCTGTATCTGCGTATAGTTGGGCAAAAAATTGCTTGATATCTTGAATGCCTTTCGCCATGCTAAAAGTCTGGTCCCTATAGTACCCAGACCTAATATCTCCCGGCTGAAAAAATTTGGCCATTGCCACTTGGGGGAGTTCTTTTCCGTCTCCAAAAATCCCAAATTTAGCTTTGCCTGTGAGGACTTCTTTCCTGCCTATAAGGCTTGCCTGCCGGCTTTTGTATACAATACGATAATCTGAAATGACTTCCTCTACTGGAAGGGATAACTCTGGGGAAATCTCAATTTTGTCACGTGTGGGTATATCCATAAATACAGATCGAATTCAAGGTGGAATATAGCTGGAATATCAAGGAAAAATGAAGCCGCAAATATAGCGAATTTTCGCTAATTTTCATAGTCTATGATGAGCATCAATAAGGTAGTAAAAAGGGCAATGCCCATCTGCCTTTCCAAGAAGGATTCAGACAGCATCCCCGCTGCCATGATTCCCATAAAGGCAATCAATAACTCGGTGGATTGTTTACCCCGAAACCAAATCACATAACACATTACCCCCAATAAAGTACCCAACCCCAACAGCCCTAGTCCAGCCAAATGCTCCAAGTACTGATTGTGCGTAGAACTCAGCCAAAGCTTTCGTTTCGCATTGAGTTTTGCCACTTCATAACGATGGATAAGCTCGTGCTCCAAATCGGCGATTCCAACGCCTAAAATAGGATTGTCTTGAAAAATCTCCCAGGCAGTTTGCCAAGCGACAAACCGTAACCCTACGGAATGGAAGCTCAAGTCTTGACCTTCTTTTTGAGATTCCTTGGCATCCCATACGGTGACGTCAAAACGGTATTTGAAACTCGGAAAAAGGAAGTAACTGGCTACAGGGATGAGGGCAAAAATGGCTAAAAAGGCAAGTCCTTGCAGGTAGGCTTTTTTCCGAATCACATACCATAAGACATAAGCAATCACACCTCCATAAAATGCCACCAGACCCGTTCGGGAAGTAAGGATATGAATACAGGTGATCCCTGTAATGACGAGAAATAGTAGCACATATTTACTCCACGGGAAGAATGCGTAGCTTTTTTCTCGAAAGAGGTGAATGCCTACTACATTGGCGCAAGCGAGCGCAAGGCCAAAGTATATGTGATTAACCTTCCCTATGATATTCAGGGAAGAATTCTTTTTCACCGTTTCTGTGAGATGTTCAAAGTCAAGGAAATATTGAATCACCGACCCTAGAGCCATCAAGCTTTGAGCGGCTATAAATACCAATAGTAAGAGGTAAATATGCTTTCGAGAAAATCGAGGCAAGAGACTGAATGCCAAGGGAATAGCTACCAATGTCAACTTTACGCGAATATCTTTTGCCCAGTCATCTACATGTGTCGTGTAGAAAACAGAAAGCAAGGGCAGCAGAAAAAGCAAGCTCACAACAAGTGCTACCCGATGTTCCTTCCAATTTCCAATCCTTTTGCTACGGATCACCTGCCAGACCGCTGCAAAAGCCAATATTCCCGTCCCAATGCTCAATAGCGCCTTGGAGGGGGTTAGAGATCCCATGATCACCAGGCAGCCAAAGAAGCCCAAGTCTTGCGGGGAAAGGTGTTTTAAGCGGTTAAGCATATTGAAATTATTGATTAATAAATTGAATGATTATTGATTTATTAATCTTGCAGGCCATTCTCATATTTTCTTTCAAGAGACATTGCAAAGCAACAAAAAAACAGATAAAAAAAGGTAGGATGGTAAAGAATAATGGGATAAAGAATATGGTAACTATTCAGCCGATTAGGGAATAAAATCAAAAATAGCTAGACTTGTTTTATGTTACCCACTGAAATACAAGAATTGATTTCACGTCTTTCCCCCGATGCAAAAGTTGTGTTAGAGTTGGTAA
>JAUIKF010000005.1 GCA_030430575.1 Bacteroidia bacterium | reverse complement strand
GGAAGAAAATATGCTCAAGGATTTAAAGAAAATAATCAAATTGCCTTTGACTCATATTTGCCAAAGTGGAATTACACAGCAAAAGCTGCCCCCTGAAATTACGAGTTTATTTCGTACACGATCCTTATCTATTTTTTGCTTCAAAAAATAGCTCAGTCCTTCGCCATCCGCACGATGCGTGGCTGGAAGCTTCCCACGACCTCTACGAGGTCTTTTTGGCGGGCCATCACGGTGTGGATGTCCTTATACGCCATAGGTGCTTCGTCCAGGCCGCCGCCGATCAGGGTCACCTTTTCCTTCTTGAGTTGCTGACGCATCTCGGAGCGGGTGATGCTGTTCCGTGCCTTGACACGCGACATCTGACGGCCTGCGCCGTGCGAGGCAGAGTTGACGGAACGGCTAGCGCCTTTTCCACGAACAATGAAGCCTGGAAGCGTCATAGATCCTGGGATGATCCCCAATACCCCCTTGCCCGCAGGCGTAGCGCCCTTTCGATGCACAATCACATTCGTCCCATCTGACAATTGCTCCTTCCACGCAAAGTTGTGGTGGTTTTCAATCATGAACATCGGCTTCTCACCGATGGCCTTGGACAAGCGGTGGTGGATATGGTGATGACATGCCGAGGCATAGTCACCCGCCAAATTCATCGCAATCCAGTATTCCTGTCCTTCTTCACGGTCCAAGTCTAGCCAGGCTAGGTGCTTGGCGCCCTTAGGGAGCTTGGTGCGTTCCATGGCGATTTTGGTGTAATGGTTGGCGATGCCAGCGCCCAGGCCACGCGAGCCCGAGTGCGAAAGGATGCCCAGGTACTTCCCAGGCTTTACCCCAAATTCATTTTCCAAATCCGTTACCTCTACGATGCCAAATTCCACAAAATGGTTTCCCCCACCTGAAGAACCGATCTGTCGCCAGGCCTTGTCCTTCAATTGCTTCGCAATCGCCAATTCACCAAATTCAGGTCGTTCCAGCACGGCATCGTCCAACGGCTTGTCAAAGCCCTTTCCCGCACCAAAAACGGTATTTTCCTTTAGGTGAATTCCCAATTGGTAGTTGTATCGGTCTAGGTATTTTTCATTCAAATCGAAGACCGACAGACACATACGACAGCCAATATCTACGCCTACGGCATAGGGAATAATGCTATTCTCCGTTGCCAAGACACCGCCAATCGGCAAACCGTACCCTTGGTGTGCATCAGGCATCAAGGCTCCTGCTACGGCCACGGGCAATCGCGCAGCGATTTCCATTTGCTTCATGGCACCTGGTTCGATGCCATCAGCGCCATAGACATGGTAGTCCAGGGCCTTTTCAGTCAAATCTGGATAGATCGGTGCATTTTCATCTGGCACCTCAGGTTCTAGTAACTTGGCCACAGGGCCAAGGATTTCGTGCTTATAATATCGAGGAGGTTCAAATAAGACATCCTCCATCAATTGTAGTTTCACTTGCCGTCCACGCTTTTCATAAGCAGGATGTTGCATGGCCACTAGTGCCGCTTTCAGCGCATCCCCTGCCTCATATCCAATGCGTAGCAAGTGCTTTTTGGTAATTTTTGCCATAATAAGAGAATTATTAATTGAGTGATTAATAATTGAATAATTGTCAATTGGTTGTGCCGCATGTAATAGGCATCATTCAATCAATTAATAATATTTAATCGGGGTTCTTCGCGGTATTTTGCTCCATAAAAGGTATCAAGTATGCGAATTTTTCCCTGGATTTGTTGGTTAAAGTTAGATAATTCTTCGGCAGGCACCCACAATTCATTGTGGCGGGCACCACCTACATTCTGCACTTGGAACTGTTTGAGATAAGCCTTAGGTAGGTCAAATGCAGTTACAAATCCTGCATAACCAGATGCTTCATCTTTGGTATTCCAGTTCTGTGCGATCTCAATGGCGTATTGCCGATTGAGTACGGGGTAAAAGAGGGGTTGCCAATCCAATCTAGGCGGAAATACCTGATAATCAGCAGCCTGTATAAGTGTCAACTCTTTTACCCCAACGGGTCTATAAAGGGTCGATAAACGGTTCATTTTATGAGAGAATTATAGATCACTTCATCTTTAGGGTCGAATGTCACAAAAATTACGAGTTTAGGGAAAGGGTTATTTGCTAAAAATACCTTTACTTCTTGAACCGCAATTTCTGCAGCAGTGGTTTTAGGAAAACGGTAGACACCCGTACTGATACAGGGGAAAGCCATTATTTTCACCTCATGTTGAGCTGCAAGCCGCAAACTGTTTTGATAGCAATTTGCCAACAAATCGACTTCTCCATTTGCTCCTCCATTCCAAACAGGTCCCACTGTGTGGATCACATATTGGGCAGGCATTAGGCCTGCTGTAGTGATGACGGCTTGGCCAGTAGGGCAACCGCCTTGGCGTGCCCGGATGGCTCTACATTCCTCCAAAATCGCTGGGCCTCCCGCTCGGTGGATAGCACCATCTACTCCACCACCTCCTAAAAGGGAACTATTGGCAGCATTGACGATGGCACCGACTTCGAGTTTGGTGAGGTCCCCATGATGATGAACCATTTTTGTTCCTTCTTGGATAAATCTTTGCCAGTCCATAATGGCCTCCTTTCTTTGTTAACATTAAACATCAATCTCCCTTGATAATCGCATACGACTTCAAGTCCCTAGGTGTTGGGCCCATATTGGGTAATACTGAATGGGCTCTCGCTATTCCTTCAAAACGCATTCCTGCCTTTTCCATTACCCGATAAGACCCAATATTTTCTACATCACAAAATGCTGATAAACGAATATAGGTTGAATTTTGCCAAGCTTCCGCAATCACCGCTTTTAAGGCTTCGGTCATATAACCCCTGCCCCACTCTTTTTTGCCCAACACATATCCTATTCCTGCTTTAAATGCATCTTTAGGATGGACTGAAATCATCCCCATTACACGCTCGTCTTCTCTTGCTGTGATCAGATAGGGAACACTATGCCCCTTATCAATTTTTCTTTGCCAATACTTCCGCATGGCCAGGGTCTCCTCTACTGAGGTATGAGGTTTCCAAGAGAGGTATTTCACGACCTCAGGGTCTTTTGCATATCTATCATAAATAGCCTGAGCATCAGTGTCTCTGGGGAAGCGCAACCTCAATCGTTCAGTCAATATTTCGTGGTTCATGATAGGTTTCTTTGGGTAAAAACTGGAGTTAAGAAAAAAAGGGAGCAGCGCTTTTGTCTGCCCCCCCTCACATCACACATGTGCAAAACGTACTGTTTTTTCGGCTAAATTATATCCTTACCCTATCAGCAGATAAGGCTTCCAAGGCTCCTGTATGCGACCCGAAAACCGGCTCACAAACATGAGGAAACTAGGACGGAAAGGACGGTGTGCCATCTCCATGCCCGCTTCTTCAGGGGACAAAGGTCCCTTTTCAGCGTTACACTTCTGGCAGGCTGTCACGAGGTTATTCCAAGTGGTGCGACCTCCTTGTGTCCGAGGGACTACGTGGTCAAGGGTGAGATTATGCGTACTACCGCAGTAGACACATTGGCCTCCGTCTCGCTTGTAAATATTTTGGCGAGTCAGGGCCACCTTTCGGTAAGGCAGACTCACGAATGCCCGCAGACGGATCACCGATGGGAAGGGAAACGACATACTTACAGATCGCATCTTCCGGTGGGTCACGTCAGCGACCATTTCTGCCTTTTCGAGCAATACCAGGACTATCGCCCGCTCTGGCGTACACAGGCTAATCGCCTGGTAGTCCTGGTTTAGTACCAGTACTTGCATGGCATTTAGGGGTTAGAGATGAAAAGAAGAGAGACCGCTCCCTGCGGTCGCTGCGAGAGGCGAGATCGTTCGGCCTAAAGGCCTCACTGCGAGACCGCTCGGCTCGAAGACTCGCCGAGCTTCGAGACAAGAGAAAAAGTCTTACTTTTAGTCTCGCAGCGAGGGGCTTCTTAGCCCCTCGCGGTCTCGCAGTGAGTGCCAAAGGCGCGAACGATCTCGCAGTGAGGAGCTCCGCGACGAACGGTCTCGCAGCGAGCCCGAAGGGCGAGCGGTCTCATAGATGCCTGGGAAGGAATTGAACCTCCACCCTCGGTGTCAAAGACCGATGTCCTTGCCGTTGGACCACCAGGCAGAAAAACGTCCGAACGTTCGAGTGGCCGAATGTCCGAGTGTTTAATTAAGAGAATAAAATTGGATAAGAATGTACACTGTTCAAACACGCAGGTGTTCATTAGTGCAATTAGGAAAGAAGAACAGCAAAAGAAAGCTCAACGCTCGAACGATCAGACGGTCGAACGCTCGAACTTTCTTATGCCGGTCCTGGCTCAATCTCGTTGCCAATACGCTCCACAGCGTCTTTGGCTTCTTGCAGACGGCACTTCATGTGCTGCTTGTACAGCTTGATGGCGTCGATTTTGCCTTTGTAGATCAGTGCCATTGCCACTTCTTGCTCGATCTGTGGCGCGACGGCTCGGATGTTTTTTTGAAGTTTTCTCATGGCTACAATTGTTTATAGTAATACATACGAAATAACGTACCTGAACGATACCAAATTACTTGAGTGCGGGGAGGGATTCGAACCCCCGTAAAGCTGATTTGCAATCAGCCGCCTTAGGCCGCTTGGCTACCCGCACGGGAAAAAGAGAGATTGCAGAATATCGAACAAGGAGTGATGATTGTTGAAGTGAAGAGATCTGGTTCTCTGACAAATTCCTTGGATTATCTTTGATACTCCATCGCAAAACATCTCCGCTCACACAAGCCGCAACCTCTTCAAAGAGGTTTTCGCGCAAAATAGGGCCTGTGCGAAGTCCTCTTAGAAGAGGACGGAGCCTGTGGGGTTCAGGAGATGTGAAAGCCTAAAGTGGACGCTCCACTAAAATTGTCAGAGAACCAGAAATCTTTTATGTTCTTAATGCAATCTTCATTCTGAAATCCCCTAGAGCCTCTCACAGGAATCGAACCCGTATCCCCTGTTTACAAGACAGGTGCTCTGCCATTGAGCTAGAGAGGCATGTAAGAACGTTATAGGTTCTATGTTTTAGGTTCTATGTTTTAGGTTCTATGTTTTAGGTTCTATGTTTTAGGTTCTATGTTTTAGGTTCTATGTTTTAGGTTCTATGTTTTAGGTTCTAAGTAATCTCAACATAGAACCTAGAACGCAGAACATAGAACTTTTTCTTCCCCTTTGCGCGAGCGGCAGGAGTCGAACCTACAACCGTCGGTTTTGGAGACCGGTGCTCTGCCAATTAAGCTACACTCGCGTAGTTCCTAAACGATTAATAATCAATCAATTACTAATCAGTAATTCTTCTTGAGCGAAAGATGGGATTCGAACCCACAACCTTCTCCGTGGCAGGGAGACGTTCAGCCTTAGAACTTCATTCGCTTATTTGATTAATAATTATTGATTGACTGATTATTGATTTATAACTACCCAATTAATAATCAATAATGAATAAATTTGTAATTCTATAAGACACGACTTGCCGCCTATTCATCAACTCGTCTCATTCTGCAAGTCGTGTCTCTTTAGATGCCGTATTCGTACCAATTGTCAGCTTCACCTAGGGGAGGTTGGTCAGAACTGTCGGTACGCTGGCTTGGGTCATGCTCGATCCATACTTTGAGGATCCAAAGCGCGATAGCAATAATAATAGTGCTCATGATTGTGAAATTTGAAGGGTTAAAAAATAGTAAAAGGTCGTCTGACGGGGCTCGAACCCGCACATACCAGGGTCACAGACTGGCGCTCTACCAATTGAGCTACAGACAACATGAGGAAAGTTTTAAGTTTTGAGTTTTGAGTTTTGAGTTTTAGGGTAGAACCAACTTAGAACCCTGAACCTAAAACATAAAACTTTCTTTAGTGCCCAGAACAGGATTCGAACCTGTAGTCTACACTTTTTGAGGGTGCCGCGTTTGCCGGTTTCGCCATCTGGGCAGTGAGAAAGACAGTGTGAGGTTGAGTGTGAGAGCGACGGTCTTCCCCCCTCTCACTCTCCACACTCACGCTGTCGCTGTGTCCCGAGCAGGGCTTGAACCTGCATGCCCGAAGGCCCCAGAGTTTAAGCCTGGTATGTATGCCAATTCCATCATCGGGACAGGGGGAAAGAAAGTGTGAGAGTGAGAGTGAGAGTGAGAGTGAAAAAATCCTCCCTCTCACTCTCCTATCTTACACTGTATCAAAATACTGAGGTAACAAGCGGGAAGCGAACAGACGGCAAAGCCGTCATCAGATTAAAAGTCTGGCGTTTGGGTTACGAAGTAACGCTTACCTACGACACTCAGTAAAGCTATGGAGCGCTCGGTGGGACTCGAACCCACAGTCTTCTGATCGGAAGTCAGACGCCTTGCCAATTGGGCTACGAACGCGTAGCGGAAGTAATAGGATTCGAACCTATAAGGGAGTTTTGCCCCCAACTCCTTTAGCAGAGGAGCGCCTTCACCGTTCGGCCATACTTCCGGGAGAGAAAGAAAATGAGAGTATGATAGAATGAGTGAATGATAGAATGAGTAGACAGTGAAAAAGTGTTTTTATTTCATTATCCGCTCACCCTACCATTCAACAAATTACGATTACCTCCTTTGATTGATTAGTCTAAAAATGCTACAAATCGGCTCTGCTTCTCATTGGCCATCTGCACGCGGTGCCAGAATGGGAGCCGGATCGTCTTATGGTCCTTGTGGCGAACCTTGCCTCTGGCATACACGACAGGGTCGCGTCGCATGATTTGCCAGTTGAGCTTCTTAAGGTCGGGATTTTTTAGCAAAAGCTTCCGATAACGATCCCCAGGGATTCCTGTAGGATACTTCCAAGAAACATAAACCGTCTGTCCACCATGCCGAAACACTTCCTCAACGATATGCGGCTTGCTGCCAGCTCCACGCATCAAAGGTTCATTTTTCAGGATCATAAAGGGCATGTCAGGCTCAAAGTTGGGTGTTGGTACAAAAAACCATTCTCCCTGACGTACAAACCCATCATTTCGGCGCTTGTGCAGATTCTTTCGCTTGACTCTTTGCATTTGCTGAAAGGTGCGGACCCTTCGTGGCTTTAATGAAGTCATCGCTTCGTCCACATTGACCACTGACCCGTTGGCAAGAGGCGCTACAAACCAGTGCCGCTCATCGTGTCCACAAAGCAGTTTTTCTTTGTCCCAACGATGGGGGTTATCCAGTCGTCGGGTCTTGGCTTGAAGCAGCAAGTGTCGATCCTTCGGCTTTACATTCACTGAATAAAGGTCTAAGGCTTGAGGGTTTTCTTTCGCTAGAATGAGCTCATAGTATTCTGATCGAGGTTTCTCGATAATGTCTAGCACATAGCTGTGATCAGGATCTGTCAACCCCCTAAAGCTAGGCTTGATCGAGACTTCCAGATGAGCTCCAATTCGGCGAAAATCTTTTTGGAGAGTTGAAATGTCCATGATGATTTAATGGTTAATGATAAATTGAGTGATTATTGATTGAGCGATTATTGAGTCACCTATTGCAATTAGTAATCAATAATGTATCAATCAATAACCTAGAATGAGAGGAAGACGAGGGACTCGAACCCCCAAGCCTGTTACGGCCTACTTGTTTTCAAGACAAGTTCCTCGTCCAGCCGGACGTCTTCCTGGGATGACAATGATAGAATGATTGAATGGGAGAAGGAGAGAATGCGAAGAAAATGATAAGATGAATAGATGAGGAAATGATAAAATGTGGCAAACCCTACGTCATATTCTATCATTTTATCATCCAATCATTCTATCATTCTCCCCTGTGCGCCTGACAGGACTCGAACCTGCAACCCCCTGTTTATGAGACAGGTGCGCTACCAGTTGCGCCACAGGCCCAGAACGAAGTTTTGGGTTTTGGGTTTTGGGTTTTGGGTAAAAAATAACCTTAAACTACAAACCCAAAACTCAAAACTTTTCTTGTAGTCCCGAGGGGAATCGAACCCCCATCTTCACCTTGAAAGAGTGATATCCTAAGCCATTAGAAGACGGGACCAAAAAAGGAGGCAACAAGCGAAAGGGAGAGGGAGGAATCGAACCTCCTGCATCCAGATTCTCAGTCTAGCGCTCTGCCATTGAGCTACGAAGTACCCCTTTCTAACGACACTCCTTGGTTGCGGGAGTGGGATTTGAACCCACATCTGCAGCTTATGAGACTGCCGAGGTGCCGTTTCTCTATCCCGCAATATGGAGAACCTGGTAGGACTCGAACCTACAACCACTTGGTTCGAAGCCAAATACTCTAATCCATTGAGCTACAGGTCCTTAGTTAATTAGTAATTGACTGATTATTAATTGATTAATTGGCTCACAACGAGTTTCCTCCAATCAATAATCATAAATAAATAATCAATAATCTTGATTCGTGGACACAGTGGGAATCGAACCCACCTCAGCTTGCTTGCAAGGCAAACTCGCCTTAGCCTTGGTACATGTGTGCCCATTTTCCAAAAACAAGTCAAATAGAAGGCCTGGTAGGATTCGAACCCACGTCCCGCCGGGTAGAAACCGGCTGCTCTGCTCCCCTGAGCTACAGGCCTGGGAAAGTTTTAAGTTTTAGGTTTTGAGTTTGGGGTTTTGAGTTTTGGGTTCGCAATAGACTTAAAACATAAAACTCAGAACTTAAAACTTTCTTCTAGTAGATCTAGAAGGATTCGAACCTTCGGTCTCCTCTTTGTAAGAGAGGCGCTTTGAACCAGGCTAAGCTACAGATCCAAAAGTGACCAAAAAGAACAGCCCCCTACGAACTGCTCCCCAAGGTCCTGGTAGGGATGACAGGATTCGAACCTGCACTTTACTGTTTCTAAGACAGCAGCCTCTGCCGTTGGGCTACATCCCTATGGGAAGTTCTATGTTTTAGGTTTTATGTTCTAGGTTCTCCAATGACGTAGAACTTAAAACATAGAACCTAGAACGGTTCTTGGTGGGAATGGTAGGATTCGAACCTACTCAGCGCGGGGCAACGGTTTTACAGACCGGTCTGGCTCTCCTACTCCAGCGCATTCCCAAATGTGAACCCGGCAGGACTCGAACCTGCAATCACCTGCGTATCAGGCAGGTACCTTAATCCAGTTTGGCCACGAGTTCATGGCGCTTCCAGCAGGATTTGAACCTGCAACCCCCCGCTTAACAGGCGGGCGCTCTGCCGTTGAGCTACAGAAGCGGAAAAGGGGCAATAGTCAGTAGATGTGTAACAGGCCCCATGATTCATTTGCATCAAGAGAAATCCAATGGCACATGCCTAATTTGAATTTGCACTTGAGCTTGAATTTGCACTTTCATTGGGGGCCTGATGAGATTCGAACTCATTGTATCCAGAAGTAACACCCGCTTACGGCACCCTTGGTCAACCCGGTAGGGCTTGAACCTACATCTTTCCGATTAAAAGTCGGAAGCTTTTCAATTAAGCTACGAGTTGAGGTTTTTTCCTCATGATGGTTTCATCAGCGGAGGACTAATAATACAGTGGAACTGGATGGTATCGAACCACCTCCTCCTGGACTTCACTCAGGCGCTCTACCATTTAAGCTACAGTTCCAAAAAAGTTTAGGGTTTGGGGTTTGGGGTTTGAAGTTGTCTTTTGACTCAAAACTTAAAACCTAGAACCTAAAACGTTCTTTTGTCAGGCCAGTAGGAGTTGAACCTACATCTACTGGAGTCCAAGTCCAGCGCTTTGCGCATATTAAGCTACAGCCTGAAGTCGGTGGGCAAATGATAGTCGATTATCAAAGAACGGTTGGGGTGACTACCGCTTGCCCACTCCCCTACACAAGTCAACCCGGTAGGGCTTGAACCTACAACTCCCTGATTAAAAGTCAGGTACTCTGCCAATTGAGCTACGGGTCGGGAAAGAAGTTTTGAGTTTTGGGTTTTGCGTTTGGGGTTATCTTTTAACTCACAACTAAAAACCCAAAACATAAAACCTTCATCAGTCAGTCCGGTAGGATTTGAACCTACAACTCCCTGATTAAGAGTCAGGTACTCTGCCGGTTGAGTTACGGACCGGAGGAGAAGTTTTAAGTTCTATGTTTGGGGTTCTATGTTATGCATTACTGCGACTTAGAACTTAAAATCTAGAACATAAAACATTCTTCATTGATCATTTGATCTTAATGCCGAAAAAACAATACGTCAAGGTTCGTGTCCTGGCTCACTGCCAGGAGGGTAAGCTTGTGCTAGGCACAGTCTTTCCCCAGGGCGATTCTCTGAATCTCCCCTTGCGAGCGCTACGGGGTTCGAACCCGCGACCTTCTGATCGACAATCAGATATTCTACCGCTGAACTAAACGCTCGTTATGCCAAATCTTTGTGCTTGAGGGTTGGTGGCAGGAAGAAAAATGAATCAATCAATAATCTATCAATTAATAATTCCCCTTCCCGCCTATCAAACCCTACTATCTAAATAACAACCTTCTCAATCTCCTTTACTGCTGAGCTACCGGCTTCGATCGCTGCTAGCGTTTCAAAAATTTTGTCTGACCAGCCAGCAATCATGAATACATCATCTCGAATCGTATTCAGTGGAGCCTGGCCATACCCCGCAAGGTCAAACAAATAGACCTTCGCACCTGGTGCAATCTGCTTGTATAGCTTCCATTGGGATTCAATCGTCTTCTTGCTCTCTGCGCCGTATCCCGTAGTATTCCATAGTTGCAGGTCGGTAAAGATCATCACCTTGTCCATCACCAACTTTCGCTTGATCAGGTGGTCAATCACCTTATAGCCATTGGTAGCCCATCCTACATTCACCTTGCTCATCTTCTCCACATTGGACAACACATGAGCATTCGGTGCATTTACCAGTTTGAAGTCTGTACCAAATATGCCTGTAAGGACATTTCGACACTTTGCCTTCAACAACATTGACAACAAGATTCCCACATCGATGAGCTGGATCGAGCTATTCTTTGACAGCGGCATACACATAGAGCCTGAAGTATCCGAAGCGATCAATACGCGCGTATTCACATCAAATCCTTTTAGGTTCTCTACTGAGGCCAATGCAGCTAGCTCAAGTGCTTCAAGCAGTTGACTTGTAAAGCTTGAATTCACTGCTTTGAGTTGTCTGAAAGCTGATAGAAAGCGAAACGGTAGTTGCTTAGATCTCCGCACTTGCGCAGGGTCGGCCAGCCGCGTAGTCACTTTCTCAATCACCTCTCCGCTTACCTCTGCTTCCAGAATATTCCTTAGGTTTCGGAGCAAAGCCATATAGCCCATTTTTCCACTCATCACCAGCTCACTCCACTTTTCCTTAAAGGCTTCTTGCTTCGCCTGCTCATCCTCAAAGCGCTGTTGGCCAGTGGCTGAAAGCTGTGTCTCCCAAGTATATGCGGTAGACAGCTCATCGTTTACAATCTTGTCAAAAAGCGCTTGCTGGGCTTCGTTCTTCGCTTTAGGGTGTACCAAAAAGAGCGCATCTTTCAAGGTAACCGCTGCGCTACGGTTGTACTTTGCAAATTGGTATTCGTCAAACTTGTTAAATGCGTCTGCTAGCCCTTTTTGCAATTGCTTGGAAAGCTTATTGAGCTTCTTGGTTTCGTTTCGGCTGTTGGCTATTTGATAATATGCAAGCAATTCTGTGATCTCATCCGTTCTTTGCACGACCCGTCTCGTTGTTCGTCTCAGCAAGTCATCTCCGCTATATTGCTTGGCGAGCTCTACTGTCAGGACCAAAGGCAAGGATCGCAAATACATCTTCTCTCTGGTATAGACTGCCAATCGTGCGACAAATGCGGGATCAGTTTTGACTACTTGCTCAATCAGGGCTTGGATTCGCTTCAGTCTGTCAGTTTCATCTTCATAAAACGTCTTGCTCAGACTAGAAGCAACTACTGCCGCATACAACTCCAACTTAGGATCCAATCGATATGCCTTTGCACCTTCGTAATTGGTAGTAGCTTGACTATTTTTTAATATTCTATTGAACTTCATGGCTCCTTTTTTTAACATAAATTAGACAAAACATACCAATTCCATTAAAGTATTGCATCATACTTTTTATCAGTTGGGATAAATGGTCTTTATTTTGAGAACAAGACACAGGTATCCTGATTCACTCCTTAAGAGCGATTATCTTTCCAGTGTGCTTTTCGTGGTTTGTTACAGAATAAGGTGCTTTTTGTAAAAAAGGCATACTTATCCCATACGACTTTTGTCGTTTTTCAACCCTAAGTCACTGTTTTTCAGCAAAATACACCAGGGAATGGCATTGCGTAGCTATGAAGAAAACCGAACGTTTTGGCACAAAAAAACCCGAACTTCTCAGTTCGGGCGCCAGCTAAACTCATATAAGAGTCGCTATCTGAACCAATAATGGCGCCCGATTAATCTCATATCTTCACTCCCTATCTGGGTATCCGCACAACGTACGGCCGGAAGAGTTTGGATATAGAGATTTAATTTCGAAAACATGATAATATTTCGTTTTGATTTGTTACAAGTATACAGGTTTAACTAACACATGACACGAAAAATGTTCGAACCGTCTGGATTCTGGTGCGAATAGTCATATAGAGTGATCGAATAGTAAAAGGCTATTTCAAATTTACGCAATAAAAAAAGGCCCCAAAAGGGGCCTTTTCGTCTTTATAGAAATCTTTCTAATTACTCATTCACTTTGACTACCTTATTGAGATAAGATTTGCCTGTTGGACTCACAGTCTTAATGATGTAAGTACCAGCAGCATAGTCAGAAACGTCGAGTTCAACCGCACCAGAAGGTGTGTCTCTTGTGATTGCACCAGTCTGAAGAATACGGCCATTCAGGTCACTGAGAGAGAAGTTATAATCCCCGTCTACTTGGCCTGTAGCTTTTAACGTCACGGTAGTAGTAGCAGGAGAAGGGAATACATTGAATTTGTCGTTAATTGATTCGTCGAATTCAACAGTAACAACGTCAGAGTATTCAAAGCTTCCGTCCATGTCTACCATTTTGAGGCGATATTCATTAGTGATACCCATACCAGACTGGTCTAGGTAGCTATACTCACGTCCGTTTTCAGCTACACCAGCAGCTTCTACTTGCGTAAGTTCAGAGAAATCACCACCGTTTCTTTTCTTCTCGATCACGAAGAAAGAGCTGTTGATCTCACGAGAGGTAACCCAAGACAACTTAACGTCGTGGAAGTTAGCTTTCTGAGCAGCTAAGTCAAGCAAAACGATAGGAAGTGATCCAACTTTTTCACCGTAAGGGATCTCATTATTAGATCCTGTCAGGTAGAACTGCTGGCCCTTCATAAGGTCCATGTTGAATGCAAGCTGAGGGTTTGCATTTACACTGGCCATTTTGATTGACACGCGATAGAGAGCAGTAGAAGTCGTAGGGACTTCTGTATGAGCACTTGTTCCTGGCTGAGCGCCGAGGAAGTTGCTTTGCCAAGTGATAGCGAGATTCGCACCATTATCGGCAACGTTCACAGTTTGATATTTTGCACCTAGCTGGGAAGCCCCAGTAAGAAGTGCCAAAGGAGTAACGGTCACATTGCCGTTCTCAACGATGGCGGATCCTAGTGCTGAAGTATTATAAGAGATGTATACCTGCCCACGGCTATGGAATGTTCCAGCTTGATCGGCTTTCATGTATACATCAAACTCATAACTTCCTGCATTGACTTTCTCATTGCGAAGCTCAAACGTAAGTGTCTGAGCAAGCGCAGAGCCCGACAAGAGCAGGGAAAGCATGATGAAAAGAATAGCGCTCTTATTCATGATTAGGAATATTGATGTAAAGTTTTTCAAAAATTAAGATCTAGGATGGTTGGGTATTCAGTTCCCAAGCAGCCGGAGCTGCCTGGGAAACTGAATAGCGTTTCATCTTAGTTAGGAACATTCGTTCCACGTCCAGCGTTCACGTTCCAGATAAACACTTTATCAGTGTTCTGTACCTGACCGTCAAGATCGTAGTCGGAATTCTCATAGCCGGAAGAACCGACTCGTGGAGTCCACTGGTATACGTCGTCAGTGTTCTGGATCTGACCGTTGAAGTCGGCGTCACCACCGTACATCATAGTCTGACCATTGTTCAATGTCTGAGCATTCAGACCGTAAGTCTGAGTAGCTGGGTTTGTGAAGTCTACGTTGATGACACCAGAAGTTGAAGTCATGTTAATAGAATTCGCAGTCATAACACCGAGGTGGTTTCTGTGGACAACAGTCACAAAGTAATCACCATCAGGCATGCCTTCAAACTCAACAGCAGAAGTACCGTCAGTATCTACAATGTCACCATCACGCTGAATAAGTGCAGCACGAGAAGAAACAATTGTATTTGGAGACGCTCCGTCGCGAAGTTCGACGATAACCCAGTCAGTAACAGCGTTGTTTCCAGTTACTGCAAGTACACCAGAAGTAACGGTTTCGCCACCGCCATTTCCTACGAAGGTATAACCATCAGCCGTGTAAGGCTCAGTAGTTGGTACCAAGCTATTGGCACGAAGATCATCTCTCATGAGGTTGTCAGTAGAGTTGAATGCACCTTCAAGCATAGCAACAGGACGGATGCGCATTGTGCTAACACAGTTGCGGAGGTCACCACTAATTTCTACACGTCCAGAGTAGTTACCGGCTCCAGCAGAAGAAGTATACCAGAATTCACCGGATACACCGTAGTCACCATCGTAGTTATTAGCAGCAGTACCAATCTGGAAGCCAGTGTTACCAGCTGTAGAGTAATGCGTCAGTGCAAGTTTCTCGCCTGCGAAGAAGCCTAAACCAGTCATAGTAGACTTAGTAGCATTGACAGTGTAGAATGTCCATCCGAGGTAGTTGGTTCCAACAGTGGCAGGATTACCTACCCAAGTGTTACCAGCTGCACTCCATGGTCCCCAGAACGTCTTCATGTTCAACCAGAGGCTTACGTCCCAACGCTTGCTAGGAGTAGCTTTTTCCTGAATGATACCGAAGATGTGAACTTCACCATTAGCGTACTCATAGAGGTTACCGTGTCCTACCCATACGTAGTCAGAACCACTTGGGACAGAACCAGCCGCGATGCGGAAGAATGCACCAAATCCAAGAGGATCATTGTCATTCAATTCACATGTGCGTACTGCAGTAGGATCTCTGAGTTCAACCTGGTCAGTAGATACACAACCAGAAGTCAAGTCAGTTACAGTTACTGTATAGATACCAGCTGGTAGGCCAGTAGCAGTAGCAGTAGTCTGGCTCACACGACCGAAGGCGTCAGTCCAGAGGATAGAATAGTTACCAGAACCAGTCAAGATATTGACAGTAGCAGTACCATCTTGTCCAAGGACAGTGGTAGGATCAGTACCAGAAACTGCAAGTACAGGTGGATCCCATACTACAACAGTCAGGTTAGCAGTAGCTTGAACTCCAGTACAAGTGCTTGTTACAGTCCAAGTGAGGGTGTAAGTACCAGCACCTGGGAAGGTAGCAGTTGCATTAGGATCGTTCACGTTGCTGAATGCAACAGTAGCAGGAGAAGAACTCCAAGCAGCAGTGAAGCATGGATCAGGTGTATTAGCAGAAAGGCTCACATTAGGATCCGTAGAACAGATGTTCATTGGATTCGTGTTGTTGATAGAAGCCGTAGGAGCAACAGCAGTTACAGTCACAGTGATAGAGCAAGCATCAGTGTTGCCAGCAGGATCAGTTGCAGTGAAGGTTACGTTAGTTGTACCAATTGGGTAGAAGTCGCTTGCGTCTGCGCCGCCATTGTTGTAGTCATTGGTAATGACATAAGAGCAGTTGTCCCAAGCCGTAGCTACAAGACCGCTGACATTAGCACCACACTGACCATTAGAACCCCATAGGCTGAGATCCTGAGTCACAGAAGCATTCGCAGGACAAGTGATGGTTGGCGCTTCTACGTCAAGTACAGTCACATCGAAGCTACAGCTAGCAGTGTTGCCAGCAGCGTCGATAGCTGTGTAAGTAACGGTAGTAGTACCAACTGGGAAGAAGCTACCTGGCTGATGAGAAGCCAATAGACGCTCACCTGGGCAGTTGTCAGAAGTAACGATGTTACCTACAGTCCAGCTTACAGTAGCTCCACAAAGACCTGGGTCATTGTTCTGAGTAATGTTACCTGGGCAACCGTTGATGACAGGATCTTCAGAATCAACAACATTGTATGTGAAGGTACAAGAAGCAGTGTTTCCAGCAGCATCAGTAGCCATCCATACCTGAGTAGAAGAACCACCTACTGGGATACTAGCACCACTTGGGTTACCAGAAACCAGCGCTACAGTAGCTCCACAGTTATCAGCAGCAGTCACAGTGTAGACGAGTGTCGCATCACAATCACCTGGGTCGTTACCGACAGTACCGCCAGCAGGACAAGAGATAACAGGTGCTTCAGTGTCTTCAACAGTGATGTCGAATGAATAAACAGTTGTGTTACCAGCTGCATCGGTAGCAGTCCACTCTTCAGTAGTAGTTCCTACTGGGAAAGTAGCACCAGAACCAAGACCGCCTGTGCGTGTCAATACAACACCAGGACAGTTGTCATCAGCAACAGGATTCGCATAAGTATGTACTGCGCTACAGTTACCTGGATCGTTAGGAATGGTTGTAGCAACAGCAAAGTTACCACCTGGATTAGCAGTAGAAATCTCAAGAGTCCAGTTGGTCAGATTACCATCATCTAATCCAACATTATCAATGACTGTCAATCTCCAGACTCCAGCCTGCGACTCTCCATCAAATGCAGAAAGAGTTGTTGCAGTAGGATTACCATTGAGAACATCGCCAATACCATCTGGCTGCCAAGTTAAACCTAAGCCTAATGGCGGAGGCGTATTAATAATATCCCCACCTTGGATGGCTCCTGGAGCAGCCTCATCATCAAGGGTCAAGTCAAAGTCTTGGCCACCACCACCACTATTCTCAACAAGGTGAACTGTTGTTCCACCTGGACTTGTCAAGAAGAAGTCTAGGTCACCTACCCAAGTGTGATCACCTTGTAGGGTTACATTTACATCCTCAATAGTTCCAGCAGTACCTACAGGAAGAAGGAAGATTGAAGTTGCAGCATCTGCAAGAGGACCAACCGTACCAGGACCAAAGGTCGCCGAAACAGTATTACCAGGTACAATCGTAGGATCTTCAGTATCATTCACAGTAACAGTGAAGCTACAAGTATCCGCGTTACCAGCTCCATCAGTAGCTACCCAAGTTTCAGTAGTAGTACCTACTGGGAACTGAGCACCACTTCCTAAGCCAGCAATTTGACTTACATCAAAGTTGAGTGCAAGGTTGCTAATTACTGTAGTTGCAGGACCAAATAGTCCATCATCAGAAGTCATAACAAAGCCGAACTGATCACCAGCATTAAGATTCGTAACTGATACGTTTCCAAATTCGCCAGCAAATACACCAGTATTGACCTGGAAGAAGGTTCCGTTGATTGACACTCCGAAGTCATCAAATACATCTATCACACCTGTGAAGAAATCAACGATGAAATCATCGGTCGTGTACAGGTAGCTGAAGGTCAAGGTACCATTCGCAGGAATCGTCGTAGTGTAAGTAGCTTGTCCAGCAACTCCGTTATTAGGACTGGTCATCGTGATAAAGTCAGGAGCTGAGCTCGCATCTACAGTTCCACCAACAGGATTGCTGAAGGTCCAGTTTGCAGGAGCAAATGGTCCAACAAATCCATTACAGTTGTCAGTAGCTTCAGGCGTAGCATAGCTGACAGTAGCGCCACACTCACCTGGGTCATTGTCTACTGTGATATTAGCAGGACAAGTGATAGCAGGTGCTTCTGTGTCATTGACAGTTACGTCAAATACACAAGTAGCGGTGTTACCCCAGTTATCCTGAGCAGTATACGTAACAGTAGTAGTACCAAGTGTGAAGATACTTCCAGCAGGAACATCATCAGTAAGCGTTACCAATGGACAGTTATCTTGAGCAGTGATGTTCGGAAGAACAATCTGAGCTGTACAAGCACCGGCATCAGTTCCTACAGTGATAGGACCAGCAGGACAGTTGAAGAACGTAGGATCTTCAGTGTCTTCTACTACGATATCGAATGTACATACAGTGCTGTTACCAGCAGCGTCAGTAGATGTGTAAGAGATAGTAGTAGTACCTACTGGGAAGGTAGCCAGTGCAGTATTACCAATCACAATGATATTTACTGAAGGATCAGAAACGTCTCTTACAAAGCTTACAACACCACAGTTGTCTGTAGTAGTAGGCTCAGTCCAAGAAGTAGTCTGGTAGCAGTCACCAGCAACGTTAGGTAGGTTCTGCGTCTGAGGACAACCGAAGATCTGAGGAGCTTCGCAGTCATTCACTGTCACGTTGATAGACATCGTGGTAGTGTTATCAGGATTCGCAGTAGTACCGTTGTTGAAGGCATCAGCATTGTAGTTACCAGCAGCGTCTTTAGCAGTGAAGGTCACTACATAAGCACCTACAGGATATACACCACCAGCATCAGCACCACCAGCGTTAGCGTGTGGAGAGTCATTGGTGATAGAAGCAACTACACAGTTATCAGAAGCAGTAGCGAGGATAGATGCAATGTTAGCTTCACATAGGCGGAAGTCATTACATACTGTCACGTCAGCTAGTGGATCAAAGATCGGTGCGTCAACGTCATATACCGTTACGGTAGCAGTAATTGTGAAACAGTTACCAGAAGCATCTTCTACAATCACAGTTACAGTGTGAGGACCGAGGTCACCACAACCATAAGTAATGCTTGGTACAGTAGGTCCACAGTTTCCTTGGCTAGGTCCTGCTACTACTACTGGTGGGGCATTAGGATCACGGAAGTTTGCAATCGGAGGATTCGTACAGTTATCCTGTGCAGTCAAGACGATGTCTTGAGGTGTAACAGTTACAGTACCAGGATTCGTGCTGCTAAGAGCAACAGAGATGTCCTGAACAGTCACGTTGAACGGTGCATCGATGTCTTCTATCGATACGATAGCGAGACAAGTCGCATCATTGCCATACGCGTCAACAGCCGTAAGTGTCACAACATTGTTGCCAATGTCATCACAGTCAAACGTAGTCACGTCAAGCGTCAAGCTAACGAGGTTACAGTTATCAGAAGAACCATTGTCAATATCAGATACTGCAATAGAAGCATCTCCAGTGACGGCATCAAGTGCGACAGTGATGTCAGTACAAGAAGCAGTTGGTGAGTACTCGTCTTTTACAACAACAGTAGCTGTACAAGTGCTTGCATTACCGTTTACATCAGTCACAGTAAGGGTTACTGTATTGTTACCAATTTCAGAGCAATCATAAGAAGTCTGAGAAAGGACTCTAGAAGCTATACCACAAGCATCCCAGCTAGCGCTGTCAACTTGAGCAGCTGTGAGATTTCCAGTACCAGTTCCGAGAAGGTTCACCAATACTTTTTCAACACAAATTGCATCAGGAGCTACATTGTCTTCTACAGTCACAGTAGCGTTACAGCTATTGATATTGCCATTGACATCAAATACAGTCAAAGTGACTTGGTTAGGTCCTACATTTGAACAATCAAATGCATTAGGTCCTACAGTCATGCTGGCGATTCCACAAGCGTCACTGCTACCATTGTCAACATCAGATGGAGCGATAGAAGCATTTCCGTTGTAGTCAAGCTGTACAGTGATGTTCTTGCACTGAGCGTCAGGAGCTACTTCGTCACGTACAGTGACGTTGCAAGTAGCATCGTCAGAGTTTCCAGCAGGATCAACAGCAGTCAAGGTTACCGCAACAACATTGTTGGTGTTGTTAGGACCTTGGATGTCAGAACAATCAAAGTCATAATCACTCAATGAAAGGACATATGAACAGTTATCACTTGTACCATCATCAAGGTCAGCAGCAGTGATAGAGGCATTACCTGTAGCGTCTAGCTGGACAACGATGTCCTTACAAACAGCAACAGGATCTTGCACGTCTCTTACTTCTACATCGACTTGACAATCAGTATAATTTCCAGCTTTATCAAATACTGTCCAAGTAACAGTAGTGGTTCCTACTGGATAGACATCAGCAGCACTTGGAAGGTTAGTATAGTCATTTGTCAATGTTTTGACAAAGCAGTTGTCACCAGTGGAAGGTACAGGTGGAGTCACAGGCGCATCACACCGATCGACGGTATTTGGTACCCAAGCAGGTGAAATACAAGTGATAGATGGAGGAATTGTATCTCTTACAGTTACATAGCGCGTGCAAGAGCTTACGTTTCCATTGACATCAGTCAAAGTAACAGTTACAGCAATAGGTGCAAATACGCCAGGTACAGTCAACTCATTACAGACAAAGCTTGTCTTAGAAGCGACCATAGAAGCGATACCGCAGTTATCAGTAGAGTTACCAGCGATGTCAGCAGCAGTCAAGCTTGCATTGCCAAGTCCGTCGAGGTATACAGTTACATTTTCGCAGATAGGTGTTGGAGGAATGTTGTCAACAACTGTGATAGTTGCCTGGCAATTATCATCATTTCCAGCTGCGTCAGTTACAGTCAAGGTAACAGTGTTGTTACCAACATGGCTACAATCAAAGTCTTCCTGATCGAGTGCATAACTTACGATACCACAGTTGTCAGTGCTACCATTGTCTACCTGAGCAGGCGTGATAGAAGCATCACCGTTTCCGTCAAGATAGATGGTCAAGTCCTGGCAAACAGCGTTTGGATCCTGAACGTCATTGATAGTTACATCAACATCGTCAGTAGAGATGTTACCACACTCATCTTCTGCCCAGAAGGTAACTGTAGTAGTACCTACAGGATAGAAGTCAGAAGCGTCAGCGCCACCGCCATTATAGCTGTTGGTGATGGTTACAGCACCACAGTTATCAGTAGCAGAAGCAACTAGCGTTACTTGAGCGCCACACAGATCAGTATCATTACCCTGATTCACATCAGCAGGTACAGTCAATGCAGGAGCAGTAGTGTCCTGTACATTGATCACCTGAGTATGGGAAATAGAGTTTCCACAAGTATCAGTAGCAGTCCAGGTACGGTTAATCGTCCACTCTTGAGGACAAGAACCTGGGATAGTTGCATCACTTTCTGTGATATAGAATCCAACGTGTGAGCAGTTATCAGAAGCAGTAGCTACGCCAAGGTTAGCAGAGCTGTGATCTTCTTCACAGTTGACAGTTGTGTCAGATGGCAACCAAGTCCATACTGGATCTTCAGTATCGTTAACTTCGATAACCGTCTTACAAGTACCGAGGTTACCACAGCTATCTTTCACACCATAAGTACGCTCTACATACTGAGGACATACCATACCAGTATTGAGTTCAGTTTGAGCAACCATGAAGAAGGTAGCGATGTCGAGATCACAGTTATCCGTAGCAGAACCACCAGCAGCGGTGAAGTCAGCTAAGGTTGGATATGGAGGAAGATCTCCAATTACACAGATTGTGAGGTCAGGAAGACCAGAACAGTCAACTACAGGAGCTTGCGTATCGTCAACAACGATCGTCTGGACACAGTCATCTGTATTACCAGCTACATCAGTAGCCAACCATGTACGAGTAATCGTATGCGTCTTAGATCCAGGACAAATGTTGTCTACAACTACATCCGTATAAGTAACTACAGGAGGCTCATTGGTACAAGTACTATGCTCATGGTTGTCAGTAGCAGTAGCCATACCTGTGTTAGCAGGATCAGAGCTTTCGTCACACTCGATAGTGATATCACCAGGACAAGAAATAATTGGCTTCTCGTCATCCTTCACAGTCAATACTACGGTACAAGTAGCCGTATTTCCTCCACAGTCAGTAATAGTCATCGTCACATTGATCTGGTCATTGTGATTAGCAACTGCATCAGCACCAGCCAATGGATCTTGCGTAACAACAACAGCAGGGCAGTTGTCAGTATAGGTCAACTCAGGTACGAGATTAGGAATCTCAGACTTACAGTCACCTAGACCTTTTGCACTGTGGAAGATATCGCGGTCTACTGGGCAATGAGTAATGACTGGAAGCTCATTGTCTTCAACAACTACCATCATGGCACAAGTACGCTGATTTCCACTGCTGTCTTCAGCTGTCCATACTACAAGTGTAGTTCCTTTATAGAATACCGCACCTTTCAATGTAGAATCGTAAGGAGCAACAACAGGAGTTACAGGATTTGGAGCAACTGGCGTATGAGTTGTCGTGTGGAATACACGTGCAACACCACAATTGTCATCGAAGAACAATGGATCAAGTTGATCATCAGGCACAGTCCAGGTACAAACACCAGGATCAGTGTCTTTCGTTGCGTTAGAAGCACATACTATGCTAGGCTTAATGTTATCTTCAACAGTAACATTAGATACACAAGTAGCAGTGTTTCCATCAGGATCTTCTACTGTGAGGGTAACTTGGTTTACACCTTTGGTAGCACAAGTAAAGAGGAATGGGTTTACAGAAAGCTGGAGGTTTCCACCACCATTTCCAGTACATCCGTCCGTACTCTTACTTCCTACGTCACCACCAGTGATGGTAGCAAATCCATTTCCATCAAGCTGTACAGTGATGTCATCACAAATAGCAGCAGGAGGTCCATCTGGAGCCACCTGTACGGTGTTAGATCCAGGATAGAGGATAGGAGTTGAACAACCATTAGCATCAGTAATGTCAAGTACTTGGTAAGTTCCAGGAGTGGTTCCACTTCCAGGAATGGTCCAAGGATTGATGACGATAGCAGGATTAGGGAATCCACCAGACTGAGTAGTCGTATTGGTTCCGTCAGTCCATGTCACATCCCAAGGTCCTACACCCGTAAGGTGTACCTGTACTGCAGGTGCTGTATTGGTAGGAGGACAGATGGTACCACCACCAGTAAGGATAGCTGTTGGGAGAGGATTCACAGTAACTACGATCGTTACACTTGCGCTACAGCCATTAGCTGCATTATACTGATATGTGAATTGGTCACCATTGAACGCCTGGATAACTGTTCCAAATCCGTTGCCGAAATTGAAAGCAATTGCGGGTCCAGATGCATCTGGTCCAGCATACCAAGCACCACTACCTACAGCAGGGTTACCACTTTGAGTAGCTGTTGGTGTAAGGCCAGCAAGATCAATGAATGCAAATAAATTGGAAAGACCAACCACACCATCTGCACATTCAATAGGATTAGATACTGCAGAAAGTACAGGAGCTTCTTGTAGGTTAACAGTTTCTACGATACCATATGGGCAGCTAAATGTGCCAAAAGTAACTGTACATTCGAAATAAAAATTGTCGCCATTGCTGACAGTCATAACGCCAGATACTGGAGTACCTGTGTTATCAGTTCCTCTGTACCACTGACCAGAGCAAACAACACCATTAGAGACAGTTGGTTCAACAGCGTTCAGGTCTACAGTAGGATCGTCAGAACAAAGTAGCGTTGGGAAATTACTAGAGAATTGTGGTTCGGGAAGAACATAAACAATTACATCACCTGGAAGGCTTTCACATCCACCAGTCACATCAGCGCCTTTAGCGATTACGCTATAGGTAGCCGTTTGAACTGTGTTTGTAGTGTTTACAAATACATCTTGGATGAAGATTTGTCCAGGAGGGCCTGCAGGAACACCGATGTAAGAACCATCGCCATTACTAGCTGTACCACCAGTCAGACCTGGATCAGAAAGAGTAGGTGCATCCCAGCGGAAGCTGTCAGCAGCAATATGCGGACCGTTAGGAGGAATAGCTGCCTGAATAGCAGAAATAGCGAGGTTAGTCGTACCGCCACTACAAATCGTATCAAGTCCAGTATCTACTACTGGTGCAGGATCTACAGCAATGATTACAGTCTCAGGATCACCTTCACAACCAGCAGCACTTACAGGAGTGACTGTATAAGTTGAGTTCAAGCGAGTGAGGGTAGTGTTGAAGTATGCATCCTGAATAGGATCAGAAGATCCAGGAGGGCCAGGACGTGCATATACGCCAGCAGGATCTGGATATTTACCCCAATCATTAGGATTACCAGCATCCAATACAGGCTCAGAGTTCCAGTAATAGGTCACGCCTACTAGACCTGTGGTCTCAGTGAGATCAAGGTTAGAAGCGATATAGCTACATACAGTATCAGCAAGACCAGCAGTCATAACTGGCTCAGGATTGATCGTGATGACAACGTCAACAGGATCACCCGCACAAGCCGTAGGAGCAGGTCCGATAGGAATAACGGTATAAGTAACAGTCAAAGGAGCACCTGTCTTATTATCGTACTCGTCATTTGCAAGGTCACCTGCATTCGCTGCGAATGCAGGAGGAGCAGTGTTAAATTGATTAATAGTGGTCAAACCACCATCCACATCAATATTGGTAACGAGGAAGGAAACAGCAGGAGCTGGGCTTCCACCAGCAGCAGCGAGGATCAGGCCGATAGGCTGTCCACTACATACAGTAGCATCCAAATTAGGATCGAGTACAGGCTCTTCATTGACAGTGATCGTTACCATAGCGGTATCGCTACAGTCAGGATCAATAGCAAATTCGTTAGAAGCTATATACCAGAAAGTATAAGAACCAGGTGTTGCGAAAGGAGGTTCAAATGTTACAGAACCATTAGGCTCACCCGCACCATTGGCAGGAGAAGTGGAAAGAACCGCACCACCTAAAGCAGGATCAGTTCCATAAATTCTCCACTCGTCAGCTACATCATTGTCATCTGTTACAAGCGTATACAGATCAATGGTCTGTCCAGGACAGATAGCTGGAGGTGTAGTTACCGTGATATCTGGCTGAGGACGCATGCGGATACGCAGGCGTGTACGCTCACTCTCACAGCCATTGAGGGTCTGAGTTACAGCCCATGCTACAGCAATGGTAGGAGGAGTAGAGTTTGCTGGGAAAGCAACATCAAGTGCAGCCTGGAGGTTAGGAATGACAACTCCACCGCCACCAAATGCATCATAGAAAGTCAACGTAGCACCGGTTTGGTACTCTACGTTCATCTTCACGACGTTTTCTACTTCTGCAGCAGTTGGACGATGTCCTGGAATGTCACAGAAGAGGACACGAATGCGGTCGTTAGGCTCACCAGCACAACCAGGGTTGTTACCCGCTACGCGAGGAACACCACAATTGAAACCAGTCAATGTTGGAGGCGTGTCATACAGGTCAAATGGAGACGCTGCACTTTCACAACCAGCACCATCTACATAAGTAGCCCAGTATTTACCAGGACCTACAGCACCAGGAACAGCTACAAGCGTAGTAAGAAGAGAATCTTCATACCAGGTAAGTGAACCAGGAGGTAGAGGGGGATTCAAACTAGCAATTGTATTCAGGTCATATGTACCACCAGAAGGAACAATACAATCTTCTGTAATGCTCAATACAGGTGCTGGTGGACGAGGGTTAACAATAATGACAGCTGGCTGAGAAGCACAGACACCATCTTTGTCAATGCCATAATAAGTTCCAGCAGGTACAGGACCAGCTACAGGATTGGTCAGGAAAGGATCAGAATACCACTGATCTACCTGAGGAATAGTTACTACTGCGTCTATGTCGAAGTTTCCAGTTACAGGATCTTCACAGAAAGGACCAGGAGTAATAACTACCGGTGGAGCAGGAGCAGGATTTACTACTAGAATTGCAAGCTCACTCTCACATCCGTTAGAGCTATTATTGGCATCTACAGAGCCATAATATACACCAGGGCCTACCAGAGGGCCTACAACATTGGCTCCAGGAAGGAAGCCATCATACCACTTGTCTACACCAGCAATCTGACCCAGGTCATAGACCAAGGTCACAGGATCTTGACAAGCAATAAATGGTACAGTAGGAGGAGGATCTTTGAGTTTCACTTCCAAAGAAGAATACTCTGCAGGAGGGCCAAAACAAGGATTGCCAATAGGGTCTACCCATGCTGCATAATACGTACCAGGACCAGGAGATGTGGTCACTACAGGTAACGTCAAAGTGGGATCGCTGAACCAGCCAATTTCGCCGATTGGCGCTCCAGTGCCTAATTGCAAGAGGTCGTACGTTCCAGGTACGGAATTGATACACACCTCAGAAACACCCAAATTCGGCGGGGGAGTTCCCGGCGCTGGGCATTGAGCAAAGGCACTACTCAAGCCAAGGAAAGACATACACCCTATACTCAGCAGTATAGAGCTAATGTAAAAAAGCTTTTTCATGAATTTGTGATTAGAAAGAAAATAAGACGATTAATAAAAAATTACACATAACAAAAGACCGTGGGAAAGGTCTTAGAGGGTCCGATTCACAGCAATAAGAACTTAAAATTTCTTGTTGAAATGTCCTGTTGAGACCTAGTCAGACAACTGTTTTCAACGCCACAATTTCACCGGAGGACCCCCGGGATCAGGAACGACACAAGAAGCAAAGGGAAAGCGGCCGAATCTGATGGATATCCCATCAAAATACTTGCTCAATCGTTCCGGAAAACTGATCAACTCTGTTGAGTACAGTTGTCTAAAGGCAGTAGTCAGACCATCACTTAGTGACGGGCCTTCACAATCTTTTGGATCACTCCAAGTTCTTGCTTGCGCTGGGCGTACTCAGCCTTGCAACCAGCAGACAAACCAGCAAAGTTTGTCACGGCAGCAATGTCGTTACCAAGATTGTTACAATACGTTTGAATGTTTGTAAGCGTCTCATTGGTACACCATGAGTACAGCGCTGCAGTGTTGTTCGTCAAACCATTATAACCAACATAAGGCTTAGCCGTGGTTATAGGGCTAGAAGAACACGCTGGAGGAGCAGTCCGCTGAGCGAAGGCATCCGTCCCCATAAAGAGGATCATTACAAAAGCGAGAGACAACACTTTGAGGCCTGCATAGAGGTGCTTGCCCGAAAATGTTTGAGAAGAAGAATGCTTCATGATTAAAAATATTAAAAAATGGGTTCTACTGGAATATATGGCCTTAGAGAAATTGATACAAATTTTAGCTTCTAAAAAGTCTTTTATAGCAGGGTTGAAAAAAGGAGCTGGGAGATGCCGTCTGCTTTTTACCTTATAGATAATCTAGGAGGCGGCCCAGTTAATGAATGTATATATCCAACATAAAGCTGCTTTATATGCAATCCCCGTATGGGGTAATCAATTTCAAATGGGAGGAATGTATAATGGGAAGGGAATGAAAGGGTGCTTACGCTGTGCTTTATCCACTGGGGGATAAATACAGAAATGATAGTTGTGAGAGCAACTACCTGGAGGGGAAAATCTTGGGCCCACTGCTGCAAAAGGTTTGCAATACTTGCGTGTGGCTGATTCATAAGTCAAGAGGCTGTAAAAAGAGTTAAGTTAAGGTGTAAGCGTTATGGGAAGTTTATATTACAATTTATATATGGCAAACATCGGAATTTTTTTTCATTAGATGAAGTCCTCTTAATTGGACATCCTTACATGGGTTAAATTCTTCAGCTGTCTACTATTGAGCACAAATAATGGAATGCTATTTAAGAATGAATCGAAAAAATTACAAGCAAAACCCTAAAAAAAGATCACAAGTGTAGAAATTAACTGGCTCATCAGAGGTAAGAAATGTAAGATTATGCCTTTTTGCCCTATTTGGTAATCCTCTTACATTTTTTCTAAAACCATCAGTCTTATTTCTCAACCTCCCTAAGAATCAACCATTTACCTCATAAAACCCTTGCTCCTTATCCTAATAATTGAGTGTATTCCAGCTATCTATTCATTTACACTTGCCTCCTAAAGCCCTTCTCCCCCTAAATCCTTTTAGATGTCTAGACAAAGTTAAGAGAATTTTTGTATTTTCTAGGTAAGAAATTACGCTTATTAATTCCCCAATCTATCTCACTGCTTCCGTTTAATTGTGCGATTTTTTCAAAAAACTGTGTTTTTTACAACATTATAAAGGTAAGAAATATTGATAATGCTTCCAAAATTTCTCCGCACATTCTTAAACATTTTTCCAACCTGTCCATATTTGTATATACATTGGACATTTCTCACAAAAAATTGTACAAAAAATTATACACTCCAAAAGTGTACACAAAAAAGGACTATCCTTGTTTAAGTAGGCTTATACGGGGCATTTTCTTTCCTTTTTAAAGCAAAAAGAGCCGCCCTGGTAGGCGGCTCTTCATCAACTCCTTATATATTCGGCTCTAATTTAGAGCCATATCAATGGCCTCATTGACGCTATTATTCAGTTACTTTTACTAATCTATTAACATAAGACTTGCCTAATGGGCTTATCATTTTCACAAAATATACCCCAGCTGGATAGTGATTAAGGTCTATTCTTAGCTCGCCTTCTGAGGCATCTTTCTTCAATGTACCTACATTTCTTACCTTTCCGCCCATGTCTGCCACCACTACTCTATAGTCTCCATCCAGCTCGATACGGGATTTCACAGTAGTATATATAGTCGCAGGGGAAGGGTAAACAATAAATCTATTCAGGTCTTCAGGATCAAATCTTACTTCTACTACTTCAGAATACACCGCAGATCCATCGAAGTCTACCTGCTGAAGACGGTAATAGTTTACATCAGCCATATGACTGCGATCAGTAAAGCTATAGGTTTGTAGTTCTTCAGTCGTACCAGCACCGTCTACATTGCCCAATGCTTGGAAAGTCCCATCCCCACGTTTCTTCTCTACTACAAAAAAGTCATTGTTGAGTTCTTGAGAAGTCATCCAACTAAGGCGAACGGCGTCACCTGTTTCTTTCTGCGCTTGGAAGTCCAATAATTCTACCGGAAGGAATCCGTCATCATAAGGTGTCTCTGTATTTGCTGCGACAAGCATAAATTGCTGACCGCGCATCAGGTCTGACGCAAAAGACAGGTTTGGACTGGCAGCACCATTTTGAATAGCCATCGTGACATGATAAAGAGGTTGCATCGATGTCAGGACTTCATTGTGTGCTAAAGTACCTGGAGAAATCCCACGGAAATTGGTCTGCCAAGTCAATACAAAACGAGTGGGAGAATTGTCAATCAAGTTGATGGTCTGGTATTTGTCTCCAAATGGACCTGCAGTTCCAGAGAGGAGTGACAGGTGACTGTATGACAAATTTCCATTCGTAACGACGGCTGAACCAAAGTAGGAAGAATTATAATTCATATAAATTTGTCCACGACTGTGATAAGTCCCAGCGGTACTAGCAGACATGTAGATGTCAAATTCATAGTTTCCGCCATTGACTTGCTCATTCCTGACTTCAAAAAATACTTTTGTTTGGGCCAAGATTGAGCCAGAGCTTACAATTGCAAGGAGCAACAATAGAAAGGTAGCTTTTTTCATAAAAGGGTGTCGATTAAAAAAATAATGAAGCGCTCAAATCTTAATATCGTTTTCAAGGACTTCAAATACAGAGTTAGTTAGGGGTTAAACATGAATGCATTTACCATACATGACGGGTCAACCATCAGACTCAAATGGTTACAGTTTACTCGGTACTATTCGGTAAGGGGCGGTTTCCGTAATGTATAGCTACATGTGCCAATCTGCAATATTCGGGCCAAAGCAAAGAGTCATTTCACAATGTGCCAGAGTTCCCGTATTTTGACCATAAAAATCCACGAATAGACCTAAATTAGGCAGATATTTCATCCGACTGTACATAACAAAGGATGGAATTTGATACATTTATTTCTTCCAATCTACATAAACATTAAGTAAAAATACGTACACAATGGACTACACTTTTTTTGACAATGTATATGAAGTAGTAAAATTGATTCCCAAGGGCAGGGTATCCGCCTATGGGGCCATAGCCAGATACCTGGGAGCTGCAAAAAGTGCACGCGCTGTAGGATATGCCCTGAACCAGTGTGCCAGCATGCCAGACGTTCCAGCTCATCGGGTAGTCAATCGGCTGGGAATGCTTACAGGTAAGCATCATTTCGCTACGCCCACTGCCATGCAAGCAGCTTTGGAAGCCGAAGGGGTAGAAGTAAAGGACGATCAGGTCCAGCAATTTGACAAGCTTTTCTGGGATCCTTCAAAAGAATTAGAGATGTAAGGAGATTTGGGTTAATTTGCTGCCTTACTAAACCCCATTTTTTCTCCGCAAACTTTTTTGTCTTGAAAGCTCCTATTTTCTTTCTCTTTTTGGCTGCCTGCCTGTTTCAAGCATGTACAGAACAGCTCACCCCAAATTGGGAAGTTGTATATGAAGGTGGCAAAGACCGCATTTTGGCCGTCAAAGCTGTCAACGATTCCCTTCTATTCGCAGCAGGAGGATTCAGATATGCCTCTGAGCTTACTATCCGCAGTACCGATGCAGGTACTTCCTGGGAGCCGGCCCCTCCCCTATTCGATCAAACTTTGTATGACATTGACTTTCTCCCCCCTTCCTATGGCGTTGCCGTCGGAGTTAGTGGAAAACTGCTCCGCACGTGGGACGGAGGGGAGACCTGGAAGCTATACCAGCAATACTTATGGCGAAACTTTCGCGCGGTGACACTGGTCGATGATACCCTCGCCATCGCAGTCGGAGGAGCAGGATATGATGAAGGCATCATCATCCGGTCTACCAATGCCGGCAGGACGTGGGATTTGGTGGATACCCTAGATTATGAGTTGCGAGATGTGGTATTCACTGATGCCCAGACGGGGTATGCTACGGGATATGGAGTCATTTTTAAAACGAATGATGGGGGGCTGACCTGGGCGCTCACTGAAGCAGCAGGCGATTTCTTCTCTGCCATTAGTTTTCCAACAGACCAGATTGGCTATGCCGTAGGGCGTGCAGGCACCATTTTAAAGACTGAAGATGCAGGCCAGACTTGGCAGACGCTTCGAAACGGCGATGCAGTGACCAAAGCACGCCACTTCTATAATGATGTCCTTTTTCTCGATCCAGAAACAGGTTATATTGTGGGAGATAAGGGATTACTACTCAAGACAGCGGATGGAGGAGATAGATGGACTAAATTTGAGCGAAATGAGACAGTCGATTTTTTTAGCATTTCGATGGTACGAGAAGGTTTGGGTTATATTGGTGGAGATGAAGGGAAATTGATTCGATTTGAAGAGTAATTTTCCTCCCAAATCATAACAGAAAGCAACCATAATAAACGTTAGGTCAGGGAACAACATTTACAACTCCAACTCTCTATGATACGATACAGAAAGCTAGGCATCTGCTTAGCGTTGGGTGCTATTTTTTTACTCAGTGCATGCAGCAGTTCAAAAAAGGCGACAGACCCTTATGCCTATTTGCGAAAATCTACTTCCTCAAGCACTTCTGGGAAAGAGCCTTATTTAACAATAGACATCGCTATTTTAGATACGGCCAATTATAAGCCTCCCAAACCGCCCAAACCCCCTAAATCATCTCAAAAAGATGAAATCATAAGCACCCAAGCTATTCAGAAAGTCATCCGCACAGCGCTTTCCTACAAAGGCACCCCATATAAGTATGGAGGCCTCAATAAACAAGGAATTGACTGTTCGGGTCTGGTATACCTTTCTTATGCGGCCATTAAGAAAAAGGTCCCACGCAGTTCTACAGGCCTATCAAAAACGGGTAGCCATGTTCGGAAAAAGAAGATAGCTCCCGGAGACCTGGTCTTTTTTGCTTCTCGTGGCGGCACCCGCATCAACCATGTCGGACTCGTCACCCGCGTCAAGGGAGGCGAAGTGACATTTATTCATGCCACTACCAGTAAAGGGGTCAGAGAAGACCGATTGGGAAGTGAATATTGGGGAAAACGGTATCAGAAAGCCGTTCGTTTGTAACTAGGGTCACACATTTCTTGGTTTCCTTGTGGTCTACCCCTAAATTCGAAGCCGATTTCATAATCCCAAATTTGCCCATGGATTTATCTATCGTCATACCTTTATATAATGAAGAGGAGACCCTAAGAGATTCAAAGCCAACTCTGATTGAAGAAATCACCTTGGCGCTTAAGCCCCTGAATCTCACCTACGAAGTCATCATGGTCGATGATGGAAGCACGGATGGGTCCTGGGCCATTGTCTCAGAAGCCCAAAAGCAGTACCCGACCTTAAAGGGCATTCGCTTCCAGCGTAACTACGGCAAGTCCGCTGCTTTATATAAAGGCTTTGAAAAAGCTCAAGGCAACGTGGTCATCACCATGGATGCCGATGGCCAGGACAATCCTAAGGAACTTTCAGAGATGTATCGCCTCATCGCCGAAGAAGGCTATGACTTGGTCTCTGGGTGGAAAAAGGTTCGCCATGATCCCTTTTCCAAAACATTTCCTTCCAAATTTTTTAATGCACTAACTCGCATGGCTTCGGGGATCAAACTCCACGATTTCAACTGTGGATTTAAAGCTTATAAGTCAGAAGTGGTAAAAAGCATCGAGGTATATGGTGAAATGCACCGCTATGTGCCTTTATTAGCGAAATTTGCTGGGTTTAAAAATATTAAGGAAAAAGTCGTAGAGCACCGCGCCCGCGAGCATGGCAAAAGCAAGTTTGGCGGGCTAGATCGCGGGGTCAAAGGCATGCTTGATCTTATGTCTATTTTCATTACCCAAAAATACCTCAAGCGCCCTATGCATTTCTTTGGCCTTTGGGGAGGCCTTTTTTCGTTTATAGGGGGGATGACGATGTTGTATTTATTCGTGGTAAAAGTCTTTTTGGGCATCGGCATCACCAGTCGCCTCCCAGCCATGATTTTTGGCGCAACAGCGCTGCTCATGGGCTTGATGCTCTTTAGCATTGGCTTATTGGGTGAATTGATCGGCCGCAATTCTTCCACCCGAAATGACTATAAGGTGCGGGAGGAGATGTAGGCAAAAAACTGTGCGGCTGGGGTGAAGCGAGCGCGCGCGGCCTGCCCTGAGCTTGCCGAAGGGACGGATAGAAGCGTAGGGATTGGTTGGCTCGCTTCGATTCCTGTCCTGAGCCATGCCGAAGGATTTTGGTTACTTTTTTCTAAAAAAAGTAACAAGACATGAAAGAAAAATTTTTAACTATATATTCCCATGAAATACCATCTCGTATCAGGCGGCTGCGGATTTGTCGGCCGTAATATGGCCAAGCATTTATACAAAAACACCCAAGATACCGTCATCGTTATCGATGATTTGTCCGTAGGGCTTCCGCCCAGCCAGTGGATCGGCGTCCACGATTTCTTTGGTACCGACCAACCTCAAAAAGTAGAAAAGGGCATTGAATATTGGGGCAATGATGGCCGTATGGTCTTCTGGAAGGGCGATTTTCGCAGGTTTTTGCGGCTGGCGATGGAAGAAGAAGGATGGCTGGAAGACACCTTCGGTGTCACGCGCTTCAGCGACGTGTTCCACTTCGCTGCCATCGTAGGCGGTCGCGCCAAGATTGACGGGGATCCCATGATGGTGGCACTCGATCTGGCCATAGACGCCGAATTCTTTTACTGGGCGGTGCGTCACAAGCCTGAGCGGGTGCTTTTCCCTAGTTCTAGTGCAGCTTATCCGGTAGATCTTCAGGGAGAGGGCGATTATGTAGCCCTTGCCGAGTCAGACATTGACTTTGAAGGCGGACGCCTTGGGCAGCCCGACATGACCTATGGCTGGTCCAAACTTACTGGCGAATACCTCGCCCGCATCGCTGCAGCGAATTATGACCTGCCCGTCACGTGCATCCGTCCTTTCTCAGGGTACGGAGAGGATCAAGACCTCAGCTATCCTATCCCAGCCATCGCAGCACGCGCTGCCAATAAGGAAAACCCCTTCGAAGTATGGGGTACTGGCAAGCAGGGACGCGATTTTGTCCATATCGACGATTGTATCGACTGCATGTTCTTTGCGATGGACCGCATCAAAGACGGCTCTGCCGTCAATATCGGCTCAGGGAAAATCACGAATTTCCTCCAGATCATCGACCTCTTCACCGAATTTGCAGGATACGATCCACCTATCAAGCAATTGCTGGATAAGCCTGTAGGCGTGCATGCTCGCCATGCCAATATGGACTATGTCTTCAATGAATTGGGTTGGAAACCCAAGATTTCGCTGCGTGAAGGCATGCGCCGCGTCTATGACCAGGCGGTGAAAAATACACAATAAGAACGTTCGAGCGTTCAGGGTTCGAGTGTTGCATACCAATGCTTGAATCCTGAATGGTCAAACCCTGAACGCTCGAACTTTCGAACTTTTCCCCTATTTTTGTGCATGCGAAGTTTCATAGCCCACTTTCTCCTCTTGCTATTGCTGGCACCGACGTTTTCGCTTCAGGCGCAAAATGGCTGTCGCGTCGTTCGTGAATCGTTGAAGCCTATCATACAGGTTTACAATCCTTTTTTCACGGATCATCGCTGGGACAACGCTCGCAAGTCTGAACGGGCGAGATTGGATGAGCATCGCGCCTTGATCATCAATCAAGCAGGATGCAAACGCCACCATATCGCGCTGGTGATGGTGTTGGATACGGATGTCATTGAAAATCACAATGGCTTCTGGAATGCGCAAACCAAACTCATGATGCATGCGGTCTTTTTTCAAGATCCTAGCTATGCGCTATACCGGAAGGAATTTGAGCAAACTTTTGCCAAAAAGCTCAAAATGTATGGGCTAAACCAACAATTCAATTTCCCGATTGGGACCCGAAATTTCGTGTGTGAGATCAAATACGACCCCAATCGCGGTGCCAATATCCGCATTGAACTGGTGACTTACGTCTTTGCAGAGACCGTGCTACGCAAAAAAGGGATTGCACGAGAATTGGATGACGGCTGGTTCCCCAAAGGGCCTAATTGATAGCTTCTAACAGCTCCTTCGCTGCTGTTTGTTTATAAGGAGAATCACTTTCCAATAAGCGCTCAAGAGACTGAGCAGCTTCCACAAACTGTTCGTTTTGGATATACAATAAGGCCATATACCAATGAAGCTGGGGCTGAAATCGAGTAGAAGAAGGGGAAATTTGCGCGTATTGGCCTAAAGCTTCCTCATGCTGTGAATTGCTTTGCAGACTCATTCCCAAATAAAAGCGAATGTCTGAGTCATTTTTCCTTTCAAGCATCTGTTTAAAGCCTGTAATTGCTTCCACATAAGCGCCTCTTTCATAGGCTTCGAAGGCCTGATTCAAGGTATCTTCAGGTGCTGTTCTTGTCACTGGTGCTAAGGCATTGGGATAAGGCGAAAAATGAGTCGCATACAGTGCTTGGCTGTCAAGATCTTTTGAAGGGAATAACAATACCCCGATAACAGCGAGCAACACAATCCCCGCTGCAATGGCGCTTATCATTCGAAGCTTTCGAATCTTATTTCGGCGCGCTTCTAGTCCCTGAAGCCGTAGCTTCAGTTGCGCTTGCTCGTGATGAGCAATGGCTTGTTTAAGCCCTTTTTCTACTGATTCTTCCGTACTCATGCGCCTTTTTTTACCAATTCAGTCAATCTTCTGATACACCGAGACTTATGGCTTTTGACCGTATTTACATCTTTATAATGACTTACTTCCACAATCTCTGACAAGGTAAATCCACGATAATAAAACATTTTTAATACCCACTGACAGCTCTCTCCTAATTGCCCAAAATACTTGCTGAGTTTTTGTTGTTCTGCTGTAGGGGTATGGGCCTCCCACGCGACCGTTTCGACCTCCTCTTCGCTCGCCTGATCTACCAACACCTGGGCCTTTCCCACTGATTTTAATCTACTGAATATCAAATACTTACCTATTCCAAAAAGATACGTTTTGATCGTAGCGTCCTTCAGCTCCAACTGCTTTTCCACAAAATTTTGATGCATCGCGACCGTCGCATCTTGATAAATATCCTGAAGATCTTCCTGGCCTAGACCATAGCGGCTGGCATAGCTAAAAAATGCCGAGCGATAGGTCACATACACCTCCTCCATTGCCTTGGGATCATCTTCCCGCAATCGCCGTTGCCATTCCTTATCCCTATCTATCATCTAAGTATCAGTTTGGGGGTCAAGGTTAACTGTTTTTGAAAAAAAATATGACAGGGTGTTAACCTTTTGAATGGCTAATTACTAAGGGGTGAATTTAAATACAAATAACGCTATGAACACATTTATTAAAACCCTCACATTTATCACCCTTTTCCTCCTCACCCTTCCATCTCACGCCCAGTTTGGCAAAAAATTGGGACAAAGAATCAAGGAACGAATCACGAGAAACACCTCTCAAAAAATAGAAGATAAGGCTGCAGAAAAAGCAGACAAAACCGTAGATAACATCCTTTCTCTTCCTGATAAAAATCAGAACAGCAGCGAGAATTCTTCAGACGAGAACGAGCAATATGAGGATGTACAAGTCGATGAAATCCTTCAAGGAATGCTCGGCGGCAAAAAAGTCACCACAAGAGACAGCTATACATTTGACATCACAGCTACGATGGAAGTGGAAAACTATGAGGAGGATGCCGGTGTCCATCAGATGACGCAATCTTATGGCAAGAACATACTCCTCACTGATGTCACCCAAACGGGTGTCACAAAGGGTGGCCTCATCATCCACGATTTTGAGCATGAGACGGCAGTTATGCTCGATGAAGACAAAAAAGTAGCCCAGGCGATGTCACTCGGCTGGATGAAGAAAATGATGGGTCAGGCTGCAGAAGAGTCCGCTTCGCCGTCTCAGATGACGAAAACGGGTAAGACCCGCACGATCAATGGCTACCGGTGTGAGGAATACCTGATCACCCATGATGAGGGGAAAATGTATGCATGGTTTGCCCCCGATGTAGACTTTAGCTACAGTGAGTACCTCAGCGGCTTCACCAAAATGTTCGGAGAGAATGTCTCAGGTCTTTCTCAAGACCGCGGCTATGTGATGGAGATGACAGGCTATGATGCATCAGGCGAAAAAATCTACCGCATGGCTGTGACAGCGCTCTCCGAGACACCTCGCACCATTTCGCTCTCAGCTTATGATGTCCAGAAGTTATTCTAGCCCCAAGCCATGACAACCCACGTCTTTACATAGACATCAACCCACTTATCATCCTATTTTTACCTGTATGATAAAACTATTATAACAGTGGATGGAATTTGTGTTGAAATAATGCCATGAAGGCTGTTATTTGAGTCTATGTTTCGATACGTAATTTTGATCTGTAGCCTGTGCTGGGGTGGTACTACCACAGCACAGGCTAATTGGGATAGCCTCTTGAAGGTGACTACCCAGATGATGCTGGCTGATCAGCATTCAGAGATGCTGAGAGTCAGCCAGTATGGAGACTCTTTGTTACAGCAAACAGCCCATATCGACAGCTATTATTTGGCAGCATTTAGACATCAGATGGGGACTGCCTGGCACGTAATGGGGGATTATCGGGCCGCGATTCAAGGCTATGACAGTGCTATCACAGCATGCGCAGCCAATCCAGAAGGGTTAAATGAAAAAGGCAAGGCTTTATTTGATCGAGCTTTTGCAGAGTATTCACTGGAAGACTATTACCAATCATATAGATCTGTCGAAGCGGCAGAGGCCATTTTGTCTCAACTCGAAGCACCAGACTATGATTATCTTTTTTCCATTTACGCTGACCTCGCCTATCAGACTGTCGAATTTGGCTATTATGATAAAGCGGAGATGTATCTCAAAAAAGCGGAAAAGCTTTTCAAGGTTCATCATGACAAGGTAGAGTATCTATCTGACAATCAGGCTTCTAAAGAGGTAATGTTCCAATACAATTACGTACTTCTCTACAGTGAGACAGGGGATAAAACACGCATGTATCACCACCTCAAGCTGATGCAGGCCATGCATCAACAGGGGGATTTTAATGAAGAGGAGCAATTGGTATATGCCGTTACCCTAAACCACGCTGCCGATTTTTACCTCAATCATGACCAGCTGTCTTTCGATACTGACAGATTTGAAGCGGCGCATGACCTTCTCAAGCAGGCATTTGCTGCCTTGGATAAGGAAACGTATCCCGATCATTACCAGCAATTTCTCTACAACCAGAATAAAGCATATCGCAAATCTGGCCATTACGAGAAAGCACGGGCAGGTAATCGCACCTTGCAAGCCACGATCTCTCCATCAGATAGCAGAATGCCTTTTTTTATTGCGCAAGAATGCCTGATTTCGATGAGTTCAGGAGATAAAGAGGCTGCTTTAGAAGCCTTTGATCGGATGGTCCAATTCATCCATAGTGGCAAGAATCCCCTGCTTGCAGATCATTCCAATTTTCAGCCCAGCGCGGAACTGAATCATACAGACTTGATGGCTGGAATTTCAGATGAATTGTTGGCTGCTTTTCCAGGAGATTCGCTGGTGAGGAAGCATTGCGCATCCTATTATCAGTTGGCATTGAAGCAATTTATTCACAGCTACCAAACCAATACCTTTAACCAAAAACTCCGAGACTTTTACGAAAAAGCCGTCAACGGCATCTTGGGTATGCGAGCGTTAGGGTACGGCACCCATTCTTTATCCCTATCAGAGGTGCTCAATGCTATCGAAAATATCGAAAACCGCCTGGCCTGGAAGGAACACTTACAGCACCGCCATGTCAATGTTCAGTATATACCAGATTCCCTGTTAAGCAAGGAAATGTCCTTGCGAAAGGAAATTGCCCTGGCGAAGGAAAAGCAGTCTCCCGAATTGGTTATTTTTGAGCTAGAAGATGCCCTTCGGAAGCATCTACAGGCGATTCGCACACAATACCCCGCTCATGCCCAACTGGTCAATGACACGTTTGACATTGTTCAATTTCAACAATCTCTCCCGCCTAAGACCCTGGTAATCAGGTATAAAAGGCTCCAATCAACAAACTTCCTTTTTGGCATTTCTCCCGAAGAGGTTCGTTTATGGGATTTAGGGGAAGATGACACCCTCACCTCGCAGATCCAACAATATATCCAAGCGCTTCAAGCACGTCAACCTTGTGACAAACTAGGCAACTCCCTCTGTGAAGTGCTTTTACCCCTTGACATCAGTGCTTATGACCAATTGATTATCCTTCCAGATGGTCCGGTCAATGATGTGCCATTCGAGGCTTTGATCTATCAAGACCAATACCTCATGCGTAGCCATGTGGTGAGCTATGCCAGTCATTTGGTATTTGTAAATGGGGCAAAAAGCGCCCTAGCACCCCAAAATCGCCCCGATCATACGCCATTTCTCGCTTTTTCACCTACTTATGCGGAAAAGCCCATTCCCCCAGGGCTCGTCCTACGTAGCTTGGATGTGCCGCTGGTAGGCGCCCGAGCAGAAGCTAAAACCCTGGCAGAGATGCTGGGGGGAAGGATGTTCCAAGGGGCAGATGCCACAAAGGCTACCTTTATCCGAGAAGCGCCCAAAGCACAAGTGCTTCACCTCGCCATGCATGCTGCCATTGACAACCAGCAACCTGAGTTGAGCTATTTGCTTTTTTCAGCTACGCCTCCTACCGAGAAGATGTACATCGAAGAACTCTATGGGGTCAACCTCCAGGCCGACCTCGCTGTACTCAGTGCTTGCAACACGGGCAAAGGCCTTCAAGATGAGGGACGCGGCATGGTTTCCTTGAATCGCGCATTTTGTTATGCGGGCGTACCAGCAACTGTTGCCAGCCTCTGGGCTGTCCCCGATCGAGCCACCCAGCAAGTCATGGTTACATTTTACCAAAATCTTCTATCTGGACTTTCCAAGGCTGAAGCACTCCAACAAGCCAAATTAACCTACCTTGAAGGCCAAGACCCCAATTTCAGTCATCCCTTCTTCTGGGCGGGATTTACCCTTTATGGAGATCGAGGGCCCATTTTCCTCCCCCAGAAAACATCCGAATTTCCAGGCAGTTATTGGAAATGGAGCTTATGCCTGTTAGCGGTACTCTTGATCGGCGGTATGGCAAAAATTTGGCGAAAATTTGATAATTTGCGCTGATATTCAATCAATTACCCAACGCTTCTTCTCTCAATATCTCTTGTATGCACCATTTCCTCCTGTGTCTCCTGATGACACTAGCCCTACCCAGTCTTATCGTAGGCCAAGAGGTTCCCTCTCCAGAATCATATCTCGGCTATCCCTTGGGCAGCCGATTCAGCTATCACCACCAAGTCGTAGGCTATGTCTCAGCCGTCGCAGAAGCCTCCCCAAAAGTCACGCTGATGCCTTATGGAAAGACGGTAGAGGGCCGTCCTTTACTCACCGTTGCCATTACCTCTGAGGCCAATATGGCCCGACTAGAGACCATTCGCCTCAATAACCTCAAAGCTTCTGGCCTCTTAGAAGGCAGAAAAGAGGGCACACGCCTGCCCATTATCTGGTTGAGTTATAATGTACATGGCGACGAAGCTGTGTGCACAGAGGCGGCCATGGCCTGCCTGTATGAATTGGCGCAAGGAGCGGGCGCCACTGCTCAATGGCTCGACAAGATGGTCATCATCCTAGACCCCTGCCTCAATCCTGATGGACGCGACCGATATGTGAATTGGTATCATCAGAAAGTGGCTATGCCCCCCAATGCCCACATTGACTCATGGGAACATCATCAGCCATGGCCTGGCGGCAGGTTCAATCATTATTTGTATGACCTCAACCGGGACTGGTGCTGGCAGACGCAGCAGGAATCGCAAGCGCGTGTCGCTCACTACCAGCAATGGATGCCCCAGATCCATGTAGATTTCCATGAAATGGGCCATAATTCGCCCTATTTCTTTGCGCCAGCGGCGGAGCCGTATCACAGCGAGATCACGGGCTGGCAGCGAGAGTTTCAGCGCATCATGGGCGCCAATCACGCCCACTATTTTGACCAAAATCACTGGATGTACTATACTGGGGAGGTTTTTGACCTTTTCTATCCCAGCTATGGCGATACCTGGCCCATCTTCAACGGGGCGCATGGATTCACCTATGAGCAAGGCGGTTCAGGCCGGGCCGGCCTCAAAGTCCAGCGAGAGCGCGGAGATACCCTTTCTCTCCAAGATCGGATGGCACATCACTTCACGACTAGCCTTTCAACTATAGAAGTAGCATTCAAAAATAGAGATCGCCTATTGGAAGAATACGATCAGTATTTCCGCCCAAAACCCTCGTCTGATGAGGGGCACAGGAGCTATGTCATCAAACATACCAACCCCCTAGCTACGCTGCAACATTTTACCCAACTCCTTGACCGTCAGCAGATTAAATACCAATTTATTTCAGACAAAAAGCCCAAAAGGACCTTCATGGGCTATTCCTATCAGAAGCGTATTGACAATACCTATTTCACGCTGGAAAAAGGGGACATCGTCATTCATACTTCCCAGCCCAAGGCGCGCCTCGTACGTGTGCTATTTGAAGCGGAGAGCAAACTCAGTGATTCCCTCACCTATGACCTGACGGCTTGGTCACTCCCTTTTGCCTACAACCTCCAAGCGTATGTCTATTATGGGTTGTTGGGAAATGGAAAAACAACCAAAAATGGTGAATTAAAGGCTTTTTCACCCGCCTCCCCTAGCCCACAAGTTCCTTATGGATTTGTCTGTGCCTGGGAAGATGTCCAGGATGCGCGGTTTTTAGGCGCCTTGCTGAAATCAGAACTTCGCGTGCGGTTCACGCACGCTCCTTTTACCATCGGTGGGCGCACCTTTGGGCGAGGTGCCTTGATCATCCCAAAGGCGGAAAACGCCGATGGCTATGAAATGCGCGTCCTCAGGCTGGCCAATCAGCATGAGCAGCATATTTTGCCGATTTACACAGGCAAATCAGATGATGGAACAGACCTGGGCTCTCGATCCAAGAAGATCGTAGCGATGCCCAAAGTGGCCCTGATTAGTGGCAAAGGCGTGTCTGCCACCAGTTTTGGGGACCTTTGGTTCTATTTTGAACAGACCCTCCAATACCCTGTCACTATCCTAGATACTGACTACCTGAGCAGCGTCAACCTGCATGCATATGACCTGCTCATTTTGCCCTCAGGCAATTACAATGCTTTTCGTGAAAAGCTCCTCTCCTTCGCCAAGCTTGGCGGGCGGATCATCGCGCTAGAGCGCGCAATAAGGGAGTTCACCCATGTAGCTGAAGGCGGAAATCCGACACAACTGGCGACGGTATTAAGTGAACGGGAAGAAGCCCATGCGCTCGATAATATGCTCGAAGCCGAGACCGAAGCTGCGCAATTTGCGCGATATGAGGACCAAGAGCGTTCTGCGCTCAGCTACTCCGTCGCTGGCAGTATTTATGCGGTAGAACTCGATGCTTCACATCCCTTAGGCTTTGGCTATGGTGATCAGTTTTTTTTAATCAAAAGGAATAATCAGCCTTATCCATTCCTGAGTGAAAATGCTTGGAATATCGGCAAATTCACCCCAAAAAGCCATGTGAGTGGATTTGTAGGGGCAAAGCTGAAACAGCAACTCGCCAATACTTTAGCGATAGGGATGGAGAAATATGGCAGTGGAGAGATCATCTATATGACGGATTCTCCTGTCTTTCGGGGCTTCTGGCATGGCGGGAAGTTGCTGATGGCAAATGCGGTATTCTTTTAAGTAAAAATAACGAATAGAAAACTCAAGTGTCAAGCGCAACTTCAAGTTCAAAAAGAAAGGAAATTGCGTTTGAACTTGTACTTGAATTTGAATTTTTCTGCTTAATAAATACGAAATAATAATGAAACAACCACTCGTACGTCCACTCGATAGAAACGCTACCCCAGAAGCCGCTGATATGGCTTCATTTTATGAAGAAACCCTTGGATTTACGCCAAACAGCTTGTTCACGATGATGCATCGCCCACGAATCGCCAAGGCATTTTTGGAAATGAATCAGGCGGTGATGGAGAATAAAGGGCGTGTCACCAGTGCCTTAAAACGCCAATTGGCGTATTTGTCTAGCATGACGGCAGGCTGCCGGTATTGTGAGGCGCATGCCGTAAGAGCGGCTGTGCGCTATGGCTCGGAAGAAGACAAGCTCCAGCATATCTGGGAATACAAGACGTATCCTGCCTTCACGGACGCTGAGCGGGCCGTCTTTGACTTGGCGATTGCCGCCTCTTCCATTCCCAATGGCGTCACGGACGAGCTAGCGGAGGAGATGCGCCAGCATTGGGACGAAGGGGAGATTGTGGAAATATTGGGCGTTATCGCCCTATTTGGCTACCTCAATCGCTGGAATGACAGCATGGGTACGCAGCTCGAAGAGCCTGCTGCGGATGATGGGAACCATTATCTGGCGCAGAAGGGATGGTCGAGAGGGAAACATCAGTATTGATGTTTCCTGTAGAGGCGCGATTAATCGCGCCTCTACAACCCATAAAACGCGCATGCGTTTTACCTCATCAATCGAGCATACGCATGACCTTCTTCGTCCCCAACAACACCCCATTCTGGGTTATTTTCACATAAAATATACCAGTAGAGGCGTGATGAATCGCGTCTCTACTTATAGAAGTGAGGTCCACTTCCATTACTTGTTTGCCAGTAGGTAGGTGAAAGGTTTTTGTCCAAATTTCTCTTCCTAACATATCATAAATGGCCAATCTAACCTTACTCGATTGTGGCAGATCTACTTCTATAAATAACTGATTATCAGCAGGATTTGGGTATACTTCGAACTGAATGTGTTGAGTCACCTCCTCTTTCAAGCCTGTCGTACACACGCCCAACATATTGTTGTCCATCCAGTCTAGACGATCTGTGATAAAGCTTTTCAAATAGTTGATTTCTCCCTGATAAGTAGTTGGTACTACGGGGTTGGGCCAGATCCGTGTGCCCAGGATGGGCCACCGCTGAAAGTTGCGCGTAGCGGGCGTCGCCAAAAGCGCGGCTTTATCATCTATAAAAGCGTGAAGGGAATCCCGCGAGAAGGCGCCTGCCCGCAATTCCTCCCACCGGCATCGGACCGTGTTTATAAACAATTCTTCCCGAAATAGCCGTTGCCACCAAAAGGGATTTCCATTGCCACAATGCGCATCATAAATCCACCCCCAATCCGTCTCTGCATTGCAATAATCGGCATTGCCAAAGGCTAGGTTATAGTCCCAAATAGGCCCTGCTTTCAGCAAGCCGCCATTGCTATCTTTGTCCTTGTACAGGTAGGTACTGAGGCGGTAGCCATCGACGTTTTTGGTCAGTTCGGTGAGGATAAAGTGGTCGGCAAATGAAGCCACATCCATGTATTGGTCATAGTGTTTGCCTCCAAACATGCCCGAGGATAAGCGCAAAGCGCGTTCAAAACTATCTACATAAGCCTGAATATAGAGTTCCTGGGCGGGCTGGATGACGGTTCGTTTGGGAGAAACATATTGGAACTCCAGCTTGCGTCCACTATTGGCCGTATTATACCGCGAATACCAGTCTGGCGCATCTTTATCGATTTTGAACACATAGCCACCTGTTAGCTCGTCTCCCGCAATGTCTTCGGGTTTCAGGTTGGCGATATCGACCCGATTTTTGTCGCGCTTAATCTTCTCCATCAGGACATAGACCCCTTCATATTCTTCATTGATAAATAGCTCCACCAGTCGGGTGCGGCTGCTATATTGGCCCATTCGCTTTCCCAGTTCCATGGCCAACACATTGCGTATCAGGCTTTTGTCAGAATACGGGCCGTGTAAAACCCAGTCTTCTTCTTCGGGAAAGTTCAAGAATTTGACATCGAGGTCTTGGCCGTTGGCATCCTTGGTTTCAATGGCGAAGCCGTTTTTGGGGAAAATAGACAGAGATGTCTGGCCACGTCGTTCGATGTCGATATTTCCCAAAAATTCATGCGGATATCCCAGTCTGTAATTCAGGTTTCCATCTCCATTCCAAATGATCCCCATTTCCCCTACTACAGCTGGTTCATCTGGTATATATTCTCCCCACGTATTGATCTTAACGATCGGCAGAGGCGTTTCAAAATTAAGCGAAGTAAACCAGAGAGGCGTCGGAGAATAGTCCTGAGAAGCATCGCTTATCCCAAAAGAAAGCCAATAAAGCGTCGTCATATCGGAACTGCTCGTTCCGCCAAAATTATGTGTCTGAACAGCCAGCACATTTTCCCCATCTACCAACAATTGCTGAAGGGCCTTATCATTCAAGACAAAGGAAAGGGCGTCGCCACCTTGGTACATAACTGCCTCACGTGCTGTGGTCGCATTGGCATTATAGGCTGGTGGAGAGCCTGCGAGATTGGAACGCGCTATTTCTACCCCATTCAAATAGGCTACAAACCCATCATCAAAATCTGCATGTAAGACCATTCCGACGATTTTGGTCTTATTTGTCACCGTGAATTTTTGGCGCATATAGAGAGAGGGCGTTCGCGAAATGGTCGTGTTGTCATCCCCATCGCCATACCCGATACTCCCTCTTCCTGAGAGCCATGCAGCATCGTTAAATGCCACGGTATTCCAGTTGGCAGAGGGTTCGCTAGTGCCCAGTCGATACTTCCAAATCCCTCCTGCATGCACAGCAGTTTCCCAATGATCGATTTGCCCAAAAACAGATGATACAAGAAGCAGGGAAAGGAGGAAAAGGGAGAAATTCTTCATAAGGGAGCGGATGTTGTTTGGGCAAATATGGAGATAAAATATCGGAATTGTTGAGCGAAATCCCCTGTCTTCGTCTAATAGGCATAAACAACCCCTAATATCAAAACTATCATGATGGTAAAAACGAATGGCGCGGCGGTGCAAGGCATCGACGCTACGCTGATCACAGTAGAAGTCAACGTAGGCACGGGCGAATTTGGGTACACCCTAGTAGGGCTTCCCGACAATGCGATAAAAGAAAGCTATGCGCGGGTCCTAACTGCCCTTAGAAACAATGGGATGGACATCCCCCGGACCCGCATCACGATCAATCTGGCGCCAGCAGATATCCGAAAAGAAGGATCATCCTATGACCTACCTATCGCTATCGGCATTTTAGCGGCGGGTGGTTCGATCGACGCCGAGAAGGTGTCTGAATACATGCTTTTAGGAGAACTGTCCTTAGACGGCTCTATACGGCCTATCAAAGGCGCTTTGCCGATGGCTATCCAAGCCAGGGCCTCAGGGCTGAAAGGATTTATCCTTCCTGAGCAAAATGCAGGCGAAGCCGCCATCATCAAGGACATCGACATCATTCCTGTCACCCACCTGATGGATGCTTTCCACTACCTCAATGACCAAATGGACATTGTCCCTTTGAAGAAAGATACGCGCCTGCTGTTTTCCCAGGAACAGCACGGCGACAAAATGGACTTTGAAGATGTCAAAGGGCAGGAGAATGTAAAGCGCGCCCTCGAAATTGCCGCTGCTGGCGGCCACAATGTCATCATGATCGGCCCGCCTGGCGCTGGCAAGTCCATGCTTGCTAAGCGCATGCCCAGCATCCTCCCCCCCATGACCCTTCAAGAAGCCCTAGAAACCACCAAAGTACACTCCGTCCTCGGCAAGCTCAACGATGAGGCTGGCCTCATCGCCAAACGGCCTTTCCGCTCCCCCCACCACACCATCAGCGACGTCGCGCTCGTAGGCGGCGGCACTAATCCCCACCCAGGCGAGATCAGCATGGCCCATAACGGCATCCTGTTTTTGGATGAATTGCCCGAATTTAAGCGATCCGTGCTGGAAGTCTTGCGCCAGCCGCTCGAAGAGCGGAAGGTGACAGTCTCGCGAGCTAAGTTGACGGTGGATTTTCCTAGTGCTTTTTATTTGGTGGCAGCGTGCAATCCCTGCCATTGCGGCTACCTCAACCACCCTGCAAAAGAGTGCCTCTGCTCCCCACAGCAAGTGCAGCGCTATCTCAGCAAAATATCGGGCCCTTTGATGGATCGCATCGATCTGCATATCGAGGTGACACCCGTTCCGTTTGAAGAGCTAGCCTCTACACGCAAGGGAGAGCCTTCCGCCTCTGTCAGGGAGCGCGTAGTCGCGGCCAGGGAGCGCCAGCTTCAGCGATTCGAAGATCATCCCTATGTCTATACCAATGCGATGATGCCATCTCCCCTCACGCGGCAGATCTGCCGCCTGGACACCGAAGGAGAGACATTGCTCAAGATTGCCATGGAGAAGCTGGACCTCTCCGCACGGGCCTTTGACCGGATCCTGAAGGTCTCACGGACCATCGCAGACTTGGGAGAATCAGAAGCGATCCTCTCCGAGCATCTCGCGGAGGCGATCCAGTATCGGAGTTTGGATCGAGAGAATTGGGGGAGTTAGGGGAAATGATTTATGAATATCGATTGATGAACAAGGATTTTTGAAGTAAAAGAACTCTTCACTTCCTCAATCATCAATCCTTGTTCGATATTCGTAAATCCTAATGATTGATGAACAAGGATTTTTGAAGTTAAAGATATTAGAAATATCATGAATAGATTCGATTTAGAAGATCGGCTGGTAAACTATGCGACCAAAGTTTTGCTCCTTACAAAGCTAATGTCTTCTGACTATGCTTCAGTCCATTTAGCCAAGCAATTGATTCGGTCAAGCACCTCAGTTGCATTGAATTATGGAGAAGCTCAATCTGCGGAGTCAAGGAGTGATTTTATCCACAAAATGAAAGTCTCCCTAAAAGAGTTACGAGAGTCATTTGTCTGCCTAAAAATCATCAAAAATGCTCATTTATTAACTGGGAACCCTTTAGATGAAGCCCTATCTGAAACCAATGAATTAATTTGCATTTTTGTAAAAAGTACAAAAACTGCGCAATCGAATAGTAGCCGCCCGTAACTTTCCTTCCTTCAACAATCATCAATCCTTGTTCGACATTCATCAATCAACAGCCTATATTTGCCTCAATATTACGACAACACAACTACTCAATCTTTCACACATGCTTTACAAATTGACTCAACGCTTTCTATGGATTCTCCTTTTAATGGGGTTTATAGGTACCCTTAGCGCCCAACGCACTGTGGGCGTTACGCATTTTGATGAGACGGAGGCCATGCCGGGCTACAACCTCTATTTTCCACATAATCAGCCCAATGTCTATCTCTTCGATAACTGCGGTCGGGTCGTCCATCAGTGGAATGATGATGCCAATTGGCGACCAGGCAACACCGCCTATATCATGCCCAATGGCAACCTGGTGAAGGCCAAGCGCGACGCCTCGATCGCTGGTGACCCTATCTGGGCTGGGGGTGGCGGAGAGACGGTTGAGATCCGAGATTGGGACAACAACCTCCTGTGGACTTTCACCATGAATGACTCGGTACAACGTCTACACCACGACATCGCCCCGATGTCGAATGGCAATGTGCTGATGATTGCCTGGGAACTCAAAACCAGAGCGGAAGCCATTGCTGCGGGACGTGACACAGCTTTATTGCCAGAGAATGAGCTCTGGCCTGAAAAAGTAATCGAAGTCAAGCCGATCGGGGCTGATAGCTTTGAAATCGTATGGGAATGGCATGCGTGGGACCACATGGTCCAGGACTTTGACATGACAAAGGACAACTTCGGCGACCCTTCTGCCCACCCCGAATTGATAGACATCAATTTCTTAGGAAACAGCGGCGGCAACGCCGACTGGCACCACGCCAATGCCATTGATTACAACGAAGAACTCGATCAGGTCATCCTGAGTATCCCTACCTTCAATGAGATTTGGATCATTGACCATTCCACTACTACGGCTCAGGCTAGCTCACATATGGGAGGGGCTAGCAAAAAAGGAGGGGACCTCATGTATCGTTGGGGAAACCCCATGGCCTATCGCAGAGGCGACTCTGCTGATATCCAGCTCGGCTACCAGCACGGCATCCATTGGATCGGCCGGTTCCTGGATCCCTTGCAGGCCGATGTGGGCAAATTGATGTTGTTCAACAACCGTATTGGCGACAATTTCTCGACGGTAGACATGCTCGATCCTGGCTTTGATGATTATGAGTGGGAATACCCCTTATCAGACAATGTCTTTTTGCCTGCCTCCCCTTCTTGGACCTATATGGCGCCTACCCCTGAGGATATGTATTCCAATATCCTCTCCAGTGCGCAACGCCTGCAAAACGGGAATACGCTGATCTGTGTCGGTCGCCCTGGCCGTAGCTTTGAAATCAATGAGAATGAAGAAATCGTCTGGGAATTCGTGAATCCTATAGAACGAGGGAATGCCCTTTCCCAAGGCGATACCATTCCTCAAGGTGCCAATATTTTCACCTTCCGTATGGATCGCTATCCTGTCAATTATGCTGGTTTTCAGGGAAGAACCCTTATACCAGGTGATTTCCTTGAAATGAATCCTGACACCGCCTGGTGTACCCTCAATACAGCGATTGACCCTCGGGCGGATTTACCTACATTATCCATTTACCCCAATCCTGCCAAAGACTTCCTTTACATCAAATCATCAACTGCGCAGCCAGCGACAGTTGCCTTGTATGATGTGCATGGAAAGCAGGTAAAATCAATGCCTACAACGGGTAGAAAAACCCAAATGAATGTGGTTGATATGCCTTCAGGCATTTACCTAATTCGCATTGATGGACATGTGGCGGGCAAGGTCATGATTGAAAATTAATTGGGTTTGACCCAATGGGACGTTGTGAATCGTAGAGACGTTGGAATCCAACGTCTCTACGATTCACAACAAAATCAACCACCATTTTACCACCAAATTCATGTGCTACCATTCCTTTCGCCTGATTTTCATTATTGGGGTGATCACCCTTTTTTCCGCCTGCCAAAGCCAACAGCCTGTGGCTTCTGTGGCCTTCGACCCAATTGACTACGTCGATCCTTTCATCGGGACAGGAGAACACGGCCATACCTTCCCAGGCGCGGCCATGCCTTTCGGCATGGTACAGCTCAGTCCAGATACCCATCTCGATGGGTGGGACGCTTCCAGTGGTTATCACAATGATGACCCCCAGATTTATGGGTTTTCGCATACCCACCTGAGTGGAACAGGGATTGGGGACATGGGCGACATATTATTGTTGCCTTTCACAGGTGCGCCCAGTGATACGATGCAGGCGACCTTTTCTAAAGCTAGTGAAACGGCTACGCCCGGTCATTATCAAGTGACCTTTGATAATTATCAGGTCAAGGCAGAGCTCACTGCTACGACACGCGTGGGCGTACATCGGTACACTTATGGCGAGGATCAGGACCAGCACCTGATGATAGACCTTGGACATATTCTGCAATCCAATTGGGGACATAAATCTGTCGAGGGGACATTGGAAGTAGTTGATTCCCAGACCATTCGCGGATACCGCAAGTCTTCGGGCTGGGCATATGACCATCCCGTTTATTTTTACCTGACCTGCTCTCGTCCTTTTGAAATCAGTTCTATGCTAAATGGCAATCAAGCCGTCGATCTGGTCAATCAGCAAGTTGAAGGCAGCCACCTCAAGGCGTTTTTGGGATTTGGGAAATCGGCAGAAGCGTTAGTGGTCAAAGTAGGGCTATCCCCTGTCAGCATGGAAGGTGCACAAAAAAATATGGAAACAGAAATGCCGAATTGGGATTTTGATGCGATCAAGGATGCAGCCCAAGCCGAATGGCGGAAGCGCCTGTCTGTGATTGAAATTACGTCTTCTGATGAAGCAGTTTTGAAGAACTTTTACACTGCCCTTTACCATAGCCTTTTTGCGCCAATGTGCTATCAAGATGTGGATGGAAAATATAGGGGAATGGATAAAAGAATCCATCAGGCGGCGCCTGGGAAGACCAATTACACGGTCTTTTCGCTATGGGACACGTTCCGGGCCTGGCATCCTTTGATGACCATCGTCGAGCCAGCTCAGTGTGAGCAATGGGTAGCCGCTCTGTTAGAGAAATACCGCGAAGGCGGTGTCCTCCCCAAATGGCCTTTGCTCGCCAATTATACAGGCACCATGGTGGGCTATCCCGCCGTGTCTGTCATCGCAGATGCCATGGTCAAAGACCTTGGCGGATTCGATCCTGCGCTGGCGCTGGAGGCGGCTACTTTCAGCTCGGAATATCATCCCGAAGTGACGGCACGCCTACCCGAACCCAGGGCCATGGAAGTTATGCCCAAGCAGCTCAAATTCGTCGCAAACGCCGATTATATCCCAGCAGACTCATGTATTGCTTCTGTCTCTTATGGGGTGGAATGCGCCTATTATGATTGGTGTGTAAGCAAAATAGCAGAAATTGCGGGCAATGATTCGGTCAAGGAAGTGTACCAACAACGCGCCCAGCATTATCGGAATTATTTTGATCCAGCGGTGGGATTTATGCGGGGCAAAATGGCCGATGGCTCTTGGAAGACGCCTTTCAGCCCTCGCTACAGCGATCACCAGGACGGTGACTACGTCGAAGGCAACGCCTGGCAATGGTCGTGGTTTGTGCCGCATGATGTGGACGGGCTGATGGAACTCATGGGCGGCAAAAAAGCCTTTTCAGCCAAGCTCGATTCCCTCTTCATCGCGAATTCAGAAGTGGAAGGCGAACACGCCTCTGCCGATATCTCTGGCCTGATCGGCCAGTATGCCCACGGCAATGAGCCGAGTCATCACATCCCTTATCTCTACCTCTACGCGGGTGATGCTCACAAAGCACAAAACCGCCTCGACGAGATTCTCTATACCTTGTACAGCCCCACGCCTGAGGGGATTTCCGGCAACGAAGACTGCGGTCAGATGTCCGCCTGGTACGTCCTCAACGCCATGGGCTTTTACCAGCCCTGCCCCGGCGACCCAACCTACGCCATCGGTCGGCCTGTAGTAGAATCGGCGACCATTCGTCTTGGCAATGGAAAGACCTTCCGAATTACTACCCAAAACAATAGCCCCAAGCACAAATATGTCCAACAAGCCTCCCTCAATGGCAAAGTCCTTGAAAGCCTCTTCTTCACCCATCAGCAGCTGATGGCAGGGGGAGAATTGGTCATTGAGATGACCGAAGAAAGTTTTGAGTTTTAGGTTTTGGGTTTTGAGTTGTACGCCAGCTTTTTTCTCAACCTTAAATTATCCTCAAAAATTTATCTCTCAACCCCCTTGAACCTAAAACTATAAACCCAAAACATAAAACCTTTTCCCCTATGATTTCCCTTACACACACAGACAAAGACGGCGTTTTCGAAGAAATTGGCCAGATGCTGGCCCAAGAAGGCTTTACCCTTGAACGCAAAGACTTCAATCGTCCCTGGGGCGGTTTCTTTGTGATCAATGAACAACACGCAGCTGAATTTATCGCTCGATTTTTCCCTGGATTTAAGGTCGATGACCTCGTGGGTGGACGTAAAGTCAGTCCCAAGATTCTGGTCGTAGCACCTGAGAAGCGCCTTTCCTGGCAATACCATCACCGCCGCTCAGAAGTCTGGCGGACAGTAGGCGGGACGGTAGGCGTAGCGCGCAGTGCGACAGATGAGCAAGGACCTGTCGAGACCTTACAAGTCGGTGATACCGTGGTTCTTGAAAAAGGAGAACGTCATCGATTGGTGGGCCTGGACGGCTTTGGCGTAGTAGCCGAGATCTGGCAGCACACTGTTCCCGGCCATCCGTCGGACGAGGACGACATCGTGCGTTTGCAGGATGATTTTGGGAGATAAGAGATTTTGTAAAAGAATTATTCAAGAAATACCAAAGCCTGATAATTCTCTTTTATAAGGTGCATGAAATGCAAGGACTATTTCGTCCTTTGGAATTCCTTTCTCTACTAATTGATTTGCAACTTCTAGATCTGTTCCGTCATGGCGAAGGTAAATGGTCCCATTTTCTTTTACATCAACATGGAAAAAACAGGCATAATCACGCCACGTGTCTTTCCACCCATCTGTATAAATAAGATATTGGCCATTCTCCTCATCAACAACTGGAAGCATTTCGATATATGAATTTTTTGGAAAAAATCCATAATCTCCTCCATCAATTCTTTTACTATTTTTTTATTTCTCACTAACTTATCCATGACAGAATGGATTGATTGTTTGTATTAAAGATAATTATTTTCAAGGAATATATTTGAATAATTTTTTGAAAAAATGGGTCTTCAGTAATCGTCCAACCATCTTTTTCTAGTGCATTTACTAATGCTAAATGTATTGAATCTCTTGCTGGCATTTTTGGTTTACTTTTCTCAAAAATAGTGATTTTAAGGCAAAAAAAATGGAAATCATTTCTCTGAAATAAGTTGTAGTTTTGCACAAACCCAATCCTATGCGTTTTGTTAGCACTCTCCTAGCTATTGTCAGTTTTATGGCTTGCACAGAAGAAGCCCCACACGGTGAGGACTTCACGGATGAGGGGCTGTTCTCGGCAGGGATAGAAGGCCCAGCTTCGGATGCAACAGGCAATATTTACGCAGTGAATTTTGCGAGAGAAGGCACGATAGGCATCGTGACGCCTGAAGGAGAGGTCAGCCTCTTTGCCGAACTGCCAGAAGGCAGTATTGGCAATGGCATTCGCTTTGACCGCGATGGCAATATGTTCATCGCTGACTATGCCCGGCACAATATATTGCGCATCTCTGCAGGCACCCGAGAAGCAGAAGTTTTTGCCCATGATTCTTCCCTGAATCAGCCCAATGACCTCGCTATCGCGCCTGACGGCACGCTCTACGCCAGCGATCCCAAATGGGATGACAATACAGGGCAGCTTTGGATGGCCCGTCCTAGCGAGGAACTGATCCGCCTAGAAGACAATATGGGCACCACCAATGGCATTGAAGTAAGTCCCGAGGGTGATTTGCTGTACGTAAATGAATCTATCCAGCGAAAAGTCTGGGTATATGACATCCTGGCCGATGGCACAGTGAGTCATAAGCGCTTATTCACAGCGTTTCCTGATCATGGTCTGGACGGCATGCGCTGCGATGGCAAAGGCAATCTTTATATCACCAGATTTGGGAAAGGCACCGTCGTCATCTTTTCCCCCAAAGGAGAGCAACTCCTTGAAATTCCTCTCACGGGCCAGCGCCCTACCAACATCGCCTTCGGCGGTAAAGATGGAAAAACCTGTTTCGTCACCCTAGCTGATCGTGGATGTATAGAGACCTTTCAGGCCTTGTATCCAGGACGGTCTTTTGCGATGTGGAGATAAGGATGGAACGTCCAAACGTTCAACGAGGGTTCAAAGGTTGAGTTTACTCCAGAAAGTCAAATTTGACATTTTCCCTCATTGCGACGGACTAAAGTCACGTCGCAATATTTTTTGTCTGCCATTTTTTACTATTGCGACTGGGTTTCAACCCGTCGCAATTGGGCAAATTTCTTAAAAGGAATTTTGAAGTGGGCTTAAAGGTTCAATAAGAAATAGTTGAACGCCTTGAACCTAATTGAACCCATCTTTCCTCACCTCCACCGGCACCCCATTAAATGCCGCATTTCCGGTCAATTCATCGATCAAGGCATTGTCTGTCAGGTCATTGACGCTGACGCCAGGGGTAGACTGAGCAACAGCCAGTTGGATGTCCTTATGACGATGGCCCCACCCATGTGGAATGCTGACGACGCCAGGCATCATGTCTTGGGTGATTTCGACAGGTAGACGGACGGCTCCTTGTGGGGATGACACGATAGCAATTTCCCCTGTTTCAAGCCCCGCTGCTTGCGCATCATCTGGATGGATCATCAACGTACACCTGTTTTTTCCCTTGACCAGCCGATGGCTGTTGTGCATCCAGGAATTATTGGAGCGGAGCTGACGACGACCTATGAGTAAGAAAGTGTGAGGTTGAGTGTGAGAGTGGGGGGAAGAATTTTGAGTTTGAGGTTGAATTTGAACTTGAAATTTTCTTAGCCTGTCCAAGTCTTGGAGGAAGGCTTCAGGTGCCAGCTGAATGCGTTTATTCGGGGTAAATAATCGTCCTGGCAAAGCGGGCGATAAAGGCCCCAAATCTACCCCATGAGGCTCCTTGATCAATTTTTCCAAACTCATCCCTTCATAATCACTTCCTTCCAATCCTTTTTTTAAAGCTAATTCAGGCGGAATCGCGTAATTCGGTTTCCCCGTCAGCCTTGCCGTCAATTCCTGGAATATCTCCCAGTCATAGCGCTGGTCGGCTGATTTCTCAAATAATGGAGGGGAATATTTGGCAACATTTCGAACGGCAAGGGTATTGAAAATCACGTCATAATGACTCACTTCCAGCCCTGTCGCCGGCGGCAGGATGATGTCGGCATGGCGGGTCGTTTCGTTGAGGTAAATATCAATGGCGACCATGAACTCCAATTGTTCCAATGCCTTGTCCAGGGCTTGGCCATTGGGCGTAGAGAGAACGGGATTGCCCGCTATGGTGACCATCGCTTTGAGTTGACCATCGCCTTCAGTCGCGATCTCCTCCGTCATCGCCGCCACGGGAAATTCTCCTGTGAAGTTGGGCAAGCCACGCACCCGCGTCTTGCGACTGCCAAAGGTTCCCGTACGGCCATTTTTTCCATCCGTCCCAATAAAGTCAAATGCAGGCTGGGTAAACATCGCCCCGCCCGGACGATCCATATTGCCTGTCAGGATATTGAGGACATGGGTGAGCCAGAGGCATAAGCCCCCAAATATCTGGGTAGAGGCGCCCATTCGGCTATAACACACAGCGGATTTTGCTTGCGCAAAATCCATGGCAAGCCTTCGGATGGCTTCAGCATCTATTCCCAGGACAGGACTCATGTGCTCAGGGGAGAAGTCCTCCACAATTTGTTTCACCTCCTCTACCCCTTCCACGATGCCTTCGACATTTCCCAAATCCACCAGGCCTTCTTCCACCACGACATGAATCATCGCCAATAAAAGCAAGGCATCTCGCCCTGGCTTGATGAACAGATGCTCATCAGCCTGATGAGCCGTTTCTGTCCGACGAGGGTCCACGACCACGACCTTGCCCCCACGTGCTTGCACGGCTTTTAGGCGCTTGCCATAATCTGGGCAGGTCATCATACTGCCATTGGAAACGAGCGGATTGGCACCGATAATCAGCATAAAGTCCGTACGGTCGATGTCTGGAATGGGGATCATGAAATAATGCCCAAACATGAGCAAGGACGCCACATGATGCGGCAATTGATCCGCTGAAGTCGCACTGAAGCGGCTCTTGGTCCTGAGGCTGCGCACGAAGTTGGGGCCAAAGATCATCGTCCCAAAATTGTGAACGTTGGGATTGCCTTGGTAGACGCCGAGGGAATTGACGCCATGGTGCTCCTGGACGACGCGTAAGCGATTCACCACTTCATCGAAGGCCTCGTCCCACTCGATCTCTTGCCAGCCCGTAGCGGTCTTCCTCTGCGGCTTTTTCAGGCGATCGGGATCTTTATAGATATCCTTTAAGGCCACAGCTTTGGGGCAGATATGCCCACGGCTGAGGGGGTCGTTGGGGTCACCTTTGATGGAAAGAATTTCATGGCCTTCATGCTCTATGACCAGGCCACACATGGCTTCACAAAGGTTGCAGGTTCGGTAGTGTTTCATAGATCGCTCGCCTTTCAGGCTCGCTGCGAGACCGTTCGTCGCTTCGCTCCTCACTGCGGGATCGTTCGCGCCTTCGGCACTCACTGTGTGACCGCTCGAAGACTCGCTACGAGACTATTTTGGTTAGTTTTGGGAAGATAGGCATTTTCCAGAAATAAGGAAGGGTCTCTTGTCTCGCAGTGAGGTGAGTCTTCGAACCGAGCGATCTCGCAGTGAGGAGCTCCGCGACGAACGATCTCGCAGCGAAGCCCCTTTTGGGGCTGAGCGGTCTCACAGTGAGGAGCGCAGCGACGAACGATCTCCCTCCATTTCATTCCTATCCTATTTTTCCAGAAATTCCCGACCATTTTCTACCAAACAAGAAATCGCGCAATGACTGCTCTTCAGGACATTACCTTTACCCTAATCCCCAAAAACCGCCCTTTATCAAGAACTTATTTCCAGCAACTCACAGCGCCTTATGACGGTATGTGGGAGACTTTTGTCCATCATTCCCCGCAGTGGGAAATCAGGACAGGAGAAGAAGTGATTGGCAGATATGCGATTTTGAATAAAAATACCTTGGTTCACTTTTCACTTGATCCTGATTTCCTCCCTTTGGCATCAGGAGTTTTAGGGCGATTGATCCCCAAACACGAACTGAATCGAGCTATCGTCAGCACCAATGATCCACTCATGCTGACCGCCTGTATGGACCACAGCCATTATCACAGTGTGCATACGCTGCTATTTCATGAGCTGGCTCCTACAACGGTGAAGCAGCCTGAGATCCTCCAGAACGTTACGCTGGCCCTAGCACAACAATCGGATAAGCATCCCATTGTTGATTTTTGTGCAGTGAATGTGGGGGGAAATAAGGGGTGGCTCGACACCTATCTCCAGCGGCTGATCGACCGTTCAGAATTATTTTTCCTCCAGAACGAAACAGAAATCATGGGCACCTGTGAAGTGCGAAAAAGCGATACCCAGCCGCCTTATGCCGATGTGGGGATGATCGTTGGGGAAAAATTTCGCTGCCAGGGCTTGGGCGCCTACCTGCTAGGCGAAGCTGCGCGCATCTGTGGCGAACGCGGGCTGACGCCTATTTGCTCCTGCGAAGCCAGCAACCACGGCTCACGCAAAGCGATTGAGCGGGCTGGGTTTAGGAGCAGGCATCGGTTGTTGGAGGTGGTGTTAAGAGGGTAAAGAAAGATTGATGAATATCGAACAAGGATTGATGATTGGGGAAGTCCTGCCCTGAGCCTGTCGAATGGGGAAGCACTCTTTTCCTTCAAAAATCCTTGTTCATCAATCCTTGTTCATCATTCCTTTCTTCCTACTTCTCTACCATCAGTTTCAACACCCCCACACGTCCTTCAGCTGCCATTCGGAGGAGGTAGACACCTCCTGGATGATCAGACAAATCCAGGATCTGTATTTGGGTTCCGCTATGGTGAGATAGCGTAAAGCTTTGAAGCTTTTGGCCATGAATATTCATCACATCAAAGGCAAAGTTTCCTGGCTTTTCTCCTGACAAGGTGAGCTGATAGATGCCCTCGCTGGGATTAGGCGTCACCTGAAGGGAAATGTTTTCCCATAAGTCATCGATTGAGGTGGCCCATGCCTGAACAGGTTTGGTGAGGGTGACAGTATCACAAGGGGACATCGCTGTCAGGGTGACCAGGTAGTCACCTACTGCCGAATAGGTATGCATCGGGTCCTTCATTGTGCTGCTATTTCCATCTCCAAAATCCCACAGATAACTCGTGGCATCTACTGTTTGATTGGTGAAGGTGAGAGAAAGGCCGTTTATCGTTTGAGTAAAATCGGGTACGGGCGAATCTACCACTTGAACCGTGATGATGCGCGTATCGGCACCTGCTTGATTATTGACAAAGAGGGAGACCTGATAGGTTCCTATAGCAGAAAACCGCAAGACAGGGTTCTGAGAAGTGGGGCTGGTCCCTTGGACAAAGGCGGTGTTGCTGCCAGGGGTCACATTCCATCCCCAGGTGTCTGGGGCTTTGGTACTCTGATCCAATAGCGCAATAGCCTGGTTCACACAAATTACGGTGTCCACTTGGAAGGCCGCAACTGGCGGGAAAGGATCGCAGTTGACCAGCAGATTGGGGGTAGATTGAATGGCAATATTCCGAATGCCTACCAGACCACTATCACCTCTGCAACGGACAGCAAACCAGTTTTCATCCTGGAATCTCAGGTTAGGCACTTCAAAGACGGTATTGACAGTTGTCCCAATGGAGTCCATGTATTTGTCTCCGAGCATAAATACATCATAAGCTGTTGCACCAGAGATAGCGTCCCATGTCAAGGTCACAAAGTCTTGACAAACCCTCAACAGTTGCATATTATTTGGCGTGCCAATAATGCTAAAATTCTGGTCACTTTCGTCTGATTGCTGCCCACGAGAAACCCTGACACGTGCTTGCCCTGTGAAGGTCTGTGGGACCGCCCAGGTCACATGTCTGAAACTGCCTGGAAGGTTATCCGTAATAGTGATCCAATTTTGGCCATTGTCTAACGTGTACTCCACCTTAAAGAGACTGTCATTTCTAATTGCATCCCAGCGAATTTGTGTCCCCACTCCAGGGAGCAATCCTTCTCCGTTATTGGGAAAAATCACCTCTATTTCATCAAGGATAAATTGATAAATGACATAATATGGTACTTGTCCAAAAGGGATCATATTACCTTGGATCTCTATGGTATACATGCCTGTCTGTGGGTTGTGGAGGACCACTTGCTCCATATTGTTGATAGAGTCTCTTCCTGGTATGGCAAGCCCTGCCAGACTATTTACCGTCGGTCGATAATCCAATACAAGGGGCTGATGTGCAGTGCCTCCAAGGTCTTTTACCAACAGGTCCAAGTCATTGATAAGAGGGCGTGCCACATTGGGTTGGGCTTCCTGATCAGGCCAGTAGAGCATGACTTTCACTTGGCTGACATTAGGTGGAATGCTAAAGGAGTGTGTCTCGGTTTGGTTTACAGAGATCGTATCCTGGACGTATTGACGGCCTTCCAATACCTTTGCAGCTTGCAGCGCATTGATCCTTCCGTACCCAAATCCAAAGTCCGGCCCCTCCCGCCCAAGATCGTCGCAGGTGTTGATCATAATGGCCTTGATCAAGGCCGAAGGAGGGGTTTGGTCCTGGTTCAGGACTTTGTAGGCGTGATAGAGTTGGGCCATGACACCAGCGGTCGCTGGGGCGGAGAAAGAGGTGCCACCTGCACTCATATAGCTATGATTGGGATTAGTCAACTGATAACTCTCGCCCATCGCCACTACTTCAGGCTTCACTCGCCCATCTGCGGCTGGCCCTCGACTGCTAAACCTACTTAAGACATCTCCCCTCGAAACACTTCCTACAGTCAGTGCATTTTTGGCCAATTTATGCCCGCCTGTCACATTTCCCCATCCTGTCCCAGCCCCATATCCACAATCACTATCTCCATCATTCCCCGCCGAAAAAACATGCATCAAAGTAGGATTATCAAAAATCTGCTCATCTACGGTCCTCGATCGCCCACTATACCCTCGGTTACACCCATCACTATAAGATGAATTAGTGATAAGAATTCCAGCATTTTGGTGGAGAGAAAGGGTATTGTCTGTAAAATTTGCTTGATAATTGATCACGCTGATGTCGGATCCAGGTGCCATGCCAATGACATTGGGGTCCTTATTTCCTGCACCTCCGATACATCCAGCTACCCCATCTCCATGTGTACCAGTAGCATCACTCGTCAAATTCGTAAGCCTATTTTTAAAATCCACATGTGGCCCTACCAGCCCATCATCTCGGACAAGGACTTTGATCCCAGTGCCATCATATTTCCGAGGTCCCATATTGAGGATATGGGAGCGATGGAGGGTATAGGCTGGCAAAGATTCTGGCACAGGTGGAGGGGCAATGGGCGAAACAAAAGCCACAAAAGACAATTCGCTCAACGCCGTCAATTGCTTCAAAGGTGCCAATACTTGCACATAATGATAGGCATCTGAATGGTCTATCACTTCGCAGCCCAAGCCTTGTAAGGCAGCGTGTACGGGGCCTCCGGCTAAGTCTTGATAATAATAGATCTCCAATTCGATCCGGTCACCGCTCAGCGCCCAATCGGGATAAGGCACTTCCCACAGGTTATTGGCCAGCTTGGCTTGAGCTGGGAATGAGGTGATGCTTCTTATCGGGAGCTGAAAAAGCGTTTTTTCATCGATAGACGCAGGAAGAGAGGTGAGGTAGGCAAAATTAGGGATATAGGTCAAAAGCTGTATATCAAGCTGTTCCAACGTCCTGTGAAGGGCAAGGTCAGGCAGTTGGTGAAATTGGATCAGGCGATGATAACGCCCTTGAACAGGCTGATCTCCCAGCAGATCTGCCAGAGAGCTTTTAGCATTCATATTGGCTTCTGGAAGGAAAGTCCCTGAAGTCAGGTCGATTTCATAGGCAGTTTGAGACAATAGGAAGGGACTTCCAAGGCAGAAGAGCAGGAAGGAGAGGAAACTTGCTTTTTTCATGTAGATTCAATCAAGTAGTAGTGCGATTAGCCCCCAAAAGTGCATTTTTTTGGGGAATAAATTGTCAGGGAAATAGCAACAGGTAACAAAGAAAATACCCCGTAGGTTTCGAAAACCTACGGGGTATTGCTATTTATTTCCACTAATTCCTACTTCACCACCAGCTTCATCACGCCGCTCCGTTCCCCTTGCGCTACGCGCAGGAGGTACATGCCTTTGGCAAGGGTCGAGAGGTCAAGTGAAGCCTTCACTTCTCCTGCAACCTGCTGATGTACAGCCTGTTGCAGCACCCTACCTTGCAAGTCCATGACTTGGAGATTCAGGTGAGCGCTTTGCACATTGGAAGCGTGGAAGCGGAAAATTCCGTCACTCGGGTTGGGGTTGACACTGATTTGCAGGTCACCGATCAGGTCACTGATACCTGTCCCTAGTGGACGTACGGTCCGTGAGGAAAAGGCCGTGCCACAAGGGTTGGAGACCTTGAGGGTGACGGTGTAGACACCACTAGTAGCGTAGGTGTGCGTAGGATTTTGCACCACACTCATATTGCCATCACCAAAGTCCCATTCGTAGAACCAGCCGCCGACCGAGTTATTGACAAAAATATATTTTAAGCCGCCCGATTGAGCGAGGAAATCAGCAGTAGGTTGCAGATTCGCCACACTGACCACCCGCTCGATGGTATCCGTTCCAGCAAAATTGGTAGTCACCAGGGTGATGGTATAATTGCCCATTGCAGTGAATTGGATGGACGGGCTAGCTGTGTTGGAATTGGTTCCGTTGACAAAAGTGAAATTGGGTGGCATAATAAACCATTCGTACATCGATGGCTGGTTTTGAGACAAATCCTGTAAACCAAACGTAGCGCCGACACAAGGTGCATTGCTGAAGGTGAAGTCACTGACAGGCGGCATCGCCGCACAATTGAACAAGCCAGAATCTGCCTTGACAGCCACTGCTCTCCTACCTAAAACATTGTCAGCCGGATGGGTAGCTCGCACAGAGAACCAGTTGTCTTGCATGAAATTGGCTCCCATGACATCGTAGGTCGTCGTAACGGTAGACCCTTGGTTGTCCATATACCGTGCCCCTAGCATGTACACATCATAGCCTGTCGCACCTGGTACAGGGTCCCATTCAAGTGTAGTGAAAGACTGGCACACCCGCGCGATCCGCACGTTTTGTGGGACTGCTATAATGGAAAATGTCGCATCACTGATGTCTGCTTGACTAGCTCTCGCTACGCGTACGCGGGCTTGTCCAGTCACCATATTGGGGACCGTCCAGTCAAGGTAGCGCTGCTTGCCATTGGCGGAACCGATGGTGTTCCAGTTAGTGCCATTGTCAGTGGTATAAGATACACTGAAGTTGCCCAGGGTATCTACGGCATCCCAGCGGATACGCACATCGTCTCCAGGGGCTAGGCTCTCACCGCCGACTGGGTAAGTCACCTCAATGGTGTCTTTGAGCATTTCATAAACGATGAAATAAGGCTGAGGCCCTTGAGGGACAGAAGTCCCGTTGATGATCATTTGGTAAGTTCCTGGAACGGGATTATTGATCTGTACCTGCTCCATATTGTTGAGGGTATCAATGCCTACAGTCGCAGGCGCAATGATAGAAACAGGAGTTGGATTGGGGCCCGCATCTAGTACCCAGGGGAAGAAGGTATTGGAAAGGGTTGGGTCTTGGACAAAAACATCCAAGTCATTCACAAGTGCTGTAGAAGCTGCCGGGTTGCCTTCCCAGTCGGTCCAATAGACCATGATTTTGAGTTGAGAGATATTGGCGGGTACAGTCAGGGGAATGGTGTGCGTCTGGCTTTGAGCGATCATCGTGTCGATAAACTGATTGTTCTCGATGAGGCGCACAGCGCGTAGGCCATTGACGCGGCCCCAGCCGTAGGTGAAGTCGGGACCTCGGGTACCGAGGTCTTCTGCAGTGTTGAGGACCATGGCTTTGATGAGACCAGAGACGGGTTCTTGGTTGCCATTGGTGGCCTTGTAGGCTTGGTAGAGTTGGGCGAGTACACCCGTTACGCCAGGCGCAGAGGCTGAAGTGCCATTAGCTGTCGTATAGGTATGAGGATCAACAGTAGATGTAACCTGAACCCCTACTCCTGATACATCAGGCTTAATCCTTCCATCATCGGAAGGGCCTTTGCTACTAGATAATGAAATTACATCATCTTTTCCAACATTACCTACTGCGATAACATTTTTCCCTTGTTTATATCCGCCAGTAATCGTTTTCCATCCCCCTGAAAGTCCGCCACAGGTAGTCATGCCTGAGTTTCCACAAGAAAAAACATACATCAAGGCTGGCAAGGTGCGAATATGTTGATCTCCCTTACTTGCATCATTGTTATAACCCAAATTACACCCCTGTCCTTGAGAGTTATTGACCAGTCTTACCATGTCATTGAGGTAAGTGCCAGGAAAAGAGTTAAATGAAGTAGGATTCTCCCAAATATGGAATTCGATACCTGGAGCTGTTCCTTGATGAAGTGGATTAAGGTTGCCAGCACCTCCTGCGATGCCTGCTACATAATCAGAGTGGTTAGTAACATTTGCGGTTGTATTTTGAGAAACTATCCGTCCTTCATAGTCAATATGAGGCCCTATCAACCCAGAATCGAAGATCGCGACATCGATACCGCTGCCATCATAATTCCGGCCAGCGCCGTTTTCAGTCAGCAATACATTGCTTCGGTGGTTGGTGCGGGAACCGAGGTTCTCGTCTACAGCAGGTGCTGGCACCAGCTCCGCATAGGTCACAAATGGCAAGCCTGCCAATTCATATACCCGCGCAGGATCGACAGCTACACTCACGGTATGCCCATATTCATACAGGTCATTGACATAGATATTTTCGCCCAATAAAGCCGCTACCACTGCTTCGCCTGCGAGGTCTTCCGCATATTTGACAATCACCTTCACCCAGTCTCCCTGTAAAGCATGAAACGGATAGGGACCTGTGATCAAGTTGCTATGCATTTTGTCTACTGGCCGCCATTTCGCCACACTTCTGACATTCCATTTCAGAAGTTTCTTGGTGTCAAACTGAGCAGGGATAGATGCGATATAGGTGTTTTTGGGCAAATAGGAGAGCAATTGAATGCCGGTAGACTCGATTGTCTCGCGGAGCTCTTGGGTAGGGATTTGGTAAAATTGGAGGAGTCGGTAATACCGGCCTTCAAATACCTCTGTGGTCTTGACATCAGGTGTTTCAGCAAATGCTTCTACATTCTCCGCCAGGTGGCGTGGGCCATTTTTGAGCCTCAGCGTATAAGACTGCGCCGTGAGACCCACGGTGAGGAGGAGAAATACACTTGCCAGAAAATAATTAAGTAGAGGTTTCATGTTCATACTGGATAAGATTAAGTGTTTTAGATTAATTGACTAATTATTGATTATTCATTATTGATTCGCAGTTTTGATAAAATGGAGGGACCTCACCAAATTACTTTCACCCTCAATTAGTAATGCATCAATCTATCAATCAATAATCTTTAGGTAAAGAGAAGGGGGAAAATTACAAATTTCCTTTGATAACCAGCCCGATCCATGCCTATATGTCAAATTTAACGTTTGATACAGCGAGAACGTGGGATGAGGGGGAAATGAAAAATGAAAAATGGAGAATTGAAAATGGAGAATGGAGAATGGAAAATTGGCCTATCAACTACATTTCTTCCCTTTTTAGCTCCTTATTTCATGATATTTATTTTTACTTTTCCCTTTCTTTTCCAAGAACCCTAGGAGGAACCCAGATTTGGCGGATTAAGCGGATTTTGCACGGATCAGAATGGTAATTGACCTAGAACATAGAACCCAGAACCTAAAACTTTCCTTTGGAGGAACGCGGATTGGGCGAATGAAGCGGATTTACACAGATTAGCATGCACCATCAACTTAGAACATAAAACCTAGAACCTAGAACTTGAATCTTCCTCCCATGAAAATCGCACAACTCAACGGCAAGCCCGAAATCTTCTATTCCATTCAGGGAGAAGGGAAAAATATGGGCAAACCCAGCATTTTTGTCCGCGCATCCCTCTGCAATTTGCATTGCTTCTGGTGTGATACAGACTACACCTGGAACTGGGAAGGGACGCGCTTTCCCCACCAAAACGACGATACGCCTGGCTATGAGAAGTTTCAGATGGCGGAGCAAATTATCGAAATGCCGGCAGGTGAACTCATCCAGGCGATCCGCGCCTTTGATTGTCAGCACCTTGTGCTGACAGGCGGCGAGCCACTGATGCAGCTGGAAGCATGGGTAGAACTGATGCAACTCCTCCGAGCCATCGACCGCGACTATACGTTTGAGGTCGAGACCAATGGCACCTTGCGGCCAAGCCTGCCCTTTGACGGCCTCGTCAATCAGTACAATGTTTCGCCCAAACTCTCTAACTCGGGCAACCAGCCCAAGCTGCGCCATAAGCCGCAGATCCTGCGCTACTTTGCCGAAAACGACAAGGCCGTTTTCAAATTTGTGGTCGCGCGCAAGCGCGACCTGGCGGAGGTCCTCGACCTGGCCGATCAGCATGCCATCCCGAAGGAGCGCATCTACCTCATGCCCGAAGGGCGTACGCCCGAGACGCTCCAGAAGCGTAGGTTGTGGCTTGTAGAAGCCTGCAAGAAGTATGGTTTTCACTACACCGACCGACTGCATGTGCAGTTGTATGGAGATAAAAGGGGGGTGTAAGGGAACGTTCTATGTTTTGGGTTTGGGGTTTTGGGTATGCTGTTTTCGTTTTCTTTTTTGCCTGTATGGGAGCTTCAAACGCCTTTTATTTTTGCATGATCTGCTGCTGAGACATATACTTTGCTGCCTACAGGGACATCAGTCTTGGAGGCGTCAGGAAAGGTAAATGTTAATCGCCATCGCTGGTCAATCGTTGCCTTGGGGTCGCGAATATTGAAATGCGCCCAATTGACCATCAGCTGTAATTCCAATAAGGAGCCTTCAGGCTTTTCAATCTTTACGGTTGTTTCATAACTCAATTGCTTCCAATTGGCTGGAACGGGCATATCTGGCAATATTATCAACCCGCTTTTTTCAAGCAAGAAATGGTTTTCAACTGCCAATAATAGTTGGTCACGCATGGCGATATTTAACCTGTATTAATTGATAATGGTTCATTCGAGATAATCCATTATTTCCTTAATTCTTGCTCCAAATAAGGGAGGAAATGGGTGACCTTTTTTGCGTCTTTGGGGGAGAATAAAAAAGGCTGGACGTCTTTTGCCAAATCATCCATATCTAATTGGGAACATACCTTCTTCATGTTTGCTAAAAGCTCAACGGATGTTTGTATACCCATTTTTTGTTCCAAATAACGATAATCTGGCTGGGCCTTTTCCAATAAAAAAACGACGTCAGAAAAGTCTCTCCCTTTTCTTCGTTTTCTATTGGAGATTGCATAAAACTTCTGGGCAAGCAGTAATGATGGAGGTGCAGTTAGAATAGTGGTAAACACATCAAATCGATTGAGAATCACCCGATCCGGCACAAACTGAAATCCTTGGGCGAAGGTGTCTACTTTGATCAAAATCTTTTCTCCTACCTGGCCACTTAAACCTTCTTTATACAATAATCCAGGAAACCTAATATAGCAGTGAAATGCCCCCTTGATGACTTTTCTTAACTCGATTTCATATCCTTCTTTTTCCAAGCCCTTGCCGACATCATGAACCAGCTTTTCAAATTCATCAATACTCAAATCAAAGTTATCGAAGTCCAAGTCTTCAGAGAAACGTTGATTTTGGTGAACAATGCGCAGACACGTACCGCCAATAAAGGCCAATCTCGTCGCATAAGGATGCTCAAAGATCAGTTCCAAAATCTTGTATTGGAGGTACTCCCTCAACATGAATTTCCCAAAGTGTTGGAGATTGGGAGGATAAAATGTGCTGATCTCTTTTAAGCTAAGCATATTATCGTGTGTAAAAATATTTTAACATAAAAACAGCGTAGCTGTCATTCTGAACGGAGTGAAGAATCTTACTATGTTCAGGTCATGAGCCTAGTAAGATCCTTCGCGGGCTCAGGATTACAGTTTCGCTGTTGGATAAATAAAAAGAGAATTTTTATACACTGGAATATAGTTGGTTGAGAAAAATGTCAGCTCTTTTGGTGAGTGCTTTAGACTTAAATAAGGCCAAATAAGCCTGGAATTTGTTTAAATCTGCTTGTTCCAAAAACATCTCAGTATTAAATCGCAATGCTTCCCAATCGTCTACATTCTCCAGTTTGGGATGGAGGTAGATATAATCAAGTACACTTTTCTCTATTTCAGCTACCCGAATAGAAAAAGTATCGTAAGGCAATAATTTATAGCCAAAGTATAGGGCGGGCTTAAATCGTCTATAATTAAAATGGCCGAGTGGTGTTTCAAAGGCATTCGTTTTTTGGGTGGAAACAGAAGTAATTTGGTAAACAAATTCTGGAATGAGGTTATAATAACCCAAAGCCGTTTCCAACGAAATATAAGATGGTTTATAAATCTGGTTTGCAGTCCGCCAGAGAAACTTTTCATCTATTTTTTTTCCAGAAAAATAGTAATACTTATTCCTTATTTTATGGAGATACCCCTTCTCCTGCCATTCGACTAAACGCCGCGAATCAAAGTGGCCCAGGCGCTTTTGGGCCTCATTAACCGAAAAGAAAGGATAAACATCCAACGCTGATTTGAATGTCTGAAAATTCATTTTGATTCTATTTTTTGTTAAAAATAACAAAAAATAGAATCATTTCTCAATTCTTCACCCCTTTCCTGCTATACATAGAAGTCTCTGATTCAATACTGATGACATAGACGCCGCTAGAAACTGCTGACAGGTCTACTTTCAGAATATGTAGGCCAGGTTCATAAACCGCCTGCCACCGTTTCACTTCTCGGCCCAAGATGTCCACAATCGTTACGGTCATCTGCTCTTCTTCATTTACCCACAAATCGATAAAAGCTTCCGAAACAGCAGGGTTGGGATAGATCTCCCCGACAAAGACCACTTCATCACTTACGACCTGAGCCGTTACGACGGGTGAATAGGTCGTAGTGCCATCCAGGTCCACCATTTTTAGCCGATAATGATAGGATTTATTAGGCAAAATGTTGCGATCGGGATAAGCGTAACTAACTCCGTGAGTTGTAGTCCCTCGGGCTTCAAAGAAGCTAATCTGAGAAAACGAAATGCCGTCTTCGCTTCGCTCTAGCACATAGCCAGAACTATTGACTTCGCGCCCACTTTCCCACTCGACTGCGATATACGAACCCCTGCCTTTGGCATCAAAATGCAGCAACGTGATTGGCAAGGGGGATTCCATAAGCCCTGTGCATACATTCATGTCCACACTGATGATCTCATCGTCTTGTTTGACCACGGTAGGCGCTTCCAAGACGCCCTGGAAGGAAGTCCCTCTACACTGAAGGTTCATATTGCCTGTCGGATTCAACACCGGAAAGGTAAGCTGGGCGATCTGTACATAGGTGTTTGGAAGTAAAGCCCCATTATTGGGTGCCTCCAGGTTGATTCCCAGCCCCGTACGGCCGAGGGTATTGGAAATTTGATGACTCGTTTGGTACGCACATGGCCCAGAAGGACATAGGCTGGGATCTGAAACATTACCCACATACCCAAAGCTTTGGTGGATACTGGGAGCATCCAACACGGCTGGATCATAATCGAAAAACAAGGCACTGCTTCCGAGTTTGAAGGGCGTTCCCTGCGCACGTAGGTAGATGCTAATATACACCTCGCCACTTACCAGGGAATCTCTGGAAAAGTGCATGTCGAAGGTGGATTGGGCAAAGGCGGTTTGCTGCGGAATAAATGGGAGGAGGAAAAGTAGGATATAGCGAAATTTATACATGATCTTAATAAGAATTTGGAGAATAGTGAATAAGGTTAATCATTAATTGGAATCGGTAGGGCGAGGAAGGCTCAGACATGTAACAGGTCAATGGCCCCAAAGACGCAACAGATTTTCTTCAATCTGTTGCGTCTTCAGCCACCACCTACCGATCACCTCGGAACCCCTGAATACTTCGAATTATTCTTCAACCACACGCGCTGATCATCAGGATTGATATTGAGATCCAGGCGGTAGTTGGAGGGGAGGTACAGGTTAAATTGTAGGTTCTCACCCAGCCACGACGACTTGTCGTCAGAATCGAGGATCAGGTCATAATGACCATTGCCTCCATAAAGTCCATAAGGCCCAACACCTGTCCCTGAAAGGTCTTTCAGGCCCGCGCTTCCACCAACCGTGTACGCTTGCGTTTCCGCAACGGTAAAATCGTATGCATAATGTCTTCCATCCAGCGAAGTGAGTCTCCGACTGCTCATCACCGGCAAGTGATTGTAGTGTTCTATCACCACAAAGAAGGAGTCTACGCCTTCCTTTTGGGCGAAGTCAAGCAAGCTGTCGCCTTCCACGGTCACCAGTTGACCATCTGCTCGCAAAAAGACTGCGAGGCTGTCAAACGCGCTACTCGCGACTGTATCCGAGCGGAAGCTCACCATCACCCAGTCGACGATGTCGCTGGAGGGGAGGGAAGTCGCCATTTCAGCTCCATGATAGGCCCAGTTGCTTCCGTCAGCGAGCTTGATGCTGTCATAGGGCTGTGTGAGCGGAATCACCCCACGGCTCGCCAATAAGGTGTCCATCGTACCCGCAGGGGCGCCAGAAGGGCAGGTCGTGAGGCAGTAAGCGCCCTCCAAAAAAGCTTTCAGGCTGATCAAGCCCAGTTTTCTCAGCTCTGTCTGTGTATCTGGGGTGAACTTGATGGCTTCAGTATTGCCTACATAATCCACACCCAGGGAGTAAAACTCATAGGTAGAACCTGAAACGCCTGTGAAAAGGAGGGAGGTATCCGTGATGCCGCTTTGGTACAAGACAAAAGCCCCCCCATCCTGCGCCACATACAAGTCTACATAATGAAGTCCTACGCCGCCAGAGTCGTCAATTCCTGACCAAGTAAGGGTGATCGTGGTCGTATCATACATACTGGCAAGTGGATTAACGGTGGTTGTGGGAGCACCCGCATCGAGCAGGTTGAGCCAGGTATTGGTGACGATGGGAGCATTTATATCAAAAATAATGGAGGCAGTAGCTTTTACGCTATCGCCCGTTTGGGCGGAAGCAAGGGGCGTAATCGTAAAATTGACGTATCCTTCTCCTCGTTGAGGGATGGTGTCGTTGAAGCGGTTGGTGGCCGTGTCATTGACTGGAAGAAATCCCAGCAAGGCGTCTGTCGGCGGCTGCCCCGTCAGCGGATCTACCGATTCAAATATCCAAAACGCTTCCTTTTTGACCACATCTATCCCCGCAGTGAGGTTGACCATTACCCCTAAGGAATCTACCACATCTAGCTGTGTGCTGTAAAAAGCTGAATTAGCTGGCGGTTCAAAGTGAAAAGCACCAAACCCAAAACTGCCGAGCCTAAAGCTGTTCAGGTTGAGGTGCTCATCGATGGGATGCGTGATTTTGACCACCTGGGCAGGTGCCGTAGCGAAGTCTGGATCATTTTCAAATCGAATGGTATAGCCCATTTCGTCTGCCACAGCCACCCAGTGGGCAGTGTCATAGCCCAACGGACCTGTGATGTCATTGGGGTCTACCGCATGGAGGACAGGCACTTCCCAGCAGGCATCTCCTGGATTACAATCACAGTTATCTTCTCTCTCAATTACATTGACCATCACTACCTGCTGACAATTGGGCAAATATTCAATGGTGACATCATACGCCCCATCGGCCGTTATCATGATAGAAGTCACATCTGTCTCCCCTGTCGACCAAGTATAGATACAGTCCTGGTGATGCGCACAGGGCTTAGGTTCTGGGTCGAGGCGTATCTCTACGGGATAATCAGGAATTTCACAATACAGTATTTCCTCAGGTATGACCATGAGGGTCGGCAAGGTAAATGCAAACTTGTGGTTGTCATCGGGAGAACCAGAGGGAGCAGGGTCAAAATTGCCGTTCACGTCGCGCTTCGACAAGTTGGCTGGCCTTCTTTCCAGATCGTTTCCATTGAGGTCCTGTCCCTCAATTTCTATGGCGTATTGACAGGGCTTGGCAAACTCGACTGTGCTCGACGGGATGGTAAATTCCCATTCGGTCATATCCTGGTTTTGAGAAACGGCAGCCCCGTTTACCATCATATCAGGGACACTGACATTCACGTTCTGCATGGTTTCACTGGTGGTGATTCGAATCACGATTTCGGCCGCTTTAGGTTCCTTGGGGGAGCTATTCGAATTGAGCGTTAGTGCCGCTCCATCCCAGTCCCAAGTGGCATCATACAAGATGCTCCCATCCATGTCCACTTCTATTTGGGACACATAAGGCGCAAAATTATCGACCAAAAATTCGGCTGTCGTATAGGTTTCCTGGTTTACCATGTCTTCCAGTTTGACATGAATGCGATAATTGCCGTCCTTAAATTTTGCCTCCTCATTGACCAACGCATCATCTGCATCGCTGCCATTTGCTTCTGCGCCTGTCCCTACTTTCGCATCTGTTTTCCAGAACTGGTTGCCATCCACAAACTGTTCTTCTCCCGTGGTCCCAGTCGTATTGGTGACGATATATTGGTTGTAAATCTCATTGGTAAAGGGAAATCCTGCAGTCGGATAGTTGTAATGATACACCTGAAAGACTTTCCCCGCTGCACTGCCTGAAGCGAACCAGGCATTGTCAAATTTGCATAACATATAAGGAGAAGCATCGGTCTTGACATTTTCCCCTCCCCCCAACATAGATTCTACCCAATAGCCTGCGGCATGGACACCTTGATCAAAAGCAAGAGAGGTCGTCATGTCATCCGAAGCATCTACCAATATATCTACTTCTCCATAGATGGGCACCGTAAGCCCCCCTATGAGGTTGTCAGCTTGGTCATGAAACAAAATAGTCTCTCCATCACCGTTATTGTCCTTTAATTCAGGTTTATTCCCTTCTGGGTCCTGGTCTGCTGCATTGGTAAAGATGGTAAAGGGGTTAAGAATATTGCTGCCATCTGCTGAGACACCGCTTACACTTCCTCCGGGGTCAAAAAAATTGATCACCATAAAGTGCAAGTGTTCATACCCAGCAGGATAAATACCCCCCCTTATATTACCAAGCACTTCTCCCATCGCCACCGTATCATACAGCGCCTTTGCCGTGAAATTATCAATATGGAGATAGACGTCATATTGCGTTGTGCCGATTACATCTATCGTGATGGTTCCTCCGCTTGACCCCGTGTCTTTTGCGACAATTATCCCTCGTCTTGCAGCGACGACGGCTCTCCCTACGCCTAGCATATCGATCCCTTCGTGAAAGCCCCAATTATTCCCGTCATATCCATCCCCAAATCCTGTAAACATATCGTGGCTTCCGTCTTGGATGGGCCAGACTACCTGAGCGGTCAGCCCGCCAATAGTCGAGACCCATATCATGAGTAGTATGAGTGTCTTTTTAGTTATATATTCAGTCATGATTGTATGTGTATTGTTGAAGTAAATGGTTGAGAAACAGGCAGTAAGCAGTCAATGAATCATTATTCAATCAGCTTAAACCTCAGACGTCTGGTAGATTTGGTATAAATCGTAATCGAGCTATTTACGCCTGGACGAAGTACGTCCGAGGGTCCATTCACTTCGCCAAATCTCAGCCGTAGACTGGGGTCCTCATACCTCAAATCGCTCAAGCGCTTGGCTACAGGCGCACGGTCTATAGCGAGGAGGGTTCGGGATGGAGCGGGGATGTCCACATTCCCGCCATTGGCGAAGGCTATGGTCATGGCCAGGGTCCGATTAGGGCGTACGCCTGCAGGGTAATTGATGCTGGTCATCAGGATTTCTCCTGTTCCTGCTTCTACTTCAAATCCATCAGAGATGCCCGTAGAGTCACCATCTGTTCGTTCCAAAATGACATCGTAGTGTCCGAGAGAAGCTCCATTTAGGTCAAATGTCACAAATACGGTCGAGGGGTTTTCGTAATAAAGGGTATCCATTAGCATACTTCCCAACACAGGGTCTTTCAATCGCGCCATCATGGTAGACTGAAACTTGGCGCCTCGGAGTTCTACCGTCACTTTGCCCGTATTCCCCCCTTTATTTGCATTCACCTCCCACAACTCAAACCCTGGGATATGGGCCAATACCTGAAGCGCTTGGCTAGTGCCGCCACTGGTACTTCCATACATCATCAAATAATAGGTCCCTGTGCGAAGGGTAGGCACCACCAAGTCTACATTGCCTGCCAACAGTCCCTCATGGACAAAGTCATGAGTTGCCCGTGTAGGGACTTCCTCATAGCTGAGGTATAGCTCATTGGCTCCCTGTAAGGAATCCCCCAGAAGGGAAATCAGCATGCTTTCTCCATTGAGTGAATCGGGAATCTCGATTTGGAAGTAACGGGCTTGCCCGTTGGGCATGGTGTCTGGCGTCCAGACTTCAAGCGGAAGTGTTCGTAGCGTAACCGTTACCAGCGCAGAGGAGATGCCTGTGTTATTGGTGTCTACACTTTCGTAAATATTGTTTAACGCATCGGTGAGGACGATAACGTGGTAATCATCTAGGTCTACTCCTGGCAAGGGGCCGTGATAGGTGTGCATCGTTGATGCGCCAGGTGCTAAGTTGACCGTAGGCCAATTTTCCCCTACCAACACATCTCCTACATCCCATAGGCTATCGGCAGAGAGATAAATCAGCTCTTTCATCTTCCCATTGGCAGCATAGCTACCTTCGTTCTCTACTGTCCACGACAGGCTCACCGAATCACCTGCCATGGCGCTGTCAGGCAGGGTAAATCCATTGACAATCAAGTCCGCTGGCGGCGGCTGGGAAATGGTGATCAGGGCGGAAGCCTCGTTGTTCCCTTCAGCAAGATGCTCGTATTCCTCATTTGGGAAATCTGTTTTGAAGAGTAATAAATAGTTTCCAGTCGCGGAAATAGGCAAGAACACTTCCAGGGTATCTAAGTAAGTCTCACCTGGTAAGAGGTCTCCTGTATGGCTTTTGCTGCCCAGCAACACATCTAAAGAATCGATCACGCCATCTGTAGATAGATAAATATGATCCTCCCAGCCTCCGGCTATCGTTGTTCCAGTACCATTGTTCTTTACCTGCCAAACAGGTGAGATAGGTTGTCCTGAAGTCCCTGTTGTGGGGCTAATAAAGGAAATAGGCAATAAGTCTGTCGGCTCACGGAGTTGAATGTGGATCTGCTGGGCCTGATTCATGCCATCTCGCATAGCAAGGGCGTTATTCGCCGGATTCAAATCCTTGATAAGGCTTGTATGGTCTGCGACCATCAGGAGGTAATAGTCTCCCGAGATCCCATCAGGCAGGGTGAGGGTTTGCGTTTCAGCGTAATATTCCCCCAACCCCAACGGTCCATACAAGGTCCAGTCTGTCACAAATACATCTGACGGGTCCCAAATGCTATCAGTGGACAAATAGATTCCGTCATACCAATAGTAATAATTCCAGAAATCTGTCGGATTGCTATTGTTGATTACCGCCCAGTCGACGGTGATGTCCAGTCCTGAGGTGGCGGTGTCTGGCCCTGTAAAGGTAGTCACCTCCAGGTCCGGAGGCCCAGGGCATCGCACAAAGAAAGAGTCACTCCGTTGGATGTTATTCCCCTCATCGGTATGCTCATAGACATCATCCCTTTGGTCTACTTCCACATAGACATACACATACGTGAAGCTGTCCAGCCCAGGGGTCATAATCGAAAGCATAGGCATAACCAATGAATCTTCATGCATGAGGCTGTCGCCTGGCGTGAGGCTCGCATGTACCGTGTACTGTCCCAACAAATAGGCATTTGAAGGATTCCATACGGGTTCAGGAGAAACGTAGATATTATTCACCCAACCGTCAGGGGCCGTGCTGAGCCCTTGATTCGAGAGGGTAAAACCAATCCCAATATTACTGCCTGCTATCAAAGAATCAGGCCCTTGAGTGACGGTATCGGCTATGAGATCTGGCCATGGAGGTAGGTAAATGGAGATCGAGGTTTTGGCAAAATTCTGCGTAGTATCTCCCGCCTCATATATTTCCCCATCAATGTCCGTCTCTAGATACAAATAGTAGGTTCCCGAAAGGCCATGGGGAAGGGTAATGGTGGTAAGGGAATTGACAGAATCTCCTGACTGAAAGCTTTCCGTCATTCGTATGCGCTTAAGCTCCGTTAGGGAGTCTGGGTCGTAGGTTCCATGGGTTGAAATGGAAATCCTGTTCCACCAGCTTTGCACGGGCATGGAGCCAAATCCTACGTTCTTGACAGTCCAGGAAACGCTGATGTCATGGCCTGCCGTATCGCTGGCAGGTGTACTGAAGGATGAAACGACCAGGTCTGGATGGAGAATTTCAGTCAAATGAGGTGCGATCAGGGTATTATTGGTTTCCTGACCAAATTCGTCTTCCTGATCATTCACATCTGTGGTCACATAGAAATAATAAGGGCCATTGATGCCTGTAGGAATCGTCACCGTTTTGGTTTTGGTGTAGCTGGCACCATTTGCCAAAGGGGTAGTCCTTCTATAAGTATCGAGGGTAATCGCTTGGGAAAGGTCATAAGTAGGTGAGGTCGTAAGGTAAACTCTGTCGTCCCAGTAAGGCGAAATGGTGGTCGATCCGCCTTGATTCTCGACGGTCCAGGAGAGGCTCACCTTTTCGCCCCCACTGGCACTGTCTGGTGCCGTGATCGTGCTCACCAGCAAGTCTGGTGGAGGCGTGAGAACGATGTTCATCGTGTCACTTCTGGCATCGTTATTCGACTCACTGGCATGCTCATAGACATCATTGTAGTAGTCTGTAAACAGGTAGAGGTGATACGTGCCAAATATGCCGTTTGGAAGATTTACGGCTATCGAGGTAGCGTAACTGCTGTCGGGGTCCAAGTTTCCCATTCGGGTTTCTGTGGCCAAAAGCGTAGCATTTGCCTGAATGAATAATGGATCAGGGCTTAGGTAAAGGCGGTCTCTCCAACTGCCCTCAAGGGTAGCGCCACTTCCCTTATTCTCCACCGTCCAATCGACGGTGATTGTCTGGCCTGAGAAGGCATTATTGGGTCCTGTAAGGGACGTAATCTGGAGGTCAGGTGGCGGGCGCAGACTGATCAGGATGGGGATGACGCTTACGCCTTCATTATTATCATTGTCCGCCTCCTGCATGGCTCCCCAGAAGTCACCATTTGCTGCAACGATGAGGTAATAACTCCCTGAAAGGCCATTGGGGAGGGTGAGGTTCATGGACTGGGCATAATTGCCGCCTGCATTTAAACTGGTCAGGTTGGAAACGCCTCCCAGGTAAAGATCCACATTTCGATCCAAGATCTGGTCGAAGGACAGGTACACATAGTCCTGCCAAGACTCCGAGAGGGTACTTCCGGCTCCTATATTTTCCACTTCCCAGCTTACGCTGATGGAGGTAGAAGAGAAGGCAGATGCAGGTGCCTGCACATTGTTAACAATCAGGTCAGGCAGGTCTCTGACTTCAAACAGTTGAATGGGGCCGTCTTGGTCAAAGCATTCATTTTCCGCCCGAATTTGCCATAAATACTCCGTCCCATAAGTGAGGTTGCCTGTATACAAAAAGCTGATTTGGGTAATATCCGCCTCCGTAGGATCAGTGGGTTTAGTATCCCCATTTTCCCAAATAAACATATCATACTGAGTAGCATTGGCAGCGGGTGCCCACGAAAAATTGATGGGAAGGTCCATGCCTAAAGTGCTGTCCAGCGGAAGCATATTGCTGACTGAATCCACCGCCTGTAAGGTATATTTCTCCAGGCTATCCCCCGCCAACGTATCATTCCCCATATCCAAATCCCCTAGCAGATTGGTATATGCATCAAATACATAGATGCCTGGACTTGGAAGCAAAACGGTATCAGTAAAGGTAAATGAAGCCGTGTCCCCCGCCAGAACACTCAGCCCTCCCACATTCTCAGTTGTCGTATCGCCAGCAAAGATAAAGGAGGCATCAAATCCCGATTGAGTTTGTACACCGTAATTCTGAATGACGATGGTTACGGTTCCTACCTGGCCTGTGTCACAGCCAGTACCCGCGACCAGGATGTCAATGACTCCCAGGTCATTGTCCAGGAAATCGGACTCATCAGCGCCAATGTCTGGCGTAGAGAGATTGCGCATTTCGTCATCATAATCCACCGAAACTTCTGCTACAGGGGTTGCAGCACTATCTAAAGCGACTTGCTTGACGTGCAAGTCTTCATTGGCAAAAAACAGGGGATCTACGCTTATGGAGTTGGAATCCTGGCCCGTACTCCACCAAGCGCTGAGCGAAGGCAAGGTATCTGGTTGCCAATACCCTAGATTGGCTCCTGTAGTGTAGAGGTTATTATAATCTGAAGTCAAAGAGGAAAGAAATGAGCCTATATACAGGCTGTATCCGCCTCCGGTGTTGGCAAAAACATTGTTTTTGAGGTCGATTTCAGAGCCAAAGCGGAAATAGGCCGTTCGTCCATTGAAAGGATCGGTATTGGTCACCAATACATTGTTGTGGTAAATTTTTTGCCTAGCGCAAGAATAGATGTATAGCCCATTACTTGTACCTGTCCCTCCCACTGTGATCATATTATTGGCAATCAACCCTTCCATCCCCATTTGCCCATCACAATCGTCCAAGTAAATGCCGTAAGCTCCATCAGCAGTAATAATCCGGTTCCCTTCTATGCGCATGGCACCATCACTTTCCTCGCAGTAGATTCCGCGAAATAACGTACCCCCTGCCCTGCCCACAATGTCATTGTCGTGAATAATAGGGGCATCCTGTTCATCCAAATGAATCGCCCGCGCATATTGATCACGGAAAATATTTGAAGCAACCACATTGCCCGCCTCGTGCAGACTAGAAGTTCCTAACATATAGATGCCATAGGTGCCTTGTTCAAATCTATTTTGGCGAAAAGTAATGTATTCGTCCTGATCATTGGAAGAATAAACAATTGCGCGGTTGGTGGAGGAAACGTTATTGGTATTGCCCAAAAAATAATTGTTTTCGAAGCAAATATGATGAGAACGTCCTTCTAGATGGATACCCCGTCCATAAATATTGGTGACATTTTTAAAGGTCAAATGGCGGAAAGTGACATAGGATGTCCCTTCCAGTTTCAGCACATAATTATGGCTATTAGTTCCTGTAGCTGTGAGGATAACGGTAGAACTATCTCCTGATTCCCCACGGATCAGAACGGAATCTGTCACAGATACCCCAGGGATAGTGCCTAGCACATTCTGCTCAGTGAAAGTCCCACTTCTTAGAACCAGTTCTACAGGCCCCAGAACACCACCGTGATTGAGGATGGTGATAGGCGTCGATAAATCCGTAAAATCAGGGCTGATTCCACCCACTGTATAAGTCCCCAACAAAGCGGGATAGAGGTCAATTACCGTTGCGGTGTCATTGGACGAAACGGTATCTAGCTGGGCGTTAGGGCTAGAAGTCCAGGCAGCGATATCGAAAGCCGTTGCATCTGTAAAGGAAAACGCTCCCAGGGCCACAGTGTCTTCCCTCCCTGGAGCCAGAGTCCCTGTCCAGGCAAATACGGACTGTATCGCCCCATTGATCACCCAGTGAACATTCACTTGGGTCAGGGTATCTGCGCCATAATTCTTGAGGTGAGTGATCACCTGATGGCTTCCTGCCGCGAAGGGCGCTGAAGGGCCTGTAATGGCCGTGATGCCTGCATCATAAAGGTTAGTTGGGGTAAATTCGTCCGCGCCTATATCAGGGGCAGAAAGGCTTCTCGGTTCTCCATCGATATCATCTGTCACATAGGAAATGGGGGTAGCAGTCCCATTCAGGGTGATCAAGCTGACGTGTAAGTCATCGATGGCCTGAAAGGTAGGGTCTTCTGAAATCGATTGGCTATCCATGCCGCTGGCAATTTGCCATTCGGACAAGTCTGTCCTATCAAAGTCCAAAAAGGCGAGATAAGTGCCGGTGGCGAATAGGTCGTTGTAGTCTGAGGCTGCAAGATGTGAAGCGGTACTTACATAAATAGCCTGTCCGCCCCCTGTATTGGAGAAGATATTGTTGTAAAGGTAATTGTCCCCCCCACTAAAACCATAATAGGCGCGGCTGATGGTAGATGTTCCATGAACGTGAACACTGTTATGCGTAAATTCCAGTTGGATGCCATAGCGGTTGTAGATTCCATATGAATTCCCATTTCCCCCAACAGAAATCATGTTGTTAAAAATTCGGCCTCTGGCGGTATCTGCTGCGTCGCAGAAGTTCAGATTGATCCCATACCCGTCATCGTCTAGCTGGATGAGGTTATGCGAAACAATGATTTGCTCATCACATTGATCCAAAAATATAGCGCTGAATCCAGAAGAGGCCGCTGAGGTAGCCATGATGGTATTGCCCGAGATGACGGGTGAGAGTTGTTCATCTAACCAAATTCCATATCTGATGGCTCCTTCAATCGTATTGCCTGTAATCACTGTGCCGGTCTCTTCTAAAGAAGAACTTTGTCCCACCAGATAGATCGCCATGCTGCCATTCAGAAAGTAATTGTTTTGGAAAACATTGTCATTATCTAGATCATCTCCTGAAAAAATGAGCGCCCGCGCAGTGCTGGTACTAAAACCTGATATTCCCGTAAAATGGCAATTTAGGAATTGATTGCAATGTGCCCCTTCTCTGATATCAATGATTCGCCCATTGGTGGTATTGACGGCCTGAAAGGTCAGGTATTGAAAGGTGATACCGTCGGCGCCATCGAGCTGGACGATATAATTCGAGGTAGATACCGTCGCATCAAATGTGATGGTCACGTCCGAGCTATCACCACTTTCCGCCCGAAAAACGATGGGAACACTACATTCAGGCCCGGGCAACTGATTGATTGAAAGCTGCTCGATATAGGTCCCTGAGCGGATCATGAAGGTAACGCTGTCATTGGCTCCGCCTTGTTCCAAGGCTTGCACAGCGTCCGTAAGGGTCGCAAAATCGGGAGAGGCACCGCCCACTGTGTACACGCCTGCCAGGCCTGTGAAAACGCCAATAGCAGAAAGCGTATCATTTTGAGGAATGGTGTCCATCATCATATTGGGCGATGCACACCAAGCGGTGAGGGAATAGCTCACGCCTAGGGTAAAGGAAAAATTTCCCAAAGTCACCTGAGCGGTGTCTCCGCTGGCCAGGCTCCCTGTCCAGGCAAGGGAAGGCTGGCTACTGCCATTGACTTCCCATCCTAGCATAGCGAAGGTCAAGGTGTCACTACCATAGTTTTTTAATACCACTTTCAGCGGAGAGAGTCCTTCCGAAATAGGAATGGCTGCAGGCTCAAAGGAGGGAAGGCCCGCATCCAGCGATGGGGTCGGCTGCTCATCAGCCCCCATAGAAGGCAGGTGGGCATCTCTGCTCTCGCCGTCTATGTCATCTGTGATATAGGAGAGCGGCGTGCCTGCGCCAAACAAAATAGCCTCTCCGATGTGGAGGTCATCTGTTGCCGCAAAGAGCGGGTCAAGCGAAAGGGAGTTTTGGTCAAAATAAAAGGAGCTTTGCCAGTCTGAAAGGTCCGTCAAAGTGCTTCCTCCCATTTCTACTAAATTACTTCCAGTGGTATATAAATCGTTGTAATCCGAGGTGGAAAAAGCCAAATGGTCATCTCCCCAAATGGCCAGGCCACTTCCAGAAGCAACAAAAATATTGTTGAGGTTGTCTAGAGAATTTGAATATTCTGCTCTGAAGGCGGCCGAGCTATTGTCATTGGTAGAAATGTCAACGGAGTTGAACGCAATTCGCTGATGATCACTGAATCCAAGGTAAATACCATTGGAAAAATTGCTGCCTCCCACCGCAATCATATTATTGGCTATCAGCCCTTTTTTGGCAGCAGTAGACATACAGTAATCCAAAAATACGCCCGTCCCACCAGACGGAAGGCGCAAGGTGTTTTTTGTCACTTGCAAATCTTCCTCAGAATTGGTCAGGTAAATACCATAAAAGAAGGCGTTTTCGCTATCCGCCAAAATATAATTACCAAGAACTATTGGCCCAATATGTTCATCCAAATAGATCCCCGTCTCGTGCTGATTCAGTAGAGAATTTTCCCTAATCGTCGTTCTCAAGCTAGGCTCAGAATCGAAGGTTATGGGATTCCACCCTCCAAAAAAATAGATTCCATAGCTCCCGTATTCGATGCGGTTATGAGCGATGGTAAAGCTATCGATCTGCGAACCTCCTCCTAGGTCTACTACCGCGTATTTCCTATTGGAGTTGGCTGTATCTATGCCTATGATCTGGTTGTTAAGCAAAGCCGACTGAGTCGCAGCCCCTACCACCTCTACTACTGTCCCATAGTCAGGCCCATCAGCCTGCAAGGTCAAATGCTGAAAGGTGACAGCGTCCGTTTCTATCGTCCTTACCACATAATTATCCAGTGAGGTAGTGGCACTATAATGAATCACGACATCCGTACTATCGCCACTTTCTGACTGAAATATGATAGGATTCGACACATGATTTCCTGGTACGCCTATCAGGGCAATTTGCTCATGATAACTACCCGAGCGGGCGTTGAATGTAACAGCGCCAGTTACGCCTCCTGCATTGAGGAAATTGGTCGCTGCTGTAAAGTTCAAAAAATCAGGAGAGGCTCCTCCGATCGAATAGGTTCCCTGCAAGGCAGGGGTGAGGAGGACGCCCAATGTATCATTGCTGGGATCGCTGTCAGCTCCGCCATTGGGCACTCCTGACCAGCAGAGGACAGAATCGAGGCTCAGGCTGGAAAAGACATACGAGCCTATCGTCAAAGTATCTGAACCACCACTGGGGAGGCTTCCCGTCCAGGCATAGGCCGGCTGTGCCACAGCATTCACTTCCCATGACAGCGAGGCGCTTGTCAAGGTATCGGGACCCAAATTGTGTAGCACTATTGTCACATCATGTGCGCCAGGAGCAAAAGGGGCTACAGGCCCCTGTAGGGATTGGACCGCTAGGTCTACCTGAGTGAGAGCGAGACTCGGACTGCACAATAGCAGAAGCCCCAGTACCCATAGCCTGACGCGGCCCATGATAGGTGGTAAGGTGAATAGCATGTAAAAGGTGTTTGGTAGTGAGCGAAGAAATTTTCCAAGGCCCTATCTGATTATTTACCGGTGGCAAGTACCAAATAGGTGAAGCGTCATTTCATTAGTCGGAAGGTTTTTATATAAATCTCCTGTTAGGGATATTTTTTCGAGAAGAAGGGGAGAAAACTCCAGATCAATCACAAAACCCCTCTCCTTGATAACAAAGAGAGGGGTAAAGTAAAGCTAATCTTCGCCAAGACGAGTTATTCTGTCAGCACCATCTGCTTGCTCGCCATACGCTTGCCGTCTACCACGAGGTGGTAGTTATAGACACCTGCTGCCAGGCTACTGGCGCGGAGGTCTACACTGCCCTCCCCACGTTGTGTAAGTTCTATTGTTTGTACCAATTGCCCTTTGATGCTATAAATTACGAGGCTCGCTTCCTGTACCGTTTCAGGAAGGAAGAAGCTAACCTTGGTTAAGGTATTGAAGGGGTTGGGTGCATTTTGATCCAGGCGAATCTCCTTGCCCTGTACGCCATTCAATTCTATTTCACGATCTTCTGCTTTTTCTTCCATGAGGAGTTTGACCATTCGCTCCAATTCTTGCAGACGCACCTCTTGAGCATTGAGCTTTGATTGCTGGTCTTCGATGATGACTTGCTGCTCTTTGACTGCTTCTGTCAAGACAGGAATGATCGCTTGATATTTCATGGCAGTAAACTTGACCGCTTCGTGCTCCACCTCATCTGTTTGAATGATTGAAGTTGATCCATCCTCATTTTGGACAACCTGCTTTTTGTACTTAGTGGGAAAGGAAGCCTCCCTGGTAGCCGTAGGCAGTACCTGGGCGACTTCCTGAGCGATAAATCCATACTGGACTTCTTCTTCAAACCCCAAATGACCGTACTCCTCCTGGTCGTAGGTATAGGTCCTCCCATTCAAAGACTTCACAATGTCCAGGGCATTGGAAATAGGTTGGATGTCGCGCTTGAATTTGCGGTCAGAAGGAGCTAAGAGGATTTGGATAAAGGTAGGGGCACCGTCAAAGAAGCCTGCATATTTGAATCCGCTTCCAACACCTGATGCATAGCCATGTACCCCAATAGCTGTTGTCTGATTGGGATTGGAATCGAGGTAGCCTTCAAATTTGCCCCCTGTATTATTGGCGTTGCCATTAGCTGTAGCGTGCACGCCATAGTTGTGGTCCGTGGCTGAAGCATCTACCGTAGCCTTTACCCCAATATTGAAGGCAGGAGCTACATGATTCGTATTGGTGAATGTGTGGAAACGGCCAGCGATATTGGTAGAGCCTGTTCCTTTATTTCCCTTTCCTCTAGATTCTCCATAGACGCCGTTCTTTTCACACCCATTACAATTCATTTGGTTGAAAACAGAGAGCTGACGCTTATTGGTCGTGCCAGACCCACCGATCCGGACACGCCCTTCTGTATAGATATTGTCGGAGACACTTCCAGGAATAGAACCAGTACTCTCCGTTAACCAATCTTCATCTACCCCTCCTTCAAAAATAGACGAAAAATCTACCGAATTGCCATCCTCTATGCTGAGGGTGAACCCTGTTAAGGTCAAGGTCTGATCATCTGTCCCCGTACCATCCTGGATGGAGGCTAGGTCCACACTATTTCCGCCAGCAATAGAGAGGGTGGTTCCCCCAAAAGAAAGGGTCTGAGCATCTGTATTGTCAAGGTAGCCAGACAGGTCCACGTCACTGGCATCGCCCGTCAAGCTCAGGGTATTGCCTGTGAGGCTCAGATCTTGGTTATCTGTATTGTCCAGGTAAGGCGTAAGGTCTACCGAATTGCCATCCTCTATGCTGAGCATGTTTGCAGCTAAAGACAAGTTTTGGTCATCTGTACCTACCAGGGTACTCAAGTCTACCGTATTGCCACCAGCAATAGAGAGGTTTGTCCCAGTAAAAGAAAGGGTTTGTGCATCTGTATTGTCCAGGTAGTTTGAAAGGTCTACAGAAGTTGCATCACCTGTCAGGCTAAGGGTATTGCCTGTCAAGGTCAGGTCCTGCGCATCGGTATTGTCGAGGTAGCCTGATAAATCGACAGGGGAGGCATCGCCTGTCAGGCTCAGCGAGTTGCCCGTCAAGCTCAGGTCCTGGTTGTCAGTATTGTCGAGATAAGGAGAAAGGTCTATAGCGTTCCCAGATTCTATACTCAGCGAATTGCCCGCCAATGACAACAACTGATCGTCCGTTCCAGCCCCAGACAAGACGCCGCTCAAGTCTACGGTATTCCCCCCGCCAATAGAGAGCATGGAACCGCTCAGAGATAGGTTCTGCGCGTCAGTATTGTCTAAGTACCCTGACAGGTCTATGGTAGTGGCATCCCCCGTGAGGCTTAAGGTATTGCCTGTCAAAGACAGGTCCTGCGAATCGGTATTGTCCAGGAAGGAGGACAAATCTACGGAAGAAGCATCTCCTGTCAGGCTCAGCGTATTGCCTGTCAAAGACAAATCTTGATTGTCTGTATTGTCGAGGAAAGGCGTAAGGTCAATGGAATTTCCATCTTCTATGCTGAGGAAACTGCCATTTAAGGAAAGAGACTGATCGTCTGACCCGATGGACAGGTTTTCAAGGTTTACAGAATTCCCATCTGAAATGAACAGAAAGTTCCCTGAAAGCGAAAGGGTTTGGTCATCTGTATTGTCCAGATAAGGAGCTAGGTTGACACTGGTGCCATCCCCTGTCAAGCTGAGGGTATTGCCTGTCAAAGACAGGTCTTGAGCATCGGTATTGTCGAGGTATTTAGCCAAATCCACTGAAGAGGCATCCCCCGTTAAGCTCAACGTATTGCCCGTCAAAGACATGTCTTGGGCATCGGTATTGTCAAGGTATTTGGTCAAATCTACCGAAGAAGCATCTCCTGTCAGGCTCAGCGTATTGCCAGTCAGCGACATGTCCTGGGCATCTGTATTGTCGAGGTACTTCGACAGGTCCACTGGCGTAGCATCGCCTGTCAGGCTGAGCGTATTGCCTGAGAGGGACATGTTTTGCGCATCAGTATTGTCGAGGAAATTGATTAGGTCTACGGATGTGGCATCCCCTGTCAGGAAAAGGGTAGTCCCCGATAGGGTCAGGTTCTGATTATCGGTATTGTCAAGGTATTTATTAAGGTTCACCGTATTCCCACTTTCTATAGAAAGGGCATCTCCCACCAAGGTCAGATTTTGGTCGTCAGAACCCGTTCCTTCAGAACTTTGCCAATCGGTTCCATCCCAAAGGTAGAGGATCATGTCATCGGTATCGTAGACCATCATGCCTTTTTCGGCAACTCCCAGAGAAGAGCCAAAAAGGCTTCTTTCAGTACTGGTCAATCGATTGACCAAAAAACCTCTATCCACATCTTTTAAGTCGACAGCAGCATGCTCATTGGGGGCAGAGGTGCCCACCCCTACGCTCACCCTATTGGTGGCGGAAGTGCCGCCCAGCACTAGGCAATTGTCACAATTGGCAGAAGCACCTGCGCCGATAGCGGCGGCGTATTTGCTGTTGGGCCCCACATTGGCGCCTTCGCCGATGGCGAGGCTGTATATGCCGCCTACGGCGGCTCCCGAACCGATGCCGATAGAGTGTGCCCCCGTCACTTTTGACAAAAGTCCTATCCCGATAGAGCTATCAGCCAGAACCGAATCCTGAGCACCTATTCCAATAGATCGTCTTCCATTTATATGATTCCGGTACCCTATTCCGATTGACCGATTTCCATTGATGATCTTTGCTTCTCGCCCAAATGCCATGGCAAAATTAGAATTTGTCTCCACAAGAGACTGGTAGCCAAAAGCTATGGCAGATTCACTTTTAACTTTTGACAAATTTCCTATACCTATCCCATATTGCCCCGTAGATTCGGATTTATAGCCCAGTAAGACCACATCGTGGTGCTTTACTTCGGCAAAAGCTCCCACAAAAGTAGTCCGCTCACGATGCGTGTTGTTGAAATCGGCATAAGCTCCCAAGCCTGCATTATTTTCTCCTGTACGGTTGGTATACCCCGTATGGGAGCCGACATAGGTGTTAAAGTCGGCATCTTCGATAGTGTTCGTACGATTATTGTCATAACCAGCTCTCGCCCCTAAGAAGGTATTGTGATCCGCATGTTCTGTAGCCGCGCCAGCACCTTGCCCAATCATGGTATTGAAGATACCGTTGCCAATATCTGTCCCTGCTGAGTCGCCCAACGCTGTATTACTGAAGCCTTCATCCACATCGTATAGCGCCTGGTAACCGACGCCTGTATTGCGGCTGCCATTACTTTTGGGCCTGGGAGGGTTGCCATATATGTCATTAGAGGTGGTGCCGTATCCTGCACCTGTGCCTACAAAGACATTATAATTGGCTTTAATAAAATTTCGCCCTGCGTCTTCGCCTATATAGGTATTGTCGTGTCCTATCGTATTGAGTTCTCCCGATTCTTCTCCTACAAACAGGTTGTCGTAGCCTGTAGTATTGGAAAGACCTGCGTCTTTCCCAAGGAAGGTATTGTCAGTGCCATCTGCTTGGTAACCAGCTCGATACCCTAGATATGTACAGTCCTGCGCATCATCGTGAAGGTACCCAGCCTGATAACCGATCATGGTCGAAAAATCGGCACCCGAAGTATATAATCCTGCACCGTGTCCAAAATAGGAATTGTACTGTCCTCTATCTTCAAATTTACCCGCAGAGTCACCAACAAAGGTATTGTAATCGCCAAAAGTCAGGCTGATGCCAGCGCCATCGCCGTCGACGTGATTGCCGTCTTGAGCAAGTGAAACGTGCAGGAATCCAAAAACAAATAGAAAGATAAACTGGGGGAGCAGTTTGGTTTTCATAGTGAATGGGGTTAAATGTGATATGAAAGGTGTTCGAGTGAGAAAACAAATGATGTCAATTCTTGAGGCTTCAAGAAACTCTGGAAGTGTGGCAGTTAATCAAAAATACGCAATCTATCGGGGAGATAAAAGCTGACAAATGGGTAAATTACATATTTACGTATAATTACCTAGTAGTAATTGTACACTTTATGGTTTTCCATTATTACACTAGTGCCTTTTGAATTATTGTTCCCAAGCTCAGACATCCGCATATTTGTAAGCATGAAAGTGAATGCCTTCCAGAACACAGCAATCCAGGGCCTGACCGTCTGTTGGTTTCTATTATATGGCCTGGGATACTGCTTTCCAGACTTGTTTTGGGGTACACACTTCTTGGCTTTTCTACCAAGCCTTCAGCAGGGAGTTATCCTTTTTTTTGCTTTCTTTCTTTTTGGCCTACAATTTCTCCCAAACCGTTTACCCCTTACCTCAACCGTTCCCATAAAGCCCCCTATTTTCCTGCTTGTCTCCATACTTTTCATGGCCCTTATATGGGCGTATCCAGTGGTAGATTCCTTTTATGGAGATGCTTTCAAATACCTCAATATCAAGTCTAAGGCTGTCCCCTTCATCCCTGAAGGAACCCATGAAGCCTTTTTCAGCTTCAGCCTCGACGGTGGCGCGGGCGAACAGACCATCCTGGCCGTGGTCACCTATATCGCCTATTTCTTTAATATGACTTATTTTGAGGCATTCAACCTGATGAATGCGGTCTTTGGGGGGCTATTTGCCTTTGTATGGCTCTTTTTTGTCAATCGACAGTTAACATTCCTTGTTCCCAAAATCATCCTGGCACTCGCAGGACTTGCAGCGCCTTTCGTCCTGTTCTTTTTGGGACATATGGAGATCTATGCGCCGATCTATCTCCTCAACTTGCTCTGGATCGTGCTTGCAGTGTTGTTTGTAGACCAATTATCCTGGAAAAGATTGGCCTTGCTCACAGGCCTGCTGATCGTAGCGATGAAAGCTCATTCCATTGCGCTATTGCTTGCCCCAATATTGGCTTATCTGTTTGTCCATCACTTTTACAAACAAACCCTCTCATGGCGAAAGATGAGCTATTTTATCCTAATTCCCATCACCTTGGCAGGGCTGGTGTTATACTTCTTTTATTTTGGCGACCATATAGATGACAGGAGTTTTCGCAATGGGCGTGTGTACAGCAATGAGCACCTGTTTCTCCCACTTTTTAGTCCAGAACCCCCACTAGATCGCTACAACTTGCTGAGCTTCAATCATCTCTGGGATTACTTCAATTTACACCTCTGCTGGTCCCCAGTCGCGCTGATGATCATGAGCACTGTTACGCTTTCGAAGAAAAGGCAAAAGGCCTGGAATCAACCTTCCGTCATTATTGCTGCGACGGTATTGGCCTTATATGCGGCCCTGTTTTTTGTGGTAAATCCACTCATCTCTATGCCCAGAGACTGGGATTTGTTTGCGCTGCCAGCTATTCCTTTGCTAGTGATGAGTTGTTTGCTGTTCAAGGAAGTGGAAAAGGATTTTCTCACCTCCCAATTCTTGTTTAATAGCCTGGCGGTCATCGTCCTTACCTTTTCTATTTTTCCCATTCATTACCATAGAGACGCCCTGGCTGATCGCCTGGAATCCATTGCTTTTCGGAGTTTCACGACTTACTACGCCTTTTCCAGTGAGACGGTTGGCCTGGCGATCCTTTGCCGAAATTCGGGCAAATCGGATGTAAAAGGCATCGATCATTTAATTGACAAATTTCGCCCTTACGCACAAAAAGGAATCGACTATGAGTTTGGCAATATCCTGATGGAGCAAGGCAAGTTTCATCAAGACAGAAAAGAATTTGACTTGGCTTTGGCGCGCTATAAAGAGGCAAGGACATATTTTGACGGATTAAAGGAACTCCCCTTGCGAATGACCGAGGTCTATTTCAGGCAAGGCGCGTTCAAAGATGCCTTTGAACAGGCCAAAATCCTGACGCGAACGGGCTACCCGTCCTTGCAAGAAGCGCATAGAATCGCGCTACAATGTGCCTTAGAAGCCGAATCGTATGAAGAAGCCCTGCTTATCAGCACCTACTATGTCCAGCATTGGACAGGGGATTTTATTGAAGGGGTGCATGAAGGGTTGGTCGCGGGGGAGAATCTTTCGCAGCTCAAATCTGCGTTTTTACCTTAGGGCTGATGAATTGACTGATTGGAATTAGAGGCATTGTTGAATTATGCTGTATATCGTTTGATCAATACGACTCATCATAGCGAATAATCTTTCTTCACCACCACATCTGCTTGCATCTTGAGGGGGGCAACCAGTGAATGCTCGATGGCGAGCACCTGCTCTACAAAAGGATCATAAGCTTCACGGCTCCGTTTTTTTCTTTTCTCTAAGGTATCCTTATAGGTTCTTTCCATGAAGATTTTGAAATCAAAGTCTTCCAGCAAAAAGGCATAAACGCCTTCTACAATCAAAATGGAAGTTTCTTTGATGTTTACCGCCCGTTGTAAAAAGACATTTTTTTCATAATCTAACACGGGGGCCATAAGGGCCTCTCCACCTGACTTAAATGATGCTATGTGACGTTGCATCCAATCCAACTGAACCTCCTGAGGGCCCACCCAGTTCAAATCAGCTTTGCGCTTTTCGTGGTTTTCTTTAGGAGGTAGTTTGAAGTAACTGTCTTGATGCAAGGCCAAGGTAGGAATGTGGGATTTGGCTAATATGCGTTGTAGGCAGATAGCCGTGACAGATTTGCCGCTCCCTGATTCGCCACAAATCCCGATCACCAATTTCTCTTTGCTGAGCAATGACCGATTATTCAACTCTTTGATTAAAGCTGTTGTCAGGTCATAATATTTCTCGTCTAGCTCGATACGCTCATTGATCACGGCTATGCTATTTTTTTAATTTTGAAAAATCAAAAGATTTGCTTGCGAGCGCCAGGAAAATGATGCCTGTAGCGGTGTAGCATAACTTTGCTGTACCGCATGGCCGCAATTTATCTGCTGAAAGATATTCTTCAAAATTGAATTGAGGGGTATTATCTAAGTAGTTAAATGCGTTTTTGGCTAGGCGTTGCAAGGATGCTTTTTTCCCAAAACTCGCCAACGTAATCGCCAGCCAGCCCAGCCAAATCCACCAGATACCTCCATTGTGGTAATGGTGGGGTTTGTTTTTAAAATCAAACAAATGATACTTGCTCAGCATGTCCCATTCGGTATCCTGCTCTGTGATGGCAGGATAAAAGGCAGGGGGGAGGAGATTATTTGCCACAAATTCCTCAAAAATCCAATCCAGTGATTTATCAAAAAACACCTCATCTTTCTCCATTATCATCCCTGCCAATGCATGCGCAGCCAAATCAAATTTGTCAAAAACACCTCCTGGGTAAAAACTAGAGTAGAAATAGGGTTTTTGGCGTCCTGTGTAACTGGTCCGAATACATTCGAGAATCGCCTGTGATTTATCCGACCATTCCTGCTGGTCATAGATAGGGGCAAGCAACGCAAGGCCCCAGGCGCGAAGCACTTGGTCATAGAGCACATAGCCTTCATAGATGTACTCATCTGCCCAGTTTCCCCCTTTGGGGATATAGATTAAGTGCTTACCATTGTATTCTAAAGCATCCAATAACGCAATGGTACTTTCAACACTGGCTTGGTAGGCAGCCTTATCTAGCAAGCCTTCTTTTAGCATCAGTCCCACTCCAACAAGGTACCACGTACAAGCATCAACCTTGGGGCTTAACGTGCCAAAACTCACGCTCGCAACCTCTCCATCTTTGACGGTGAAATTGGAGGCTATTTGCCCTTGCTTGCCTTGCAGGTCTTTGAGGTGAAATAAGCTCTTTTTCATCCCTTCAATGATCACAGGGTCTTCCAAGAGGATTCCTGCAACGCCTGCCATGACAGCATCTCGGGTGAAGATGGCCCCATAGTTATCCTTCTCTACCAGCGAAGCCTTTATTCCCCAGGGGGTACATGCCCCCCGTAGCAGTTCCTGCGCACGTGTTACCCAATTCATTTGTTTTCTTTTATAAGCAAAGTGAAAGCGCCGCCAAGAATGAGAAAGATGCCTGCCAGCCGGATGACATTGATGGGATTACTTCCCAGCCAGTCATACACAAAATACTGCATGGTGAAGATTTGGATGATCATGGGAATCACAATAAACATATTGAAAATCCCCATGTAGACGCCTGTCTTCTCTTTCGGAATAGAACCCGCCAATAGCTGGTAAGGCATAGCCAAGATGGAAGCCCAGGCAATCCCTAATCCTAAGGTGAATAGGTAAATGGTCGCAATCTCAATCGATCCATCTCCAAAGGGATTAGGGAAGCTAAATAAGATGTCCGTTGCACTGAGGTAAGGGATGATTAGCAACCCAATTCCTCCTAATAATAAGCTGATAAAGTGCACGCCTTTAGCGCCTATTTTTATCGCCAATGGCACTAATGCAAACGCCAATACAAAACAGACGATGTTATAAGTTCCATTTACTTGACCTGTCAGCACTTGAGCAGATTTAAATCCCTCCGTGTTTTGATCTAGGGTACCAAATAAGGATAAAGACAAGGCAGAGGTAAGGTATTGCCAATAACAAAACATCGCATACCAGGTGAAGAACTTCACGGGAATGAGCTGCTTCATCGTTAAGGGCATCACCTTGATGGCTTCCGCAATGTCACGATAGATCCTGGCAATGACGTTTCCTTTTGCCTTTTCAGCACGTAATTCTGCCAATTCCTCCTCAGTTGGCGGGTATTCACTCGTAGTAAAGACAGTATATAAGATACTGACAATAGAGGCAATAGCGCCAATAGCAAAGGCCCAGTAGGTAGATACGGTAACCCCGTTTTCCATCGTATCTTCCAAAGCAAAATAGCCAAAGGAAATGAGAATAGCGGGAGTGAAATTGGCCAATGTACTTCCTAAACCCGTGAAAAAGCTCTGCATCAGAAAGCCTAGCGAAAGCTGGTTTTTCTCCAATTTGTCAGAGACAAATGCACGGTAAGGCTCCATCGCAATATTGTTCCCCGCATCGAGAATCCACAAGAGGCTAGCAGCCATCCATATCGTCTGCGAAAAGGGCATAAACACTAGCGCAAAGCTCGCCAGCAACGCACCGATGAGGAAGTAAGGCTTGCGCCTACCAAATTTTGGCGACCAAGTGCCGTCACTCATCGCGCCGATGATCGGCTGGATAATCAGCCCTGTGATAGGGCCAGCCAGCCAAAGAATGGGAATATCATGCTCACTTGCACCGAGGTACTTGTAAATCGCACTCATGTTGCTTTGCTGCAGGCCAAAGCTGAACTGAATTCCGAAAAAACCAAAATTCATATTCCAGATCTGCCAAAAGCTCAGTCTCGGTTTTTTGATCATGATATTGTAATTTAATGAAGGAATAAAAGAAGGGGGATTTCCCCCCCTTCCCATCAAACCTAAAATAATTATCTAGAAAGTATAGCGTATCGTTCCAGAAATAGACCTTCCAGTGATAGAACGTGCACGGATATAGTTGATTTGTCCTTCGGTAATGGCGCCCTCTTCAGACTCGGTGATTCCGATGGTGTCCAATAGGTTATTGGCATTGAGGGAAAGCGACAAGCCTTTGGTAATGCCAATATTGACAAAACCGTTGACAATGGTGTAGCCAGGCATGACGAGCATATTGTCGTCTTGGGCGAAAGCATCAGTCTGGCCGATGAAGCTCAAGCCTATGGAATGGTCGCCAAAGGTATAGGCAGGAATCAGGTTGTACATCAAGTCTGGCTGCCTTCTTGGCGTGTTGCCCATATTGTCTCCGGAAGTGATTTCTGCGTTGGTGTAGGTCAATGCCCCTCTTACTTGGAAATCGCCAAAGTCAAATGCGCCTTCTACTTCCAATCCCAAAGCTTGGTAATCATTTTCGATGACCATTTGCGTAGTTGCCTCAAATCCCCCTTCTTCAGTAGTCCCTGCATAGAATGCCGTCACAAAAAGACCGCCTGTCTTGAACTTTTTCTTCCATCCTAATTCTGCCTGATCCAGTAGGTCTTTAGGGTTGCCCAAAGAAAGGTAAGAACCAGATGGGAAGATCGCCCTGTCAGCTTTGGCAGATCCCCCGTGGCTGTAGCGCACGAATATGGCCTGGTCACTGCTCAATTTGTAATTGGCCCCTACAGAATAAGATGCATAGCTATAGTCGTAATTCACAGGGTTCTTTTGCGCTAAATTCACAACAGAAACGCTCTCTTCAATGGGAGAAATAATGCCATCATTATTTACATCTAACGTAGCTTGCGCACCGCCAGCGCCTACGCCTGTAACTCTTCCCATGTCATAACGGAAGCTGGCATCAATGCTGAGGTTTTCGTTGGCTTCTACAGAGATAGAAGCATAAGGGGCACTCAAATTATATTTAGAATTGAACTCGACTTGACAGCAATTGCCCCATACAGGCACACCGTAAGCAAATTGACCGCTTTCGCTGATATGCATGGAATCAGCCGTCATGATATTGATCAAGCCCGCGTTTTCTCCTTTTACCTCCATCAAATAAGAGTTCCACAGCCAGGCCATGTTGACGTTTTGCTGCGCTTTGAAGAATCCTGCATTTACCGTCACATTATCGAATGTCTTGGAAAGCTTAGTGTCGCTGACGAGGTTGTCAAAATTCTTGAGTTCTGTATCAAACATGTGGATGACCTGTGACAACTCGCCTGTATAAGGTGCTCCATCATGTGCATAGGTCAGGGTAGCACCTGTCAAGTCTCTGCCAGTAGCAGTAGCTACGGCATCTACCATCGCTTGCGTAGTACCCACAGAAGCGGTGAAAGGGGCCAAAAATCTGCCTGAATTGGAAGAAAGCCTTGAACGGTTCTGGATATTCCATCCATCGCCCAAATCAAATGAAAACTCTGCCCCTACAGAATTGGATTTAGGGTGTAGGCCATCTGCCACATCTACCCTACGGCGCTCGCCGTCAGCTCCTAACCCAAAATTGGATTGCAAATACACACTATGTGGCGTTCCTTGGGTAGCACTAAATCCATCAATAGATTCCCAAGTAGGATTGGCATTGGTGCCAGATACTTGGATAGGCATGGGCATGTATGCAGCAGTGCGGTCGTTGAGGTGTTTTAGGTAAACACGGGCATAGCCGTTTTTGAAGGTCTTGGTCAAATTGGCTTTGAGCTGGCCGCCGCTATTGGCGGTATAGCCTGTGTGGCGAGGACCTTCGCCAGAACGCAGGAATCCGCCGATGTGGAAGCTCACGCCATTGCCAAGTGGGCTACCATAGTCAAAATCTGTCCGTAGAGAATTGTAATCTAAGCCAAAGGTCGTAGCCACACTTCCCCCTTCTACTGCACCAGTCTTGCTGATAAAGTTGATGATCCCTGCGGGTGAGTTGGTCGCCATCGTGGAGGCTGCTCCACCTCTAATCGCCTCTACGCGCGCAAGATTGGCGTCTGTACGCAAGAATATATCTGAAGTCGCAAAGGCCATATCTCCAAAAAGAAAGACAGGCAAGCCGTCTTCTTGCAACTGGAGGTACTTAGACCCACCCGCTGAGATAGGCACCCCGCGCACCGTGATATTGGTATTTCCGTCACCGCCAGAAGCTTCCGAGCGAATACCCGGGATGGTTCGGAGAATCTCCGCCGTGGTACGTGGTGAGGATTGGTTGATTCCTTCTGGTTTCAGGGTGGTAATAGACACACTGGAATTCAGTTTGGAACGAGGATTTACAACCCCCGTAACGACAACTTCATCCAAGCCCAAGGCATCAGATGAGAGGGAAAAGTCTGCCTTGACTTCGCCTGTCTGGTCAATCTCTTTTTCAGCTGGTGAATAGCCAATGTAAGTGACCATCAGGGTAAAAGGCACTGGAATGTCAACGCCCAATTGGTATTTTCCTTCCTCGTCAGTGAATGTGCCAGCGCGTGAAGCCCCTTCGACTTCTACGACGACAGTTGCGCCAGACAAAGCGTCGCCACTATCATCTGTCACCGTTCCAGAAATGGTGACACTTTGGGCCACTACATTTGACACCAAGGAAAGCAATAGCATCAAGCAAATAGTAAGTATGAAATTTTTCATGTTGAATTGTTTAGTTTGATTGATTATTTGGTTGAAGGCTTCAAAAAACGTTTCGTAATGCTATCCCTTTTTTTCCCTGTTCGCAATAGTGGTCGTTCCGCAATCGGTTGCGGGACAGATTGCTGTTGGTAACTTTTTCACAAATGCTTAACTTTCCCTTGATGAAAAGAATGACAATCAAGGATTTGGCCCAATTATTAAGCCTCTCAACCTCCACTGTTTCAAGGGCTTTATCAGATCACCCAGACATCAGCGATGCGACCAAAAAGCGGGTAAAGGACGCAGCAGAAGAGTTTAACTACACCACCAATATCCATGCGCGGTTTTTTAGGAATCAGCACTCGGGACTGATCGCACTGATTGTACCAGAGATCAATATGTTTTTCACCCCGAATTTGATTCGCGGCATTAACAAAACTATCGCCTCCTCCAAATACTCTCTGATCATTTTCCAATCCAACGACAGCTACAAAAAGGAAAAAGAGATCATCAAGCAATGTCTCCGCTGGGCAGTGGCTGGTGTCATGATTTCTGTGTCCAAAGAGACCTATAACCTGGACCATTTGTCCCCCCTTGCACGAGCTGACATAAAATGTGTATTGTTGGATAAAGCTATAGAAAATGACCAGTTCCCATCCGTGACGATTGATAGCGAAGAAGCGAGCTACCAAGCTATTTCTACCTTGATCCAGAACGGGCATAGGCATATCCTGGGCATATTTGGGAATCCCAATTTCAGCATCTCTCAAGAAAGGATTTCAGGGTATGAAAAAGCCATGAGAGAACACCAGCTTCCCCTATTGAGGGAAAACATTATTTCTGTAGACAAAAGCGTTGACCTCGATTTCATCCTCCCTCCTATCCTCAATCACAACAAAAAGCTCACGGCACTCTTTGCCATGTCAGATGAATTGCTCGCAAAGAGCATTTATCATATTGATACTTTAGGGCTATCTATTCCTCAGGATATATCTGTGATTGCTATTAGCGATGGGGTTTATCCGTACCTTACACATCCCCAGATCACTCATGTAAAGGATTCTGGGAGCAAAATGGGCAGAAATGCCTGTAAAATCTTGCTCAGTGCACTGGCAAATCCCCGCAAAAAGTGGGATAGCAAATTGCTGGTTTCGACCAAATTGGTAGCGTTGGAGTCGGTGAGGGAATTATTAATTATTGATTGAGAAATAATTTTTCACCTCTTTATCTGCCTTTTCACAAAATAATCTATCCCCCACATGATCCCCAAATAGATAGGCATGGCAATGGGGTAGAGGATAAATATCATCACAGAATATAAGCCGTTTTGTTCGCTCGCTTCTGGGCCAATCGCCCAATCAATTAAGTCATAAGCCTTTACATAAGTGAGGAGTGCGAGAAAGGGAATGATCAATCCTCCTACAATTACCACCCAAGAAAAACGCTTGGTAGGGAATTTTTTACGAAAATGAATCACAAAAAACAAGTGAAGGCAAGCTAAGAGGAGTAAAACAATTCCTGCCATGCCATCTGGATTTATGGCTATGAGTGTAGTAGCCAATGAAGTGAGTTCAGGCTCATACTCGATCGTGATCATGTCTGCTGGGAGGTATGAAAAGTGCCAAACCGCGACAGAATCGAGGGAACCTCGATGGGGCGATTCTAGGTTGGTGGTGAGTTGTTGGCCATGCGAGCGATTATCTACCGTAATGGTTAACTCCCCAAAAGACTTCCAATACTGAGCAGGTGAAAGGGAATACCGAAAACTATACCTATTGACCCATCCCCAACTATCTCCCCTGACATCGGCCTCATAGGTCACGCGAATCGTATGGCGACCTTGGGACAAATCCATCTCAAAATATTTGAGGGTGTGAAGGGGCGCATTGAGGCCTTGTCCGTCAGGCCATTGAACCGTCGCGAGTTCTGCTTCCTCCCCAAAAACGTGGTCATATCCCTCAAAAGGGTCTATGAACTGTTCTGGGATTGGCCTAAGTTCCACTATGCTGTCATCCACCCAAATGTGGAAGTAGTCTTTAAATTCCAATGCGTAAAAAAGCATGGGAATCTGCGTGCCTTCCTGTTTGGCATCCACTGTGTAGACGATGTCGTATGCTGCCGTCTGGAATTGTGAATCGGGAACAATGCGGATCGTTTCATTGACAATATCTACATATTCACTGATAAATGGCTGTGCGCCAAGTGTTCCCTCCGCAAATATGGGGGAGGCCATGTTGGCCAACAGGGGAGTAAAAAACAGGAAACTTGCCAGAAATAGGAGGTGTCTCATTCTTGTTCTAGTTCTTCAGCAGGCTCAATTTGCTTCTTCTTCCGACTCTCCCGCACATACAGCACCAGTACAGCAATTCCGCCCAAGGTGATGGATACATCCGCCATGTTAAACACGCCTGTACGCACCAGCCCCAGATCAATGTGGAGGAAGTCCGTCACAGAGCCGTAGGCGATGCGATCGATCAGGTTTCCGATCCCACCACCGACGATGAAACAGATTCCTAGGAGGAAGCCTATCGTTAATTGCTGATTGACCATAGCCATGCCTAGGAATGCAATCAGTGCGGCGATAGGCAGGCCGATCAGCACAATCGACTTCATGACTGGCGAAAGGTCAGAACCGAGACTGAGAGCAGCACCCGTATTTTCTACTTTGGTGAGAATGAAATTGTCATTGATAAGGTGAATCTCCTCATGAGACTTCACATGCTTGCGAACGGCAGACTTCGAGACTTGGTCACAACTGATATTGACCAGGACGATAGTCAGGATAAGAACAATACGGGCGATCAGGCGTTTTTTCATGCTGTAAAGATACGGAAGAAATCAAAATCCTGTTGATTTTTTCTACCTTTACCCCCTTCAACATACGCATAAGACCATGGCCAGACGACAGAGAGATACCGTAGATACGCCCAAAGTAAAAGTCACCCGCGAGAACTTCAGAGAGTCGCTGAAGATCTTCCGATTTATCAAGCCGTATAAATGGTATTTCATTGCGGGGATGGTTCTTTTATTCCTTTCCAGCGTGGTTTTTATGCTTTTCCCTTATATGATTGGGTTAATGGTGGACATTGCCCAGGGAAATGGAGAATATGATTTTTCCTTAGGCCAAATGGGATGGGCATTACTTATAATTCTGATCGCTCAAGGGTTTATTTCTTTCTTCAGAGTGATCATGGTAGCGAATGTCAGCGAGCGAGGAATCGCTGATATCCGGAAAGCCTTATATCAAAAACTAGTCTCCCTCTCTATCCCTTTCTTTGAGGAAAATAAATCTGGTGACCTAATTAGCCGCTTAACTGCGGATGTGGAAAAGCTGTACAGCACTTTTTCTATTACCCTGGCTGAGTTTCTGCGCCAAATCATTATCCTCATCACAGGTATATTATTTCTCTTTATTTCTACGCCAGACCTTGCCCTTATTATGCTTGCCACTATTCCAGTAGTAATTGTGGGGGCAATGATTTTTGGAAGGTTCATCAAAAAATTATCAAAGAAACGCCAAAAGAAACAGGCGGAGTCAAACTCCTTGGTGAGTGAAACCTTAATGAGCATTCAGGTAGTGAAAGCATTCGCCAATGAGTTATTTGAAATGAGGAGGTACCAAGCGTCAATTGGAGAAATGGTAGCAATAGCTATGAAATATGCGCGTAGTAGAGCGGTATTTGCAACCTTCATCATTGTGGTCATTTTTGGGGCATTATTTTTTATTATTTGGCAAGGAGCTGTGATGGTGGAAGGCAATAAAATGTCTGTTGGGAAACTCGTTTCTTTTGTAAGTTATACCTTTATCATCGGCGGATCTATTGCAAGCCTGGGCAATTTCACTTCTGAGCTTCTCGGCGCCATCGGCGCGACAGAGCGCGTCCGCGAAATCCTTTCAACCGAAGGTGAAATGGACCTGGAAGGCCATCCACCCATAGAACATGTCCCCGTTCAAGGCAATATCCGCTTTGAAAATGTCCACTTCCGCTACCCTACTCGGCCCGATTTGCCTGTGCTGAAAGGCATAGACCTAGACATCAAAGCTGGGCAGAAAGTGGCATTGGTAGGTCAAAGTGGGGCAGGAAAATCGACCATCATTCAACTTTTGCTGCGCTTGTATGGAATTGCAGAAGGGGATATAAAAATTGATGGCAAAAGTATCCTAGATGCAGACCTGCGCACTGTGCGGAATAACATGGCCCTCGTCCCCCAGGAGGTGATTCTCTTTGGTGGGAGTATCCGTGAAAATATCCTCTACGGCAAGGAAGACGCCACCGAGGATGAGATCATCGCTGCTGCCCAGAAATCCAATTCCTGGGAGTTTATTCAGTCCTTTCCAGAAGGTCTGGAAACCGTCGTAGGCGAACGCGGCGTCAAGCTCTCGGGCGGCCAGCGCCAGCGCATCGCCATCGCGCGCGCCATCCTCAAAAATCCTACGATTTTGCTGCTCGACGAGGCGACCTCTAGCCTCGACGCCGAGTCTGAGAAGGTCGTCCAAGACGCCCTCAACAACCTGATGGAAGGCCGTACCTCCATCATCATCGCCCACCGCCTCTCCACCATCCGCGATGCCGACTGCATCTACGTCCTCGACGAGGGCAAGATCGTCGAAAGCGGCACGCATCAGGAACTGGTGCTCGTCACAGACGGCATGTACAACGCCCAAGCGAAGCTGGGCGGGTTGGCGTAGGGGCAATTGGGCAAATTCCTTTCAAGGAATTTGCCCAATTGCGACGGGTTGAAACCCAGTCGCAATAGTTCTTTGCCTGTCATTTTATTATTGCGACCGGGTTTCAACCCGTCGCAATGAGAAAAAGTCAAAATTGACTTTCTAAGACAGGCACCCCTTGAACGACTTGAACCTTCCTCAATCCCACCCCTCCAGCCCCTTCGGCTCCGCCTCTGCCGCCCTACGGGCGTTTTTGCTGCTAGTCTTCCAGCAGTCCAGTTCGATGGCAAAGCCATCGGGTTTGGGAAAGAAGCGCTGCCCCAGGCCCAGGGAAGGATCGCCGTAAGCCCTTGCCATAAATTTGCCAAATAGCGGCTTGGCGAGGTAGGAACCTTGACCGTATTTCATGGTACTGAAGCGCATTTTGCGTTCACTACAGCCTACCCATATGCCTGTAACCAGTTCGGGGGTAATGCCCATAAACCAGCCGTCGGAATTGTCTTGAGTCGTGCCTGTCTTGCCGCCGACAGCGACGGATTTCCCTTGGGCATTTTTCAGGCCGCCTGGGATGCCGTAGACATTGCCGACGGCGGTTCGGAGCATCTCTGTCATGGCATAAGCCACGTCATCTGGCAAAGCCAGATGCGTCTTGGGATGTGCCTTGAACACAACTTTGCCTTCGCGGTCGCGAATCTCTGAGACGTATATGGGGGCTACCCATTGGCCGCCATTGACGAAAGTGGCGTAGGCACCGGTCATTTCAAGGACATTGAGTTCCGTAGTCCCCAGACAACTCGCAGGATAGGGAGGCACCTCTGTTTGTATACCAATACGCTGGGCATACTGAGAGACAAGGGCCGGGCCTAGTTCCTTTGTTAGGCGGGCTGTGACGACGTTGAGGGAATACTTTAACGCCAGTTTAAGGTTGACCAATCCGCCCACAGAATTGCCTACATTTTTGGGTGCCCAGCCTAACTCACCGTCCTTATAGTCAAAAGGTTGACGCTGGTTGAGAATCTCGTCACATGGTTTTTTGCCATTGTCGATGGCTGCAGCGTAGACAAACGGCTTAAAGGTAGAACCTGTCTGGCGTTTACCCAATTCCACATGATCGTAGCGGAAATAATCGTAGTCCAATCCCCCCACCCATGCCTTGACATGGCCTGTTCCAGGTTCGACAACGGCCATGCCCGTTTCCAAGAAACGGCTGTAATACTTGATCGAATCCATGGGCGTCATCGTGGTATCTTTTTCCCCTTCCCAACTAAATACCCGCATAGGTACCGACTGATCAAATTCTTTGTATATCGCCGATTTCTCTTTCCCCGCTTTTACGCCTTTGACGTAGCGATCTGACTGGCGCATGAGGCGATCCAGCATGCCCGGATCAGTGCGCCAAGGTTCTTTGCCCTGAATATGTCTATCAAAGACCTTCTGCAAGCGTGCCATATGCGCCGCCGTGGCTGCCTCTGCGTGCGCCTGCAAGCGCATGTCCAGGGTAGTCGTCACTTGAAGGCCATCCTGATAGACGTCGTAGCCGTTTTCCGAGCCCCAATTTTGCAACCAAAGGCGCAGTCTTTCCATGAAATAAGGCGCATGGTCAGCCACCTCTAGGCCTTCTTGCTCTGACGCTAACAACAGCGGACGCTGGTATGCGCTGTCCGCTTCCTCGACCCCAACCAAGTCTTGGTCGACCATCAGTTGCAACACCAGATTGCGGCGCTCAAGCGCAAGCTGAGGCCTGCGTCGTGGATCGTAGGTACCCTGGCCTTTGAGCAGCCCCACGATAAGGGCAGCCTCTTGGAGCTCCAACTCTTCGGCAGATTTGCCGAAGAGCCGATAGGCGGCGGTCTCTATGCCGTAACAGTTGCCGTAGATGTTGACGGTATTGAGGTAAAGGGCGATGAGTTCGCTTTTGGTGTACATGCGCTCCAGGCGGATGGCCGTCACGATCTCGCGGAGTTTGCGCTTGACAGATCGGTCACGTCCGATGACGCCAAAGAGATTGCGTGCGAGCTGCATACTGATCGTACTGGCGCCGCTCACCTGATCCTTGGCTAAGTACCGATAAGCAATAGCGGGTAAGGCCACAGGGTCTATCCCAGGGTGGGCATAAAAGCGCTTATCCTCCGTTGCAACCAGTGCTTGAATGACATAAGGGGATATCTCCGCCAAGTCCTTGGGTTCGCGCTTTTCGCCCCGATGGATATGGCCCAGGAAGACGCCGTCAGCGCTATAGACTTGTGACGCAAGAAAAGAGGTCGGCGAGGCTATCTCAGCCGTCACGGGAATGCCCTTTAGCATAAATAACACCCATACCGCGCCATACAGGAAAGCCAATACACAACTCCCCCAGAATACGGCACGAGCGATCTTGAAGCCACGGCCTTTGGGCTTTTTCTCATCTGATATGTCGAAGTCTTCTGATTCCAAGGGGGAGAATTAAAATCGAAATAAAAATGAAAATAAAAATTCAAGAAGGGAAATTACGCTATTTTTCAGGAATAATCGGATACCTTCACTTTCTCTTCTGAAAACTAGGCTAAATTTCTGAAAAATTGGGGATGTGGCCGCAAAAAAGGTAACAGCTCGAAGCCCGAAACGACCCGCAGGCGAGCATTAATATACGCGACGAAAGCACTGGAGCGGAGTCCTCGAAGCGAACAGGGCTGGGAGTCGCGGTGAGGAAGGAGGAAAGCAAGGCAGAGCAGATGACAGGCTGAGTCTTCGAGGCCTGGCGACTGCTCTGCTGCTGACGACTGACGAACGCCTTATTTCCATGACTTTTTCTCAAAGAAATCATCCTTAATTTTTAAGCGCTTTAAGGGCATATATCCCCAGTCAATTAAATTTCTTATTACTCTTAAAGACATTTCAGCCTCTGATATTTCAGGATGCTTATTTTCATAAGCAAAACTTCTAACAAGGCCCTCCCTTAACTCAAATTTCCATTTTTCATCAACCTTTGAGCCAATTACAAATCGAATATTTTCTATTGGTTTATTTTGAGTACCAACTCCTTTTATTAAAACAAGCAATATTACTTTTGTATTTTGATTGTCAAAAAGGTACGGATGAAGTAAAGTAGGACCACCACGTTCATTATTTGCAAATGGGCTAACCCATTTCTCTATACCTTTGCTATACTCAAGACATGAATCAATATAGGCCTGAGCTTCATATTTAAATTTTGGGTTGGCATGATCGAATTTAAAGCTCCTTTCCAGTAAAAAGGCATACTGTTTAAATAAGAAATCTTCTTTTTCCATATTGTTCTGTCCAAAAATTGAAGAGAAACTGTATACACTGAAAAGCATTAATATAAAAAGTGAATTTTTCATTTTTGTGGCTTATCTTTTCTATATTCTACTGCACCTGGCTCCCCTGAGGGAATATTAAAAATAAACTCATCATTGTCCCAAACATTGTGTCCACATCTATTCCCTTCGGGTCCCCCACAGGGAGGCTGTCCTTCCCCTCCCATAATATCTTTAATAATATTTTCCGCCCCTTCGACTTCCCCAATCTCTGACCCTCCATTTGGAAGCCACCATGGATCATTGTCGCCTGAAACTGCATCTGATGGATGTTGATATACAACATTACGAATCCCTTCTTGAAAGCGAGTAAAATCCGATGATTGATGAGGGGTAATGTCATACACTACTTCGATATTGTATAAAGGGTTACCTTCTTCATCTTTATATGTTTCTAATTGTTCTACAAAACCACGAGTATGCGCACCACCTTGGCTATGAGAAACAATTTTAATTGACTCCCCCTTCTCTAAAATAGGTTTCCCTTCCTTTTTTGCTTTCTGAACCATTTTGTGAAATTTTTTGGCTTTTCGCTTACCATCACCCTTTCTAGTTCTTATAAAATACTTCCATGGTTTAAGAAGGTGTTTTAACCTATAGCGGACCTGGGATTGCCAACGAGACGAACCACTAGTATATAAAACATTGTCATCTCCAATTCTGTCAATGAATTTTTGCACCATGTCCACTTCTCTTCCGAACGTATTCGTCTTCCCTTTAGGAGTACGCCAATATTCTCTTAATGGGCCTGCATCCCCAGCCCGATATATACCATTCCATTTTCCCCAACTTCGGTGATCATATATAAACGGGTTGGGAACACCTCCTAATACTTCGATGGGGTCGGTTCTTAATCCATTAATAAACAATACAAGGTTTCCATCTGGATCTATTGCCTGAACAGGAGTATTTAATGCAAAATTATATGGACTATAGTGAGGGTAAAATGATTCATACGCATCCCTACTCAACCACCTCCCAATCCTTGGATCATAGATTCTTGCGCCAAAGTCGTAGGAGTTGCCTTCGCCCTTCATTTCATCGTCTTTTTCCATTCCATTGAAGGCGAAACGGTACTCCTCACTCGACCACTCTCTTCCTGGCTGCTGCATTCCAAAGGGATAATAGTCTGATGCTGACCTAACATCGGCGAGGAAGTGATATTCACTACTTTCAAAGACCTGGACCTTGCGGTCAGATATGGTGGCTAGGACGTTACCTAGATGATTACTAATCTCGTAAAATTTATCACCAGAGCCAAAAAGGCATAAGAAAGCCTTTAGGGCAAAAACGCTCCTCCAACTCCCTCAAAAACAGATTGAGATTTTGGTGAAAAATAGATATATTTAAGTTTCACCTTTTAACCAAGCTATTATGAAAAACTTCACTTTACTTTCTCTATTCTTCGCCTTATTATTCTCTTCCGTTTTTTCTCAAACAGCCTTTATGCGTGGGTATGGAGATGCAGGGGGCGCGGACCTTTTTTTTGGGAGTGTCGAGGCAATAGATGGTGGGTTTTATTTTTTGGGACGGTCAGAGTCCTTTGGACAGGGCGACGTAGATGCCATTGTGATGAAAACTGATTCCGTTGGGGATCCTGTTTGGACGACCAACTTCGGCACCACGAATTTTAATGAAGCGTTTGTATCTGCATGGGAAGGGCCTGATGGGAGCCTATATGTATTTGGTCATCAGACGGTAAGAACGGGTAGGGAGAATATGTTGCTCGTAAAATTCACATCCGCAGGCCAAGTGGTCTGGCACAAAAAAATCGGTGATGCGAATTCGGGCTTCGATGAGCAAGCGCGGACCTTATTGGCGCGTGACAATTATCTGTATCTCATCGGAACCACACAAGGGACCGATAGCATGGATCGCGACAATGGATATATCCTAAAATTTGATCTAGATGGAAATAATATTTGGGCAAATGCTTATGGGACCAATGGGCGCGAGCAATATCGGGATGCATCTATAAGTGCTAATGGCAATTTTAAATGTGTAGGGACCATCAAGCTTGACCCAAGCTTGGAATGGGGAGATGCGATGGTCAGTGAAGTAGACAGTGCTGGCAACCTGATATGGATGAAAGCCTTTGGCACATCTGAAATTGAATGGCTAGATACGGGTACAGAACTGTCAGATGGGAGTATTATCGGAGCAGGCTTCCGAATTACCAATGGACAGCGGGACTATTTTGTGGTTCGGACGACTGCTACGGGAGGCCTGCTCTGGGCCAAATCCTATGGAGGCCCTGGCGAAGACCGATGCTATAACTTGAAAGAACTTCCCAACGGCAATATTGCCTGTGCAGGCATTTCCAACAGTTTTGGTACGGGGGACCAAAATGTCTTTTTGCTGATCATCGACCCACAAGGTGCCATCGTAAAAGCTGTCACTTATGGGGGTACGATGGATGAAACAGCCTTTCACCTGACTGTCACTTCCGACCAAGCACTCCTCATGTCAGGGTGGAGTGATTCTCCTTCCCTTAGCCAAGGACTCAATGACTTCATGGCTATCAAAGTAGCCATCTCGGGTGCTAGCGACAAGATTTGCCCCAATCAATTAGTGACAGGCCTTGTACAAGATTCTGTCATTCAAGTGGTCCAGGATTCAGGGGGGTATCGGAAGGCTGTCTATATGGAACAGCCACTCATGCCTGATAATCAGGGCATTACCCTAAACGAAAAGACTGTTTGCTTGAGAGTCACTTCTATAGAAGACCCTGCCTTTTCTTCCCTAACCATATACCCTAATCCAGCCAAGCATGCCCTTCAAGTGGCACTTCCAGAGACGTCATTTGGCCGTATCCATTATGAAATCATTGACCTTGCTGGAAAGGTGGTCCTATCAGCCGAAGCCCCTCGCTTGGCAGGAAATCTTCAAATTCCAATAGGCCACCTAAGCAGCGGCATGTATTTGCTTCAGATGAAAGATCAAGATGGACAGACTTGGTCGAGCCAATGGATCAAGGAGTAAGTCAAATTTCAGCACGGTCTTTGAGTGTAAAGATTATTAATTGAGTAATTGATGGATGATTAATTGGGTAGGCATCTCTTCTTTTACCATAGATTATTGGTAATTTGCCCTAAATCAATCAGTAATCAATCAATGTATAATCTATAATTCCCCTGATCGAATATGAGTACCCTCTTAGCGTACTGCTTTTGGATTTGTCTTGCGATCGTATTTTATGCCTATATCGGATATGGTGTCTTGTTGTATCTACTTGTGAAACTGAAACGTCTGTTTGGCGGCAAGCCGCCTGCTTTCGATCCAGACTTTGAACCGGAAGTTACACTCATGGTAGCTGCATTTAATGAGGAGGATTTTATCGAGGAAAAAATTAAGAACTCCCTGGCGTTGGATTATCCGAAAGGGAAGCTCCACTTCCTTTTCACGACCGATGGATCGGATGACACAACGCCAGAGATCGTGGCGCGCTATCCCGAGATCACACTCATGCACGAGGACAAGCGAGCGGGCAAAATCGCCGCCGTCCACCGTGCCATGCCGTTTGTCAAAACCCCCATCACCATCTATACCGACGCCAATACCTTCCTGAACAAAGATGCCGTGCGCAATATCGTCCGTCATTATGCGGATGAAAAAGTAGGCGCAGTTTCAGGCGAAAAACGCATCCGCGTGATGGATAAAGACGCGGCCAATGGCGCTGGAGAAGGCATTTACTGGAAGTATGAATCAACGCTTAAGCGCTGGGACTCAGCGCTTTACTCTGTGGTAGGTGCTGCGGGAGAATTATTCTCTATCCGTACAGAACTCCACGAGGAGATTCCCCGTGACACGGTCATCGAGGATTTCATCACCACGATGCGCATCGCGCAGAAGGGCTACAAAGTACGCTATGAACCTGAGGCTTACGCCACCGAGGGGCCTTCGGCCTCGGTGAAGGAAGAGCTGAAACGCAAGGTGCGCATTGCCGCTGGCGCTATGCAAGCTATTGTGCGCTTGCGCCCATTGCTCAATCCGCTGCGCTACGGTATCCTTACCTTCCAATACATTTCCCACCGTGTCCTTCGCTGGACCCTTGCCCCCTTGGCATTGCTGATCATGATGATCTGCAATATCGCACTGGCGGCTTCAGGCAGCCTGTTTTTTCAAACAGTTCTCCTATTTCACATAGGCTTCTATATCGCGGCCTATCTAGGCTATTTATTGGAGAAGCGAGAGTTAAAGGTAAAGGCGCTTTTTGTGCCGTATTACTTCTGCGTGATGAATTATGCCATGTATGCGGGCTTCCTGCGCTACGTCAAGGGTTCTCAGAGTGTGCTCTGGGAACGGGCGAAAAGAGGATAGGGGATAATGGTTAATTGTCAATTGTTAATGGTTAATTAAGAAAATGGAAAGTGACTGAGGGAAACCTTAAGCGTCATAAAATTCGCATGCATTACAAATGCTTGAAGGCAGCTTCTCAAAACAGCAGAAAATCCTATCTTTGAATATCCATTTACAATTAACCATTTACGATTAACAATTAATCTTATGAGCTTACATGCAAAATACAATTCCGTCCTGAAATTGGGCGAAGAACTCGGCGTAAAAGACGGCCACGTGGAAGAAGATGCCACCAATGGCGTCCTGAAAATTGGCGGTACTGCTTTGACCCAATTCCACAAAGACCAGCTTTGGGACAAGATCAAAGAAGTGGGCGGGGAAGAACCTGCGGATTTGGTAGCTGACATCAAAGTAGAAATCACCGATTATTACCATAAGCACACCGTCCAAAGTGGTGAGTCTTTGAGTAAAATCGCCAAGAACTACTTCGGAGATCCCATGAAGTACCAGCAGATCTTTGACGCAAATCGCGATATCCTCAAAAGCCCAGATATGATCTATCCAGGTCAGGAATTGACGATTCCGAATGTTTAAGGATTTTCTCGATTTATTTCTTGGGAAAACGACGATCGTGTGCTAAATTTGCAGCCTTCTAACACAAAAAAACGATGAAACGTACATATCAACCCAGTAACAGAAAGAGAAGAAACAAGCATGGTTTCCGTTCTCGTATGGAGTCTCCTACCGGCCGCAAGATTCTTGCGAATCGTCGCGCCAAAGGCCGCAAAAAACTCAGCGTCAGTGACGAGCCTCGCCACAAACGCTAATTTTATCGTTTGAAACCTGCAGAAACAGGCACTTTCCGCCTTCCCAAACGGGAAATCCTTCGAGGAAAGCAGTCTTTCGAATACTTATTTAAGCACGGCTCCGCAATGCGGTTAGGCGTGCTTAAATTTTATTACCTATTCGATCCCCCCGAAGAGCTAGTTCAAGCACCGCTTACTGTCGCCTTCTCTGTCCCCAAGCGCCTCCACAAGCGCGCTGTCGCACGCAACTGGCTCAAACGCCGCATGCGCGAAGCCTACCGTCTGCAAAAAGCGCCCTTGATCGAACTCCTCGATCAAAAACAAAAAAACCTTATCTTGCTTATTATCTACACCAAGCCCTATAAGGCGAATTATCATCAAGTGGCCAGAACTATTAAGAAAGGCCTGAAAAAACTAGAAGAGACCGCTCGGGCCTAAGAAGGCCCTCGCTGTCAGATCGTTTCGGCCCGAAGGCCTCACTGTCAGACCGTTCGTCGCGTTGCTCCTCACTATCAGATCGCTCGGGGCTATGAAGCCCCTCGCTGTCAGACAAGAGACGAAGAGAGGTTGCCTTTAGTCTGACAGCGAGGCAAGTCTTCGAGCCGAGCGATCTCGTAAGAAGTGTGAGGTTGAGTGTGAGAGTGGAAAAAATCTTAATCTCGCAGCGAGGCGAGTCTTCGAGCCGAGCGGTCCTGTAAGCAGTGTGAGGTTGAGTGTGAGAGTGGAAAAAATCTTAGTCTCGCAGCGAGGTGAGTCTTCGAACCGAGCGGTCTCGCAACGAAGGCCGTCTTCGGCCTGAGTGGTCCCGCAGCGAGCTCGAAGGGCGAGCGGTCTCGCAGTGAGGCGAGTCTTCGAGCCGAACGGTCTCTACCCTATGAAATACCTACTGAAAATATTGATCCGATTTTACCAAGGGGCAATAAGTCCTTATTTTCCGAGTTCATGTCGGTATACACCGACCTGCTCCCAGTATACCCTAGAGGCCATCGAAAAATACGGCCCCTTCAAGGGCTTCTGGATGGGGCTCAAGCGGATCGGCCGCTGCCATCCCTGGGGAGGTCATGGACATGATCCAGTACCTTAAGAAGGTTTTAGGTTGTAGGTTTTAAGTTTTAGGTCGTATTTTCACTTAGAACATAAAACTTAAAACGTAGAACTTCCTCCTTTTCCTCCCCCATTATGCAGTGGTATCTTTCAGAAGATTACGTAAATTCGTGCATATACCTTTTTGTTAATCCCTAAACCAATCGATGTCTATGATGAAGTACAGAAAAATCCTGATTGCGGCACTAGTGGTCCTATTGTCCTTCAGTTTCGGGGCGATCACCCAACGAAATGACAACTATTTCGAGATTTCCAAAAACCTGGACATTTTTGGAAGCCTCTACCGCGAGGTCAACACCCTCTATGTGGATGGCGTGGACCCTACCAAGATGATGCGCCAAGGCATTGATGCCATGTTGGGTTCCCTGGACCCTTATACCAATTATATCAGTGAAGGCGAAATTGAAGATTACCGCTTCATGAGTACAGGGCAATACGGTGGCATAGGCGCTACTGTAGGCAAGCGAGATGGGAAAATCATCGTTTTGGAGCCCTACCAAGACTATCCTGCCGACAAGTCAGGCTTGATCGCAGGAGATGAACTGCTCAAGGTAGATGAAGAGCAAATCGCTGGCACGGAAAAAAGTGTGCGCGAAGTACGCGACCTGCTCCGCGGCCAAAAAGGTACCCAGGTACGCCTGACTGTCAAGCGCAATGGGAAAGCCGATCCCATCGTGGTAGCCCTAGAGCGCGATCGCATCAAGATCGACAATGTGCCTTATTATGGGATGGCGACCGATGATATTGGCTATATCTCCCTGACTGGGTTTACCCAAGACGCTGGTCTGGAAGTCCAGACGGCGCTCCAGACGCTCAAGAAAGAGCATACCCTCAAGGGCGTGATCCTCGACCTTCGCGGCAATCCTGGCGGACGCCTGGATGAAGCAGTGAATGTCTCTAACGTCTTTATCGCTCAAGGTTCTAAAATCGTGGAGACACGTGGAAAAGACCCTGAAAATGTGCGTAGCTATTTTGCGAAAAGACCTTCTACCGATACACAGATTCCTTTGGCCGTATTGGTCAATAGCCGCAGTGCCAGTGCCTCGGAGATCGTCTCTGGCTCTATTCAGGACCTCGATAGAGGCGTGATTGTAGGATCAAGAAGTTTTGGCAAAGGCCTCGTTCAGAACATCCGTCCCCTCAAATACAACACACAGCTCAAAGTCACCACCGCCAAATACTACACCCCCAGTGGCCGCTGTATCCAAGCCATTGACTACACCCACCGCAAAGAAGATGGCAGTGTAGGGAAAGTAGCTGACAGCCTTAAGTCTGCATTTTACACCCGCAATGGCCGCGTCGTCTATGACGGGGGAGGCGTAGAACCCGACATCGATGTCGACAAAGAAAAACTCCAAACGGTCACCCGTGAATTGGAAAGCAAAGGCTTGATTTTTGACTTTGCGACCCAATACGTCGCTGGTCGGGAGAAAATCGCTGATGCGCGCACTTTTACCATTGATGACAAGACCTATAGTGAGTTTGAAGCCTTTGTCAAAAGCAAAAACTTCTCCTATAAGACCCTGGCAGAAAAGCGCATGGAGACCCTCCAGGAAGCTTTAGAAAAAGAGGCTTATAACGAAGACCTCAAAGAGGAAATGAACAAATTGGCATCAGAGCTAAAGGTGAGCAAAACAAATGATTTGCAAAAGCATAAGGACGAAATTGCCGAACTGATCAAACACGAAATCATCCAGCGCTATTACTATAAGCAAGGCGTCATAGAAGCCTCTTTCAAAGACGACGAAGACCTCAAATCTGCCATCGCTGTGTTATACGACAAGGCAAAATATGAGCAGATTTTGGCGGGCAAATAATGGCTAATTGTAAATGGTTAATGGTTAATTGAAGAGTTGCCGTTTTCCATTTTAAGAGAAGCCCTGTTTGGTGATCCAAACAGGGCTTTTTATATGGCTAGTGCGTCAAGCACTATATAATTAGCGGTTACTGAGGGGCGCGGATTACCCACAAGATCCAGCCCTCCAAATCCGGAAATCCGCGCTAGCTTGCTTGGCAACTAAGAAAACGCGCATTTATATGCGCTGGGCTGGATTTCTGGCGTGTGAGTTGGCTTTTGAGCTTAATCCAGCCCCAAACCAATAAGAACTTAGTGCTTGATTCACTAGTAGCTATTGCTCTTGAATTTGAGCTTGAATTTCTCTTTCACTCCGCCAACAACGGCAGCAAACTCATCCGCAGCAGCACCTGAGCAGTTGCTTTGACATCCTTCTCACAATACACCCGAATCCGGTCCAGGTCCTTCTCCCGCCAGTACACCGTACTGACCTGGCTGCCATCGATGTCATCTTTGGAGGTGGGGACATCGAGGATGGCTGTGAGCAGGTTGAGGCTGGTATAAGATTTATAATCTCCAAACTTCCACAGTTCCATGGTATCGACAAAATTGGTCTCCCAGGGCTTCTTGCCTTGGGTCTGGAGGGAATAGGGAATGGGGAGTTGGTTGATCACATAGCGTCTACCGAGGTAAGGGAAGTCAAATTCCTTTCCATTATGGGCGCAGAGCTTGCGTCCTGCTTTGCTGGTGAACTTGTTGAGCATTTCCCCAAACTCCTTTAGCAGAACCTTTTCATCGTCATTCGCAAATGACTTCACCTTCAGGCTAGGCTGTCCTGCCTCGTCAAAGCGAAGGTATCCGCAAGAGATCACCACGATTTTTCCGAATTCGGCGTGAATCCCCCCTTTTTCCCAAAACAATTCCTCTACCCCCTTATCGACCTCTGGATGCATATACTTTCGGGCCTTGTGGTCCCACAACTCCGCCATCCGAGGGCTTAACTCGTGGTAGTCGGAGACCATACAGACGGTCTCTATATCCAGAAACAGGAGGTTTTCGAGCGCATTTGCGTTGAACATGATAGGTGATGGGTTTTAGTCAAATTGGCACAATCCGCTTTTTTACAGATTGCTGGTGCTAATTTACAGAAATCCCCTTTAGGAAATAATTTTGAATGATTGAATGCTTGTCCTGAGTTGTCCCTGAGCCTGTCGAAGGGTATCGAAGGGTTGAATTTTGAATAAAGAAAAACCATATAAGGCATTTAAGATCATATAAGTTTTCTAGCCTTATATGCACATAAATGCCTTATATGGTTCAAATCCGCCCGAACGTAAAACGTAGAACCTAAAACTTAAAACATTCTTCTAATCCATGACCAGCTTCCCTGTCTGCTGGAGCTTCTTAGCCACGGGCATCAATTCTACTGCCCGCTGCAATACGCCATCCAGTTCGTGGAAAACGGGGAAGAAGCCGTCATCCTTGAAGAGCTTCCGGCCTACATAGGCCTTGAGGCGATTGCGAATGACCTTCTCAGAGCGCTCATAATCTTTTTCAACAAATGGCACATCATGGGACGTCGCATAGGCTTTGAAGTCTTCGAGCAATTGTTCTGTTACTGGAAATCCTTTCACGAATGCATTGGCAGTAGGATAACGCTCTACCAACTCAGGATGATCATCTGAATAGTTATAGGCAAATCCGCGGAATAGGTCATTGATCGTAAGGGCTGTAAGGTACTTGCTACCCATCGTCGTGTCGTCAGCGACAAACACGTCTGGATAGATGCCTCCACCGCCATAGACGATTCTGCCAGAGGTCGTTTTATAGATCAAGGAATCTGGAATATCGATTTTAGACTCGTCGTAGATCTCTCCCGATTCAAAGCGGTCAAGAATCTCTTGGTCGTATTCTTCGGTGCTTTTGTCATATGGCTTCTGGATGCAGCGACCACTCGGCGTAAAGTACTCCGAAATGACCACTCGCATGGCACTGCCATCTTCGAACTCTTCTTGCAGCTGGACCAGTCCTTTGCCAAAGGAACGAACGCCCACGATCAGGCCACGGTCATGGTCCTGCACAGCGCCAGAGACAATCTCACTGGCGGAGGCTGATCCATAGTCTATTAGAATAACTAAGCCCCCCTCCTCAAAACTGCTCAACGCAGAAGTAGAGCGATATTTCTGCTTGCTCTCTGCGATGCGCCCATCCGTTGAGACGATTACTTTACCTCCTGAAAGAAACTCATCGGCCATCTGATAAGCCATCCCTAGGTAGCCACCGGGGTTTCCACGGAGGTCTAGGATGAGATTTTTCATCCCCTGGTTTTTTAGTTCATATAGCTTATTACTGAATTCGTCATACGTCGTTTCAGAGAATCGAGTCACTTGGATGAATCCTGTATGGTCATTGAGCATATAGGAATACGCTACGCTATGGATCGGTATGTCATCGCGGATGATGTTAAAATCAAGCAATTCTTCTACGCCACGACGTAAAATAGACACCTTGACAGCAGAGCCTTTTTCCCCCTTCAGATAGCGCATGACATCTGAATTGGTGATAGGTTTTCCCGCTACCGTTTCGCCATCTACTTTCACAATACGGTCCCCTGCATTGATCCCTAGCTTCTCGCTGGGTCCACCACTCAGGGGTGCCACGACGTAGATCGTGTCTTCCAAAATAGAGAACTCTATGCCGATACCGCTGAAGCTGCCTTGCATATCCTCCTTGGTCCGCTGCATTTCCTTCTTGGAAATGTAGAGGGAGTGAGGATCCAATCCTTCCAACATGCCCATAATGGCATCGTCCACCAGTTTTTCATTATCCACTGATTTGACATACTTTCGCTGGATAAAAGAAATGGCTTGATAAAGCTTATCCATGCCTTCGTCTACCGAGATCGTTTGAGTCGATACACTTCTGTCAGTGATCTTGAATCCGGCTAATAGGCCCACTGCTACAAACGCAAGCCCAAATAAAAAATACTTAATAAATTGATTCATATTCCAAATTTAACGCAAATACTCGTGATTTAAAACGTTCCTACATAGATATGTATAAGAGAATTAAGAAAGAATAATGGAATAGGGAGTAGGGAAAAGAGAAAAGGGATTCTTTGTTTTTTTAACTTCTATCTCTTCTCCCTATTCTCTTAGCGAAGCGGTCTCTATTCAACCATCACTTTACCGAAAACCAATAATTCCCCCATGATCTGTCAACGCCTGTTTTTCCCTTTCCTCTTGCTTATGAGCAGTCTATTGTTCCAAAGTTGTTTCCCAGTCAGTTGTTTACCCACAAATGCCATCCGCAAGACGGGCCTGAATACCGTTCAGGTAGGGGGTGAAATGCCTGAAGAGGGCGTCGAGGAGTGGCAAGGGCGTGCCGTAAAGGACTCCATGATCGAAGAGGCGGGGTATCGGTGGCGCATGGCCATTTTGTCCTATCCACAGGGGAAGGTGTATCTTGAAGAAGGGTTTTTTGAGGACAAAAGTATCAACCGGATTCGGGTCGAGACCCCTGATTTCATGTGCCGAAAGGATATTCGAGTAGGCAGTCCCATCGGGGATATTCGGAAACTGGGGCGAGTAAGAAGTATTACCCTTATGCCAGAATACCAGCGAATAGATGTCTTTGTAAAGGATATGCACTTCCTGATTTCCGACCAGGCGCTGATAGAATCAGCTCAAAAAAAAGCAAAATTGACCTTAAAGGACTTGGAGCCAACTGCTGAGATTTTGGCTATTGTGCTGATGTAAAGGAATTCATCATTTTGGTTCATCAAGGCATTTACGAAAATGATTACTTACTCCTGAAATTCACCACGGATTACACAGATTTACACGGATTAAAGAAGAAAATCTGTGGAAATCTGAGCAATCTGTGGTTTTTTCTTCTTTCCTCTACTAAATTATTGAGTGACCCAAAACCTATCATTACCCACTGTATACCACACAGTTACGACCCGAAATCAATCAATTTATAATCAATCAATCAATAATTCCCCCCTCCGTTTGGGTCCTATTTTTCGTGCATAGGCGGAATAGCACGGATTTTGTAGGTTTGTTTGTTCTATCCAAACACATTATTGCTCTTTTATGAGGTTTTTTCTCTTTTCTGCCATAGCCGTTTTGCTATGGAGTGGCTCCCTCCAAGCCCAGATGCCCCCATCCTCCTCTCGCCAAAAGCCCCTCAAAATAGGGCTGGGAATGAATGGGAGCATGTATCGTGGAGACTTATCCGATGACGAAACGCTTTTTCACCGCATCTACCCAGGTAGCAATGTCTCCCTTCAAACCGAAGGATTCAGTCAACTGAAACTCCAGCTCAACGTGGGGTTTGGGAAGTTTGCGGAGCAATACGATGGGCTACGCCCGCCCGCGCCTCACGGCGTACAGCCCGTAGACTTTGTCGAGACTTCCTTCTTCTATGGAGACCTGCGCATCAAGTATCGCCTCATGAAGCGTAAGATGATCCAGCCTTACGTCAGCGCAGGCGCTGGTTTCATGATTTTTTCCCCAAAAGACGAACAAGGTAAATTTCTCAGCGACGCAATTCTCACGCGCCCCGAAGGGGAAAGTTACAATACGGCTATCCCGCAGCTGCCCTTGTCGCTTGGGGTGCAAGTACGTCTCACGGAGATGGCCTGGCTCGGCCTGGAATATACCTACCGCATTACCCCAACTGACTACCTCGACAATACTGGCCAGCTCGGACGCATGCCTGGCAATGATAAAATCCATTCCCTTCAGGTATCTGTGTATGTCAATCTCAGCCGTCCACCCCAAATGCCCCCCAAGGTTAAAAAGGAGAAGAAGCCTAAAGAGGAAAAGCCGTTGGCAGCCGACCTTTCCAAGCTTACTGAGCCTTTGACCACACTCGATCCTATGGCACCGCACATTCCAGTCCCTCAAAAAACCTATGCGCCTGCCCAACTGAAGGAGGTAGAAGTAGCTGGCTTCTCTCCCCTGACCCTTCCGGAAGAAGATTCTTCTGAAGTAGCAACCGAACCGGTCATAGAACCTACCGATGAAGGCATGAGTGACTGGGACAAACTGGCTTGGGAAGCCTGGAACAAGGGAAAAGTCTTTTATTACCGCCCACAGGCTGACGATACGTTTGAAGACCTTTTTGCGCGGTTTCGGATCAGCGAAGCGATTGTGAAGCGGGTGAATAATATCAAAGGCGATCAGCCGCCCACAGGGGGAGAGATTGTCTTACCAGATTTGCGGGAATATATAGGGCAAATGGAAAATGAAGCCATCATCGAGGAGGACCAATCCGAGATGGTCCAGCGCGAAGCCAACGCCATCAAGCAAGGCAAATATGTCTATTACCATGTCACCCAGGAAGATGACCTTGTGAGTGTCGCCGCACGGTACAAGATTCGCGTTGTCACTATCAAGCGACTCAATTTCCTGAAGGATAATCATGTTTATCCCAATAGTTATTTGAGGTTGCCTGATATTGGGATTTCAAGTAATGATTAGGGAGAGAATGTTGAATTTTGAATGATTGAATGTTGAATTTTGAATGGAAGATTGCGAATGGAATTTGGGTATGGTGAATTAAAATTTCTCCATTTTTAATTCCCTTCGTTCTTATCTTTGAACAAATATTCAAATATAAGCTATGCGCAGCCTCACGCTTCTTCTGTCTTTCCTTTTTTGCCAGTCCCTCCTTTTTGCCCAAGTTGAAATCAATGTGAAATTGCGGTCAGAACAGACGGCCCTTTTGCAGCATTTTTCAAATAAAGTAGCAGGCACCGAAACAGCGCCTTCGGCAGCCTTGATGCGTGAATTTCCATTTTTGGAGAAAGTGGAACGTGTACAAGGATTTGTCAGGACAAATAAGGCACGCCAAGTGCCCAATGGCCTTTCAGGCCTTTTCAACCTGCGGTTTGACGAAGGCACTGTTGGTGCGCATTTGGCAGCCCTCCAACAAAGTGGAGCCGTACTTTTTGCAGAAGAAAACCGTCATCAGCAACTCCACAGACTCGAAGTAGATCCCCCCAACGACGACTCCGTCTCTCGACAGTGGTACCACGATTACATCCGCACCTTCGATGCCTGGGACATCACCCGTGGCGATGCCAAGGTCCGGGTAGGCATCATCGATACAGGGCTAGACTATGACCACCCCGAGTTCGAAGGGCAAATCGCCCTCAACAGTGCCGAGGACCTCAATGGCAATGGAACTTTTGAGCCTTGGCTCGCAACGATCACCAGAAATGGGAAAACGGGTGACTTTGACGGAATCGATAATGACCAAAACGGCTATACCGATGATGTCATTGGGTACGATTTTACCGATCAGCCCCGCAGCCCCTTTGGCGGAGACTTTATTGATGAAGACAGTGATCCGCTGGATGACAACAGCCACGGGACCGTCGTGGCAGGCATCATCCACGCTAAGGCGGACAACACCATTGGCGGCGCCGGGGTCGCCCCAGACTGCAAACTGGTCGTTCTGAGAGCATTTGGATCCTCAGGCATCGGCGAAGACGATGACATCGCCCGCGCCATCATCTACGCCGCCGACAATGGAATACAGGTGCTCAACCTCAGTTTTGGAGATATTTATCCCTCGCGCATCATGCACGAAGCCATCAAGTACGCCTATAGCCGTGGCGTCATCATGGTGGCCTCAGCTGGTAATGGAACCGGGGATGAATTGCATTATCCTTCGGGCTTCAACGAGGTCATCTCCGTCTCTGCCACTACCTACGATCCATCGGACGGGCGCGAATTTCTCTGGCCACTCAGCGCCTACGGCGTGACAGTTGACGTAAGTTCGCCGGGCTCCCAGATCATCACCCCTACCCTACGCGACACCAGCGAGACAGGCGAAGTCACCGCTTATGGTACCTTCAGCGGGACCAGTGCTTCCGCGCCCATGGTAGCAGGTACCGCAGCCTTGCTCCTCGCCCACAAAGGCTCCCTTACCCCGCAGCAGGTCCGCGGTATCCTTGTTTCCAGTACAGACGATGTCTCAGAACCCGGGTGGGACCACTTCACCGGCGCAGGTCGCCTCAATATGATCCGTGCCCTACAGACGGTAGGGGCTTCTCATATACAGCTCATTTCCCCCGTCAATGACGGGGGCTCCCATATGGCCAGAGTGCCTATCATCGGCACAGTGCTCGATCCCCAGTTTCAGCGGTTTCACCTCGAATTTCAGGAAGGGGTCGAGGACCTCAACGACTGGCAACCCATCCTGATGGACCAAACGCTCCAGACCAAAGAAGATACCCTTGCCGAATGGGACCTACGGGACTTGCCAGATGGGGAATACACCCTTCGTCTGCAAGTAGAGCGTAGCAATGGCTTTCCAGTCGAAGACCGGATTCGCTTTGTGAAGGACGGTACCGCCCCTGTGATCGAAATAAAACTCAACCAAGGCGTATGGGACAATGAAGTCCGTAAACACCTTATCATCTACCGTAGCTCTGATCAGGGCTTGCATACGCTCCACTATCGTCCTCAAGGCAGCAGTCAGCCATTTATCCAGCTCGCCAATGACCGTAATACACGCAATGGAGAGTTCCTTTTGGGCGACGTGACGCTTCAAAATGGGCTGTATGAGTTTTATATCGAAGGGACGAATTTGGCGGGATTGACAGGTAAAAGTCCAACCATGGGCTTCAACTTCCAGGCTGACTTCGTCAATCGATCAGGATATGACCTCCAGGACTATAGCTTGCCCATGGGGCGCTATTTGCCAGCAACCTACGACTTCAATCGCAATGGTTTCCCTGAAGTAGTCATGAGTGTCTATGACCGCAGGTTGTCGGCAGGGAAGGTGAAGTTTTTAGAATTTGTGGGGAATGGATTTGAGGAAAAAGATTCGATCAATTTTCGCCCTACCCTACTCCCCAAAGACATCGCTGATACTGATGGAAACGGACTCCTTGAGCTCCTCGCTTCGGCCAATGACTCTGTCTATATATTGGAACAAAGCACTCCTAATGCTTTCCCCAAACAGCAGATTTACACCAATTTTGATAATAATTATTTTCCCGCCCAATTTGCAGATACAGATGATGATGGGGAAAAGGAATTGTTGATGAAAAACTTTGTCAGCTATTATGTATTTGAAGGGAGCGGCAGCAGCTATCAACTGGCTGATAGCATGACGGACCGCAGCGGCAATTACATCGGCTCTACGGCCCCAAGAATGGCCATCGGCGATTTTGATGGAGATGGCCATACGGAATCAGTCTACGGCGATTTTGATGGAGATATCCTGGTGTATGAGCACCAAGCCAATGGCTATGAACTCACATTTGTGGACACTACTGCATTGCTCAAATCTGCCAGTTACCTCACCCAAGGTGACTTCGACGGCGATGGAATCGAAGAGCTGTTTGTGGCGGTCCACACCTCTGCCCTCCGCAATCCGGACTTTGAGTACGATACACGCTACTGGTGGCTGCGCATCTTCAAATCGACAGCTGACAACCAATATGTACCCGTCTGGGAAGACTTCCTGTACGATGTAGACACTGACAACCTAAATGCTGCTACGGCAGGCAATTTGGATGCCGATCCAGCCGATGAATTGGTTTTTTCTACCTATCCACGAACCTATATCGTGGATTGGAATAATGGCCAATACCAGATGCAATGGTTCTTATATGGTTCCTTGGCAACCCATCATATCATCGGCGATTTTAATGGAAATGGCATCGGGGAATTAGGACTGGGAAGAGGCGATACAACTTTCTTTTGGGAACGCGATGTGGCGACCCTTGCGCCACCAGCCGTCACCTCCCTGGAAGGCATCGTATTGGGGCCAGATAGAGTCATGCTAAAGTGGATTCCTTCTCCAGGAGCCGTGGACTATGAACTCATCCAGTGGCATGTGGACAGCACGCTTGCCTTGGGCTATACGACTCCTCAATCGCCCTTTGTCGCGAATGTAGACCTCATCTCTGGAGATGACTATCGCTATTTCATGCGCGCCAGCGATGGCACAAATGTGAGTGAATTTGGCAACCTTATTATCCGAAAACCTCACCCCAATAACCGCGTCGATAGCGTGGAGGTCATCAATGATCACCAAATCCGCCTACACTTTAGCTGGCCTGTGCTGGACAGAGAATCAGACAAAGGATATTTTGTGTTAAATGGCGAACAATCGCCTGATGCCCTGATCAAAACGGGGGATACCGGTAGCCGGCTGATCCTTTCTTTTCCAGAGCCTTTCAAACTAGGTCTCAATAGTTTATCCATTGACTCCCTCTTCCTGGATGCTGATTTTGGGATTTTTGCCCCTAATCATCTTCCGATCACCTTCACCTACGAACCTGTAGAAGAAGACTTTCTATACCTTACCCGCTGGGAAATCATTGATGAGCAGACGGCCTTATTAGTATTTAATTATCCCTTAGACGAAAGTACCCTTGCTGCTTCTCATTTCACTATACAGCCTTTTGGTGACATCACATCTGTCAGCCTAGAAGGAAACGAAGTTAATGCTATCCGTGTGAGCATTTCGGGCGCTACCTTGGGCGCATTGGGATACCCCATTTCGATCACAGTAGCGACAGAGGTCTGTGCAGTCAATGGCGTCTGTATCAAGGCTAATGAAGGGAATACCGCTACCTTTTCGAGTTTTCGCGAAGACCTTACCAAGGTTTACGTTTATCCTAATCCTGTACGCCCACACCAATTGTTTGATGGTCTCCGATTCGCCAACCTCACACAACTCGCTGAGGTACGCATCCTCACTCCTTCAGGTCGCCTGATCAATACCTTGCAAGAGACTGACGGCGATGGGGGGCTAGAATGGGATATGCGAGATGTGGAAGGACAACGCCTCAAGCCAGGAGTCTATCTCTACCATGTGACGGCTGATGGAGTGAAAGCGTTTTTGGGAAAATTTTCCGTATTGGAATAGGAAGAGAAGTTCAAGTTCAAGTTCAAGTTCAAGTTCAAGTTCAAGTTCAAGTTCAATAATATACTTTGAGTTTGAGTTTGAGTTTGAACTTCCGATGGGCTTTAGTATCGTGTGTAAAAAGTTTTCATACCTTTTTCAAAAGGTCATTTCGACGAGTCTTCGAGGAGAAATCTAACAGTGTGGTCTAGAAGCCTGGAAAAAACCACTCAAAAGGGCATTTTAGATTTCTCCCGTTGGTCGAAATGACAACTACGTTGTTATGAAATAACTAGAAACTTAATTTACAATGTATTTAGCTATAGCTAGCCAACACGCCATCTATTCGTGAAAAAATTTCGGGAATCTCCCCTACCCCATCTACTTCATGTAGTTTTCCCTGACCTTGGTAATAGCTCGCAACGGGAAGGGTTTTTTCATTATACTCAGCGATTCGCTTCCAAGCAGTCTCGGCATTGTCATCTGTACGGCCACTTTCTAGGCCGCGCTTTACGAGACGGTCCACCAACTCCTGGTCTGGAACGATAAGACTTACCATACAGGAAATGGCTGTGCCTTTTGACGTAAGCATCTGATCCAATGCCTCTGCTTGCGCCACCGTGCGAGGAAACCCATCAAAGATGAAGCCTTTAGCGTCTGGGTTGGCGTCGAGGCGCTTACTGATGAGTTCAATGACGATCTCGTCAGAGACGAGCTGACCAGCATCCATTATAGCTTGTACGCGCTGCCCCAGTTCAGAGCCAGAGGCGCGCTCCGCGCGCAACATGTCACCCGTAGATAGATGCACCAATTGATACTGATCAATGATGAGGGCAGACTGGGTGCCTTTGCCTGCGCCTGGAGGGCCAAATAGTACTAGATTGAGCATTAAGTTTGAAGCTTATTGACAGAAAGTTCAAAAGTAATGAAAAATTCAAGAGGGAAAAAGACCGTACTGAGACCGTTCGGCTCGAAGACTCACCTCACTACGAGATCGCTCGCCCTGCGGACTCGCTGCGGGATCGTTCGCGCCTTCGGCACTCACTGCGAGACCGCTCGGCTCGAAGACTCGCCTCGCTTCGAGACAAGAGACTTCTTTGTTCTCATTTTCAACCTGCCTTTAGTCTCGCAGCGAGTCTTCGAGCGATCTCGTAGCGAAGGCTGTCTTCAGCCTGAGCGGTCTCGCAGTGAGGCCTAAAGGCCGAACGATCTCGCAGTGAGGGCCGTCTTCGGCCCGAACGGTCTCCTACCGCCTTAGCGCCAACTGGCCGCAGCCACCATCGATGTCGCGGCCACGACTGCGACGGACATTGACAATCACCTTCTGGTCTTCAAGGTACTGCGTGAAAGCATTCATGCGCGCTGCGGTCGTGTTTATGAAATTGGATTCGGGAAAAGGGTTGTACTCGATGATGTTGACCTTGGTGGGGATGACACGGCTGAAGTCCGCTAATTCCCGTGCAGCCGTAAGGCTGTCGTTGACATCTTTGAAGATGCAATATTCGAGGGTGACGCGGGTGCCTGTTTTTTCATAGAAATAGATCAAAGCCTCTTTGAGGCTCTCCAGGTTGTTGGAATCATTGATCGGCATGATCTGGCTGCGCGTCTCGTCATTGGCAGCGTGCAGCGATAGGGCAAATTCGAAGCGGGCTTCGTCGTCGCCGAGCTTCTTGATCATCTTCGCAATGCCAGAGGTGGAGACGGTGATCCGACGCGCAGACATCCCTAGTCCCTCGTCTGTGGTGATCATATCGATAGACCGCATGACATTGCGGTAGTTGAGTAGGGGTTCCCCCATGCCCATGTAGACAAGATTCGTGAGGTTACGGCCAAAGTGCTCCTGCGCTTCGCGCTGGAGGATCTGTACCTGATCGTAGATCTCGTAATGGTGGAGGTTGTGCTTGAGGTCAAGCAGGCCCGTCGCACAGAAATGACAATCCAGCGAGCAACCCGCTTGGGAGGAGATACACGCAGTGATCCGCTTCGGCGTAGGGATGAGGACCCCTTCCACTTGCTGGCCGCCAGGGAGGAGAAAACCATATTTCCGCGTCCCGTCACGGCTGACTTGGACATCGTCTATGTTTACTTTTTTGAGGGTAAAAGACGCCTGAAGGCGCTCGCGTAGGGCCTTGCTCAGGTTGAGCATCTCGTCAAAGGAAGTAGCGTGCTTCTTCCACAACCAGTCATGGACCTGGTCCGCGCGAAAGCGCTTTTCCCCCATCTCGGTGAGGCTGTCTTGCAATTGCGCTTTGGTAAGAGCGCGGATGTCGCGGAGAGAGTTCAATGATTATGTTCTATGTTCTAGGTTTTATGTTCTAGGTTCTAGGTTTTAGTCCCTCAGTTCCAGTCTCAACTTAGAACACCGAACATAGAACCTAGAACCTAGAACATTCTTCATTTCATCCCAATCAATTCCTTTACCTCAACAAACTCTCCTTCTGAACCATTGTAGACACGGGTGGTCTGCCAGACGAGGGTAACTTTGCGTTTTTTGAGCTTTTTGAAATTATTGAGTAATTCTGATACGCCTTCAAATTCCTTCAATAGGAGGAGTTCGTGGGTGCGTTTAAAATTGTCTTTGAAGATGACATAAGTAAAGGGCTTTCCTTTGATTCTTTTCAGTTTGCCTCGGAGTTGCGTGACCTTGGCTGCTTCAAGGCGAGCTTTCTCTTCCTTCTCAGCACGGACTTGACGCATGAGGTTACGAAATTCACGGCAATCCGTCGCGAGCATTACCCCAATTTCCTGTCCCACTTCCTGGCCTTTTTCTCCATTAAATGCTGATTCTTTTACCCCAGCCTCATTGGCGAGGGCTTTCATATTGTTAACTAATGCTTCCTGAATACAGTCCGAAATCTCTTGTTCCACCTCCACGGCCTTTCCGGGAGTGATGCGCTCGATGCAGGTACATGCCTGGTCGCTGATTTGCTGCTTGACACGCTGGGCGAAGGTGACGGACAGGCTGGCAGCCAATAAGCCCAGGGATAGGATAAGCGCTTTCATACAAGAGAAGGGTAAAAAGGTGAACAATGAAATCCCGAATCGGGCCTAAAGGTACAGAAAATCCTTGTTTTTACGTAGAAGGATGTTTAATCATGGAATGTATTTGCCGCTAAATGGTTGCATCGCTGAAAACTTTAACAAAAAATAGTATCTTCCCCCTTGCTGAAATAGATTGCCCGGCCATATAGTATTTCACATTTTTGAGGAATTATTGTTAATAATTCCATTGCCTGTAATTCCAACACCTACCCATGGATTGCTTAACGGCTGACTATATCTATAGTCCTCGTGATTTTTTGACCCATCATTGTATAGAGGTAGATCGCCAAGGGGTGGTCCACGCGCTACGTCCCCTACAAGTAGATGATCAACCCATCCGGTATGAAGGCATCATCTGTCCAGGTTTTATCAACGCACATTGTCATTTGGAGCTTTCTGCCTTGCGGGGCAAGGTACCTACCGGATTGGGCATGACGGGCTTTATCCAGCAAGTCATCACCCAGCGTAATGCCCTCGATAAAGCACAGATCCATCAGGCTATTTTTGATAGCATCCGAGAATTGTATTTCACGGGGACCGTGGCGGTGGGCGATATTTGCAACACAGCAGAATCGGTCTCCTTCAAACAAGACTTCTCGCCTTTATACACCCGTAGTTTTATCGAATTGTTAGGGGTAATTGGGGAAAAAGCGGAAACTATTTTGAAGGAAGGGAAATCGCTAGCAGAGTCCTTTGAAGAGCTGCCCCATTCCCTTACCTTACACGCTCCCTACTCCGTCTCTTCCCAACTCAGAGACCTTGTCTACCAATCAGGAAGCGAACTGTATTCGCTCCATTTGCTCGAGTCAGAGGCCGAGCGCATGCTCTTCGAGCAAGGAGGAGGGCCATTCCTGGCATTTTATGAGTCCATGGGGTTACCTCTTCCGTCAACTGCCGAGGAGAATCCGGCGGCTTATTTGATGAAAGGAATGGCCCGAACCCAGCCTGTACTCATGGTGCACATGACAGAAGTGAAAGAGGCGGAGCTGGAGGACCTTCTACGGGAATTTCCCTTGGCTTACCTCTGTATTTGTCCACGTTCCAATCAGTACCTGCATAAGCGCCTGCCCAATATTCCCATGCTCATGCAGCATACAGACCGCATCTGTATTGGCACTGATAGCCTCGCCAGCAATCACGACTTGCGGATGCTCGAAGAACTGAAATGTATTCAAACCCATTTCCCCCGAATCGACCTCCTGACCCAACTCAACTGGCTCTGTACCAAGGGCGCCGATGCCCTACAGGTCTCCCATAAATTTGGTAAGTTTGTGGAAGGGGAAAAATGCGGGGTTAACCTAATCGAGCATATTGAAAAAAACACCCTTAAACTTACGCCTAATAGTACTGTCAGGAAGTTATTTTGACCATGAAAGACAAGAATTACAGCAGCCCTATTCTCATCGGTGAGGTGATGGTCAGTCGAGAAGTTACGGATCAGTTTTTTGCCTGTGATATTGCCAAATGCAAGGGGGCCTGCTGTATCGAGGGCGACTTGGGCGCACCGTTGGAAAACGGTGAGCGTCAGGTGCTGGAGGACATCTATCCGGTGGTAGAACCCTATCTGCGGCCCGAAGGGCGCCAGGCAATTGAAGCCCAAGGCACTTGGGTCAAGGACTTTACGGGGGACTATTCGACCCCGTTGGTGGATGGAGCAGAGTGTGCTTATGTCACTTTCTCCGATAGCGGAATAGCCCTCTGCGGCATCGAACAAGCCCATATTGACGGAAAGATTCCCTTCAAAAAACCGATCTCCTGCCATCTCTATCCTATCCGAATCACGGAGAATGACTTTATGCAAGCCGTCAATTATGACCGGTGGGACATTTGTGACCCAGCTTGTGAGTTGGGGAAAGTAGGGCAAGTAAGAATCTACCAATTTTTGAAAGAAGCAATCACGCGTAAATACGGTACAGCATTCTACGAACAGCTAGATGCGGTGGTGAAGGCAATGAGTGAAGGAGAGAATGAGTGAAGGAGAGAATAGTCGCTTCATTTCATTTACATCTTGTACATTTAATCCCCTATTCATTCCATTCTATCATCCCATCATTCTCTCATCCTATCATTCTCTTCCTATGAAACATCTCCTCTATTTCCTCTCAATCCTCGTCTTTCTCAGTGCTTGTAATGAACCTGTGATTCCTCTGCCTCCTGAAGTATTGCCAGCACGCGGGGATTTGGTGCAGGCGGTTTTGGTAAAATCCTATACACAAGCTGAACTGCAAGCAGCTATAGATCAGGAAGTTCCGAGCGTATTTGCTGCGCAAATGGCTCCTGAGAATGGCGTAGATTATGTAAAACTCATTTACCTTACCCATGATGCCAAAGGCAATATCGTCCAGGCATCTGGTGGCGTGGCCGTGCCCAAAAACCTCGACCAGGCAGCGCCGCTCTTCAGCTACCAGCATGGTACGATCAGTCAAAAGGAACGGGTTCCTTCCAGGGGATTTGAGCAGTCGGGGGAAGCGCTTGTAGGAATGATTATGGGGGGCAAAGGCTTTTTGGCCTGCCTGCCCGACTACCTCGGGCTGGGAGACAGTGAGGGACCTCATCCCTATGTACATTCGGCGACCGAAGCCAATGCTGCGGTGGACCTGCTACGCGCCGCGCGCCATCTGGCGGACTCCATCAGCCTCGCTCTCAATGATCAACTCTTTATCACGGGCTATTCTCAGGGCGGCCATGCGACGATGGCTTTGCACAAGGCCTTGGAAGAACAACATGCGGACGAATTCATGCTGACAGCGGCGGCGCCGATGGCGGGGCCTTATAGCCTGTCTGGCGTCATGGCAGAGATCATGCTCAGAGATGAGCCTTATGTGGTGCCCAGTTATTTACCGTTTATGTTGCTCGGATATAATGCGATTTACGACCTCTATAGCAGTCCTTCAGATTATTTTGCATCGCCTTATGATGTGACCATCCCCCCATTGTTTGACGGAACTCGTTCAACTGGTGAGATTGATCAGCAGCTACCTGCCATCCCTAAGCAGATGTTGCGTCCTGATGTACTCAATGATTATATCAATAATCCTGATCACCCCTTGCGTGCGGCACTGATTGAGAACGACCTGTACGACTGGACGCCAAAGGCGCAGATGCGCATTTTCCACTGTGAAGGAGACATGGAAGTCTCCCCGGAGAATAGCCATATCACTTTGGCACAGTTCCAGGCCAATGGCTTCACGGATGTATCGCTGATCCAGCCGGATGTGATTCTCGGTACGCGTATGGGGCATTATGACTGTGCCTTGCCGAGTTTGGTCGCGGCGCAGTCGTGGTTTGTGGAGTTGAAGGAGTGAGACCGCTCCCTGCGGTCGCTGTCAGATCGTTCGCTGGCGCTCACTGTCAGACAAGAGACCGCTCGACTCGAAGACTCGTCTTGCTGTCAGACAAGAGAAGCCTTTGCCTTTTAGTCTTGTAGCGAGTCTTCGAGCGATCTCGCAGTGAGTGTCGAAGACGCGAACGATCTCGCCTCTCGCAGCGAGCGAAGCGAGCGGTCTCTAAGCATAATGCCGCTGTACAAATAGCCTTGCCGTCAAAGCAGTTAATGCGATGAGAAAAACAGTTCCAATGCCCAATTCTAGTAAAAATGCCTCGCCCAGAATCAAATGATTCAGCCCTTGAAATGCCCAATGAGTAGGCAAAATGGTGAATAAAAAGGTATAGGATGGAGGGATAAAAAAGGCGATGACAGGAATTACAACAATGAGGTTAAAGACTTTTACCCAAATCAAGCCTTCCATTTTGTTTTTACACAAAATCGAAACCCCCAACGCATACGGAGGTACGATGAGACCCGAGAGCATGGAAAAGCCTAAGGTTGATAGGAATGGGAGGTTGTAAAAGGGTTGAGTCATGAGCAAGGCCCATGTGATCAGGATGGTGATCAGGACGGGGATGACTTGTCGCATCAGGGAAAAGCCCATCTTGGAAATAGGCAAGACGCCATAGACATGGGAGACACCCATCTCTTTTTCTTCTATCAACATCACTGCGTAGATAAACCCAAACATTTGGGTCACCTCAATCGTCGCCACGATCAAGACAAACGGAATATATTCAGCTACTACTTCGAATTTATTCTTGACTAAGGGCAACACGACGATAACCACGACAAAAATCAGTATAGGCAAAAACAAAAACGTCCGTAAAGAAGCATCCCGAAAGATGAGTTTAAAGTCACTGACGGAAAGACGTATGAGTTGTTTCATAATCACTAAGGAAAAGTTCAAAATCAAATTCAAGCTCAAATTCAAACTAATTACTGACTATCAGGATCTTACAAACTGAAATGGTCTCATTTATTTTTGAAGCTTTCCTAATGGATCAATCCCTAATTAAACGTTTACCAATTTCGCCATAAATGTCCGAAAGACCAACGTGTACACAATAGGGATCCAAATGGCCAGAGAAATATAGCCCCAACTGATGGCCATCGTTTGGGGATTCACGCCATAAGAATGATCTAGTAAGCTGATCCCCCCTTGGGAAGGCAATAGATTAAACCAACTGATATGGGTCAGTTCGAAATAGTTGAGAAAGGGTAGATTGAAAAAGAAGAGGAGGACGGGAATGGAAAGCAGCACCATGGACATCACCTCAGTTGTATAACACACGAGGTAGATCCCCACCAGACACGATAATATGCAAATTCCAAAGACGCCGAGCGAAAAGTGCAATAGATTAAAAGAAATGCCTAAAGCTGATATACCCATTCCCAACGCACATGCCCACCCGATAATTGACAGCGCCAACACCCTGGCGATCAATAAAATATGATGATTAATAGGCGTTACAAATAGGGCCGAAAGCACTTGCTGCTTACGTTCTACAATCAGGCTGATTCCCGCAAAAAACAGCCCAATGATCGCAGGATCATTGAAGATCATCAAAGTCAAGAACTTATCCATATTTGGCAAGCCTTTTAGGAGCCAAAATAGCCCGGCATACATTACCGTGACGATCAAGCTGATCGTAATGATATTGTTCCTCGCAAGGAGAACAAACTGCCATTTGGTCTGTTGAATCAATTCTTTCATCAATAATCAATCAATTAATCATCTATAATTCTTTCAACGCCTTGCCAGTGATATGGATAAACACCTCCTCTAAAGTCGCTTCCAAGGTATTGATGCGCTGCACGTCTCCCTTTTGCAAAAACTGCATGAATTCTGGGTTATGGCCCAACCCATCTAGGGAAAATTCTGCCGTTTGCTGATCAGTCAGTTCTACCCGTACGATATGTTTGCCGTGGGTGTGCTTCAAGGTCGCAGGCGCTTCTGTGACTTGCAGTTCCCCATCTACAATAAAGGCCACGCGGTCACACAATTCGTCAGCTGTGTTCATATTGTGGGTGGTGATGAAAATGGTTTTCCCGTCGTTTTTGAGCTTCACAATGTGTGCCTTGATCTTGTGGGCGTTGACAGGATCCAGCCCTGCCGTAGGCTCGTCGAAGAAGAGGATGTCAGGATCGTGCATGATGGCCCGAATGAAGTTCAGGCGCATCTTCATGCCTTTGGAATAGGCTTCTACCTTTTTGTCCATCGCATCTTCCATCCCCACCAGTTCAAAGAGATCAGCGGTTTTGCGCATCTTTTCCTTAGGATAAAAGGAGCCAAAAAGCGCCAAGTTCTCCTTTCCCGTCAATTTGAGGTAGTGATTGGGCAATTCGAACCCCACGCCGATCCGCTCAAAAAACTCCTTGCCCATCTGCGCCAGGGGCTGCCCTTCGATCAGGACCTCGCCTTCAAATCCATTGAGGATTTTGTAAAGGACCTTCTGGGCGGTTGTCTTTCCAGCCCCTGAAGGGCCTAGAAAGCCAAATATTTCGCCTTTGGCGATCTCGAAGTTCAAGCCCTTTAAGGTGCGCTCGGGCGCACCATGGTAAGTAAAGGAGAGGTCTTGTACGCGTATCATGCGGGTGGATTTTTGTAGTAGCTTGGAGGCAAGGCCGTTCGGTTAAGGTCAAAAGGCGGGAAATCACGGAAAACCTTGTAGGGACAGGACATGTCCTGTCCCTACAAGGTTTTCCGCGAAGACGCTGAAGCGTAGAAGCATTTTCTCTTAATTGAACGCCTATGTGGCTTGGGAGGAATGAGTCGGTGTTGAGGGGGAGAAGTTACGATTTTTTAAGTAATTTGATTTTTTTTGTGAGCAAATCTCCCACCCTATATTATCAAAGAATAATGACCAAAAGCAATATCCTTCGTCTTCTGGGCATCCTCTTAGGTGTATCTGCGTTTGTCTTATTCGTAGTAAAAATAAGCACCCAAAATGCTTGTATGCCCTTCTCTGAGGCAGAAAATCAACTACTTCAGCATCTAAATGCAACAGATAGCATCTTGACAAATGGGTTTACAATTGTATCTAAGGGAGACTCCACTTATCTGCGTTTAGGAGAAGTCATCAATTGTTCAAATGAAACCTGTATAAATTTCCTGAGGTTGGGGGAGGTTGTTAGAGGGAATCTCATAACGGATTACACTTTTTCCCCATTATTTTTTTCAATTCCAAAAGAGCAAGGGCGCGCTGGTATTGTCTCTGGCTTAAGTCTTTTTAAATATACAGACTACTCCGATGCTTTTAGCGCTAAGGATACAGAGGAAATGAAGAAGCAATTTGGCTGGGAGTTAACGTTTGGATGGGAATTTCAAATGGCCAAGGAACACTTCGGAGAAGCTACAATTACCCAAATACATACTTATACTGCATCCAAAAGATCGTACGAAGTTTTTGAAATTGATTTTTCAGTTACCATCGGTGCCAGTGGAGGCGACATTCTTAAAAAGTATAAAATATTCTGGTCTCCTGAATTTGGTATTCTTTTTTGGAAATTAAAGGAAGGTAATCCCTCTTCTGACTCCCACCACTTTTTGACTGAGTTCCATGATAAAACTAAACAAGAAGTAGTTTTAGCCTTAGTCAACAACATTAGACAGGAAGTGCAGAGAAGGCGGAATTAAATAATTAAGACCTCGCAGGTTTTTGAAACCTACGAGGTCTTTCAGTCCAAAAGTCCTTGAACCCTGAACCCTGAACGTTCGAACTTATCTTACCACCAGCTTCACCGTCTTGGCATCCTCCTCATCTGAGATGCGGATGAAGTACAGCCCTGGTGCCCATTCTGACACATCCAGGGGATGTGTTTGGAGGTCTTTGCTGATAGGCAGAAGCGTATGGTGAATCAGCCTGCCCAAGTTATCTCGCACTTGCAGTTCAGGGCGCTCATTTCCAGTCATCCGGTAGTCGATCTTTGCCGAAGCATCTGTCGGATTAGGATATACTTCCACCACTGTTTCGAGTTTCTTCTCGATCAGTACTTCGACCGTATCGAAGTAGGTAAAGGTCCCATTGAAGTCTGTCTGCTTCAAGCGGTAGTAAGACTTTCCAGTGATCGGTTCATGATCCAGGAGCTGGTAAGCCGAAGCGGTGTGTTTTGTACCTGCCCCTTCTACTTCAGCGATGGGGTCAAACTCTTCTCCATCCGCAGATCGTTCTATGGTGAAACCTTTGTTGTTATACTCACTAGAAGAACCCCAGTCCAGTTGAACGGCATTTCCGCCCTTCACGGGCGTAGCCGTGAAGTACTTCAATCCAATCGGGAACGGCATCTGGTAGCAAGTAGCAGTAGCCGTATAATTGCTGTTCACCAATTGAAGCTGTTGATTGACAAAACTGCCAAACTGGGTGTGTTGAAGCGCTGTACTGGAGGCCCCTAGCCAGTCCTGGAGCAAGGTCGTGAAGACCTGTCGATAGTCATTCTGCAAGCCTTGCAGGTTATTGCCATTGAGGTTACTGAGGTCCACATTGGTACCTGTGACACCTCCGCTGACCCCTTTTCCAAAAATAATCATGGGAGCTAGCGTTCCATGGTCTGTCCCTGTACTGCCATTCTCTGCCGCTCTCCGTCCAAATTCCGAAAACGTAGCCGTCATCACACGGTCTTCTAACCCCTGAGCCACCAAATCATCCTGGAAGGCTTTCACAGCTTCTGACAAATGATGCAACAGGACAGCATGGGTCCCAATGGTCGGGTCTGTGGTATCTGTCTGAGCGACATGTGTGTCAAATCCTGTGAGGCGCACCAGATACACCCGCGTCTTAGACCCACCACTGATCAAGCGTGCGACTGTTTGGAGTTGAGGTGCCAATTCATTCTTGTTGGTAGTACCAGGATACACCGTCGGGTAGGTCACAGAAGAGGCATTGGTCCCCAATGCATAGACCGAATTGATGCGCTGGGCATAGGCATTGCCATTAGCCTCAATATCCATGACATACCGAAGGCGGGTGCCATAATGTGAGGCTGGCAAGGAGCTAGGCGGAAGCCCCCCTACGCCTGATACCAAATTAAAAAAGGTCCCTGGGTCTCCACTTAATGCCAAGCCCATAGCCGTGCCATTGTCTTGATGAAACCCCAGCGAAATGCTGTTGCTTCCCAGTTCCAGGCCCAAAGGATCTGGAAGTTGTGCATTGGGGTATCCAGAAGGGAAATTGGGGTAGCGATAATCCAGGTAACGCCCCACCCAACCAGAATCGTGGTTGAGGGTATTGTCACTGCCCGTCATCCAGTCGTCCTTGGCCTTGAAGTGGGACTTGTTATTATTGGGATAAGAGACGCCTTGAATGACGTTCACCAAGCCTTGGTCATAGAGTGACTTGATCGCGGTCATTTCAGGGTGTAAGCCCACCTGATCTGCCAGGGGAAGCGTAGCATCCAGGTTGATGACTCTGCGGCTCCCTGTATCGGGCAAGCCGATATTCGGGCGGAGTGTGGCATAGGTGCTAAACTGATCGATCGGCACAATGGTGTTCAATCCATCATTGCCGCCATGCAATTGGACCAGCACCAAGACGCGGTCCGCGATTTCTTCACAGGTAAATGCCTGGGTAGAGAGGCTACTTGCCATAGACCGAATGGGAATCCCATTGAGCATCATAGGCGCAGCAGCGAGGGCGAGAGAACGTTGTATAAAACTTCTTCTTTTCATGTCAAAATAGTTGGTACTCAGGAGATTGTAGTATGCCTCGGATCAGCTTTTCGATTTGCCGTCTGACGATAGCGTCATTTCCCGTGGAAATATAGCTGTCCCATTCGTTCTGCCAGTTGAGGGGGGTAAAGGTGTCGAGCAATAAGTCATCCAAGAAATAGGAACGTCTGGAACTAATAGGGGCTTCTGGAAGGAGGTAGGTGAGCAATTCGTCTACCAAGTGCGGTGCAATACGCCCTCCCGAAAACGTCCCTGGCAAGCCATTGTAGTCCACCCCTACAAAGGGCTTGATAATCGACTGATTATTGACAAAAGTCATCACGTCTAGCTCCGTATAGAGGTTGTTGTTGCTAGGCAATTTTTTCCCCTGAATAAACATATCCGCATAGAGGTAGCGGTAGTTAAGGGTGGTTTCATTGAGCCACAACTCATCATATCCAGGCTCCTGAAAATGGGCTGCATAACCCGAAACGTCATCGGGGTTAAAAGGGTCTATCCCCCCTAGTTCACACATGTGTCTGAGGAAAACATTGCGATAGAAATTATGATAATGCTTGTACAGGTCTACAGCGGGATCTGGGACTGGTATATCAAAATACTTCATCGTCCCTATCAGCAGTTGTAGGGGAGACTTGATCATCGCGCCAATGGTCTCGTCGCTTCCGTCGGTGTCATCCGCATCATAGAAATGCTGGCTTTTCAGCAATTTCTTCAAGACAGGCATGAATTCATAGTTATTATTGGCAAATGTATTGGCGAGGGGAGCGATAATGTCCGATTCGATCTCAGGCGTAATGTGTGCATGGACCAAATAGCGATACAGCTTGCGCATGATGTTTTTGGCCGTAGCCCCTTGGTCAAACACCATGTCGACAAAGTCCTCTATTTCCTCCAGCATCCCTGTCGCCGTATTTTTCCCTGCTATGATGGTTCCTTGAAAAGCTGAGGAGAAAGTTTTATTGGTATCATCATGCTGGGATAACAGGGTTTTCCCCATAGGGATATTGGTATCTGGGTCTATCGTTGAATAACTCAGATCTTGACGAAAACCTGTAAACAGGCGTGACGCCTCCTGAATGTCTGATTCTGTATAGGTGGTATAATTCCCTGGAGAAATTTGGGCTCCCTTGCCAATGGTAAATAGTTCTAATAGTTCGCGCGGAAAATTCTCAGTAGGGTTATTTTTCTTAGATTTACGCCCATCCAGATAGTCCAGCATCCCATTGTCCATGCAGATTTTTTGTACCAAATCCTTATAGCTCCCATAGGCAAAGTGGCGAAATAGCAATAGCTGGTTGTATAAATTGGTAGATTGAATCCCATCATCTGAAGTCAGGATGCTATGGAGAAAAAACACCATCCGCTGGATAGCCGAGGTCGTATGGAAACATTCGTCTACCCACCAACCCGTAAGGTATTTATACAGCCGAGAGCTACTCGAATTACTTGCTGTGGGGCCATTGATGACCCACGTAGCATTGGTTGCAGGATCCAAAGGAGGAGGAAGAGCCGAAGGCGTATTCAATAGTGCATCTACTGCCTGATCGGCAGTCATCCCTGCATAAGTGTCCACATCTGCACGTGTAAATCCAAAAGTGAGTCTACGAAGCAGATGGGCCGCCAGTCGGGTGCCTAGGTTACCACTGTGTGGCGCTAATGAGGCCATAGAGAAAGGGTTGAAAGGTTATTTCATCAAACAAAAAAATAGCGCTTTCAAGCTTTTGCCCCATAGGGGAGAAAGGGACTTTAGGAGGTTATTAATTATGATTAATTAATAATTTTACTACAAAAGTTGGTGGATACTATTTGTAGCCATGATTAACATTAGGAAAATTACTACAAAGCCAATCATTATCCGTAAAACTACGTAATACCGAATAAAATTCCTACCCTAACATCAACATCTTTATTCATATGTGGAATCTTAAATATGCGTGGCCCATGTATGCCACAGGCGCAATAGCCCTGACAGCCTGGGCCTATTTTTTTATCAGCCTGCCTGCCGAGTTGGTAGATCAACAACTATTTGTGGAAGCGCTTCTTCAAGGCTGGCTGGACCCCTTAGGAGGCTTTAGCGGCACACATGTTGTCGTCTTTTTGGCACCCGCTTGGGTCAGTTTTTTGGGAATCTTTTATATGCGCCTCAATCGCTTCCCCGATGACCAGTTTATCCCATTGGTATTATTATTAATTACCTTTCCCATTTTGACAGAAATTGCCTTTGTCACAGATTCTCTAGCCATTTTTTTCTTTGCGGATATGTTGTTTTTGCCGCTCATCACCCTCATCTTCTATTCTGTAAGGCATAACTCCAAAGCCAAGCTTCTGCCATACGATAAGCTCAAACTCATCCTCACAGCCCTCTGTATCTTTGTTTTTCCCCTTTTCAGTGTCTTCTTTGCCAATCATTGGGACAATGAGGTACTGGGCATGACGCTTCTCGCAGGGATCAATTTGATCATTCTCATGATCATCCTTACCCTCAACCTTTACCACATCCATCTGCGAGCGGAAGCCGCAGAAGCGGAGGAGTTGAAGATGCGTATCCAGCATATCGGGCGGGAGCGTCGCTCTTAAGCTCGTGAGACCTCGGAGGATTTAGCCAGAATCGCCTATCAATCCTCCGAGGTCTATTCATTCTTTTTTGATGCGAAACCTTTACTTTACCCTATGTGGAAACTCAAATACGCCTGGCCGTTTTATGTGACAGTGCTGCTGTCTGTGGTGGGATGGGGAGAAGGTATTTATTTTTCTCTGAACAAAGAACTCTTCCTTTTCCCAAGAACTTTTAGCCAAATATTTTTGCCCATCTTTCTATTCTTTTTCACGCCTATTTGGTCTTGTTTTCTATGCATATTTTATCTTCGCTTGAATCGATTTTACCAAGATCATTTCAAGGGAATTGTGACCCTCATATGCTGTATCCCCTTTTTTTGCCTAGCAGCATTTCTAACACAATCTATCTTCTTAATACAGGTATTTATCCTATTTATTCTTCCTATCACCTCTGCACTTGTCTATGCTTCTAGGTATTACCACAAGTCCCCGAAACTCCCGTTCGACGCATTAAAACTTATCTTGATTATAGCGCCACTAGTTGTCACCTCTATTTTGCTGACATTTTTTGAGAAGCAAATGGATTATTTCTCTGATTTCGGTGGTTTTCTTATTGCTGCTTTTATCAACCTTCTCTTTCTCATCGCTTTAGCCCTGAACCTCTACCACCTGCACCTCCGCCGCCTCTCCCCTCCCCTAGATCAATTGATCGATGAAATCGGTCAAGCGCCTTGAAGAGAAGTACAAGCTCAAATTCAAACGCAACCTCAAGTTTTCTCTTTTTTGAACTTGCACTTGAGCTTGAATTTGAACTTTTCTCTTAATCTTTCTCCCCCTAATTCTTTCCTCCCATAGCACCATTTCCCAAAATCCATTAGCTTTGGTGCTTATTCATGCTAAAGGATTCTTTAGCACAACACATTTACTTAATAACCCATATCTCTTATGCGAAAACTCTCTTACGCCCTGTTACTCGTAGCCACCCTCTTTTCCATGACACCACTTCAGGCAGCGGACATCCTTGCAGGATTTGTCTCCGCTCGCCAAGTCTCTGGACTAGAGTATGAATTCACAGCCACCATCTGGACCAATGACTATCACCAGTCCTTTAAGCGCTGTGCGATTGACCTTGTCGTATTTCACAACGGTACCCCTACCAGCATCAACAATGTGCCACGTGTGAACGGTCCCGCCCCAACCTGGTCTAATCCCAACTGCAACATTGCGACGAGCCTTTACAAAGCTGGCGAAGTGGTGAAAGGCCCCATTCGCAAAAATGTCTACCAGACGCGCTATACGTTCCCAGGTACTGGGACAGGGAAAGTTGTCTTTCAGAGCTTTGCGCGTGAAATCAATTTGATCAACCTCACGCTCCCAGAACTCACCAATTTTAATGCTGAAACGGAATTTGACATCATTGACGGTTCCAATAACAGCTCGCCGCAGCTAGACTTGGACTTGTTGCGCCCAGCTACTAGTGGCCAAGTCTTCAACTTTGTAGACTATGTATCTGATCCAGATGGCGATGACCTCACGTACGCCATTCGTGTACCTGGCAATGTCAACATGAATAACTATAACTATCCCTCCGCTGCGCTGTATGGCGGTGGTGCTTATGGCGTAGATGCCAATACTGGGGAAGTAACGTGGAATACCCCTACAGCGCCAGTAGGGCTTTTCCTCGTCTCGATAGAGATTACCAGCAGCCGTAACGGCAGTGCTATCGGCTTCAGTCACCTGGATTTTGTCATCGAAATGGACATAGGGGCTTCTCTTCCTACAGACTTGGCCTCTGGCCTTCAGGTGAGCCCCAATCCTGCCCAAGATCAATTAGCCTTGAACTTGGATGTACATCAGGCGGCTACGGTTAGCGCTGACCTTATGGACCTCAGCGGCCGCAAAGTCCAGCAATTGCTCAATACTGCTGTTGGAACGGGCAGCTTCCAGGAAGTCATGGACTTGGATGCAGCCCTCAGCAATGGGCTATATTTGCTCAAATTGACGGTTAATGACGCGATTGTCACTAGGAAGGTGATGATCCAACGCTAGTTTTTTTGAGGAACAAAAAAACGTAAAAAGGCATCCTGAGGTATCGGGGTGCCTTTTTTTACACCCACACCGCAAAAATCTTTTTGCCCTTTACCTCCAGCTTCTCCTGCTTATCTACCTCCTGCCGTTTATGGTCAAAGATGACCAGAAAGCCTGCCGCTTTGCCCTGAAGGTCCAGATAGTCGGCCAATTGCGCGAGGCCGCGCTCATGGTAGGAAGGACCGTACCAGCGTTTAAGTTCGATGATGTAGCGAAACTGTTTATAGGTAACAACAACATCTAGGCGCTTTTCTTCTGAGATTTGTACCTCTTTGAAGGTGTACCCATTTCCATTGAGGATGGGCTGGAGAAATGCCAGGAACACGAGACGCCATTGACGCTCCAGGAAGTCGAGGTCCTTCTCGCTGTATTGTTCCTTGATAAATCCCTGAAACTTCACCAGCACTCGTTTCAAATCCAATTCGCCTGTAGCGGAAACAAACTGGGACTCAAGGTTGTGGGGACCGTAACGAAGGCCCAATTCAATAATAGAAGTGAGGTAACTGTAGATTAGTTGTTCATAGATGCGGTTGTGAATTTTGACCTGACCATTTCTTTTCAAGATGCCATACAATACCCCCTTGGCAATAGTCGGATTATATTGATTAAATGCGGTCCCTATCCCTTCAATCACCAGTTGGAAAACCAGGTTGTACAAATCTTCATGATTCTCTAGGTTCTTGATCACACTGTCGAAGTTGGTGTTATTTTCCTTGAGTAACAGTTGAACAGCGGCCTCCACGTCCGCAAGCTCCCAAGTATTTTCTGCCTTTTCTGGCAGAATATCTTCTGCAATAAGCTTACAGAGTTTACTCACCAAAAAGGGGTATCCTGAGGTATGGTAATACAACCTTTCAGCTATCACAGGGATATCCATTCTCACGTTTTCAGCCTGGGCGTATGCCTCCAGCATGGTCGAGATTTCAGCAGGGTCAAAACTCATCCGCACCTTGAAGTCTGTAGCGATATTCCAAGGGCTGTTGTACTGGGCAGCTTCAGGATCGCGAAGCTTGTATTTTAGTGACTTGATGTCGTGTACCCCCGCTAGGACGATGCTGTGGAAAGTGGCATGTTGGGGCTGGGTGCGGGAGAGGTATTTGGTACGTAGCATGCCTAGAAAGCTCAGGAAGGGCTCATAATTGCTACTGGCATCTACTTCGTCGATCAAGAGGACTATTTTTTGATTAATGGCATGTGCCATTTCTGTCACGACATCAGAAAGTGAGCTCATATCTTTCACATTGGGCAAATGCGCTTGGAGTAGTTTGGTTAAATCTTTCTGCGTGTATTTTAAGGCACGGATGAGCTCTTGAACAAACATTTGGGCAAAAGCAGCATCAGATGCATACCATTGCGAGTCGATCCCCTGAAAATTGAGCTTAATCGGCAGGTAGTCCTCAGATTGGGAGAGGTGAGCCTGAATATTCCCCAACATGGTCGTTTTCCCATATTGGCGGGGACGGTTGATGACGAAATATTTGCCCTTCTCGACCAAGTCCATTACTTCACCAAACTTGGCAGAAGTATCCACCATATAGTGAAGATCTGGCAGGCATATACCAGTAATATTGAATTCTTTTTGCATAAATCAGATATGATTTAGCAGCAATTTACACAAATAAATGGAGCCTTCAGGAAGAGATTTACCCAAAAATCAAATACGCCAACATCAACACCACCCCCAGCGAAACCAGCAGGGAATAGTGGCTAATAATGCCTGTCTGAAGCTTACGCATCCAGTCGCCAGCTAGGGTCATGATGCTGGCACTGCCATTGACGGCACCGTCAATGACGCCTTCGTCGAAGCGACGCACAAAGCGCTCACTGAGCCATTCAAAGGGCTTGATGAGGATGACTTGGTAAAGTTCGTCGAAGTAGAATTTGCCTTTCATGGCTTCGTAGAAGCCGCCGAGGCGATTGGCGATGAGGGTGTCGCCTTGAAGCGCGTGTTTGCGGTAGAAGTTTCGGGCAAAGAGGACGCCCAAAATGGCGATTACTGAAGAAAGAGCAATAAGGAACCATTCCATTCCAGGAGTAGCTTCCGTACCAAAAATACCAGTCTCAATGGTCGCTTCTTTCAACCAGTGGTTGAGTAAATGAGCTTCGCCATGATTTATCACATAAGGCAATCCCACAAATCCGCCCACAACCGCCAGCGCAGCCAATATCCACAACGGAATCGTCATCAGACTAGGACTTTCGTGAGGCGTTTTGGTATCGGGAAAACGTTCTTTTCCTTCGAAGGTCAGATAGCTCAGGCGGGTCATATAGAAGGCCGTCAGCAGGGCTGTAAAGGCTCCTATGCCCCATACGAGGTAATAGATGGCTTCTTCACTGCCTTTGAAAAAGACACTGGAGAGGATCTCGTCCTTGGAGAAAAAGCCTGCAAATAGGGGAATCCCTGCGATGGCGAGGGTGGAAATCCAGAAAGTCTTTGCCGTGGAAGGCATGTATTTGCGTAAGCCGCCCATGGTGCGGATGTCCTGGGGGTCTTCGACCGTATGCATGTGTTCCATGCCGTGAATGACAGAACCCGATCCGAGGAAGAGGCATGCCTTGAAGAAGGCGTGAGTCATCACGTGGAAAATAGCAGCGGTATAAGCGCCCGCGCTAAGGGCCATAAACATGAATCCCAGTTGGGAGACAGTGGAGTATGCTAATACTTTTTTGATGTCGTTTTGGGCAATGGCGATCAGGGCAGCAACGATAGCCGTGAGGGCTGCGACTACGCCGATGATCATGAGCACGCCAGGGGCCATTTCGAAGATCGGCGCCATGCGCGCGATAAGGTAGATGCCCGAGGTCACCATCGTCGCAGCGTGGATCAGGGCGGAGACGGGCGTAGGCCCGGCCATGGCGTCTGGCAGCCAGACAAATAGCGGAATCTGCGCAGATTTACCTGTCGCTGCAATGAAGATCAGCAAAGCGATCCAGTAAGACGTATTGCTTGAATAATCCCCTGCCGTGACAGAATCAAAATTCAAGTTCCCTACATGAGTAAAAATCAAGAACATCGCTATCAGCATCGCAAAGTCACCGATGCGGTTGGCGACAAATGCTTTTTGCGCAGCGACTGATTTGGCCATATCTTCATACCAGAAGCCAATAAGTAAATAGGAACACACCCCTACGCCTTCCCATCCCAAAAACATAACCACCATATTATCTCCCAGAATCAGGTTGTTCATGGAGAAAATAAAGAGGTTGAGGTAGGCAAAAAACTTGTAGAAGCCTTTATCCCCGTGCATATAGCCGATCGAGTAGATGTGGATCAATGCACCCACCCCTGTGACGATCATGCCCATCAGGAGAGACAATTCATCTAAATGGTAAGTGAAATTCACTTCCAGGGTACCCGAAGTCATCCAACTGAAAAGCGTCGCTTTGATGCCGCCTTCATACTGCAAGAAAGTCACCAGCAAACTCAGGAAAGGAATGGCTACGGCAGCGGTCGCAATCGCGCCGATCAGCTTTTCCTTTCTGCGAAAGGCTTCATTAAACAAGCCCGTAAGTCCTATGAGCGCTGCACCCGCAAGCGGTAGCAAAATGCAGAGAATCCCGGCCCATTCAGCAAAAGAATAATTCATCTATTTATTTTTTGAACCATATAAGGCGTTGAAGTGCATATAAGTGAAAAGAAGCTTAAATGATCTTATATGTCTTATATGGTTTTCTAAACTGCTCAAAGTAATAATGACTTTATTAACACCGTATCACCATTTGAAGATATTCATCTGGTTGATGTCAACGTCTAATTTATTTCGAAATAAAGATATGATAATCGCCAGCCCTACCACAGCTTCAGCCGCCGCCACACACATTACAAAAAACACAAACAGCATCCCAGCATCGTCATCATACATATTGGAGAAAGTCACTAAGGCAAGGTTCACGGCATTCAGCATCAACTCAATACACATAAACACCACAATCGCATTTCGCCGTATCATCACCCCTACTGTGCCCAGTGCGAACATGATCACACTGACCATCAAATAGGTAAAGGCATTTGGTTCAAAAAATTCCATAATTGTTAAGACTAACTAATTTTGAATGATTGAATGGTGAGTTTTGAATGAATTTTGAATGATTGAATGGTGAATTTTGAATGGAAAGGCACTCACTAACATTCCTTATTCAAAATTCATAATTCAACATTTCCCCCCTACTCATACTTATACTTCCTCGCCACGACAATCGCACCGATCAAAGCGGACAGCAATATCACGGAGATAATCTCAAAAGGAAAAATATATTCCGTCATCAGGGCCTGGCCGATCGATTCTACCGCTCCTCCCTCAAATACATCTGTCACGCGATTGCTCTCCTTCGGCTCCACAAATCCGCGCAACGCAAAAAACATTTCCGCGACAAAGCCCAATCCCAAGATAAAGGCAATGCCTTTTCGCATATCAAAGCCCCCTACTTCTTGCTCCTCGTTGAGGTTCAAGAGCATGATCACAAAGATAAATAGGACCATAATGGCCCCGGCATACACCAATACCTGTATGACAGCGAGGAACTCAGCGCTGAGGGAAAGGTAAAGGCCAGCAATGCTGAAAAAGTTGATTACGAGGCACAGGGCCGCATATATGGGGTTGCGATTGAACAAAAGGCCGACGCCACCGCCAAGGCCTAGAATCGCAAAAAACCAAAAGAGAATCGTCTGAAGTAAATGTGGATCCACCGTATTGTAGTTCTGTGTTTTGTCCCTTCAAAGGGCCTTTCCCTTTGATTCCGCAAAAAAAGCTAAAAAGGGGATCAGTAGCAAGTTTATGCTATGCTGCTTCACAGTCCCCCCACAGATTTTTGTCCTCAAAAAATCTAATTCTTCTTTTTCTTCCCAAACTTGGGAATCTTGAATTTGGTCTTGAGGCTATCCAAGGCATTCTTGGCTCCTGAGCCGAGGTTCTTCTCTAGCTCTGCTTCAAGTTTCTTTTGCGCTTCGAGCTTCTGGGCAGCGATGACGGCCTTGACGGAGTCTTCGGCGCGCTTTTTGGCGCGGTCGGCCACAGCCTTCAGGGAGTCCTGCGCCTGTTGCTTGGCGACGTCTACCGTCTGCTTGAGGCTATCCTTATTGAGTGGGACGTCAACGTCTACGCCCGTTTTGTCCTTAAGCGCATCATTCAGCTTATCTGCACCTGCTGTGATGAGGTCATTCTTGACTTGGTCAGCAGTATTGCTGCGGACGTTTTGCAGCTTGGGTTCTTTGAAGGTGCCACCAAGCTTGAGGTCGATCGCTACGCGGTCATCGGTTTTGAGAGAGGTGCCAGTGAGATTGGATAAGGCGGAAAATGCAGCTTGCCCTGTCTTACCAGCGGGAATGTCCATAAGGATATCGTAGTCCAAATTGCCACTGAGGTTTTGCTTACCGCCAATCGATAGCTGTATATCCCCAATCGAAAGCTCAATGGGCGTTACTTCCAAATAGCCATCCTGAATGGTGAACCAGCCCTTGGCTCCGCCAATGTCCAGGGATTTGAGTTTGTCAATCTTGGTCAGGTCTGCGAGCAGCCCAAAGCTTTTGCTCTCTTGCAGACTTCCTTTGAGCACCTCAAAAGCGCCTTCACTATTGATGGATTCCAGAATAGGATCTAGGTTTTTCTTGAGTTTACCACTGATGGCGAAGGTGGTATTGGCGGCACCGTCGATCAATTGGGTAATGGGCGCAAAGGTCTGCAAGGTGGAAAACGCCTGAGCGGCTTTTCCGATATTGAGGTCCCTCAAATCCATGAAAAAGCTATACGCTGGCTCATAAGGCACTTTGGTGTCATAACTGCCGCCCATTTTCATCTGAGACCCCAACAAATTGAACCCTACGTCCTTCATCACCATAGCCTCATCAGCGATTTCGACTTTTCCCGATACCTTTTTCAGGTTATAAGTATCATAGATTACTTCATCTACGGAACCCACAATGTCCATATCGATTCCCTTTGGTATGGGAAAAGCTTCCAACGGCACTTCTTCCATTTGTTCCTGAACCGCAGGAGGTATCTCCTCTTCCATCCACTCGTTGAGGTCTAGTTTTTTGGAAGTGAATTGCAAAGTCCCTGAGAGGGGTTCATTTTCTAGCAAAGCGTATTTGAGGTAATTATCAATAAAACCGCTCACTTGATAATCACTTGTCCCAAGCATTCCACTTGCGCCACTGATTTCCAATCGTTCAGGCGTGAAGGAAGCAGTACCTTTATCTACAGTCACGGGATTGCCAAGCTCGTAATCCAGATAACGGAGGTTGTCTACTTGCACTTTTCCACTCGTGGGAAGGGCCGTATAACGCTCCGCTTCTATGTCTGACATCCGTCCTTGGGTCCGAAAGTTCTCCACCAAAATCTTTCCGCTCAATTCCATGCTATCGATGGGATAGACCTTCATCAGTTTGTCCAAATCCAACGTTCCGTTGGCCTGGACATCATAGGCCGGATCGGAAAAGTCTTTTACGATGGCGCTTCCTGCGAGCGGTTCTCCATCTAATTTAAAGCTGAAAGCTGGCACTTCAAAAACAGCCGCTGCGAGGTCTGCACTAGCGTCCTTTAGGGATGCTTGCACATTAAGATCTGTGATTTCCGTAGGGTATTCGCTGTTTTTCACATAACCGTCGCTTAGGCTCATAACAGCTTCCGCCGTTGGGAAGGTCCCTTTGGCATCGTCATAGATACCTTTGGCAGTGCCATTGACTTGAAAGCGTCCCCGCAACTCTGTGCCTTCCATGGGCACCATGCGGCTGAGTTCTTCGAGGTTCACATCGGCGACGAGGGCGCCGTCCAGGTTCATGGGCCCAAGGCCCTTGAGGGTGAGTTTGCCGTCTATCGGGTTCTTGCCAAGCTCGGCATGTAGGCGCTTGAGATTCATCTCAAAAGCGTCAAATGTGCCGTCAGGCTCATTGACATGGAGATCGATGCCGATATTAGAGATGGGTTCAGGCAAATCTGGGTATTGGATTTTACCATTTCTCACTTCCAGATCCAGTCCAAACCCAGGCATACTCGTTTCATTGTACACCCCTTTCACAAATCCCTTCATCGCCAAAAACCCTTCTGTCTTGATGTCTTTGAAATCAGCTGTGTATATGCCTGGTACCAAAGACAACAAATCGCGGAAGTTCGTCTCTTTCAGGTCAAATGCTAGGTCCAGGCTGATGTCATCTCCAGGCATAGCGATTGCCCCATCAACTGCTGTAGAGAGTTCATTTAGCCGGATAATATTCTCCAACAATTTTATCGTCAAATCCTTCGCCACATCGATATTCATGTTTACATCGGCATCGATATTCGCTCGTTTGAGGTAGGCCACATTGTCAAATACGACCGTGATGTCCTTGGCAGAAGTTTGGGTCTTGAGGTCATAATTGGTGGCGGTAAAGTCTCCTTTGCCACTGTGATTGAGCGCGTGTAGACTGGCACGCAGCGGCATGGTCTTGTCCTCATAATACAAACTGCCATCGGTGATGCGATAAGACTGAAGATTGATCAAGAACTCAAGGCTTTCCTCCGCTGCAGTATCCACCGCTGCCGTTGCCGTATCGGGCAGGGCAATGTCATAATTGGCGGTGCTGTCCTCGAGGACCAGGACCTTGAGTTTGGGCTGATCCAAGGCGACGCCTTTGATCTTGATTGAATTCCCAGAAATCACGGTCATCAAGTCTGCAATCAGCTCAAAACGCTTGCCTTGCACCAAGGTATCCCCTTCAAAGGGGCCTTTGCCCACCACCCCAAAATCCGTGATCGATACAGAGGCATCAGGAAAGTTTTTGATAAAAGAAAGCCCCACATCAGCCAAATAGACTTCTGCATTCAGGTTTTCATTGACTTGGTCCAAGACAGCTTGCTTGATTTTATCTTGAAAAAGAAAAGGCAAGGTGATCAATAACACTAGCAACAGGCCTATGACGATCCCAAGGATTTTGAGGAATTTCTTGATACGTTTCATGCTTACAGAGTGGATTTATGACAAAAGGTAACAGCTATTTTAATGAAATGTTGGCAGCTAATCGATCCCGAAGTTAGGCATGAATTGGGGTAAAAGGAAGAGGTTGGTGTGATACTAGGTGATAAAAAAAGGTTGTTCTAGGATTTTAATCGAGGGGAGAAGAAAAACCACAGATTACTCAGATTCCCACAGGTTTTCTTTTTTAATCCGTGCAAATCTGTGTAATCCGTGGTGAATATTAGCAGAAAGGTTACCATTCCACTAAATGCCTCGATAAACCTAAAAAATGGCAGCCCCGATTATTACACCGAAGCTGCCATTAAGTATTTGCCATCTAATCTTCTCCTTACGGTTCAGACGTTTGGTCTTTCGGCATGACCTCCACACAAAGACCCTCGGCCAGCCGTTTCTCCACATCCTCCAAATCAACTGACGTTAATTCCTTCTCTACTACCCCCTCATCTGTCAAAGTCAGCGAGTAAAAGGAAGTCACCCAGCCATCTCCTTCACGCTCCTTTTGCCACCATAGAAGTTCCTGTTTCTGCGCTCCCAGACAATTCCCCCAGAACAGGCGTGATTCTGAGATGAGGAAATCATTTTCGTAGAAAAAGATCTTACCTGGGTAGCTGTAGCGCTGAGTTCTTTGGGCAGCTGCGCCCTCATAATCTTCCACAGGAAAGACATAGATGACGGCGTTTTCATCGCAGTCTTGACAGCTTTTGGCGGAGAGGATGAGCCAAGAGTTTTTGGGGGTATCCATTTCACCCAAAACGCGCTTTTGATAGAGGGGAATGCCTGCCAATATCTCATGAAGGGGCCTCTGAGGCGGTACGGTGTAGTCGCGAAATGGGCGCGCTGCGTGCAGAGAGTCTAGTTTTTGCTTCAAGGTCGGAATGTCGGCGGTTTCTTGATAATAGGGCTTCATATTTAGGAAGCCGAAGTCGACTTTTCTTATCAGAAATCTGTAGTTAGGATGACCATTGATATAGGCTAAGGTAAAATCTGGCCTACAGATAAATATTTCGCCAATAATATTGGAAAGCTCTTCATCGGCAGAGCCTTCATTTTCCAGCAAAAATTGGATCAGTTCTTCGAAGATGACATCGTTAGATGTTTCACAGATTTGCGTTCGGATAAACGGAAAGATATTCCACACCTCTTCCTCATAATAATCTCGTCCCTCCCGCCACAATTTTGAGACTTCAGGCACTTGGATACCTTGATTTACTCGATGGATATGTTTTTCCTGTGCAGCTAAATAGGCTTGCTCCTTGGCACGATACCCTTCAAAAACTGCTCGGACTTGATCTATTGCATCAGGTTTTTGACAGGCTGTAAAAATGGAGAGAAAGGCCAGGAGAAAGATTGGGGTTTTCATGGTGGTGATTTTTGTTGGATTATTCAGGATAAAAAAACCTTCCAAAAGGAGGTGTCTTGGAAGGGAGTGTAGCATATTTGCTTATTCTACTATACTTGTCTCTGCGTACCGAATTGAGTTGTAGGTCAATGTTCTTATTTCATCTTTGTAAATTTCTTTGGCAAATAATTCGATTAACCAAGTCCTTTTTCGTTCTATGATCTCACCGCCAAATTCTCCCCCATAAAATGCCGTAAATTCATATCGCTCAATCTCAATCATCCATTTCATAAATAAGATAGTAGCTTCCTTATCTTGTTTTATTATGTCAATAAATTCAGTTCCATACTGAACCAGTAATGCATAGTACACATCTGAATACTCCCAGAATCCTGCACCTCCTGTTTTTCCAAATTGACGAACCAAACGAATGATCTCGCAATTTTTTAGAGGAATAAATATCATTGTATCTAACTGGGTCATTAGCCTTTTATAGGCAGCCTCCGACTGAAGTTCTGGACGGACATACTGTAATTGGTCTTTGAGAAATGCAAAACTGTTATGGTAGACAAATTTTGCAGTGAATAAAGTACTATATCCAGTAGGTTTCAACCTGCTCTGAAGGTTCTCTTCAAAGATCCTTTGATGGGCAGTATCTTCAGCTAAGTAGGCAATCAATTCATTGGGACAAAACGCAAAATCTACAGCAGGCCTAAAATCAATCATATCTTTCAATGAGCCACGAATTGTATCAGTGATTTCAAAGGGTGGTGTAGGTACCTTTTTTTCAATAATTTTCTGACTGGCCAAAAAGACATGATGCTGACAACTAGAAGTAAAAATGGTCGTCAGGAGCAATAATGACATAACCGTTGCTGAGGTTTTAAGGAGCTTTTTCATACTAGTTTTGGGTTTATTGAAGTGTGTGGATAATTCCTGTTTGATTGGGAGGCAATTACGCTTGTTGGAAGTAGAGAGATGAATGCAACCGTGTAAGTGGGCTGAAGTGTGGAGTATGCGTAAAAAATCCCCTTCCAGGCTGTGCTGGAAGGGGGGTAGGTGGGGCCGGATTACGCGAAGAGCCAACTCACATTCCGGAAATCCAGCCCAGCGCATAAGGATGCGCGAGGGTTATTCGATTAACCTCAATTTAGCATACTTGATTGAGTTGTAAGTCAACTTATTAACTTCATTGGCATCGAGATCTTTGTCCAAAATTTCGAGGAGATAGGCTCGACGTCGCTCAATGATTTGGGGGGGGAGATTGCCTGCTCCATAGGCTACAAACTCATATCGCTCAATTTTCTTTATCCACTCAGTAAATAACTCCGTAGCTTTTTCATCTTGGCAGATAATATCAATAAAAGCACTACCTTTTTGGACCAAAAGGGAATAATAGATCCCCGAATACTCCCAAGGCATTACCCCATCTGCGCGCTCAAATTGATGCATAAGGTTAATAATTGCAGCATCTTTTATCGGAATAACTTCCATCGTATCCAGTTGAGCCATTAATCGGCAATAGGAATCCAGGTTCTGTAGTCTTGGATCTACTTTCAACAATCTCTCTTTGAGAAAACGATACTCATTATTAAAAACATACCGCCCTTCTTTCGGAAAATTTGCATCTGTTGGTTTTAACGTTGCACAAATATTTTCTTCAAGCTCTTTTTGATAAGTAGTATCTTCATCTAGGTAGGCGATTAATTCATTTGCACAAAACCCTAAGTCGACCATTCCATTAAACATAATACCTTCCTCTAAAAATGTACGGAGCGTATCATTGATGCCATATGGTTGGGAGAATATTTTTTTCTCATCAGACTGAAGCTTATACCAAAAGGCATTTTGTTGGCAACTCACAAAAACGAGTGTAATTACCAGAAGGAATATGCCAATTAGCATCTGAGGGAATTTTAAGTTTTTCATAATAATTGTTAATTATCTGACGGATCTGTTATAGTAATTGTACCTATTACAGTCCCAGCAGGGATTGATCTAAAGTTTTTATATCCAGAAGATTCTACAACTAGTTTTCTTAATTTTCTAATTGTCCTGTCACTATACCCTACAAAATTAGGAGTGGAGGAAGGTTCCCCTGGAAGTAAGCACCCTTCGGTGTCATGTTGATCATTCCCAACATGTATTACAATCCCAGTTCTCCCTGGAACTCCAACAAGACGAAAATGATTTTTATATTTTTTGCCAACATGTTTAACTAAAGTGTAGGTTCCTGCCTTTACTCGGACTTTAGATTTTTCTGTAATTGTCTCTTCTGGTGTTCCCTTCCTAGGTTCCAATATCTCTCCAGTTACAGTCTCCCCATTAGACCCCGTAGCCGTAAATTGCCCAATAGTAGACACATCCGTCTCCGTCGTCCTTTGCAACTCAATATGAATAGGCAATGTCTGGGTCGGCTCCGTCTGAATCCCCTTCCTCTTCGCCAAGCGCTTCTCCTTACGTCTCGCTCTCCGCTCCTCTTTTCTCTGTTTTCTAACCTCAATCTTGTCCTGCTTACTACCCGCAGAACCGGAATCTTTAGCTGAGCTTCCACCACTTACAGGTCCACTCTTAGCTCTTCGTCTAGCAATATGCTCCTCCGCAGATGATTTTGCGCGATCCTTATTGTCTTCTTTATGCTTGGCATTATAATAATCATTGATATAGCCTTTCACAGCATTAGAAAAACCAGAACTTCGCCCGTCAGGATCTACCAGCAGAATTGGATTATTCAGGGTGTAATTGTATGGGCTGTTGGAGCCATACTGCTCCGCCAGCGGATCCACCCCATTCCACCTTCCTATAGAAGGATCATACATCCGCGCCCCATAGTCGTACCATCCTATGCCCAGCTCGTCCTGGCGTTCTTTGCCGTTGTAGAGGTAGTCGTTGGGGAGGCCAGTGACGGAGGCGAGGTCTGAGATCGACATGCCGAAAGCATAGTAGTGATTCTCCTGGATCATCATCGGCTCGCCGATGACGGTTGGGTTTTCGCGCAGGCTGACACGGGTATTGCCGAGGTGGTCTTTGAGGCTGTACTCAAAGTGTTTGGCGGTAGGTTCTACGACCACACGGCCTTCTTCTGTGGAGAAGAATTGTAGGGTCTGACCGCCATTGTCGGTCTTATAGTGGAAGCCATTCACATAGTCAAAGGATGTGACCGTGCTGCCGTCTGTGACCGTCTGGCGCAGCTTGCTACCATCAGCGGCATAGATATAGGCCACCGTTTTTGTGGGGTCCATGCTTACCAGCGTGGGCTTATTCATATAGTTGTAAGCAATGGCTTCGATGCCTTTGTTTTTGTCGGCGGTGATGTTGCCGTCGGCATCGTATTGGTACTCGTGGCTGGCCTCGAGGGTCTTGATCACGGGTGCTGTAGCGCCATCAATAAACTGCTGAATATCAGCAGGAATAGTCGTCGTCACGAGGTCGCTGACCTCAATTAGGCGGTTGCCTAGATAGGTGTAGGTCAAGTCGTCGATTTGTCCATAGGTCGGCATATTTCCTGACATCCCGGTTTTGCCCGAACGCGTAAGTCCCTTGATATTTCCGTTAAAATCGTAGGTGAAATCTGTCGTAGAATAACGGCCTACTTCAAGGTTCCAAGGGTTATTCACTGCTTGGCCGTCTCGGGCTTTGTAATGGGCATTGGTGAGGCGGTTGAGCGCATCGTAGCTGTAGTCCCAGCGACGGACTTGGCAGGCGCCTGCGGTGCGAATCTGCATGGAACGGATGTTCCCATTGTATTGGGCGGTAGCATCGGCGTGCATATTGCCATCATCGCCCTGATAGGTCAGTCGCTCCGCAAAGAGGTCCTGATTGTCATCCTCGTCGAGGATGCTGTTCCAATCTGCTTTCAGCAAACCCGTCGAAGCCTGACTGACCGCTTCTTGGTCTGAAATGGCAAAGCCTGCCGTATTCATCTTGGTCATAATGGCTGTTTCTACTGCATTTTCTACAGAAAGCATACTGACAGAGTCTATAGGCAAATGTGGAAATCCAACCAAGACTGTATCCATAAATGGACTCCCTGGCATGCCAGAGATAGGAATATGCTGCTTCAAAGGCGTGCCTGTATGATTGAGGGAAATGGTTACTTGCTGATTGTTTTGGGTAATATTTACCTCCTCATTGACAAATACCTTGGCAATCATCATATCGCCATTGGGGCTGCCTTTTGTCTGAAGGGCCACCCCTACCCTATCGAGGGCAATGCCCGACCCACTTCCGCTGCGACCGCCGCCTGTGTTGCAAGGGGCTTGGGCCATGGGCGCATCTACATCGTTGATGTCTGTGAGCCAGCCTTGGATGTTGTAGGCGTAGTCGAGGGATTGCAGGAAATTGGCACCTCCATTCTTAGAATGAAGGTTTTTCTCAATCATTTGCCCTAATTCATTATACTCCAAAGCACTCAAAATCACCTCTTGACCGCCGTCTAGCTGGTACTTCATCTCTAGGAGGCGGCTGCGGTGGTCATAGACAAATGACTTCAGGACGGTAGTCTTTCCGCTACCTGACAAGTTATGGTTATGAGTGATTTGGGTTTTGAGGACTTCGCCTGCAAAGTTGTAAGCATGAGTTGAGAGGTCTTGGTTAAAATCGCCTGCGCCGTCGCTTAAATGATTGCCCGCTTGGGTTTGTAGTTCTCTAGCATATTCATCAAAAAATGAGACCGTCATCAGCCAGTCTGGCATGTCTGGGGCTGGGTCCAGTACACGTACCTTCACGCCTGTGACCAATCCACTCACACGGTCCGTAGGCGTAGCAGAAAAGCCTGCTACGGGAATGTAGTTAACATCTGCGGCACCATCCAGATTGAAGTCGTAATCGTCGAAATACGTCACCGAATGCAGTTCGACGATGTCCACCAAAGCGGGAAACGCCTGATTGCTATAGCCATGTTGCGTAGCAAAATTACTTCCGCTTCGCGCTTCAAATAGGGCAAAAGCCCCATTATTCCACGCCTGACTGAGCTGGAATTGCACATCCGAGCGTCCATAATTGGCGGGATTATCGAAAATCCCCGTCATGACAGGCCGGCCCAGGGCATCATACTTGGTGAATAGCCAATCATTCGTCTGGCGCAGTTTGCCATCTTGCGTAGCAACTACACGGTCGAGGGGGTCATAAACAGTGTAGACCCAGTCCGCACCTGGAATCCGCTTTTCTACCACACGCTGACGCGCATCATAGACATATTGAAACGCATATTGCTCCAGCAGCTCCTGTGTCAGCACATAATTCTGGCTGTTTAAGGAAAGCGTGGTACAGCCTTCTGGCTGCAGGACAAATCGCAGATTGTCCATGTCATCATAGAGGAAGTAGGTATTGGTATAAGCATCGTGCGGATTTTGGGTGGCGGGGTTTCCCACCAGCTTGCGCTTGAGAATTACCCGGCCTAGTTTATCAGAAAAGGTAAGGGAAATGTTGCCATTAGGATCTGCCACTTCATCGACAAAAAGACTTCCAGGCGGATAAATTGCCAGTTGTGAAGCATCACCAAAAGTCTGGGAAGCGAACCAGGTCCCATTCGCGTCGGGGCGCCAATGAAGCACCAAGTCAGCGGCCGTGTTGGGGCGCTGGAGGGCAGCCTTGGTGGTATGGCCTAGCCCTATGCTTTGGCCATTTACCTTCTGGATCTGCCAATCTTCCCCTGGTGCGCCTTGTTCTAGGAGGCGACTGAGGGGAGAAGCCTCAAAGACGGTCTCGCTATAGGGCTTGATGAGGTCGTTTTGAGGAATGTTGGGAAATTGGGTTTGGTTGTAAAAAAAGGCTTGTTCGCTTGGGGCATGGGGTCGAAATTTACCGTTGTTGTTGGCTCGGGTAAAGGGCAGGTAGTTCATTGACTCACGGCCTCGGTTGTCATAGACTTGAAAGCTGACGATGTCAGCTTCGGAAGGGGAAGCCGCGACTTCAACGGTCTGGATAGGGCGTCCCAGTCCATCGAAGTATTGCACGGATTCGACGACCTCATCGGGGTCGGATAAACTGGCGAAAGCCTGCTGATTAGGGGTAGCGACGCGCGCCTGACGGACCAAAATATGATTTTGGGAGGCTGTAGGCGTCGATTGAGCTGAGGCAAGGCATGGCAGTACCACCATGGCACAAGCCATCCATAAGAAAATCTTGAAAGATTTCATGATACGTGGGGGGTTGATATTAGGGTTGTTAGAAAAAAAGGCTGTTGACCGAATACAAAAGGCTGACCTGCAGGATCGTTCCTATTTGTTCAATCCTATGAGACGGAATGGGCATTCTCATCTCAACAATTATTTTCCTTTTTTTCAAAAAATGTGACTTATCCCCTCAAGGCTCATCTCAATAACTGAAACTACAACCGTTCTTATTTATACCTAACTGGAAGGGGCGCTTTTAACCGAAGCACCCCTTTTTTCATTTTTTTATTTGATCGCGCCAGCCTTCGGCGTTTCAAGCGCCGGCTCCGTCAGCGGCAAACTCACATAAAAGGTGGTCCCTTTTCCCATTTCTGATTCAAACCACAATTCTCCTCCATGCTGCTGGACTACGCGCTTACAGATAGCAAGCCCAATACCTGTGCCTTGGTATTTTTCTTGAGTATGTAGGCGTTGGAAAATGGTGAAAATCTTATCCCGATATCTATCATCAATCCCGATTCCATTGTCTGTGATAGAGATCACAGCTTCATGATCCTTCGTTTCACTCGAAATCGAAATTTCTGGCGGCTTATTGCCACTGAATTTTAAGGCATTGCTGAGCAAGTTTTGAAACAGCTGTTCCAATTGGCTTTCGTGTCCATTGACGACAGGCAATTTCCCTACATTGATCACAGCATTGCTGTCATCAATCTGCCTGGAGAGATTATGCAATACCTCTTCTACCAGTGAATCTAGCGGTACAGGGGAAACGATAAGCCGCGTACGCCCAATTCGAGAATAGTCGAGCAAGTCACGCAACAGTTGATCCATTCGGAAAGCCCCTTTGACAGCATAATCAATAAACTCCTTGGCACTGGCATCCAACTTCTCCTCATACCGCTTTTGCAAGAGTTGCATATAGCTCCGAATCGTCCGAAGGGGTTCACGCAAGTCATGAGAAGCTACATAAGCAAATTGTTCCAAATCTGAATTGGATTGCTTGAGCAATTCATTTTGGTGGTGGATCTCTTCCGTTTGTTGTTTGAGCAAATCGTTCTGATCTGAGATTTCCCGCGTCCGGCGTTCCAGGAGGGCATAGGTATCTCTGATCGCGTGATTTTTATCTTCCAGCAATACATTGGAACGCTTCTTTTCTTTAAATCTAACATAGAGTGCAAGGAAGCTCAGGACAAAGAAAATGGAGATCAGAATAGAAAAAGTCAGTTTGAGGCGGGTAAATGCTTCGTCTTGTTGTAAATTCTTGATTTCTGCCTCTTTTTCCTGAAGTTTTCTCCGCGCTTGCATATCAGCTACCTGACGCTGGCTTTCCTCCGTATATATCGAATCTCGTAATTCTGCGTGAAGCTTTTCATGCTGATACGCCTTCTCGTAGTTTCCCAAGAGCGCATAGACCTCCGCTAGTTTCTTACTCAACTCAGCCACTTCAGGACGCTCTCCATTGAGTTGGGCTATTTCAAGGCTTTTTTCATAAGAGATCCGAGCTTGGGCATAGGCTCCTTTGGCTAGGTATATTTCACTCTTCCCTTCATAGATTTTTTGAATCAGATAAGGGTTTTTCTCTGATTGGGCCATGGCCAGTGCCCTGTCAAAATAGACTTCGGCACTATCATACATGACCTCAGCCAAAAACAGGCGGCCCATATTGGAAAGGGTATTGATGGCAGATCGGGAGAATCCAAGTTCGAGCTTTAGAGAAAGAGAATTTCGATAGAAACTAATGGCTTTTTCATAATCATTGGTCTCTGAATACACATCACCAAGGTTGTTATATACGTGGCTAATACCCCTTCTGTCCTTGTATCGCTGCATTACGGCCAGTGCTTTGCTATAATTATCGATGGCGTCGTCGTACTGCTTCATCTCTTTATGTAGGGCCCCGATATTGGAGCGAATAGAAGCAGCCATCCTGTCATTGCCACTCGATTCCATGATTTCGAGCGATTTATAGAAATGCTCTAGCGCCTTTTCGAATTCTCCTTTTTTGTTAAAAGCCACCCCAAGGCCATTTTGTAATACAGCGATCTGACGCTGATCCCCGCGCTCGTAAGCGATGTTCAATCCCTTTTCATAACAATCAATGGCTTGGTAAATAGCTCCATTGAAATAATGGCACTTTCCCAAAATGTCATAAGCCTGGACCAGAGAGCTATCCATATTTTCCCTATAAGCCAATTCCAAGGCACGGTTGGCATATTTGAGCGCCTCTTCAGTGGACCGCCGCAAACTGCGCTCTGCGATGAAGAGCATTGTAGGGACTTTTTGAACGGGTCGCATCTTAGGAACTTCCAGTTTCAGGCTATCTATATTGGAAGGGAATGCCCACAAGCCCTGTGAAAAAAATGCACAGAGACAACAGAAAATTACAACTGGACGGAAATAAGTATTCATAAAGCTGGAAAAAGAAGCTCGCATTGCTAAGCAAGAAATGGCAAATAATATGCCCCTAAGACGCGAAAAAAAGACTTTTTTGGCGAGAATATTTACATGGGACAAATTATCGCATTCCCGTCAATATAACAAACAAACCATTCTTCTTGATTATATTATAGGTAATTCTTGGTATGCAGCCTTCTATTCAAAAAAAATAGAAAAAAAATTATTACCCTTTTAACCCAAAGTTTCCACCAGTAAATCTGCTTATTCTAGGAAAAAACCGCCCAATTCTCTTTTTCAAAAAATTACCCATTTTAATTTCAATATACAAAATATTCATATATTTTGATAGTAAATGTTTGCATTTATTCTAAAACGATATTAGTTTTGTTAGCAGAAAGTAAAGGAAAAATAATTTTACTAAAAAATACTTTTTATCTCTAAAAACTCCTCTGTTATGAAATTCACAAACATTTACTCCATCGCCACTACCCTATTAACATTAGTCTTAGTATGTGCCATTTCTGCCCTTCAAGCGCAGACTGAAGTTGAAACTGGATATGAAGATGATCCTATCTTCATTGAATGGTATCCAGACGGCACAGGACCTTATGGAAATGACATTGAGGCTGATGACCAGATCGAGGTAGTCGCTTATCCAAGTCCAGCAAATGGTGAGAATATTGAAGTCAATTACAAGAATCTCCCTACTACTTCTGAGCTCACATTATATGACTCCAATGGCAAGTCGCTATATGCCACCAAAGTTGGCAATGAACGCAATCCTTCGGGCACGCTTTCGATCGCTATCGGGCACCTTGCAGCGGGTTATTACCTCATCAAGCTGGTCAGTGGAAACCTAGAAATAGCTAAGAAAATCTTGATCCAATAAAGAATTTTAAGAGATTAGGAATTGACTGATCATTAATTAATAATCTTTTACCCCGTTCTTATCATAACAGAGACGATCCCAAATAATCCTGGGGTCGTCTCTGCCGTTAATGGCAAAACGTCAGAGAAAATTCAAGTTCAAGTTCAAGTTCAAGTTCAAGGAAGAACGTTTGAGGTTGAACTTGAATTTGAGCTTGAGTGCAGTGTAACCAAAGTTTTTCGCCATAACAGCATTGCTGTCATTTCGACGACCGTAGGCTTTGCGGAGGGAGGAGAAATCCAACATTCTTTTTTGTCTTGGCTACCATACGCTTCGAATAAGCTGCTAGATCGGCGTTTTGGATTTCTCCTCGAAGACTCGTCGAAATGACAGCTAGGCTGTTTTGATTAGAAATTTAAGTTACACTGTATTGAGTTTGAACTTGAACTTGAGTTTGATCTTTTCTTCGATTGGAGGATGTTAATTTTAATAATTCCTTACCTTTGCACTCGATTTTAAACGACCAGTCAGTTTTTTATGGAGTTATCGAAGAAATACACCCCCACTGCGATTGAAGACAAGTGGTATGAGCAGTGGATTGCTCATGACCTGTTCAAGTCTGTTCCAGATGACCGTCCGCCCTATACGATTGTCATCCCGCCCCCCAATGTGACGGGCGTATTGCACATGGGCCACATGCTCAACAATACCCTTCAGGACGTCCTCATCCGCCGCAAGCGCATGCAGGGGTTTAACGCCTGCTGGGTGCCTGGAACCGACCATGCATCTATTGCAACCGAGGCAAAAGTGGTGAAAATGCTGGCTGACCAGGGGATACAGAAGCGTGACCTCTCGCGTGAAGATTTCTTGAAGCATGCCTTTGAATGGAAGGAGAAATATGGTGGCATCATCCTCCAGCAGCTCAAAAAGCTTGGCGCGAGCTGTGATTGGTCGCGTACGCGCTTCACCATGGATGAGAACTACTACAAAGAGGTCATCCGCGTATTCTGCGACCTGCACGACAAGGGCCATATCTATCGCGGTATCCGCATGGTAAATTGGGACCCCAGTGCGCAGACAGCCGTTTCCGACGAAGAGGTAATTTTCAAAGATATTCAGGGCAAATTGCACTTTGTGCGGTATGCGATAGAAGGGGAAAGTGATCAGTATATTACGATTGCGACTACGCGTCCTGAGACGATTTTGGGTGATACAGCTATTGCTGTACACCCAGATGATGAGCGGTATAAGCATTTGCATGGAAAAAAAGCGTTGGTACCGCTACTCGGCCGAGCTATCCCTATCATCCAGGATGACTACCTCGACATGGAGTTTGGGACAGGCTGCCTGAAAGTCACCCCTGCCCATGACATCAATGACTATGAAATAGGCTTGCGCCATAACCTGGAAACCATCGACGTCTTGAATCCAGACGGTACGATGAGCGAAGCTGCGGGCTTATATATCGGCGAAGATCGCTTCAAAGCACGCAAACTGATCATGCGTGATTTGGAGGAACAGGGCCATATCGTAAAACTCGAAGACTATAACCATTCCGTTGGCCATTCAGAACGTACCAATGCAGTCATCGAGCCTCGCCTATCCCTTCAGTGGTTCTTGAAAATGGAGGACCTCTCCAAACCTGCTTTGGAAGCGGTGCTCAGCGAGGAAGTCAAGCTTATTCCCCCCAAATTTGTCAATACCTACCGCCACTGGATGGAGAATGTCCGTGACTGGTGCCTCTCACGCCAGTTATGGTGGGGCCACCAGATTCCCGCCTACTACATCAAGGGCGGCAATGACTATGTGGTAGCAGAAAGTGCGGAAGCTGCTTTGGAACGTGCGAAAGCAAAGACTGCCGATGATTCCCTGACAATGGCTGATCTTCGTCAAGACGAGGATGTCCTCGACACCTGGGCCTCTAGTTGGCTATGGCCTATCTCTGTCTTTGATGGCATCATGGAGCCAGACAATAAAGACATTCAGTACTATTACCCCACCAATGACCTCGTAACGGCTCCCGAAATCCTCTTTTTCTGGGTAGCGCGCATGATCATCGCTGGTTTCGAATACAAGGATGGGCGTCCCTTCAATAATGTTTACCTGACTGGGATTGTCCGTGATAAAAAGCGTCGTAAGATGTCCAAGTCTCTTGGTAATTCTCCAGATCCGCTAGACTTGATCGAGCAATATGGGGCTGATGGCGTTCGCGTAGGGATGCTATTTAGTTCGCCCGCGGGTAATGACCTGCTATTTGATGAAGGCCTTGTGGAACAAGGGCGCAATTTTGCTAACAAAATATGGAACGCTTTCCGCCTCGTGAAAGGGTGGGAAGTCGTAGAGGGCGACATGTCTGATCTTGATCAGATTGCTCAAGCGTGGATGGAAGCCAGGATTTCCACCGTGAGCCAAGAGATTGAAGACCATTTTGAGAAATTCCGCATCTCAGATGCGCTCATGAGCATGTACAAGCTCATTTGGGATGATTTCTGTTCCTGGTACCTGGAATTAGTGAAGCCCCCTTACGGGCAGCCGATTGCTTCTGAAACCTTAAAAGGCGTCATGGAGTGCTTCAATACCTTGATGAAAATGCTTCATCCGTTTATGCCATTCTTGACAGAGGAGATTTGGCAATCTATGGAAGAACGTAAAGACGGGGAGTTCATTTGTATCACTTCCATGCCTGCCCCTACCGGTCAAGACGGACCTATCCTGCAAGAGATGGAGCTCATCAATGAAGTAGTGAGTGCTGTCCGCAAATTCCGCATGGATAAGCAAATGTCCCCTAAAGAGACGATTGAGCTTTTCATCAAAACAGGCAATACGTCCTTATTTGATCGTTATCGTGATTTATTAACCAAGTTCCTCAATACTTCAAGCATTGAGTTTGTAGCAGACCAAGTAGATGGGACGGCGAGTATTAGGGTACAGGCCCACGAGTTTTATATTCCGCAAGGTGCTATTGATGTCGAAGCAGAACGCGAGAAAATCGAAAAAGAAATCGAGTATACTGAAGGCTTTTTGGTAAAAGTGGAGAAAAAGCTGGCCAATGAGCGATTTGTCAATAATGCCCCCGAACAAGTAGTGGCTAAAGAGCGCAAGAAAAAGGCAGATGCCGAAGCGACGCTTGTTGTATTACGCGAGAGCCTCGCACAATTGGGGTAGAGACGCGATTAATCGCGTCTCTACTGGGCATATATTTTTATTATGCGCCAATATTTGTTTATTTAGCCGACAGAAAAGTATATTCTAAAAACCTATTTTATTACCTTTCGTAAAACGCCTAATTTTTTAAAAAATCAATCTTTTGTATCCTACTATTAAGCTTATTGATACCATTATGAAACAACTTGCTCCACTTTTTACCATCCTTCTCATTGCTTCCTTGATGACTTCTTGTGTTTCCAAGAAAAAGTACGAGGAGGCCATGGCCGCAGCAGCAGCTGAGAAAGCCGCGCTTGAGAAGTCGCTGGACGAAGAGCGTGCAGCCAAAGAAAAACTCCAAGGGGAGCTTGCTACCCTAGAGAGTAATCTCAACATGAGCAAAGCAGAAATTGAAAAGCTCAGCCAGGAGATTAAAGCGAATAATGCTAAAATTGCATCTCTTCGTACTTCTATTACTGACGTCTTCAAAGATTATGACAACTCTGAACTCAACGTCAGAGAAGAAGGAGGCAAACTGTACATCAGTGTTTCCAACAAGATCCTTTTCCGTCCAGGCCGTGACAAGCTAGAAGGTGAGTCTCAAGAGACCATCGAAAAACTCGCAGGCGTTTTCAACGCTGCTAGCGCTTCTAGCCTCAACATCATGGTGGAAGGTCATACCGACAGCGATCCTGTGAAGATTCACAAGTACAAGTTCAAAGACAACTGGTCTTTGAGTGCTGCCCGTGCTACCAACGTAGTTCGTGCCCTTCAAGAAGCAGGTGTAAAAGCTGGCCGCCTGACTGCTAGTGGCAAAGGTGATACCCAGCCTGTAGCTGCCAATGACAATGACGAAGGCAAAGAGAAAAACCGCCGCACAGAATTCATCGCTTATCCTAATGCTCGCATCTCTGCGCTGTACAATAAAGCGAAAGAAATCAAAGCTGGTGGCGACACTAACTAGGAAAAATTAAGTAAGAATAAGGAACAAGGAAGTACAAAGTAAAAAGACTCTCTTCACTTTTAAATTTCTTGTTATTTATTAATTATTTTTACTTATCTCTCCCTTGGTTGTCAACCATTAAAAAACCTCGTGTCGATGACACGAGGTTTTTTTTGTCATTTTGAACCCTCTTTTCTCATTTTGAGAAAAGAGCAGCTAGAGACTTTGTCGTAATTGCCTCTAAATCAATCGTTTACAAAAATGGCCCACCCTTTGCCAGTCACAAGGTACACTCGCTAGCCCTGCTCTTGTAACCTTTGGCTCTTGTGTAATTAAACCTTGTAATTTCAGCTATGCATGTCCCCTTATGATTTATAAAGATCTTGCATATCTGTGTTCTTTTCAATACTAGCTGAACTGTCTGTTAAACAATTCCCCTGTCCCTTAAGGGTATTTATCCTGTCAGGACATTCAGTCTTAGTATGATAACTAGCTTTTCTGATAGCCGTAGGCGGCTAAAGCGCGAAGGAGATTTTCCTCTGCGCTTTTTTTATTTAGGCCGTAGGGGCAGGACATGTCCTGCCCCTACGGCCTAAATAAAAAAAGGTAGGTACGACTTCATAAATCAGCAATCCCTTCGACTTGGCGTTCGACTGAGCTCACGCCGAAGTCTCAGGACAAGCCTTGTTCTGCATGCTGCAATCTTAACGCTATCGAGGATTTCCAGCCTGTGGGTTGGTTCTTTGCGTAATCCTCGAAGGGGACATTTCCAGTCTGCTAGATTTTATATCTTAGCTCCCATGAAATCAACTTTCAACTGGGGCATTATTGGCCCTGGACGTATTGCCCATAAGTTTGCGAAGGGCCTTGCTGCTGTGCCAGAAGCGAAGCTGCTGGCAGTAGCTTCGCGAGATGAGGACCGCGCTAAGGCCTTTGCTAGCGAATATGGTGCGCCTCGCACCTACAGGAGCTATGAAGCCTTAGCGTCAGATCCCGATATAGACATCGTCTACATTGCTACGCCGCATACCTTTCACTGCGAGCAAAGCATCTTGTGTCTCGAGCACGGCAAAGCCGTGCTATGCGAAAAGCCCGTCGCGATGAATAGCGAAGAGCTAGCGCGTATGATCAATGCCGCAAAAGCATCCAACAGCTTCTTTATGGAAGGGCTTTGGACCCGCTTTCATCCCAATATTATCAAAACCAAGGAACTCATCGATCAGGGAAAAATCGGCCATGTGAACTTCCTACGAGCAGATTTTGGCTTCATTACTGAATTTGATCCTACGAGTCGGCTCTATGACATGAAACTGGGCGGTGGTTCGCTGCTGGACATCGGTATTTATCCCTTATTTTTAGCCCAATACCTCTTTGGCGCTCCCATAGAAATTCAATCGATGGCTGAACTTTCGCCTACTGGTTCTGATGTCTATTGCAATATCCAGCTCCGCTATCCAGACCAGAAAATGGCGAGCCTTCACAGCTCGGTTGTCACAGATACCAATGTAGAAGCAGAGATCTACGGGAGCGATGCGCGCATCCTGATTCACAGCATGTGGTTCACGCCAGGCGATATTAGCATTTACCACCGAAGTGAATTGCTAGAAACCATCGAAATGCCCGAAGGGCATTTCTTTGAAGCTGAAATCCGGGCGGTCACTCGCTGTCTTCAACAGGGATTGACAGAATGCCCAGAATGGTCTCACAAGGATAGCATACTCCTTACTAGGACGATGGATACCATTCGAGCACAATGTGGGATAAGGTATGAAGGGAATTAGACCGCTCACCTTTCAGGCTCGCTGCGAGATTGTTCGTCGCTTCGCTCATCATTACGAGACCGTTTTCCGTAGGGTCACGATATATCGTGACCCTACGGAAAACGGTACGGAATACGGTCGCTACATTCCTTTATTCATCCTCCTCCTCGGCCTTATTCTCCGACTTCTGTGGCTCCTCATCGTCGACTGGCAGCCCGTCAGTGATGCCGGATGGTATATGGAAAGAGGGCTAGCCATCGCCTCTGGTGAGGGGTATAGCATAGACAGCCAGCCGACGGCCTTATGGCCTGTGGGATATCCCGCTTTTTTGGGAGTCATTTTCTGGCTTTTAGGAAGCAAAATCCTGTGGGTTCAGCTTACGCAAATAGGGCTTTCTGTTGTCAGTATCTGGTGCGTATATGTATTGAGCAAAAGGTGGTTTGATTCCGAAAAAGGGGCAAGGCTCGCCATGCTGATCATGGCCCTTTATCCAAATCATATTGCCTATTGTCCCCTATTGCTATCCGAAACGCTGTTCACCTCCCTCCTACTCCTCGCCTTGGTCAGTCATCGGCTCAAAGGCGCCTTCTTTGCGATGTGCTGCTTTGTGAAGGCGCAAGTACTGTTCATTCCTTTCTTTTTTTTGATGAACAAAAAAAAGTTGTTGAAGCGGCGAATGCTTGGCATTTTAAAAATTTACGTGGTGATCACTCTAGCCATTGCGCCTTGGGCATACCGCAATACCCAGATTTGGGGTCAGCTCATTCCTTTTTCCAATAACGGAGGCATCAACCTGCTCATTGGTAACAATCCACATGCGACAGGCACTTACCACTTTGAAGGAGAGGTAGAAGCCCTTCTCCCTGCTGGTCTCGATGAGGCTCAGCGTGACCAAGCAGCCATGCAACTGGCTAAAGACTATCTGCTAGCACAACCGCTAGAAGCCATCGGGCGCATTCCTCTCAAGTGGAAATACCTCTTTGAACGGGGCAGTGAGGGCGTCTACTGGACAAGGATGGGAGTAAAGACTCCAGATGCGTCGCACTGGATCTGGGCCAATCGCCTGGCCCAGGCTGCGTATTTGGGAATATTTAGCCTATTTTTCCTCCACCTCCTATTATCTATTTCCCCAACGTATCGTAAGCTATTTATCTATCCATTCCTTCCCTTCGCGATCTGTGCCTATTTCCTGGTGATATACAGCATCTTTTTTGGCTATAGCCGCTTTCACTTTCCGATGGTGCCTTTTGTAGCGATGGTGGTGGGGAATGTTGTTGAACGATGGATTAGGAGGTAATTTTGAATGAATGAATGACTAATTTTGAATAAAGAAATGAAAATCAGCCCTATTTTTCTACTCGCCTTTTCTTGGCTTATTGCCAACAGTTTTGCCCAAAACACCCCAGCAGCTTATCAGCCCGAGCTATCTTCTGAACTAATCGCGCTTGGAGGGCTGGTTTTTTATTCGAAAAAATAATAGCAGTTCATGACTGATACTTCCTCATTTGGAGCGTGTTCCTCAGTATCGTGGGTGAAAAGTTTTTGCCCCTTTTCATTACAACGCAGTTGTCATTTCGACCAACGGGAGAAATCTAACACGCCCTTTCGATTGGTTATTTCCAGGCTTCTAGACCACACTGTTAGATTTCTCCTCGAAGACTCGTCGAAATGACAGCAAGGCTGTTATGCTAGGAAATTCATTCACGATGAATTCAGGACACCACAACAAAAAATATTACATTTTTGACCAAAAATTCAATTAATTTCAACTTTTTTGTTGGATTTAACATTCTTTTCTCTACCTTTGGCTCCCCCTTTTTTACGAAAGGTCCATTTTTTTGGAAAATTCTTTTCCCATGTCCTACAAATTCACAAACAAATGAAAACCATTATTTCTCTCATCATCGCATTGGCGATGTTTCTAGGGGCTTGCTTTGCCCAAGATGAACCTGCCCTTGATAGCCTGGAACTTCCGACTGAGCTAGTGGCGATGATCGACAGCATGCACGCCCTCGATAGCACCTTTAATTACATGACAGGCGAAATCACCCTCGATGGAGGGATCGCGACCGTCAACGTACCCGAAGGCTTCACTTACCTTAATGGAGAAGAGAGTGAGCGGGTATTGACAGAAATCTGGGGAAACCCTCCAGGAGGTTCCACCTTGGGAATGCTTTTCCCAGAAGGCAGTACACCTGCGTTCTCTACCTGGGCCATCGACATCTACTTTGAGGAGATGGGTTATGTGGAAGACGATGACGCGGGCGAGATTGACTATACAGAATTGCTGGAGCAATTGCAGGAAGAAACGCGTGAAGCGAGTGATGCGCGCGCAGCGCAAGGCTATGAGCGCGTAGCGCTGATTGGCTGGGCTGCAGAACCCTATTATGATGCTGTCAATAAGAAGCTACACTGGGCCAAGGAATTGAAATTTGGTGAAGACGAGGACCATTCTCTCAACTACAATATCCGTATTCTAGGCCGTAAAGGCGTGCTTGTTCTCAACGCCATCGGCGATATGGGTGACCTCGAAGACATCAATTCTCAATTGGAGAACGTGCTCAACAGTGTCAACTTTGAAGAAGGCAATCGCTACGCGGATTTCGATCCCAGTATCGATGAGATCGCTGCCGTAGGCATCGGTGGCTTAATTGCAGGCAAAGTCCTTGCAAAAGCTGGCTTCCTCGCCATCCTCGCCAAGTTTGGCAAGTTCATCTTTGTAGGCCTGGCCGTTGCAGGTGGCGCAGTTTGGCGCTTTATTACGGGGCGGAAAAAGGAAGAAGAGGAAGCGTAGGATGGAATAAAAATCGAAATGAAAATGAAAATCAAAATATGAACTCATTTTCAAGTTGAAAATCCTGCTCTTTGGAGTAGTCCTTCCTAAAAACAGCCACGGATTACACAGGTTCGCACAGGTTTATAGAAAAATCCGTGACCATCCGTGTAATCCGTGGCTTATTCTTTTGCCTTATTTACCGCACAAACGGAAACAACTGGCTGCCATAAACGGCCATGTTTTCGAGTTCCTCTTCGATGCGAAGCAGTTGATTATACTTTGCGATTCTATCGCTACGAGAAGCAGATCCTGTCTTGATCTGGCCTGTATTGAGCGCCACAGCCAAGTCTGCAATCGTATTGTCTTCGGTCTCACCACTTCGGTGACTCATGATATTGGTGTAGCTATTGCGCTTGGCGAGGTCTACTGCCTCGATGGTCTCAGTGAGCGTACCGATCTGATTGACCTTCACCAACATAGAGTTAGCCACACCTTCACGAATACCTCGGCTCAGGAATTGCACATTGGTCACAAATAGGTCATCTCCCACCAATTGGACTTTATCGCCCAACACATCCGTCAATTCTTTCCAGCCCGTCCAGTCCTGCTCATCCAGCCCATCTTCGATAGAGACAATCGGATACCGCTTGCACCAGTCATTCCAAAAGCTGACCATTTCTGATGATGTCAGCGCGTCATTATTAGACTTATGGAAGACATAACGCTTTTTATCCTTATCATAAAACTCAGAACTCGCCGCATCCAAAGCGATATAGATGTCTTCACCGGGTCGATAGCCTGCCTTTTCGATGGCTTCGATAATGGTTTTGAGGGCTTCCTCATTTGACGCCAAATTAGGCGCAAATCCGCCTTCGTCGCCTACATTGGTGCTCAGGCCACGCTTCTTGAGGACATTTTTGAGGGAATGAAAGGTCTCAGTCCCCATACGCAGTGCTTCGCCAAACGTCTCCGCCTTCAGCGGGACGATCATGAATTCCTGGATGTCCACGGAATTGTCCGCATGGCTTCCGCCATTGACGATATTCATGAGGGGCACTGGCAAATAGCGAGCATTCACACCACCGATATAGCGATACAGCGGCAGGCCAGCGAGCATTGCGGCAGCCTTTGCGCAGGCGAGGGAAACGCCAAGGATAGCGTTGGCGCCCAGGTTGCCCTTATTGGGTGATCCGTCCATTTCGATCATGTAGCGGTCGATCGCCACTTGATCAAATACCACTGAGCCTTCCAGTTCTGGCGCGATAATATCATTGACATTGGTTACGGCTCCTTGGACGCCTTTGCCCATATAGCGGTCGCCCCCGTCACGTAGCTCCACCGCTTCGTTCATGCCAGTACTGGCGCCAGAAGGGACAGCCGCACGGCCTATCATGCCATCGACCATGACATCTACTTCTAAGGTAGGATTACCGCGTGAATCAAGGATTTCTCTTGCAGAAATTTGTTGGATCAGACTCATAGGAATTAATGTTGAATGAGTGAATGAGTGAATGAGTGAATGAGTGAATGAGTGAATGAGTGAATGAGTGAATGATTAATGATGAATAAAAACTGTTGATCAATCATCCGCATTTTTTGTCAGCGCGTGTTTTCTCAATAAAAGCAGAAACACAAAAACCATCTATTGAATCAATAGATGATTTTTGAAGCTGCGAAGATAGGCATCTAGTGCCTATGACACAACCTGATTACGCTGAGAAAGCTCAAACACAAATTCAACAAATGGTTATCGCACCACAAACTTACCTACCCCTTTTCTTTCCCCATCATCCAGTTGCATGATATAACTTCCTTTAGCCAATGTAGCTATATCAATGGAAAATGTCTGCGCTCCCATTTGCATCATTTCTTGTTGCTGGCTTATCCGTCGTCCCGTCAGGTCAGAAATAATAAGGGTCAGCGATCCCATTTTTTCTGAAGCATACTTCACCTGAATATTGTCCGCGCTGGTGGGATTGGGAAATAGGACAAAATCTAGTCCCAAGCCTTCTACTCCGTTTTCGATAGCAGAAACCATCCCATCATTGATATAAAGATCTGCAACTGCAACATTCCCTGTAAATCCTGTAATAAGGACATCTTCATCGTTGTCTCCATCTACATCAGCGAAAGCAATGGCAGAATGGTTTACCGCAACAAAAGGAGCTCTTGTATCTTCAGCGAAATTTGCCATGCCGTCATTGAGGTAAAGTTTCGCAATTCTGAAATTGCCTGTCCATCCTGTCATCAGAACATCCTGATCGTTGTCACCATCTACATCCGAGAAGGCAACAGAGCCTCCAGCTACTCCTAAAAATGGCGTTCCCACCTTTTCGGTGAAGTTTGCCATGCCATCGTTAATATACAGTTTTGTAAATTGTACGAAGCCGGTCCATCCTGTGATAAGGACGTCTTGATCATGGTCTCCGTCCACATCTGCAAAGGCTATGGAGCTACTCTGAACGCCCTGAAATGGGGTTCCCAATTTTTCGGTATAATTTCCCATGCCGTCATTGGTATAGAGTTTCGAAATGGGACTTGTACCATTCCAGCCTGTAATCAGGACATCCTGGTCATTGTCTCCATCGACATCTGCAAAAGCAATGGAACTGAATTCTACCCCGTCAAATGGGGTTCCCAGCTTTTCCGTAAAATTGGTCATTCCATGATTGATGTAAAGCTTCGCAAGGAATTGGCTCCCCGACCATCCTGTGATCAGGACATCCTCATCGTTATCCCCATCCACATCCGAGAAGGCAACTGAGCCAGCAGCTGCGTCCACAAAAGGGCCTCCCATCTTTTCTGTAAAATTTCCTGCTCCGTCGTTGAGGAAGAGTTTGGTTGTCCTCATAGTGCCCGTCCATCCTGTAATGAGGACGTCCTGGTCATTGTCTCTATCGACATCTGAGAAATTGACAGAACCATTATATACAGGAAGAAATGGGGTTCCCGTCTTTTCTGTGAAATGCCCCGTGCCATCATTGGTGTAGAGATTTGCGAATCGAACCGCATCAACCCTTCCTATAATGAGGACATCCTGATCATTGTCACCATCTATATCTGCGAAAGCGATGGATCCTAGTTCTAGACCGTTAAAGGGAATTCCTGCCTTTTCGGCGTAGTTTCCCATGCCATCGTTGGTATAGAGTTTCGAAACAGGATCGAAACTTCCTGGCTTCCCCATAATCATAATGTCTGGATAATTATCTCTATCCACATCTGCAATGGCACAGGTACTTAAATCCAGACCTACAAAAGAGGTTCCTGGCTTTTCTATGAAATTTCCCATGCCATCGTTGGTGTAAAGTTTGGAAATAAAATTGGAACCGTCATTTCCTATAATAAAAAGGTCCTCATCACTGTCTCTGTCAATATCCAAGAAAGCACTTGAGCCTGAAATTATGCCTGGAATTGGGGTTCCTGTTTTTTCCGTAAAATTTCCCATGCCATCATTGGTATACAGTTTCGAAATTATAGTTGTATTAGCTGTATGCCCTGTAATGAAAACATCCTGGTCGTTGTCTCCGTCCACATCCGAAAATGAAATTGCCCCCCTCCTTACGGCCTCAAAGGGAGTTCCTGTCTTTTCTGTAAAATTTCCGAATCCGTCATTGAGGTAGAGTTTTGATATATCCATATTGCGCGCCCACCCTGTGATGAGAACATCCTCGTCATTATCTCCATCTACATCCGAGAAAGCAAGGGAAGAAAGATATACGGCTACAAATGGAGTTCCCGTTTTTTCTGTAAAAGTCCCCATACCATTGTTCGTATAGAGTTTTATGGTTAGAGGGGATCCAACAACAGCCCTTCCTGTAATAAGAACATCCTGATCATTGTCACCATTTATATCCGCGAAAGCGATGGAACCTTGTTCTACCCCTACAAATGGAGTCCCTGTTTTTTCAGTGAAGTTTCCCATCCCATCATTGAGATACAGTTTCGAAATATTATTGAAGGTAGCGGTCCTCCCTGTAATAAGCACATCCTGGTCATTGTCTCCATCTACATCTGCAAAAGCAATAGCGCTAGAAAAAACCCCCACAAAAGAAGTCCCAATCTTTTCATTAAAATTTCCATTCCCATCGTTGAGATACAGTTTCGCTAAAATTTTGCTAAATCCATCTACCCCTGTCATGAGAAGGTCCTGATCATTGTCTCCATCCACATCCGCAAAAGCGATGGAACCCTTAGCTAGTTGTTCAAAATGTGGGAGTTGTGAAACTTTTGTAAAGGTTTGAGCGCTTAGGAATTGCCCCCAAAAGAGGAAGAGGAGAGGTATATAAGATTTCATGTTATTTGATTTTATTTTGAACTTGAATTTTTCTACTACTTTCCTTGATCAAACAGCACCACAAATCCCTGCGGATCGATCACGTAACCTTCATTTCTTTCCGAGGTCTTGATATAAGCCCCACAGGAATCGAACCTGATTCCTTCAGAAAGGCCAGCAATAGCTTTGTCATAGGTCGCTCTGGGGTCCTTCACCTTGAACCACGGAATCACTTGCCCTACGGTCTCCCCAGAAGGATAGGCACAGGGCGTGCTTTTGGTACTCCCAAAATTGAGGGAATCATTTCCCATCAGCACCGTCCCAAAATGCACAAATTCATTGCCTGGATAGCGTTTGAAGATCTCTTCAATTTTGGCCCTTGGAAAAGGGTCTTTGCTCGCATGGAGCGGCAAGCCGAGCTCTTTTGTGATCATTTTTGCGGTATCACTTGAAGGAGAAATATTGCCCACAAACAATCGTTGAAGCACGGCATCATCAAACAGGTTGTAATAGCGCTCCATAGAAGAAACTGCGTCGTCGAGGTGAATGACGTACTGAAGCAACATATCACTTTGCGGGGCTGGCGGCTTTTTGGTGTCTGTCACGGTATCCTTAGCCGTAGGTGGTGGAGCGGGCGCTGGATGGCTGGTATGTAGGTAAATAATGTACCCAATAGCAGCGACTAGCAGCATTGAGAGGATGGGGGTTAGATTTTTCATTGGTTAATTTTTTAGCAGGTAATGTTGAATTTTGAATGAAGGAATGTTGAATGAAGAATGAGTGTCTAGGCGCTACCTGAATTCAAATGATTTCATTAATTCCTTCTCCAACAAAGGTATAGGGGAAACAGACTGGTTTCGTCCACATCTTGATGTGGAGGGGGGGGAGAAAAGTTCGAGCGTTCGAGCGTTCGAGGTTTGGGGGAGCTTTTATAATTCCTTTTAAGGAATTATCCCCATTTCGACGAGTTGAAACTCAGTCCCAATAGTGGAAAATGATAGGCAATTACCTATTGCGACGTGACTTTTGTCCGTCGTAAAAGGAAAATTGAATTTGAGTTTGAATTTATACTTGAACTTCTCTTTATCCCTAAACGATGTAGGTAAAGTAATAATACGCGCCATGACCCAGGAGCGAAATTGCGGGAATGATGAGCACATACGCTTTGTACCAAGGTGCTTCGGTGAAATAACCAGCGGGGTCTATTTCGGGTCGGTAAGGCAGGAGGTCCACCAAAAAGGCGTGCTTGGGGTTTTTCGCGGCGTAGAGCACTCGCTCTGTTTCGTCATCTTCCAAGACATCGTATTGGTGGGTTTTACCAATTACTTGGTAGGTCTGGCCGTCGCCAGCCGTGAAGTCAAAGGTGTACTTGTACACCGTGCGATCATTGATGGTGGTGTTGGTGGCTTCTTTGTGGGAGAGCTTGCCTTTGGCCAGATGGCCATTCATGAGTAAGTCAACGGCCTTGTGCTGTTGCCTCAGTCCTGCAATGATAAAGCAGAAACCAACAAAGGGAAAAATGACGACAAACAGCACCCACCCATCAAATATCTCCAAGCGACTCCCTACAATCTTCCCTACTTCAGGCTTATTTTGCTTATACGCCACTGTCACTTGATCCCCTTCTGAATAGGTATTCCCCGTTACGTAACAAGTGGAGCGATACGTTTTTCCTTTTACCTGATACTCAACAATATAATTATACACAGAAACATCATTGACTGATGCACCTGAGGAATGAAAATGGTCCACTGTCCCTTGTGTCTCCTCCCATTTGCTAAAAGACAACCAATGGATCGCTTCCGAATTCATCACAAAGGCCCAAAAGAAGATCATCCCAAACCCAAAGAATAGCCAACCAAAGGTATTGTTAAATCCCCCAAAGAGAATGACCATACGGGAATAGAGGGACAGCGGGCGGGGAGGAGGACTGAGCTGCATGGGGAAGAAAGTTCTAGGTTTTAGGTTCTGAGTTTTAGGTCTTTTAGCAATATATCAAAAAAATGCGAGCCAAGTGCTTTGGGAAACACTTGACTCGCATCGTTTTGGTCTGGAGAACCGAACTCTGAACCCTGAACGCTAAACTTGCCTACTTCTTCGCGCCAAAGGCGTAGGTCAGGCCAATGCTCAGTACATGCTTGAACTGTGTGCGTGGACGCTTCGTCGCGAATGGCATGCCTGTGGCGGGATTCTCTACTTCGAAGCGGATGTCATCATCATAGATGAGGTGGGTAAAAAAGCTCGCAGAGATATATTTATTCACCTTAAAATTAATGAGGGTTTCCCAGTTGACATCTACGTTTCCAAAATTGTCGATATAGTTGCTGAAAAAATCTGCCTTGGTTTCTAGGGTGACGTTCTCCGTGAGTACGCGGCGATACTTAAGTTTGAGAAACGAGCCCAGTTCAAACCTCGCTTTTTTTCCGATAAATTCCTCAGGTAAATACCTGGTAGTCAGCGAGGTATCCGTGACAATGGTTCCTTTGCCACTTACAGGCGCAAAGTACAGGCTGAAGTCCTTATTGGGCTGATAATCAAACCCTAGCCCAAGGTTAATATAGGCAGGCGCAAATGTTTGGGATATATAATTCCGGACGGGCGTACCGTCTGGCTCAAATTGTCCTTCGGGAAATTCAAATCCCACATCGAACTGTGTTCGAAAATTGAGCATCGCGCTCATCAATAACTTTTCGCTCAGTTTATAGCCCAGTTTGGTATTGAAATCAATGCGGTCGTCCGCCTTAATGAAGTCACGCTCGCCTTGCTTCAAGGCTCCGTATGCGAGGTCAAGGGAGTTTTGCCATTTGTACTTCTCTGCATTCATGTCTGCATAGACATTCAACAGCCCTGTGATCGCAATAGAAGGGATGCCCCCGCCTTGCCAGTAGGTACCGAAGCCCGTATTTGTAAAATTAGCGGTGAAGACGCCGCCAGTGGTCCATTTGGAGGTATCTGCTGGCTCTTGGGCAGCAACATTCGCAAAACACCAAATGCTTGTAATAAGTAGTAGAAAGGTCTTTTTCATAAAAAGATGCTGTTTGACTGATTAGGAGTAGATTAAAATGAAAATTAAATTAAGAGCTGATTGAACATGCTTTTTTTGCGGTCGCAAATCAACAAAAAATATATGATAGGACGGGTAAAAATGGAAAAGTCACAGGGGAAAGAAGACCGCTCGGGCTTCGCAGACTCAGCCCTCGCTGTGAGACCGGTCGCCCTTTGGGCTCCCTCCGAGACCGTTCGTCGCTTCGCTCCTCACTGCGAGACCGCTCGAAGACTCGCTGCCAGACTTAAAGACAAAGACTTCTCTTATCTCGCAGCGAAGGCGAGTCTTCGAGCCTGAGCGGTCTCGCAGTGAGGTGAGTTCTCGAGCCGAACGATCTCGCAGTGAGGGCGAGTCTTCGAGCCTGAGCGGTCTCGCAGTGAGCGCCAGCGAACGGTCTCACCACGGGTGCTCCGTCCCGTCCCATTGGAAGAATTTCCCAGCGTCCGGGGTCTTGACCTTGTGGATGACAGCCAAAAGGCCCTTGACAGAATCTTCTGCCGTCAACTTGGCGCGGCTACCGCCCATATCCGTCTTGACCCAGCCAGGATTGACGGCAATCGTCGTCACCCCTTCGCGGACCAGGTCGAAGGCCAGGGCACGGCTAAACATATTGAGGGCAGCCTTGCTACCGCAGTAGCTATAGTTGCCCCCATTGGTTTTTTCAGAAATAGACCCTAGCCAACTGGAGACATTCACCACCTTGGGGTTCCGACTTTTGCGGAGCAGAGGAAGCAAATGCTTCGCCATGAGGATGGGCGCCAACGAATTGATGCGCATCATATCCAGGACCGCCTCAGGGTCTAGATCACCGAGCTTGAAGTTTCGGAGGAAATTGCTTTCTCCTGCCCCACTGCTTTTGGCATTGATTCCCGCATTATTGATCAACAAATCAATATTGTCAAAGTCCTTCTTCAAATCAGCCGCTAAAGCCGCTATATCGGCCTCCTCCCCTACATCCAACCTCCGGAAGTGGATGTCATGTCCTGCAGATTGAAGTGCTTGAGCAGCTGCTAACCCCCGCTCCTCATTCCGAGCCGTCAGGATAACGGTCGTCCCCTGGGCAGCCAATTGCTTACAAAACTCATAGCCGAGACCACGCCCGCCACCTGTCACTAATGCGATTTTTGTTTTCATGGCGATAAAAATAATGGAATCCAGACAAAATCCTTAAATTAGCCCTCAAATCAGGCATTTTCCTATAAACTATCCCTTTCATGAATTCGTCATTTTTTCGTTTGCTAATTGGATCAATATTACTTTCCTGTCTCCTCATCAGTTGCGGGGATGAATCCACTTCAACTACAGGTGAAGAAAATGGGGATTCCCTAGCAGTTGAATCAGCCTCTCCACAGGCACAACTTCTCAAAAGAGTTTTGGGTAAATGGGAACTTATCGAAACACATGTAGATTTGGACAAATTTCCTATGGGCGGGACATTCTTAGAATTTACAGACCAAGGCAATGTCATCATCTCCAACCCTGGGGACCCTGACCTGGAAGATGAATCATTGACCTTTCTCTTTGAAGAAAAGACTATCACCTTTGGAAATGTCCCACAAGAAATTCTCTTTATGTCTTCTGATAGCCTTGTGCTCCAACGGAACACAGATGGAATTTCACAAAAAGATATATATAGCAGAGTAGCTGACTAGCTTTTTTTGCAAACACATTTCATCCTCTTCCTCTCCCACACTCATTTTAGGGGTATTCAAAAATCGGCCATTTTATAAACGGAGGGCCATTTTTGCCATTTTTTTTCTCAAAAAAACTTCCTTCTTTTTTGAGGAAAATATTACAGGCGTTTCAATAATTAATGTTCGATTATTAATTATTTTGCCTAGAAAAAATAGTCTTCTGGCAGAACTGTGACCCATGCAGTTTTGCGCCGTCTATATGGGACAAATACACCAATAACAACCTAATTTTATGAAAAAACTTATCCAATCTACCACTTTAGTTTTGGGATTTATGGCGCTCCTATTAGCGGCTGATGCCCAAAATATCAATGACCGCTGGAGCTTGGGCTTCGGCTATGTGGCGAGAGATTTTCACGGTCTTCCTGATTTCAAAGCGAGCAACAGTGACTTGATCGGTGCTTATTCCCTGAATCTAGGGCGATATGTAGGCAAAAACCTTGATTTGGGCTTACAAGGCAGTTTCACGCCTTTTCCCATTGCCAAGCAACTTCCTTATGAAGACTTCCTCGACCTGGGAGCTATTCTTAGGTTAAAGCTCGCCAATGGCGATTATGCCGGTCCCAAAGCAGCCCTCGTCCCCTTCCTTCAAACGGGATTTAAAGCGACATTTGCGCGACAGGAAAATGGCAATGACTTCTACCTCCCAGCGGGACTTGGTCTTAAGATCCAAACTGGCAGCCCTGTTTCTGTAGATCTGGGGGCACTTTATAATATTGGATTAGGTGATTTCACCGATTTTGTGAGCTTTGGCGGAGGGATCAACTTTGCCTTTGGTGGAGGAAAGGTAGAGGAGCCAGAAGTCCTTCCTGAACCTGTAGACACGGATGGAGATGGGATCGTAGACGAAGACGACGAATGCCCTACCGAATCGGGCCTGGCCCAGTTCAATGGCTGTCCTGATAAGGATGGGGACGGTGTAGCTGACAAGGATGACAACTGTCCTGAGGTAGCTGGCTTGATTACGCTCAAAGGCTGCCCTGAGGAAGTGAAGGATTCTGACGGAGATGGCATCCCTGATGAGGAGGACAAATGCCCCAATGTAGCTGGATTGGTCACATTTGATGGCTGTCCAGATACGGATGGCGATGGCATCATGGATAAAGAAGACGACTGTCCCAATACTGCAGGCGATGCCGCATTTAATGGCTGTCCTGATACAGATGGAGATGGCATCCGCGACAAGGATGACCGCTGTCCTGATGTAGCTGGCGTAGCAGAGATGCAGGGCTGTCCCGCTGTTGAAGAAGAAGTCAAGGAAGCACTCGCCAATATCACCAAGAATGTTCAATTTGAGACGGGTAGTGCTATTTTGAAAGAATCTTCGAAGCCTGTCCTAGACGAAATCGTAAGTCTCATGGCCAAATATCCAGAATATAGCCTCAAAATCGATGGCCACACCGATTCTCAGGGACAGGATAATATGAACATGACTCTTTCTCAAGACCGTGCATCGGCCTGCAAGAATTACCTTGAAGAAAAAGGGGTAAACCCTGATCGTATGGTAGCTACTGGCTATGGCGAGACACAACCGATCGCAGATAATAACACCCGAGCAGGAAGAGCTGAAAACCGAAGGGTAGCATTTGAACTATTTGTTAAATAAGGCGAAAATATCGCCTCGATCTAACGTACCCCATGTAAGAGAAAGCGGGCCACATTTGGCTCGCTTTTTGCTTTACTCAGTGATAATACTTAGGGTTGTACTGATGTAGGATCTATTACACCCTAAGTAGGAGAATTATTAATTGATAAATTGACTTATTATTGATTTAAGCTTGACTTCTGTAAATTATCAATAATCTATCAATCAATAATTTCTAAAGGTAGGTTTAGGTCACTGAAAGGAGTTCACTTCACTCCTCAAATAATCCACTCCGATTTGTCTTGGTCATCCAAGACAATGACCAGGTGACCTGCGAAAAAATTCGACGGTTGTAATTCCTGACATCGTTCATTGGCGATCATTCGCTGATGACGATTAATCTGTGTCAAATAATTATTTAAGACTAAATGATGGATTATTACCCCTTACCACCCAATAATTTGTCAATTAATCAATCTATAATTTTCGCTATTAGTTAGGTAAACCCCTTAAAGATTTTTCACTATGCGTAATCTTGCTTTTGTAATCGCTTTACTTTTCACTGGATTGGTGTTCTCCCACACGGTCAATGCTCAGACCGCGGAGAAAAAATGGGCCCTAGGTACAGGAGCCAGCTTTATTGACTATCAGGCTCCCCAAACGGGGAAGTTTTTTCAGGGCTCCAATTTTGACCCTGGGTTACATGTGTCGCTCCACCGCTACCTTACAGGGGCTTTCAATATGAGCACCCACATCACCCTGGCACAGGGTATTCGGTTTCCAGGCCAGGATTGGACGGTGACTCGCCCCAATCTGGTGGATATGAGTTATCTCTTTACTTTTAAATTCAACAATGGTGCATTTGCACGAGAAAGTGCCTTTTTTGCCCCATATCTGCATTTTGGGATTGGGGGAAGTTATGTCCCTGGACATCCAGACCTCTATGTGCCATTAGGTGGGGGACTGCAGTTTCGGCTCAGCCCTAAAGTGGCTCTCCGCACCCAAGTGACCGTCAAACGGTCCCTCAACAAAGATCATCAACATGTAGCGCATGCGCTATCATTTGTATACAACCTCGCCAAGGATAAGCCCGAAGTAGAGAAGCCAGCTCCAAGAACTCCAGCACCAGAACCATTATTGGCTTCGCTTGTGCCCAAAGATGCTGATGATGATGGCATCATCGATGAGCGAGACGAATGCCCCTATGAGGCTGGCCTCATTACCTATCACGGCTGTCCCAATGTAGATGCTTTAAATTTTGCAAAAATCAAGGATACGCCTATTGCTTATGAGGGTGATGACCCTTTAGCTGGCTTACGTCCTTCCGACAACCAGACGAATTCCTTTGCCACTGTATCAGATCTTTCTGTTTTGGAGCAGAGGGATGTCTCGCCTAGTCAACAATCTACGGACCTAGACTTGACTACTCAGCGTCAGGAACCTACTTCGCCGTCTACCCCAGCCTACAATGAGCCTACCTTTTTGGACCCTATTGCTTCCAAAGACATAAAGGAAAGTACGGAGATAGATTTTAGCGAGACGAATAATGCAGGCAATGGAAGTACTTTCTCTTCTCCTAACCAAGAAAAACATAACCAACTGATAGACAACCAATTAGCGATCGATCCTGTCTTGTTTTTGCACGATAGTTATGTATTAACAGACGAAGCTAAGGCCGTTTTGGACGAAGTGGCATCAATGTTGCATACCCATAGCGAAGCCCAGTTAGTAGTCAAAGGACACGCCGACGCTCTGGGTACTGATCAGTACAATTTGGTTCTTTCTATCATGCGCGCCTACCATGTCAAATATTACTTGGTAAACGAACGAGGCATAAGCCAACACAGAATCACTTCCAATGGATTTGGTGAAGAGGCTCCCCTCGCTGGCAACACCACGGATAGCGGTAGGCAGCAGAATCGGCGCGTTGACTTCGAGCTGGTTTTTTAACCTTATGCTTGAATTCCGTTAACCAAAACTATAAAACCGTGAGAATACAATTGTTCGTACTTCTCGCTTGCTCCCTTGTAATTCCTTCTGTTGCACTCGGTCAGACAAGTGATCAAAAACTCATGTCAAGCCTATCTGCCATTTTTATGGATTATGATGGCCCTATGACAAGCGAGTATCTAAATTATGAAAATTTCAGCCCAGGGGTCTCTCTGGGCACCCATTTCTACCTGAATGCTCCGCTCAACCTGTCTATCAATACTGCCTTTGTCCCCAAAGTAAATTACCCTGGGACAGGCCCAAGAGAAGCTTCTCCTTCCTTGATTGATGCCAACGCCCTGGTTCAGTTCAAACTGAACAATGGCCGAATCCTCAGAGAGCGTGCTTTCCTTGCGCCTTACTTCTCCACAGGCATGGGTATCAACAGCATCCGCAGCCAGGTAGGTCTCTATATCCCCGTAGCTTTAGGCATGCGTTTTCGCATCACCAAAGGACTCAGCTTCAACATTGAAAGCATGTATAAGCAGTCGCTCGGTAGCGGGTTTCAGCACTTGGCCCATACGGCAGGCATCGTCTTCAGCATGCCCCAGCAGAAAAAACAAACGACCCCAATGGAAGACGATCGCCGTGCTATCCCAGCTCCCATGCTCACCAGCAAAGAGCCTGTCATGCGCCCCCGAATGTCTGACGACGCAGATGGAGATGGCATCACTGATGCAGAAGACCAATGCCCTAATATGATGGGACTGATTCAATATGCTGGCTGCCCACAAAAAATTGCGGAACCCGCTGATGGCGCTAGCATGGCTATGCAATCCATGCAAGAAGCACCTGATTTTCAGGAAGAGCCGATGGAGTTTGAACTCTCAGAGGACAATGAGCTTACCCTTACAGACAGAGCCGCTCCCCAAAAGCCCCTGGAAATCGACCAAGAAGACCTTGACTACCTCTCCTTTGCGGTTCAGAATATCTATTTTGAAACGAATGAGGACAAGCTCAAGGACGAAAGCCTGCCTATCTTGGATAAGGTAGCCGAGATTCTCGAAAAATATCCTACGGCCTTCCTGAAGGTATCTGGTCATACAGACAATGTAGGGGATTCTAAGAATAACCTCGTCCTCTCTATCAAGCGTGCCTTCCGCGTGAAGTATTACCTCGTGCACCAAAAAGGCATCAAGCTTGCCCGCATTGACTCAAATGGTATGGGCGACGCTCAACCTATTGCAAATAACACGTCTGATGATGGCCGTAAACTCAACCGCCGCGTGGAGTTTGAATTAGCCCAGACACTGTAAGAATTATTTATTATTGATTGACTAATTATTAATTGGAAGGAGTTTCCTTCTGGATAAGAATTAGCGAGACAGCTTAACCTACAGTACGTGTACCAACATCTCTCATGTGCATCATCCCAGGTCTCCTGGGATGATTTTTTTATGCAATATTGGTTTGTAAAGTAGTTAACCTAGATGGATTCATATCTCATCGCTCAATAATTACTACTTCAAAATAGTTTCCATCTAAATGTTCAAAATCTTTATCAGTAGTAATCAGAGTAGATTTTGTCGCATAAGAAGTTGCAGCAATCCATAAGTCATTTTTACCCATATTTCGAGGAGACATTTTTAAGGGCTTTTGAGTCAGCTTTCCCTGACTATATGCATCAATCTCTGCATAAGCATTTATCAAATCGTTGAACCGAACATCTACTACAATCAGTTCGTTCATGAATTCTTCAACAATTTTTATGCGTCTTTCCCCCCAATGATTCTTTAACGCTAACGCTCTTATTTCAGCAATTGTAACTATTGAAATAATAGGATTATTTCCTGCCCGAAAAGGCCCATAACTATCTTCAATAATTTGTTTTGTTTTTTCATCCTTTAAATAAATCAGAATGATATTAGTGTCAAGAACGTAATTCATAGGTTAATCAATCATCTCTAGTAATTGCTCAATTGGCTCTTCAATATTAGCTTCTTTTGCAAGCCTATTCATTTTCTCATTATCAATTCCTTGATAATTTTGGTCCTTCATTATTTTCTCTAAAACTATCCCTTCTTCAATTCTTCCCACATATTTTGCCAATAAGACATCCTCTTCGTTTCCATTAATATCAGGAATTATTTGAATTATCTTGGCATTTATTTCGTCAAGGATAATTTCGCTATTGATATTCAATATCATTTGTACTACACTTAATTTCTTTGCTTCTAGATTCATAATCAATGGCTTTTAGCTCTTTCTTAAAGATAGCCTTTAAAATAATTGTGTGCAACAAACTGAGAAATCATCTCATTTATGAATATAATAGACCAACTAGATAGAGTCGTCAATATACCCCACCCTCCCAAACGCATCATCTCCCTTTGCCCCTCCATTACAGAAACTCTTTTTTCCCTTGGACTAGGGGAAAAAGTAGTCGGACGCACCCTTTTTTGCATACATCCTCAACCTGCTATCCAACAAGTTCCTCATATTGGCGGCACCAAAAATGTCAAACTTGACCGGCTGCATGCTTTGGAGCCAGATCTGATTGTAGCTGAGAAGGAGGAAAATACCCCTGAGATCGTCTATGAAATAGAAAAGCACTATCCTGTGTATGTGGCGGATGTGAAAGATTTGACGTCGGCTTTTGCCATGATAGAAGGGCTGGGGGAATTGACAAATGAATCTGTACGTGGGCATGAGATGGCTCAGGCTGCCAAAAAGCGTTTCGCCGCGCTTCCTTCCTTGCAGAAACCGCTTCGAACAGTTTACTTAATATGGCAAGCGCCCTTTATGGCGGTGGGACAAGACACTTATATTCAAGCAGTGCTAGAACGCTGTGGTTTTCAGAATATCTGCCTAGGCCTGACAGGCCGTTACCCTGAACTTTCTTTGGACCAATTCAAGGCCCTTTCGCCCGAGCTTATCCTCCTTTCCTCAGAACCCTTTCCTTTTAAAAACAAGCACTTAGAAGTTTTGCAAGCTGAATTTCCTGCGGCGAAGGTGATGTTGGTAGATGGAGAAATGTTTTCCTGGTATGGGTCGCGGATGCTGGAAGCGGTGGATTATTTGGGGGAATTAATGGGGAATTTTGAATGATTGAATGCTTGTCCTGAGTCTACCGAAGGGTTGAATTTTGAATGGAAGAAAAGGGAAAAGGGACCGCTTTGCTAAGAGAACAGAGATAAGAGACCGCTTCGCTCAGGGAAATGAGAATAGAGATAGAAAGCTTTCCCATATCTTCTCCATTCTCTCTTTTCTCTTCTCCCTGCTCCCTTCTCCCTGCTCCCTTTTCTCTCCTCACGCTTTTCCCCTATATTTGTCCTCTAAATTTTCTACAAAATGACTACTCCCCAAGATCTTGAGCAAGCGATAGGTGCTGAATCAGCCGACCCAAACGAGCAGTATGAATTGTTAATGGCGAAGCTCGCCGAACAGAAGAAAAAGCGCCTAATCCGCTGGGGCATTCGCCAATTGATCTTGATCGTGGTGATCATCATCTTTTGGGATGAATCTTGGATGAAATGGGTGCTATTGGCGGCCATTCCCCTTGTAATCGTGAGCTTTGGGGCGATCTTTTATTTTGATCATAAGATCAAGAAGAAATTGGCCAAGACTTTTAAGAAGGTCTGATTGAAGGTCTGAATGTCCGATTGTCTGAACGTCTGAGTGTTTTTGGAGTAAGGGATGTGGTATTGAATAAACCTGTATGAGGAAAATTTGGTTTTTTATCTTAAGTAGCTTCCTGCTGCTTTGGAGTTGTGTAGCTCCTGCACCCGCTGAGGAGCCTCAGCCATCCAATAGTGAACTGATTTGGGAATTCATTGATACGCAGTTGCCTGATAGTATTATGGATTTGAAGTGTCATCATTATATAGTTGATTCAATCTATATTCAATCACTTCAAACGACTCTTTACAAAGTTTTTCCTGGAATTACTGATACCAAGGAATATATACTTTTACATGATGAACAAAGTGATCAAATCTATACGATTATTTTTAGCTATGGTATTACTCCTTATAATCGCCCATTGACAGATAGTCTGAACCTAATAATCCTCAGAAATGATGAAAGTGGGCATAATATTGAACCTGTTGACTATTCGCTTTTGCAACTAGAGGTATTTCTAAATCGCTGTATTGCCCTACAAACTCAACCACTCAATTATGAGACATTGGACACAATCTTTCAGTTTTATTTTGCAGAACGTCATTTCAGAATAGCATCATCCATCGAATTGGATTCAATGGCAAAAAAAGGGATGGGCAGAAATTTGTCATTACAAACTATCTATTTGGAAAAAATGGAGTTACTCAAAAGAAAGTTGCAAGAACCAGGCGTACTTCTCTATTACTTTGGATATTGGAAGTATTTTGAAATAGACAATGCCTCCGAGCAGATTTGCCCCAGCTGTGCAGGGGATGACGAGAAATCCCTATTCGATCATTGGTACAATTTGAAGGTATTGCAATTATGACATGCCCCGATTAACCATTGACAATTAACCATTTACCATTAATCACCCTTCCAACATCTGAATAATCCTGGTAAAGGCTTCACGCGTGCGCGCATTCACGCGATGCTCGCGGGCTAGCTGCAGCGGCGTGCGGCCTTCTGCATCTGCGATGGTAGGCTCTGCATCGTGAGCGACCAAGTAGCGCACAGCCTCGACGCTGCCCGTAGTCACGGCATAGTGAAGCGGCGTCCAGCCTTTATAGACGCCTTCGGCTTGAAGGTTCGGACTTGCGCCTCGCTCTACGAGCAAGTCCATCAAGGCCAGATGGCCATTGTAGACCGCCCAGTGAAGGGCTGTAAGGCCGCCTCCTTCTGGCTGATGATTGACATTCACGCCGCGGTCGATCAGGGCTTCTACGACGGTACGATCGCCGTGATAGCTGGCTAGCTCAATGGCTGTCCGCCCTTTGGTATCACCCGCCATAAGCGCTGCATGGATATTGACCTGCATATCAAGGAGTTGGAGGGCAATGGCAGTGAGTTCCTGGTCACAGGCGACGAGGAGCGGGGTCCACCCCTCATGCTTCTCCACAAAATGCACATTTGCCTCTTCGGCGATCAAAAATTGGGCAATATCTACATGACGCTCGTTAATTGCCAGCATCAATGGCGTCCAACTACGATTTTCTGAAGTAGCATCTATCGTTGCCCCCTTTGCTAGCAATAGCTTTACGTTGGCGAGGTTCCCATAAATACAAGAGATGTGAAGTGGAGCATTGCCGTAGGCATCGACGGCGTTAGGGTTAGCTCCATTTGATAATAACAACTCAATAATCGCCTCTTCCCCTTCATACACTGCTTCGTGCAGGGGCATCGCCCCAAATGCATTGTGCTCATTGAGGGGCCAACCATCACGGATATATTGAGCTACAAACTCAACATCCGATTGCCGTATTGCTTCAAATAGTTGCCGCGTCACGCGGGAAAGTTATAAAAAATCCGCTGATGACCATGAGAGGAAGGGAGAAAATGTAGGTTTGGGAAATATTAGGCAAAATTATCTTTGAAACAATAGATTTGTCCCATTATTCCAGACCAATCATCACATCAACTCAAAATGAAAATCATCAAAACCGCCTCAGAAACACGTGCACACATAGAAAGCCTCCGAGCCAAGGGCAAGTCGGTAGGATTTGTCCCGACCATGGGAGCCTTGCATAATGGCCATTTATCCCTGGTCCGAATGGCCAAGAAGGAAAATGATATATGCATTGCCAGCATATTTGTCAATCCCACCCAATTTGATGACGCCTCCGATTTGGCCAAGTACCCACGGACCATAGACAAAGACGCCCAGATGTTGGAAAGGGAACAGTGTGATGTCCTCTTTTCCCCTACTGTCGATGAGATATATCCATCTGGTACGGACGTCAATGCCGATTATGATTTTGGCCATTTGGAGACAACGCTGGAAGGCGCTTATCGAAAAAACCACTTCAGTGGCGTGGGGCAAGTAGTCGCCAGGCTCTTGGAAATCGCTTACCCCAATAGGCTGTATTTAGGCCAAAAAGACTATCAGCAATGTGCCATTCTCACCTACCTAGTAGATGAACTTTTGAAAATAGATGTTGAAGTAAAAATGTGCCCTATCATCAGGGAAGCAGATGGCCTCGCCATGAGCAGTAGAAATGCCCGCCTCACCCCCCAACAGCGAAAAGACGCTGTCAGTCTTTCTGAATCATTACAACTGGCAAAGACCTTTTACCCCATAAAAACCCCTCAAGAGATCATCACCCAAGCCAAAGAATTGCTCAACAGCAAACAGAGTACCCAAACTATTGACTACTTTGCCATCGTAGATCAGCGCACTTTACACCCCATTGAGACATGGGAGGAATCGGCCCACCCGATTGCCTTGGTGGCTGTTCGGTATGAGGGGGTTCGGCTGATTGATAATATGATGATTGTATAATGAAGAAAACAAAGCTGACATTAATGATTGATCAGGATTTGGTGAGGAAAATCGAATCCTTAGCCAAAGATCGTGGAACTTCCCTTTCGAGCCTCGTTGAAGCGTTCTTTGAACATTTGTTGTCTCAAAAAGAAGCCAAAGTCAATGACTCCTGGGTGATAAGTATGGATAAGTTCCTAAAAGAGGCTTGGGAAAAAAAGCCTGAACGGGCATTCATTGAGGAAGAGATTCAAAGAGATCATGATGATTTTGAACAAGGTCTTATTGACGATCTTTCTGAAAAATTTCTCCCATGAAATAATTTATCCAACAATGTCGTGCTGCTGGGTTAGCCGCTTATTCGGCTGATGTATTCTTGGCAGGAGGTTAATCAAAGGATTCCGTTTTTATGATATGTCCATGCTCATAATAATTGATTTCCTTGATCGTCCCATCTTCTCGATAGTGAATTGACTTCCCATGAGGCGACCGGTGGTCGTCGTCTAGCCCCCAAATAGCTGGACCATACTCAATCGTCTCTCCATCATTGCCGAAGTCATCTCCTTCAAATGTATTAATAGAAGATTCTACAATTGATGAATCATTGTGACTTATTGAATCTTGTTTTATACGGGATTCCCTAGCCATTTCCAACATCTTCTGGTAAACTTCATTCCTAGCGTTGGAAGTATTATGCCAAAGACTTGGCCATTGATCTTTGAGGTAAGCCGTGTCAATTGGATAATCAGTTTCAGTCCTGATTTGTCCACCAGGATAGTAGGTAACCCATTTTCCTACCCGAAAACTCCTTATATAACTCCCTTCTTCAATTTTTTGGCCTTCCATATTAATGCAAGTCCAACATCCTATCCGAAAACCGTCTTTGACTAATCCACCACATATTACCTTCTCAGTCCATATCAGGGTAGTATCTGTTTGGTAAGCCAAGTTGAGAGATTGGGCATTTAGGGAAATACTTGCTAAAAGGAGAAGAAGAATACTAGAAAAACACCGTTGGGAAGCCATTCTTTGATTTTTAGTAATTATCACGCAAAAATATTCTCATGCCCTGAGTTCATCACAAAGAGGCAAGTAGTATTTGTCTTGATCGACATATTTCTATACACTTCGTGGTCAAACAGCGTGAACATGCCAAATATATTGATGTCGGCCAACGGCACCTTTGTCTCGGGATTCGTGAATTGACCTGGGAAAATAAGGATTTCATCTATTGGCAATCGCGATTTGTCAATCAGCCCTTTCAGGAATACCTGCGCTTTCTCTCTATGTGACTCATCATCTATGACCATGATGATTCTGGTGGTGCAATTCCAGTTTTTCTTGAGTTTATAGGCGACTAATAGGGAAAGATTGGGGTTTTCGGTAGAATCTTTCAGGTCCCAATGAGGCGCACGGTTTTTGATCCAGACATTCACAATTTGCTTTTGCCCAAACATGGCTCTTGGGTGCGGCATATACAGGATCACGCCAAGGTTGAGCCTACGAGCTTCTTCAATAATCATAGGATAATCCGCGATAGACTCCTTCTTCTCCAGCATATTGAGAAAAATGATATTGGGTCTGAAATAGGAACCTTTCAAGGCTTGATTGCCAAAATTGACCCCATTGCCAAAATGGGGGGTTTTCATGAAAATCACGGACGAGTAAACGTTATCTTTCTTAAAGGAAGCCGAAATATAATCCAGTTTTTCACGCTCCTCCGACAAGGTATTGTCCCCTATGCCCATGAGGACAGCAGAACCTTTGGGATGGGCGATGTCTTTGATAATGGAAAATGATCCTTGGATATTCACCGCTTCCGTGACAGGCACTAGCATATTGGGCTTCCAGGACCGCTCTTGCTCATGAGCCGTATCGGCCGTGCGCTTGGCGGCCCATTCCGCAAATGAGGTGAACAACCCACTACGCACATCTTCAAATTGGCTTTCCAATTTTCGCCTACTCAGCAGATTATACATCAGAAACACCAACGCCCATGAAACCAGGCTGATGGTCGGATTGATGATAAACATCGCAAATAAGCTCCCTGCCAGTCCTGCCCAGGGAACCACCCAATGCACCGCAAACTTGGGGCGGAAGCTGATCAGCCCCAACTTTTGCTCGATGATCACCACGATATTGAGCATGGCATAAGTGATGAGGAAAAACATGGTGACAAGTGGCGCCACCGCATTGAGGTCCCTCAAGAGCATCGATGAGAAGATCATGATCCCCGTAACCAGCATCGCATTTCGGGGCTGTCCATTGGCATTCTGCGCTTCGAGCCACTCGCCTTTGGGCAGTACCCGATGTTGACCCATTGCAAATAAAATCCGTGATGAGCCAATGATCGAGGCCAATGCGGATGAAAAGGTAGCCCCAAGAATGCCAGCAATGATGAGCGGTGGAAAAAATGACTTGTCAATCATCACATTAAAATTGCTCAGGAGTTCTTCCTCATCGGCTGAGCGGCTCACCCAATAGGCCAAGGCCATATAGATGACAAAACTGACCCCAATGGCCCATATAGTCCCCACGGGAATGCTTTTTCGTGGATCTTTGAGTTCGCCAGACATATTGGCACCCGCCATTATCCCTGTAGCGGCAGGAAAAAATACGGCAAACACCAACCAGAACTTTTCGCTTTGAAGCCCCTCAACCCCCTTAAATCCGCCCCATTTAATGGCATCCAGGGAAGGGATGAACATCGATCCATTAAAAGCTGCGATGACAATCGAGACCAAAGAAAGAAAAATGACCGCCATGATCAGGTATTGGGTCTTGATGGCCAGGTCTGCACTTTTGTAGGCGATGGCAAATAAAACCCCAAAGGTGATGAGGTCGACTAGAAAGGCGGAATGATTGGGAAAAATAGAAAGCCAGCCTTCTCTAAATCCAAAAATATACATGGTAACCGCCAGGCCCTGAGAGATAAAACGCGGAATCCCCAGGCTCCCCCCTACTTCCAGGCCCAAGGCCTGAGAAATAATGGCATATGCTCCCCCAGCTCCGATGCTGATATTGGTGGTGATCGAAGACATCGAAAGGGCCGTAGCGAGTGTGATCAGAAAGGACAAAAGGATAATCAGCCAAGTGCCCAGCAAGCCAGCATTTCCTACTACCCAGCCAAGTCTGAGATACATAATGACCCCTAGAATGGTAAGCAATGTAGGGGTAAAAACACCTCCAAAAGTGTCAAACTTTTTCATTTCTGTGGAGGGGGAAGTGTTGAATAATCTGGATAACATATGCTAGAAAGATTGTCCCAAAAACCTTAACATGACGTGATATTACACTTTATATAGAAACAGATAATAACATTTGAGGATATTTTTTTTCCTTCCCTTTTTTCATTGCTCCAACCAAAAAAAAGCGGTATCTTTGCATAAAGGACTTTTCCTCCAAAAACCTTCATTATCAGTGGTTTTGGTCCTTTTACCTGACGTAATACTATAAGTAGTTTGGCAAAGCGCAAGCAAAACAGAAGTACTTCCAGGAGCCGCAGCCGTAGTCGGCGAAAAACCAAATCTCCGGGAGTCCTCTCCAGTATCCTATCCAGCATCACCAGCATGCGCAATGACCCCGAAGCCGCCGAGCGCGGCCGTAAGGCATTGGCATGGACGCTGATCTTTTTGGGCATTTTGGCCTTTATCGCCTGTGTCTCTCACTTCTTCAATGGCAAAGTCGACCAGTCCGTCGCAGAGTCGGGTATCCGTACAGGAGCTGTGAACAACTTGCTCGGCTTCATTGGCGCATGGATCGCCAATCTCCTCGTGACACGCGGATTTGGCTTCTTTTCCCTTACCCTTCCCCTCTATGGCATCTTGATCGGCCTGGTCTTATTGGAAGACGATTTTTATCAATTGGCCAAATCCCTGGTCAAGTATATTCTTTTTGTATTGATTTGGGGGGCAACGTTTTTAGCCTTCATCGTAACCCTCTCAGGATCAGACAACTATGATCTTGGCGGCGGGTTGGGCCATCGCCTGTACGCGTGGCTCAGCACCTATATAGGACCTGTCGGCGTAGGATTTTTGATGATATTTGCGGTCTTATTATTTGTGGTGATCAATTTCAATACTGAGCTACGAGCGTCTAAATTATTGGAGAAAATCGCTGGAGCTAAAGACCAACTCCAACCCCAACTCAAAGCGTCCAACTCGGCAGCTAATAAACCGGCAACAACAGCTACTTCCCGCAAAAAACCGGCAAAGTCTCGCAAAAAGAGCCTTTCCGTGAAAGAGCGTGCAGAGCAGCTCATGGCCGCCAAAGCCAACGGAGAGGCCAACGGCCAAACAGCGACCGCACGTGGCCTTGAAGGCGACCAGCCTGCCGAGGTGAGTGAAGGGAGCGCAGACGCTCCCCTCCCCGCCCCTGGAGAGCAGATCAGTTTTGACCTTGCTACCCCAAAAACTCCACCCAAACTCAAAGTAAAAGTCGAAAACGAAGACCTAGAACTGGTCATTGAGGAACCAGTTAAAGAGGCACAAACACCTTCCGAAACAGCACCCAAAGAATTTGTGCAATTGGGAGAAGACAATGTGGGCGTAGTCAAGGGTGAAGGGAAAATCGAAAAGATTGTAGATAAAAAGGATCAAGAAATTGAGTTGGAGGAATTTGAGGCGTATGACCCAACCAAAGAGCTTTCGGATTACGAATCGCCGCCCCTTGCCTTGCTCGACGAGCATGGCTCGGCCCAAGGGCGCGAGGTCAACCGAGAAGAACTCATTGGCAACAAAAATAAGATCGTCGACACGCTCAAAAACTATGGCATCGACATCACCAATATCAAGGCAACGGTAGGTCCTACGGTTACGCTTTATGAGATCGTGCCCGCCCCTGGCGTGCGCATCTCCAAGATTCGTAACCTGGAAGACGACATCGCCTTAAGTTTGGCAGCCCTCGGCATTCGTATCATCGCCCCAATCCCTGGCAAAGGCACTATCGGCATCGAGGTTCCCAACTCCAACCCTGAGGTCGTATCCCTCAAAGGGGTACTCTCTACGGAGAAATTCCGCGACGCCAAAGGTGCTTTACCTATCGCGATGGGCCGTACCATCTCCAATCAGGTCTTTATCTCTGACCTGAACAAGATGCCCCACATGCTCATCGCAGGGGCGACAGGCCAAGGTAAGTCTGTTGGACTTAATACCGTCATTGCCTCAATTCTGTTCAAGAAGCATCCTGCCGAAGTAAAATTTGTCCTGATAGATCCGAAAAAAGTGGAAATGAGCCTCTACCAGTCGCTTCAATTCCACTTCATGGCCCAGATGCCTGGCCAAAAGGAACCCATCATCACGGACGTGCGCGAAGCAGTCAATGTCTTGAAGAGCCTAGGCATAGAGATGGATCAGCGCTACGAATTGTTGAAAATGGCGCGCGTGCGGAACCTGAAGGAGTATAACGCCAAATTCCTCCAGCGTAAACTCAATCCTCGCAAAGGGCACCATTACATGCCCTATATCGTGCTGGTCATCGATGAATTGGCGGATATGATGATGGTGGCGGGCAAAGAAGTGGAACTTCCGATTGCGCGCCTGGCACAGCTAGCGCGGGCCATCGGCATCCACCTGGTCGTAGCGACTCAGCGTCCTTCTGTGAATGTCATCACAGGAATCATCAAAGCCAACTTCCCCGCACGGATGTCTTATCGCGTTATCTCCAAAGTGGACTCACGTACCATCCTCGACGCCAACGGCGCCGACCAGTTGATCGGCCGAGGGGACATGCTTTTGTCGACAGGCAGTGACATCACCCGTATCCAGAATGCGTTTATCGATACCCCAGAAGTAGAACGTTTGGTAGAGTTCATTGCAGAGCAGCGCGGATTCCCCGAACCGTATTACTTACCAGAACTCCCTTCTGAAGGAGACGATGAGAGTAAGCCTGATGAGCCATTTGAAATGGACAGCATGTTTGACGATGCGGCGCGTATCGTGGTGAAGTTCCAGATGGGATCTGCTTCGCTGATCCAGCGTAAGTTGAAGCTCGGCTACAACCGCGCTGGGCGAATCGTAGACCAGCTGGAGCGAGCGGGGATCGTCGGCCCTCACAAGGGAAGTAAGGCACGAGAAGTCCTCATCACCGATGAGGCAGAGCTGGAAAGGTTCCTCACAACCCTTAAATAAACACGCTTGATAATATTCGTTTCTTTTACATAAACTAAAGCGTCCGTCTTGTCGTTTCCCATAGGAATTATTAAGGAAAGCGTCAAAAATAAATAGGGCCATTTCATTTTGAAAGTTGCTGATAGTCAGTAATTAGTTTGAATTTGAGCTTGAATTTGATTTTGAACTTTTCCTAATCTCTAAAGCCATGTAAATGAAAAATAAAATGAAAATGAACATGAAAGTTTTACACACGATTACCGCAACCCTCCTCATCGTCTTATTCGCCTCCACCACTTTTGCCCAAGACAATCCCAAAGCACGCAAGATCGTCGAAGACTCCAAAGTGAAGTTTGAAGGCCTCAAAAACTTCACCGCCGATTTTATCTATTCCCTCGAAAACCCCACCAACGCCGCCACCAACGTCTCCAAAACAGGCAAGATCTATTATAGCAAAGGCAAATACGCCATCATCATGGAAGACCAGGAGATCTACTGCGACCTCGAAAGCATGTGGATTTATTTGCCAGAGGACTATGAAGTGAATATCCTGGAATATGACCCAGAAGAGGGATTCAGCCTGGAAGAAGTATTTGGCTTATATGGGGCTAAATCTACAGCTCGTTATGATGGAGTCGAGGGACAATTACACAAAATATTTATGGCAGTCAAAGATGAAAGCCTCGAATTCAATCAAGTCAAGCTGTGGATCAATGCAAAAACAGAATTGCTGGAAAAGGCCGTGACCACCAACCGCATGCAGACACGCACGACCTTTGAGTTTAAGAACATCAAGACCAATGGTCCTATGCCTGACACAACTTTCGCTTTTACAGAAACCACCCGTGACGGCGTAGAAATTGAAGTAATCGACGAACGCTAGGAGTTGGTCGAATAGATCCTAAAATTTTAAACCATCCTGTGTATTTTCAGGGTGGTTTTTTTGTTTGTTATAAAAGAAAGACCTCGGAGGTAGGGAGTTCAAAAGTTTAAAAAGTTGGTTCAATTTTTAAGGAACTGCATTCGTTTAGTTGCCTGATTATCAGTTGATTGTTTTCTGGCCCATTGCACTAAATCGGTCATTTTTA
>JAUIKF010000075.1 GCA_030430575.1 Bacteroidia bacterium | reverse complement strand
ACAAGTGAACTCACTAAACCCAGATGATCCATCCGCTCGGTAGTGTATTTTGATGTTTCTGGTTCCATTGAAACACAAAGTCCGAAATAATTCACACTTTTGACAATTCACCCTAGGAAGACGGGTTGGTACATGGAATCCCATTACTTACTTCCACAGTATAAACGCCGTCTTGAAGCTGGTTTTTATATAATAACCAAGGAGTTTGAGGATCATGGGGCGCAATCGGATTGCCATTGAAGTACCACTGATAGGTATAAAATCCCAATTGGGGCACTGCATAGATGACGCTATCATTTTCCAGGATATCGGCATAGAGAAACCTGACATAAGGGCCTATGCCGCTGGAAAACAACATATTGGGGCATCTTTCAGGGTATGCATTGAGTACATAGACGCCTGTATCTTTAGCCCATATAGAGTCATTATTTGAATTCGGAATAGGAATGCTATCAAGCACCCATTCAAATCGCCCCCACTGCCCAGGGAAACCCAGGTGAAGAAGGGTAGAATCTCCAGGGTTGCAGAGCTCGCCATTATTATAAGAAGCGATTCCTGGGGGTAAAAAAGCATAAGTATCCAGGAGGATAGGGGTTGAATGGCCTATACATCCCATTGAATCTACCACCACTGTTATCCATTGTACATCAGCCAAAACATTAGCTGTGTCGCTGTTTTGGCCAAGGATAGAATCGCCTAATGAATAGTCATCATCTCCTGTATAATACTTGGCAAACCACTGGTAAGTATTGTAATGACCGTCAACTGCCAAGGTTACAGGCTGATCCTGACATCCGCCATAGAACGCGATACTATCCCACAGCCCGATATGCTTGGGCAGGGTATCGAGGGGAGTCAATACTTGCACCTGAGGATTCACCCGAGGCTTGATAACAAGCTGATTTGAAGTAACCTTCAGGCCATTGGGACAAGAACTGTGTTTGGCTTTCACGACATAAGTTCCCCAAGTGTTTATGGGTTGTTTATCAGCTCCTGTATTATTGGCTAAGGGAAGGAATTGATAGCCATATCCCACTTGTGGGATAAATTGGATGTCGGCTTGAAGCCACTGAATAGCTGTCCAGTCACTGCCCCCTGAAAGGATTCCTTCAACGGTATCCCCCAGGCAGGTGACATTGTCAAACGCGTAAATATAGGGTTCTCGGTCTTGGTAGCTGAAAATTTCATACGGAAATGATTGAGAAACGGCAGTGGTACAAGCGACTGGGACCGCATGCAGTCGATACAACCCAGGCATATTTACTACAAGGACACTACTGTCTTCTCCAACCATTGGTACCCAAACACCATTTACCTCCTGATGCCATTGAAAATCCTGGTAGTCAGCTAGTTGAAAAGAGCTGAGGGACAAGCTTACGGTACTGTCATCGCAGAGGTAGCGTTGGCGAAAATTGCTCAGGTCCAGCGAAAGGCTTTTAGCACTATAACTTCTCAGGTTCAATTGTTTTTCCTCCTGGCACCCCTGGTGCTCTGCTACGACTATCAGGTACGTAGATTGCGTAAAGGGATGGCGATAGACTCCATTGGATACAGAAATGGTATCAGCCGGTCCATAGGGAATCGTATCGTGGAGATACCAAGTATATTGATACCCTTCATCTGTCAAAGCCACAAGAATCGTGTCGCCACTACAGAAGTAATCAAAATAATTGGCGCCAGAAAGCACGGGTTGGATCAGTTGGAGAATATTCACCTGAATGGAATTAGAACTCAGGGATATTTCTGGCCAGCCTGTAGGATAAGCATCTACCCGATAGTTGCCGTTTTGCCAAGCACCAAAGAGTGTCAGGCCTGAACTGCCATTCTGGTAGAAAGTATTGTTCCGATACCAGTCATAGGAACCATAAGACGAGCTAGTGGACAAATCGACTTGAGAACCCTGACATACCTTATTATTGCTATTGGTATCTGCATTTACCGTCAATACAGGTGCAATGAATAAAGAATCCCACGCCAGCCTGGCATTTGAGCGTACCGTACAGGTTTTGTAGGTAGCCTCCATTACATAATAAGTCGGGGTGGTAGGCAGCGTAAAGGTGTATTGAGCATTTGTGGCTCCTGCGATAGCGCTAAGGAGTACCATTGAGCCATTGGTACGCGTGAAAGGGTTGATCAGATGTCAGCGTAAGTTGAGAGCCACTGAGGCTCCCTGTATAACTTGCTACCACTTCATTTATCACAATTGTATTGGTAAACAAGGTGTCGGGACCATCTATTACACGCAGAAAATAACTGCCTGCCGTCGTGGCGATGTAGGTGTTCAGCGTGTCATTAGGCAATGGGATCTGGTCTTTATACCAAAGGTAGCCGTCAAATCCAGTGGGCGCGGTAAGGGTATCAGTTCCATTTACAGGACAAATAACCGAATCCGAAGCTGTGATGCTCACACCAGAAATGATCTCTACAGGAATGGCATTGCTATACGCCCAGCCAATAAAAGATTGAAATCCACCAAATATCCAAGTGTCTTGGGTTATAGTGAGGGTAATATTATAAGTGCCATTGCCATTAGAAACCCAGTTGGTATGTTGAGTCCATTTAGGGTTAGGGGAGAATTGGTAGGTAGCAAAATCGGGAATGCTATCATGGGTGTATATATAGGTAGGGGCTGAAGAGAAATAATCCCACTGAACCGTTACTGAGGTTCCTGCCATTACTTGATAGGGTGCCTGCATAGCTGGGCTGACCCATGTCATAGTTTATCCTATAGCCATAAAGGACAATCCAATAAAAGCTATTAAAGTAAAAAGGATGGTTTTCATATTCATCTAAATTTGAATTTTGAAAAAAAAGGGGTGCACTGATAAAACCAGTGTTTTAAAAATTGGCTAGGCCAGTCATAAATCCTATATTCCCCCATCAATGATGGGACGGCAAAGCTAAATGGGAGCGCAAGACAAAGTCAATGGAGTTAATACAATGTTACGCTTTTATGGCAGGTTGTTAACACATTGTAACGCCTAAATCTACTGTAAGCCAATGAAATACTTCCTTGTTGTTATAATGGTTGCGCATGGTTATATGTGTTTTTCAAGTGACCATGACCATTGCACGGCCATGATTGAACGGAACCAGCCTGACAGCGCAATTGATTGTTTGAACGAGATATTGACCAAAAATTCTCCGCCAGAAACCTATGCCTTGCTTGCTCAATCCTATCAGTTGAAGGAAGAGTATGATGCCGCCATCAAGATAGTCATGGAAGGCAGAAGTAAGGCAAAACCAAAGGATGTGCCTAGGTTTGATGAAATGCTATCGCGCATTTATGCGGCTCTTCACTTGGCCGAAGATGTGATTTTTTATGGAAAAAGGGCACTATATGGATTCCTTGAATACAATGATACCCTTTGGTTTGGCGTAGCGGCTTACAATGTAGGGGCCAATTATTTGAATACTGGCAGGAATGACAGTGCGAAGAAATACTATTTGATCGCCCAAACTGGTTATGGAAATATAACAAGAGCAGGGTCCAATCATGGACTTGCCGTCATTGCCCAAGATGAAGGAGATACCTCTGCCGTTCGCAGGTATAATCAATTGGCATTTGAAACAGCAGCTTCTCCTCCCAAATATTTTCATTCAAATATTCTTGCATCTGTCGCAGAGAGCTTTATTTGGCTAGGGTTAGAAGACTCTGCCATGCTAGCGGCAAGGATATCTGATAGTATCGCCAATACCATACAAAACAATGAGTATGAATATCGCCTTTCTAAGATGCTATCATGCAATGCAATTTCTCTAGCCTATAAATTAGCCCGCGATACGATACAGGCGTTCAAGTATAATGAGCTATCTGATAGCTTTCGGAACATTGTAGAGTCGAGCATCATTATTGCGGAGAATGCTAAGAGCAGTACATTGGAGAAGGAAGAGAAAACGCCTATCTGGCTCTACTTGATTGGTGGATTTATCCTGTTGATAGCCAGTATTTTGACAATTTATTTGCGCAAATCTCCTGTTAAGAAGCCTGAATCATTCGATACCTATGAAGCGGTGGAAGCATATGTATCGGCAAAATGGCCGTCTTGGTGGAAGAAAATAAATAGCTATGGTCTATCAAATCGGAATATCAGGCTGCTTGCATATCGGAAATTAAAATTAGACACCAAAGAGCAGGCGAAGTTGGATTCCGTCACTCCTGGCAGTATTCGTGTAGCAAACAGTAGGTTGAATAAAATATTGGAGAAAATGGGGAAAGATGGAGAGGATTAGGTGAAAAGGAGGATTTTAGCCAAAAATTTGGGCTAATTTTTTACCCAAAATCCCCCGTATCAAAAATCAGCACAATCCGCTTAATCCTTCCTTCATTCACCTCAAACAACTGCGCCATTTTTGCCTCAATCTCCCCTTTCCGAAAAGTATAAACCAGCATCGCGGCATCTGCCGATTCAAAGGCATGATGCAACTCATAGCTACATCCCACAGGCGGATCGGCCTTCAGACGATTGATATAGGCTTCGGCCGTATCGGATTGGAAGAATGGCCCTTCAAAGACCATGTCTTCAGCAAATAACTCATACAGCTCATCCATGTCATGGGTGTGGAAGAAGATGTTTAGGTAGGCGTGAGCGAGGAGGAGAGGAGTCATAAAGAAGTCTGATTGTCCGAAAGTCTGAACGTCCGAACGCAACTTTCAGACACTCGGCCGTTCAGACGTTCAGACTTTTCTTAAAGCTTCCCACAAATCACCTCCAACAGCTCCTCTGGGCGGTAGTATTGCTGAGCGAGGCGCTGAATATCGCTGACTTGTAGGTTTTGGATAATGTCAAATTTCTGGTCGAATTGGTCGAAGCTGATGTCGTAGACGAGGGAATATCGCAAGAGATTGCTGAGCTGGAAGGGTGATTCTCGCTCGCTGATGCTCTTGCCGAGCAAGTAGTTCTTGACGAGGGCTAGCTCGCCCTCGGGAATGGGTTCGTCGATCAATCGCTGGATCTCCTTGCGGATTTCGGTGAGGGCCAATTCGATCTTGTTGTTGCTCACATCGCCTTGGATGGCAAAATGCCCCGCATATTTATCCGCAAACCAGATCGCATAAATCCCATACGTGAGGCCTTTATCTTCGCGGATATTTTTCATCAAGCGCGAGCCAAAGTAGCCGCCCAAAATTGTATTCACGACACTCATGGGATAGAAGTCGGGATGCTTGCGCTTGATCCCTAGATGGCCGAGCCGTAGGGTCGCTTGCATGCCTTCCTTTTCAAAATAGTGCCTGCCTGACGCAGATTGAATCAGGCCATCAGCCGCTTTGGAGTTCGCCGTGACTTTCCCCGAAGCGCTTTCTGTTCCAAAGCCTTTTTCAAGCTCCTGGAGCATTGCCTCCTCATCAAATCGCCCTACGGCGAGGATAAAGCAATTGCCAAGGCCCATGTATTCGGCATGGCAGGCCCTTATGTCTTCGACCATCAACGTCTTCATCTCCTCCGGCCCAAATACGGCTCCATAAGGGTGCTGGTTCCCATAGGTGAGGCGCATGAATTCGCGGCGAGCGGTATAGGCCGTCTTCAGCGCCATCATCTCCATGCGTTGCAAGGTACGGTGCTTCATCAGCTCGAAGTCTTCTTCGGGAAAGGTAGGCGTCATGACGACTTCCTTGAGCAAAGGCAACGTCTCGGGCATGTGGCGCGTGAGGCCACTCAGGCCCACGGCGACATATTCGCCATCCGCATCAGTGCCGATGCTCGCCCCAAAATCGTCGAGACGCTCGGCGAGCTGCTGGCCAGTGCGTTGGTTGGTGCCTTCTTTGAGGTTGGAAGCCATGAACTGCATGGTTCCCAGCTTGTCCTCAAAGGCGGAGCCGCCTTTAAAGACCAATTGCACCTCTGCGACTTCTACAGTTCCATATTGTAGTAAGTGGACAGGGATTCCATTGGAAAGCTGTGTGGTGGTATAACCCGGCAAACGACGGGTGGTAAGTGGTTGTGCGAGGGGAGGAGTGATGCGGTCAAGCATAAAAACAACGTTTGAGGGTCTGAGGGTCTGATTGTCTGAGGGTTTCGTTCAGGCGTTCGGACAATCAGACGTTCAGACTTTGTCTTTGTTCAGGTAAATAGTACAGCGTAGAAGCATTATTTGGGACAAAATAAGTTGCGGCAGCTTCCTTGACTTGGTTGAGGGTCACGTTGTGGAAGCGATTTACGACTTCATTGGCGAGGCGGACGTCGCCTAAGGTATCAGAAAATGCCAAGTTGAGGGCTTTTTGGAATAAAGACGTTTGTTCCATGACATGACCTGCTTCGAGCTTGTTTTTCATGCGTTGGAGGTCAGCCTCTGTGGTGTTTTGCAACTCATTCAGGGTCTCCTGTACAGCAGTCTCGTAGGCCGCTATGCTATGGCCTTCAGCCACATGTCCATCTATCGACATCACGCCGGGATCGTGCAGTTGCCAGGAAAATGCGCTGACTGACATGGCCACTTTCTGCTGTTTCACGAGTTTCTGATACAACCGAGAATTGGTGCCTGAGGCCAGCAATGCTGCGATGATTTCGAAGGTGTAATAATGGGGGTCTGTGTGTGCGGGAATGTGGTACATTTTGTACACAGCAGGGTGAGGCACAGGGCCATGACAGGTGTCTTGCCGGGCTGCTTCCTGAGCAGGCTCCTGATCGATCGGGTGCTTTTTGAGGGTGCGATTGGGGATGGGGCCAAACCACTTCTCAGTGAGTCGATGGACCTGGTCCATCTCTACATCTCCTGCTACCACCAGCGTCGCATTATTGGGGGCATAATAGCCGTAAAAAAAGTCTTTCACATCCTCCATCGTCGCCTGCGCGATATGACTCATCTTCTGGCCGATGGGCGTCCAGCGGTAAGGGTGCACCTTGAAAGCCATTTCGCGCATGCGCAGTTGGGCATCACCATAGGGCTGATTGAGGTAGCGCTGCTTGTATTCATTGATTACCACTTCCTTCTCCGTCTCCAACTTTTCCTCCGTCAATCCCAACTCCAGCATGCGATCCGACTCTAACCAAAAAGCCGTTTCCAGCTGATTAGCAGGTAGATTGAGGTAATAATTGGTGACATCGGCAGAGGTAAAGGCATTGTTTTGCCCGCCTACCCGCTGAAGAGGCGTATCATACTTAGGAATGTTTTTACTCCCCCTAAACATCAAATGCTCAAATAGATGCGCAAAGCCAGTCCGCGAAGATTCCTCGTCTTTAGAACCCACTCGATATAAAATATTGAACACTACTTTGGGTATGTTCTTGTCCTGGTGGACGATGACTTTGAGGCCATTTGTGAGGGTGAATGTTTCGTAATTTATCATGGATCAATGCTTGCGCTTTACTTCTCTTGAACTTTTTTCGTGTTGTGTATATCACCTGTTATGTTACTTTTTTTAGAAAAAAGTAACCAAAAAATCGAAGCGAGCCAACCAAGGCCTTCCCTTCTATCCGTCCGCGCACGCTCGGTTATTCATAATCTGCCTGTTTTTAAAGGTATTCATGAGGGCTTCGCCGTTCACCCCAGCCGCACCCTTTTTCGCCTTTGGATGCTGAGGTTCCTCGTATTCTTCTACATTAACCATTAACCATTAACCATTAACCATTAGTCCACCACCTCCATCTCCACCAAAGAAAACGCCTGCGGCTTTTCCGCAAATAGCGCCTTGGTTCGCGGCCAAACCTGCCCAAAAAGTTCGCTTTTTCGGTAGGCGTTCAGTGCTGCTTCTGAGGTCCATGTGCTATATGTGTACCGTACGTTAGATGCTGAGAGGTCTCGATGAAGTTCAAGTGAAAGACAACCTTTGACCGCCCTAATCTGTTGCTTGTTTAGATCAAAAAGCTGATCAAATTCATCCAAACGATCGGCCTGAAATTCCATACGAACAATGCGAATAAGCGACATAGTGCGTTTATTGGGTAAAAGAATGCGAAAATAGCGATTTCCCTACCAAAAATGGTGGTCCTCCCCTAATTCATTTAAAAACCCAAAATTACTGCTAACTTGCAAAAGTCATAATTAATCAATTCATACTTCTCTAATTTGTCATGAAAAAACAGCTGATTTTTCTCGCGATCTCTCTTCTCTGGGGGATGAATGTGATGAGCCAACAAGCTACCTGGGTATTTCTCAGTGATAAAGGCGAATGTGTAGCTGAGCGCCTAGCCGAACCCGAAGCCTTCCTCAGCCCTGCGGCCATCGCGGCCCGCCAGGCGAAAGGCCTTCAGATAGATGCCTCTGACCTGCCTGTCTTTGACGCTTATGTGGAGGAGCTCAAGATCCACAGCTATCAAGTCCTTTCCACTTCCAAATGGCTCAATGCCGTGGCCGTACAGCTCCCTGCAGAATGCCTCGAAGAGGTCGAAGCCCTCGACTTCGTCATCGGTACACGTCCTATTCAGACGTTAGTACAGTCACGTGCGACGCCCGCTATCGATGAAGGCCCTATCACGCCCGCTTATCCACGCTATGTGGAGGAGGGGATCGATTACGGCGAGGCATTGTTACAAAATGAAATGCTAACGATCCCTGAGCTACATGCTAAGGGCTATACCGGCAAAGGCGTGACCATCGCCTTGTTGGACGCAGGATTTGACGGCGCGGATACCATCGACGTCTTTGACTCGATCTGGGCTGATAAGCGTGTGTTGGCTACGTATGATTTTGTGGGGAATAAAGAAAATGTCTTTGGACATGATGCCCATGGTACCCAGGTGATGTCTACGATTGGGGCAAATATTCCTGGGGAAATGGTGGGCACGGCGCCGCATGCTACTTTTGTGCTCTGCCGCACGGAAGAGGCTGGAAGGGAATACCGCCAAGAGGAGCACAACTGGGTGCGCGCGATTGAGTTTGTCGATTCTATTGGGGTAGATGTGGTGCATTCATCGTTGGGGTATTCAGAATTTGACGATTCAGGTGAAGATTATACCTATGAAGATATGAATGGCAATACAGCCGTCACTACCCGTGCAGCTGACTACGCAGCCTCAAAAGGCATCATCGTCACCACCAGCGCAGGCAATGAAGGCTACGGCTCATGGAAGCATATTACAGCACCTTGTGATGCGGATAGTGTTCTCTGTATCGGTTCTACTAATAAATATGGTAAGCGCTCCGGCTTTTCCTCTATCGGCCCATCTGCCGATGGCCGCGTCAAGCCCGATGTCATGGCCATGGGCTCACGGACGACTGTAGCGAGTCCTCGGAATTATATCACCCACAGTGACGGAACGTCTTTTTCAGGCCCACTGATGGGCGGATTCGTGGCGTGTCTGCGCCAGGCGCATCCTGAGCGGAGCAATATGGACATCATCCAAGCGGTGATCCTCAGTGGTGATCAGTTCCATGAACCCAATGCGGAGTATGGCTATGGCATTCCTAGTGCTACCTTGGCCGACTCCATCCTGAGACATGTTGAAGACATGGACAAATTCACCCCTCCAGTTCGCAAAAAAATCAGCCGTCCAGTGGCTTCTGCTAAACCGAAGGCAAAACAGAAAAAACTCGTCGTATTTTCTGATAACCCCCAATCTGCCTTGGTATTGGAAAAAGGCGTTTTGACAGTGAAGACTTCCAGTACGATCCGTAAGATAGAAATCATGCGGGGCAACCAAAAGGTAATTTTGAACCCTAAACACACCCAACTCATGGGCTCCTCTAGTATCATGAAAGTGGACTTTTTGGAAAAAGGAGACTATTACCTGAAAATTAAAACTGCCAATTATCAGGAAAACGTGAAGTTTTCGTTATAAACCCATTGAACGCAGCAGCGTAAAAACACACAGAACTACGAAGGAATTGAGAATCTATGGAGGCTAGCCTCTTGGATTTCTCGGTTCCTTCGACTTTTTTTATCCTACTATGATCAATAATTTCCTCAAAGGTGTCTCAAAATATCAGCAAGCAATAGGCATGGTCTCTCGCCATAACTTGTGGTCTTATGTGCTGATCCCTGGTCTTATCAGTGTTGCAATCGCGGGATTGCTATTTGCCTCAGCTGTTCTCTTTTCCGATAATATTGCAGATTGGATGGCGAGCTTTTATCCTGAGAATTGGATTGGCGCTGGCGCTATCAAGGGCTTTGCACGCCTCTTCTCTTTTTCTGCAATTGTAGGCTTATCGCTCTTCCTCTTCAAATACATCGTTCTGATTGTCTCTGCCCCTTTTATGGGACCCCTTTCGGAAAAGGTCGAAAGCATCAAAACAGGCCGCCCTGCGCCTAAATTTTCCCTAAAAACCGCTGCCATCGACCTCAGTCGCAGCCTACGCATCAACCTCCGCAACCTCTTGCGCGAACTGATGTACACCCTGCTGCTGTTGCCCTTGCAACTGTTCAACTTCATCCCAGGCCTCGGCGTATTGCTCTATGCCGTTGCGACCTTCCTCCTACAGGCGTATTACGCTGGATTCGGAAATATGGACCCAACCCTGGAGCGACGCCCCATGCGGGTGCGTGAACGGGTGCGATTCGTCCGCGCCAACCGCGGCCTTGCGATGGGCAATGGATCTGTGTTTTTATTGTTGGTGATGATTCCCTTCTTGGGGTGGTTCCTCGCCCCTGCCTACGGAACGATCTCAGCCACGCTGGTAGCGCTAGAAAGGTTAGAAGCATAGTTCGAAAGTCTGAGGGTCCGACGGTCCGAACGTAACCCTCAGACATTCAGTCACTCAGACGTTCAGACGTTTCCCCCCTCTCCATGGAGAGGTTCCCCACAATGTGGACAGACTGCGTCCTCTTTTTTGAGTTTTTTTCTCGATTTTTTGCGCTTGGCCTGCAATTCTTCTAAAAAGGCGGCGCTCAGAATTCCTGTAGGCAATGCCACCAGGCCGATTCCTAGCACCGCGATGATGCCGCTGAGGATTCGCCCCATGCCTGTGATAGGAAATACATCTCCATATCCTACAGTTGTCAGGGTCGCAACCGCCCACCAGAGGGTCGCAGGGATATTGGGAAAGTTTTCGGGTTGGACCTCTCCTTCGATGTAGTACATCAGGACCGCTGCGACCAGCAAGAGGACAGAAGTGGCAAAAAAAGTGACGCCAATCTCGTCCCATTTATCCCTAAACACCTGTACAATCATATCGATCGACTGGATATGGCGCTTCAGTTTCAAGATGCGAAGGATCCGCATAATCCGCAGGATACGGAGGGAGCGAAGGTCGACGACGAAGTTGAGGTAGAAGGGCAAAATGGCAAGTAAATCAATGATAGCCATGGGGGTGCTACAATACCGTATGATGGCCTTAAAGGTAGAGGTCCCACCGTTTAGCCGATCTTGGTACACCGCCAACCAAACCCTTAAGAGGTATTCTAAAGAAAAAAAGATCACTGATCCCAACTCAAAAAGGGCTAATTGTCCATGGTATTCCGCCTTCAGGTCTTTGTAGGATTCAATGATGACCACAATCACGTTAAAGACGATCAGTACCATGACGGCTATTTCCAGCTCCTGCCGAAAACGTGGCGCAGTACGTTTCTCTGCCTCCCACTCTTTTCCCACTAACAATTGAAATAGTCTTTTGCCCATACCTAAGGAAGAATTAGAAATTAATAGATAATTGACTGATTTGTTCATGGTAAATAATCAATAATCTATCAATCATTCAATTAATAATCGCCAAAGGAGAATAAGTTTCGGGGAAAATTTTGAGGGGTGCGTGGCCAAAATGGAAAAAAAGGTAACTTGAAACTGTAAGCATGACGTCATTCTGCTGTCAATTTTTCCTCAACCTTTATCGCTTCATCACTAAATACTGAATATGGACTATTACAAAAATTTCGACTCCTTAAAAAAACCGATACAAATTGCCACTATTGCGGATATCCCTGAAAGCACGCCTACTCACGCCAAAGTGCTGAATACAGACCTTGTGGTGATGCGAATGGGGGAGGATGTTTCTGTCCTTTATGGGCGGTGCCTTCACCGTGGCGCTTTGCTCTCGGATGGACATATTCAGGGCAAAAACCTGATTTGTGGCTTACACAATTGGGATTACCGATGGGATTCAGGAGTGAGTGAATACGAACCTTCCGAGCGGTTGCATAAATTCAAAGCGGCTTTGCACGAAGGCGGGGTTTACATAGACGAGGCAGATGTCGCACACTTCGAGGAGCATGTCATCCCTTCGCCTTTTAAGGAAGATGAATATTTGGGCGAATATGCAGATACCCACCCAGAAGCGACAGAGCCTTACACGAACTATATCAAGCATTTGGCACAAAAAGGGCTGACAGAATATGGTCATCACGGAGCGACTACCGCCATGGGCGTAGATCGGAACACCTTGCCACGCTGGGACCACATCCAGTTTTTGCCGGCTCAGGTAGCGCGCAAGCCCCTGCTCGACGAGGACCCTGTCGCCACCAAAGTGGTCATCGGACCCAATGCCGCCCGTCCGTTAGAATTGGACATTCCGATATTTGTCTCCGACATGTCTTATGGCTCGCTTTCACGCGAATCGAAAATCGCCCTTGCCAAAGGCGCAGAGATGGCTGGAACAGGCATCTGTTCTGGGGAAGGGGGCATGCTCCCCGATGAACAGGCGAATAACTCGCGTTACTTCTACGAATTGGCCTCCGGCAAATTTGGATTTAGCTGGGACAAGCTTCAGAAGGTCCAAGCCTTCCACTTCAAAGGCGGCCAAGGCGCCAAGACAGGTACTGGCGGTCACTTGCCAGGCTATAAGGTGGTTGGGGAAATCGCTGAAGTACGAGGCTTGCCAGAAGGAAAGGCGGCCATCAGCCCAGCCACCTTCACCGATATGCGGACCGCCAAAGACTTTCGGGATTTTGGGGATCGGGTCAGGAAGGAAACGGGAGGTATTCCAATTGGATTTAAACTCTCTGCCAATCATATCGAAGACGACATCGACTTTGCGCTAGAAGCTGGGGTGGATTATATCATCCTGGATGGACGTGGTGGCGGAACGGGCGCAGCGCCCATTATCCTCCGCAATCACATTGGTGTGCCTACGATCCCTGCCATTGCGCGGGCGCGCAAGCACCTCGACAAGCGAGGCGCCGAAGGGATCACCTTGGTCGCTACTGGCGGTCTGCGTGTGCCTTCTGACTTCGCCAAGGCCCTCGCTATGGGCGCCGACGCCATTGCCGTCTCCAACTCTGCCTTGCAGGCCATCGGCTGCCTGGGCATGCGTGCTTGCCACACCAACAACTGCCCGGTAGGCATCGCCACCCAGAAAGAGAACCTGCGCGCTCGCCTCATGATCCAGCAGTCTGCCAAGCAGCTTCACAATTTCTTTGATGCCAGCAATCAACTCATCAAGGTGATCGCCCGCGCTTGCGGCCATGCCGATATCGGCTATTTTAATCAAAATGATCTGGCGACATTTGACTATGATATGCATCGCCTGACGGGCATTGCTTATATGGGCGTAAATCCGATATAAGGATGTTCTAAGTTCAGGGTTCTAGGTTCAGGGTTTGTTCTGGTCAGTAATAGGTTGACAATAATTAACAATTCCTTATATGGCATTAACCGCACAACTTGCCTTCCATCTTCCTGATACCCTTCTGGGCGAAGGCCCTGTCTGGGATCATCGACTTCAAAAGCTTTGGTGGGTAGATATTCCCAATGGTCTCTTGCATTGTTATGATCCTCAGTCGGATGATAACCAGACTCGCTTCATAGGTCAAATGGTAGGCGCAGCCATCCCCTGTGAGCAGGGCGGGCTGATCTTAGCCATGGAGCATGGATTTGCCTTTTTTGACCCTGAAACGACCCATTTGCAACTAATAAGCGATCCTGAAAGCCATTTGCCAGAGACTCGGTTCAACGATGGGAAATGTGATCCTGCTGGCCGCTTGTGGGCAGGGACGATGCGCAAAGAATCGCCCAGACACCCCGTTGGGGGACTGTATCGGCTGGGGCCTGATTTGACGGTCACCAAAATGCTTTCGGACATTCGCGTGTCCAACGGCCTCGCATGGAACCAAAACGCAGACAAGCTTTTTTACATCGATACCCGCCAATTCAAGATTATGTCTTTTGACTATGACCTGGAGACAGGAGATATTCATCACCAGCAGGACTTTTTGGTATTTGAAGAGGAATTTCCAGATGGCATGTGTATCGATGAAAATGACAACCTCTGGGTGGCATTTTTTAGAGGAGGAAAAGTCGTGTGTTTTGATTCAAAAACAGGGCAGAAATTGGAAGAAATTACGGTTCCTACGCAACACACTACTTCCTGTACATTTGGGGGGAAAAACCTGGATACCCTCTATATCACTACTGGTGCCAATGACGGAGATCCCTTAGGGGGTGGCCTATTTTCTGTGAAGCCTGGGGTAAAAGGACAAAAAACTCATTTTTTCATAAACAACCCTAAACCCTAAACCCTAAACCCTAAACCCTAAACCCTAAACCCTAAACCCTAAACCCTAAACCCTAAACCCTAAACCCTAAACCCTAAACCCTAAACCCTAAACCCCCTCCGATATTTGCCTTTTGCGGTGCTTATCTCTAACTTTCTCGCATGGACCTCAAATTTATAGGAACAGGAGGTGCTTTTGACTATGAATACGGCAATTCTTCAGCCTGGATAACGCTAAATGGCCTTCATATTTTGCTGGATTGTGGCAATAGCGTGTACGCTCGCTTGAGGCGTTTGGAGTTGGCAGATCAGATCGACTATATCTTGATCACGCATATGCACGATGATCATGTGGGAAGCCTCTCAACGACGATTTTACATCATAAGCACAAACGAAGTCCCTCACAAAAAGCCCGTATCCTCTACCCGGATACCATCAATGGCCGCTCCCTCCGCGACCGTATCCGCGCCTACCTGTCTTTTTCCTTGCCAAGGCCCGACGAGTTTGTAGAGTTTGTCCCCCTCTCAGAGGTCGCAGGCGTATCCGCGATAGATACCAAAGATCAGCATGTAAAAGGAATGGTCTCTTTTGGCTATAGTTTTGAAGATGAAACTGATGTGAAAGTGTATTCGGGGGATTTGGGGAACAAGGACACCATGTTTGAGTATGTGAAAAGTTTAGAGACGGAGAAAAAAGTTCAAATCTTTCATGAAATGACTTTTCATGCAGACGCCTCAGTCCATGTATACTACAAAGACCTCATGGATCATCTCTCATCCTTTGAAGTCTATGGGTATCACATAGATCCCCGCAAGTCCCCAGCTGACAATACAGTGCCGATGGTCGTGGAACAAAAGGAGTTCCTGGTGGAGGGATAAAAAAGCTTTGTTTTCGTTTTTATTTTCCCCTAACTTGGGCTAAATATCCACTAAAACGTTGCAATGTCAAAACATAGAATCTTTCTCCTCGACGCTTTTGCCCTTCTCTACCGCGCACATTTTGCCTTTATCAAAAATCCCCGCGTCACTTCTCAGGGAATGAACACCTCAGCGGTATTTGGCTTCGCCAATACCCTGCTTGAGATCCTCGGAAAAGAGGACCCCTCCCACCTCGGCGTCGCCTTTGATACCTCAGGGCCGACCTTTCGCCACGAGCAATTTGAAACCTATAAGGGGCATCGAGAAGAGATGCCCGAAGACTTGCGGGCCATGATCCCTTATGCCCATCGCCTGCTTGAAGTACTCGATATCCCTATCCTGTCCCTGGAAGGCTATGAGGCTGATGACATCATCGGCACGATCAGCGTACAGGCTGACCCCGAGAAGTATGAGGTCTATATGGTGACCCCCGACAAGGACTATGCGCAGCTGGTCAAGGAGAATGTCTTTATGTACAAACCGCAGTACAGAGGCGGCGGCTATGATGTGTTGGGACCTGCGGAAGTATTGGAAAAATTTGATTTGCCTCCTGAGAAGATCGTCGATCTGCTAGGGCTGCAAGGTGACGCTGCCGACAATATCCCTGGTGTGCCAGGCATAGGGCCCAAGTCTGCCGTGACGCTCATTAAAGAATTTGGGACGGTAGAGGAAATCATCGCCAATGCCGATAACATCAAGCGGAAAGGCTGGCAGAGCAAAATCAAAGAATTTGGGGAGCAGGGGCTTATGTCCAAAGAACTGGCGACCATCCATTGTGAAGTGCCCTTCGAATGGTCTTATGACTCCCTCAAGATCGGCCACGCCAACCTCGAAGAGCTGATGAAGCTCTCCGCTGAATTGGAACTGCGAACGACGACCCAGCGCATCCTCGCTTCTAAATTGAACCCTGTCCAGACGGGGCAGACAAGCTTGTTTAGCACGGCGGCGACAGGCGTCGAATCTGCGGCGGATATCTACATCCCACCACCGCCTTCCGTGAACACGGCTGAAACGGAGGAGCATACCTATGAACTGCTGGACACGCCTGAGAAGCGTGCAGGATTTGTGAAAAAGGCACAAGCAGCAGGGCTGTTTTGCTTCGATACGGAGACGACGGGCCTCGATCCCATGATGGCAGAACTGGTAGGGCTTGCCCTCAGTTGTAAAACAGGCGAAGCGTATTACGTCAACTTTCCCGAGGATAGAGAAGGCTGTATAAGCCTTTTGGCTGAATTTGACGCTTTGTGGCAGGATGAGAAGCTGGTCAAGATCGGCCAGAACCTGAAATATGATATGCTGATGTTGCGCAATTATGGATTGGAGATCAAAGCGCCTTTCTTTGACACCATGCTGGCGCATTATGTCCTCACGCCAGAGAGTAAACATGGCATGGATGCCATGGCGAAGGAGATGCTCAATTACGAGCCGATTTCTATTGAGACTTTGATTGGGAAAAAAGGGAAAAACCAGCTCAGCATGCGGGAGGTGGAGTTGGAGAAAGTCACCGAATATGCCGCAGAAGACGCCGATATTACCCTACAACTCTATGAAAAATTGGCACCAGATGTCAAGGGAAATAAGGTGTTCGAAACGATAGAAATGCCTGTGATGCCTATTTTGGCGGATTTGGAGTTTGAAGGAATTAAGGTAGATGAAAAAGCGCTCAATGACTATTCGGAGGATTTGGGCAAACGACTTGTCACGTTAGAGGAGGAAATCTATAAGCTGGCTGGCGAAGAATTTAACATCAATTCGCCTCGGCAATTGGGCGTGATTTTATTTGAGAAATTGGAATTGGGCAAAGGATTAAAGGCGAAAAAGACCAAGACCGGCCAATACGCCACCAATGAGCAAATCCTCACGGACCTTGCGGTCCATCACGAACTGCCCGCCCAAATTCTGGCCTTCCGTGGCCTCAAAAAACTGAAGTCTACCTACGTCGACGCATTGCCCAAACTCATCAACCCCAAGACAGGCCGTGTCCACACCACCTTCAGTCAGTCTGTCGCCGTCACAGGCCGCCTTGCCTCCGTCAATCCCAATTTGCAAAACATCCCTATCCGCACCCATGACGGACGGGAAGTGCGCAAAGGCTTTGTCCCAAGAGATGAAAATCACGTCCTCCTCTCTGCTGACTATTCGCAAGTGGAACTGCGCATCATGGCCGCCATGAGTGGCGACCCCGCGATGATCGAAGCCTTCCGCGAAGGCCAGGACATCCACCGCGCCACCGCCGCCAAAGTCTTTGGTGTGACGCCTGAAGAGGTCACGTCGGACCAGCGCTCCCGCGCCAAGACCGTCAACTTTGGCATCATCTATGGCATCACGACTTTTGGCCTGAGCCAGCGCATGGGCATCAGCCGTGGCGACGCCAAAGAGATCATCGAGACCTATTTCTCCCAATATCCCAAGGTCAAGGAGCAGATGGACAGTAGCATCGCTTTTGCCAAGGAGCACGGCTATGTGGAGACGCTCTTTGGGCGTCGCCGCCACCTGCCAGATGTCAACTCTGGCAACAACACCGTGCGCGGCTTCGCCGAGCGCAACGCCATCAACTCACCCATCCAAGGCTCCGCCGCCGACATCATCAAACTCGCCATGATCGCGGTCTACCGCGAGATGAAAGCACAGAATGTGCGTTCCCGCATGCTCTTGCAGGTGCATGATGAATTGGTATTTGACGTGCCGCGTGATGAAATCGAGTTGATGAAAAAGCTGGTCAAAACGCAGATGGAGAATGCTGTGAAGCTGGAGGTGCCACTGGTGGTGGATATGGGCATAGGGGAGAATTGGCTGGAGGCGCACTAGGAGACCGTTCGTCGCTATCGCTCCTCACTGCGAGATCGCTCGCCTTTCAGGCTCGCTGCGAGACCGTTCGGGCCGAAGACGGCCCTCACTGTGAGATCGCTCGGGCTCGAAGATTCGCCCTCGCTGCGAGACAAGAGGCTTTTTTCACTCTCACACTCAACCTCACTCTTCTTCCCAGGCCTTGCGGGCAATCCCCCTTAGTGTGCTGGAATCTTGTGTGGCGGGAGAAGGCATGTCCTGAGCATGCCGAAGGAGGGCGGCTCGTGAGATGGGGGATGTCTCTTCGCTGCGAGACCTGTAATGCCTCACACTCAATCTCACACTATCTCCCAGACGGGGATGTCAATACGCAACAAACAGAAGCAATCCATCTTCCGTAGAACAGGCCAATCATTCATTAACTTCCAGCCCTACCCCATGAAGAAAAAAAAATACCTCCCCCACGCAACTGCCCTTTCCTTTGGCGTCATTATGTGTGTGATGGGATTCATCAGTTGCAATCCGAAACCTCAGCAAGCACTTCAAGCTGCCTTGTACCATGCCAAAATCCCTAAATATCCCACTAAGGGATTTCAATTGAGTTTCCGTGGTGGGAAGGCTGAAAAAACAGCCTATTCCTTTGCTGTCAATACTAAAGGGGAAATAGTCTATCTGTATCGAGATCATTTTATCATCATGGATAGCATGGGGGTATTGAGGCGTCAAGACCTCAACCTAACGGAAAGGTATATGCACTTTTTTGTGTGTAAAGACGGAGGGTATCTTCTTTGGGAATATGATAGGGATTATATAAAGCGCTTTATCTCTGCTACCCGGCTCTGTAAACTCGATCATAAATTTCAAAAACAGTGGTCAAAAGTATTTGTCAACCATAGATTACTCGATATTCAGGAAACGAGAGAAGGGGGATTTATCCTATCTCAATGGTATGAAATAGACTATTTTACTAAAGAGCGTATCCCGTCTAAAAACGAAGAAGGTATTATCAAACTGACTAAAGATGGAGAAAAGGAATGGTATGAAGAGATTACTTTTGCTGCAAGAATCAATATATCTGATAAAGGAGAAATATTTCTATTTAATGCCTTTGAAGATAGCGGAAACAAGAAATCTCAAAAGCTGTTTAAGGAAATAAGCCCTTTTGATCCTGATGTAACCGAAGATAATGGCTCCTACTTGATTCGCTCTCGTCCGCGTGTTGTATCTACTTTTCGAAAACTCTCCCCTGAGGGTAAAATTCTTGATGCAAAAGTTCTAGCAATGGACCAGAGAAAAACACATGGAGATTATGGTGATATAAGATGGCGTATGGCAAGAAATGTAGATGGCTCATTTACGTGCCTTTATTATACAAATTATACGAAAAAGGGAGATACGATTCTCGATGTTAGAACCAATGTCGAAATGCTAGACCCGATGGGAAATGTACGCTGGGATATCGCACTAGATGATTATTTGCCCAAAGGAGGGGAGGATGTTCGCATTGAGTATCGAAAAATAGTCTATGAACCTCATGACCAGTCTTATGCCATCTTGTATGAGAGATATATCAATGGCAAGAAGCCAATAAAATATGATATTCCAGATATGTGGATTTTGAGGGTAAGTGCTGAGGGGAAGGTGATTTATCATAAGAAGCTTAAAAATAATACGTTCGATTATACCCATTTCAGGATGGTCTCCCTGACTTATTTTTTTGAACCTTATAACATCATTCCGCTTAAAGATAATCGACATCTCCTTTTAGGAAAATTGATGCAATTCAGTATCAAAGATCGTCCAGGTTTAGGGGAAAAGGTGGATAAAAGTTATTGGGACTTATCTCTTTCTCATACCCTCCTGCTAGATAGTACAGGCAAAATATCAGGCCCCCCTGAAATCAATCATAAGGAAAACTTACAGATCAAATTGGGAACAATAGATGACCGCCTATTCAAATACTCCCAATATATTTATCCCTTTCATCTCTACTCAGGTGATGATTTTTTGCGGACTGTTCATGTGTATCAGGCAAATGCCAATTCAAGGAATAATCAATACTATTTTTATGTGGGGATGCAAAAATTCCATTACTATGGAGAAGTGGACCTGTTGAAGACTTACAATGGAGGACCCTGTTATGGAAATGTCACTAATTTTGAAGAAGCGGCAGAAATAAGTCTTAAAGCTTACCTTAATGGTGAGGCAACAGATACTGGGATACCACATACCCACTTTGCCCTGGATTATCCTAATCCTCGGAATCATACCTATACCTTCTCGCCTGTTACCCACTTGGTAGATAGCTCAATCGCAATGAATGAACCCTTCTTCTTCAGTTTTGATGTGTATGAAAATGGGGAGAAGCATGCACAGGGCTATTGCAGGCTCAAACCTCATTTTGAATACAGATTTAACCCCAAGATATCAGCTTCTGAAAGGGAGTTGGTTCTTTCAGTTGGCGTAGGTGTCAAAGGAATGGGGAATTATAGTTTGAATTTTGTTTTGAAAAATGAATCGTATGATGGATTCGAAAAATGGGATAAATATGGTTACACATTTTTAGAATCCCCTAGCAAAGAAATCATCGCGCATCATGCTGTCAATCAGGCAATAGAAACGGTCCTGGATGCTCATTTTAAAGGAATATACCCAAAGCAAATAACCCCCTGGAAATACGGAGAAATGCACTATTTCTCTTCAATTCAAAGGGATATTAAATTGACAAAATAAACCCTTATCTCTTCATCTGAAAAGGCAAGGCAATCGCCTTCAATACCGTCCCCCCAGGCGTCTCAAACGCCTCAAAAGAGACACGATTCATCGCGTCTCTACGACCTTCCAACTCAGCCACCTCAAGCACAGGCGCGACACACACATCTTTTCCCTGAAATATCTCCATCCACTCGTCTCTGCTTTTGGTACGAAAAAGTGCTTCGACTTCGTCCTTGGGAAAGACCTGATTCATCAAGGCGATTTGATTGTCCCGCTTCCATTCGGGCTTATTGACGACATCACATAGGTTGTTCCAAAATTTTACTTCCAAGGCACCTACGGAGAGCCATTTTCCATCAGCACATTCATAGACGGCATAATTGACCATGGTCTTGCCATTGATGGGGTTAAAGGCGTTGTGGTCCAATCCGCTGGAATGTAGGGAAAAGGGTACGGTCAAAAAGGGCATCACCGCATCACTGAGGGCAACATCCACATAGGCCCCTTTCTTTGTCATAAGCTTTTGGATCAAAGCGTTTTGTAAGGCCATGACGGCCATATAGGCACCGCCAATATCTGCCAACTGAAACCCCGGCACCACGGGCTTACCGCTTTCGTCAACTAACAGGCTCAAGATGCCTGTATGGGCGAGATAGTTGAGGTCATGGCCTGCCTCATCAGCGAATGCGCCCTCCTGCCCATATCCCGTCAGGGAAACATAGACCATCTGCGAATTGATTTTCTTGATCTCCTCATAGCCCAAGCCCCACGATTCCATAGCCCCTGGACGAAACTGCTCGATCAGGGCGTCCGCGTCTTTGATCAGCTCGATCACTTCGGCCTTGCCTTCGGGGGTATTGTAGTCCACCGTCTTGAGCTGTTTCTTGTGGTTCAGTTGGTGGAATAAGACGCTGGTCCCGTCCACCTGTGGCCCATTCTTACGCACATAGTCCATGCGCTTGGGGCTTTCGATCTTGATGACTTCTGCGCCCATTTGGGCGAGCAGGTGAGTCGCCAGGGGCCCTGGCAGGAGACGGGTGAAATCGATGATTTTGAGCATAAGAATAAGAATTTAGACCGCTCGGGCTTCGAAGACTCAGCCCTCGCTGTCAGATCGTTCGGCCTTTGCCCTCACTGTCAGACCGTTCAGGCTGAAGACAGCCTTCACTACGAGACCGCTCGAAGACTCGCTGTCAGACAAAGGCATGATACAGAGTCTCTTGTCTGACAGTGAGCGGAAGCGAACGATCTGACAGTGAGGAGCGTTAGACTTCGGCGTGAGCTCAGTCGAACGCGACGAACGGTCTCAGTAAGCTTGTTTATATTCCACCCCATCCAGCGTCATCTTGGCGATGATCTCCCGCATGATCTCCGATGTGCCTCCAGCGATGGAACCCGCCCGGCAGTCTCGATAGACTTGCGCAATTGGGAAGTCTTCCATATAGCCATAGCCGCCATACATTTGTAAGCATTCATTTACCACTTTTATGGTCAATTCGGCGGAATAGAGTTTACACATGGAGCATTCTTTCACCGCAAATACGCCATTCTCCACCTTCCAGACTGTACTGTAGATGAGTTGGCGGCAAGCTTCTATTTCGGTGGCGAGGTCCGCCATGCGGTGGCGCAACGCCTGGAACTTGGCGATAGGTCGTCCAAACGCTTCACGTTCGCGCATGTATTGCTGGGTCATGGCCATAACGCCGTCTAGGGTCCCAAGAGATGAAATCGAGGCGATCAGGCGTTCTGTCTGGAGGCTATCCGAAATCAGGTAAAATCCTTTTCCTGCTTCGCCAATCAGGTTTTCTTTGGGAACCTTTACTTGATCAAAAAATACCTCTGCGGTATCAGAACTATGCCAGCCTATCTTTTTCAATTTATTTCTACTTACCCCATCGGCATCCAAATCAACGACTATCAGCGAAATCCCCTGGTCGGTATTGCAGCAAAGGGTCATGAAGTCGGCATAGTAACCATTGGTGATGAAGATTTTGGAGCCTGTGACGAGGTAATGGTCGCCCATGTCCTGGGCGAAGGTTTTGAGCCCTTGCACATTGGAACCGACATGCGGTTCACTCATGCCCAGGCAGGCGATCTTTTTGCCTTGGATGGCTGGGGCAAGGTATTTTTGTCTGAGTAAATCACTTCCTGCTCGTGAGAGGTGATTGGTAGCCATGTATTGATGGACGGTCATGGCCGCGGCGAAGCCTGCGTTGAGCGCGCGGCTCAGCTCTTCGCAATAGACGACATGGGTAAACCAGTCGACAGGCATGCCACCATAAGCTTCTGGGTGGCCCAGGGCGAGGTACCCCATTTCGCCCATCTTCTCCCACGCCCAACGCGGAATCTGCTCATTGGCTTCCCATTCCCCAAAATGAGGAGTCATTTCTTTATGAAGGAATTCTCTGATTGAAGTCCTGAAGAGGGTGTGTTCTTCGGTGAAAAAAGGAGATTTTGGCATGGGGAATGTTTTGTGTTCGTGAAGGAAGAAAAAAACCACGGATTACACAGATTCTCACGGATTTTATTTCTTTAATCTGTGCAAATCCGAGTAATCTGTGGTGAAATCAAAATGAATTTAAGTTGCTTCCTATAGCCCGAAATCATGAACTGATTTTCCTGCTCCCGCCAACTGCCGAAGACTGGCAGGCACTTCCCAGCGCGGGCCATATTTTCCCATATACGCATCACAATCCGCCACAAATTGCTCAATACCCACATAGTCGATATAAGAAATCGCGCCCCCCGTATAGATCGGGAATCCCCATCCAAGGACAGAGCCAATATCTCCATCCATAGAGGCGTTCAACACGCCTTCGTCGAGACAGCGATAGCTTTCCAAGGCTTGGCGATGCATGAGGCGCTGGGCGATGGTTTCTTTGTCCAGAGCATCCACACGCGGATTATACAGATCGGCCAGGCCCTTCCAGAGGCGTTTTTTTTCACCAACAGGATAGTCATAGAATCCCGCGCCGTCTTTCTTGCTGGTGCGTTGATGGTTCTCGACGAGGTCTTTGACGAGGTTATATGCTCGCATTTCGTGGGGCTTCTTTTCTCCGGGATTGCTTTCAAAGACGTGCAGACTCAGGGTTAATGTTACCTCGTCGTGCACGGCCAACGGCCCAACAGGCATGCCTTTCTGTCTGGCGATATTTTCGATCATTGCAGCAGGCACGCCCTCTTCGAGGAGAAACATGCCCTCACTCACAAAGGTGCCAAAGCACCTAGAGGTGAAGAAGCCCCGACTGTCATTGACGACGATGGGCACCTTGCGGATTGCCACTGTGTAATCCACTGCAGCGGCGATGGCCTTGGGAGACGTTTTTTCGCCTACAATAATCTCCACCAACGGCATTTTGTCAACAGGTGAGAAGAAGTGTATTCCGATAAAATTTTCAGGCCGTTCGGAAGCTTGGGCAAGTTGGGTAATGGGAATGGTGGAAGTATTGGAACCAAATACCTTGTCAGGACTCAGTACGGCTTCCGTCTCCTGGGTCACTGTCGCTTTCAACGTCGGATTTTCAAATACAGCCTCGATCACAAGGTCACAGCCTTCCATGGTCTTTGGGTCGTCTGTTGGGTGGATACGTGCCAAAAGGGCTTGCGCGGTTGATGGGGTAGAGCGATTTTTCGAAATGGCCTTCTCCATCAATTTCTGCGAATAGGCTTTGCCTTTCTCTGCATTTTCCACTGAAACATCCTTTAGCACCACGTCCATTCCTGCTTTGGCAGACACATAGGCGATGCCTGCCCCCATCATGCCTGCGCCTAGAATCCCCAATTTTTTTACCTCATACTTCGGTTCGCCCTTCGGCCTCGCCTTGCCTTTCTTAGCCGCCTGCATGCCCATGAAGCCCGTTCGGATCATGTTCTTGGCTTCCTTGGACTGGCAGACTTTGGTGAAATAGCGGGCTTCGATTTCCAGTGCGCGATCTATCGGCACTTGCAGGCCGTCGTGGACCACGCTGAGGATGTATTTCTGGGCAGGATAGTTCCCATGCGTCATTTTGGTAATGTTGCCCACAGCTCCCATGAGGGTCTGCATGCCATTGGGCGTCCAGATCGCACCGCCTGGAATGCGGTGTCGTTTATTGTCCCAGGGCTGAATAGGCTGGGGGTTGTCGAGAATCCACTGCCTGGCTTGCGCCAGCAGGTCTTCAGGCGAGTCCGCCAAGGCATCGATGAGCCCATCTTTGAGGGCTTTCTCTGGGCGAGCTTCCGTGCCTTGAAGCAGATACATAAGGCCATTTTGAATGCCTAAAAGATAAGGCGCTTTAGCCGTTCCGCCACCGCCTGGAAGCAGTCCAACTTTGGACTCAGGGAAGCCGAGTTTGATTTTGGGATGATTGATCGCGATGCGATGATGACAAGTGAGGCACAGCTCCATCCCCCCGCCCAAGGCGGTGCCGTTGATGGCAGCCACGAAGGGTTTGCCGCTTGTTTCCACCGCTCGGAATCCTGTGTGGATTTCCATGACTGTATCGAAAAACAGTTTGGGGTCTTCTACTGGTTGAGCGAGAAATCGCAAATCCCCTCCCGCCATGAACATGCTGCGGCCCGAGGTCACGATGACGCCTTTGACGGAGTCGTCATGAATGGCTTGCTGGGCTGCTTCCAGATAAGGCTTGAAAAATTCTAGGCTAAAAAGATTTGCAGGCTCATTGACCTGGTTGATGGTGATGGTGGCGATGCCGCCGCGGTCGACTGTATAGGAGAGATATTCGTTTTGAAGCATGAGAAGGGGAAATGATAGAATGATGGGATGAGTGAATGATAGAATGGGGAGAGAATGAGTAGATGATTACATGATAAAATGAGAAAATGGGTTCGATAGTCTTTTGTGAAGCATTTTCTTCCCTTTGTACTTTCTTATTCCTTGTTTTTTATTTTTACTTCTCATACTCTTTCTATAATCGTCGCAATCCCCATTCCTCCACCAATACAAAGCGTCACCAAGCCCGTATTGAGGTCTCGCAGCTCAAGCTCATCCATGAGTGTCCCTGTGAGCATACAGCCTGTAGCACCCAGCGGATGCCCCATCGCAATGGCTCCGCCATTGACATTGATTTTGTCATGGGCTACGCCCAAGTCGTCCATGAAGCGCATGGCGACAGCCGCGAAGGCTTCATTCACTTCGTAAAGGTCGATGTCGGTTTTCTCCATGCCTGCCTGTTTGAGCGCTTTGCGCGAGGCAGGGGCTGGTCCTACCAGCATGATCGTAGGATCAGTGCCGTGGATGGCGGCAGCGCGGACTTTGAAGCGAGGTTTGAGGCCCAAGGCCTCCCCAATTTCCTGATTGCCGATCAAGGCAATCGCCGCCCCATCTACGATGGCGGAGGAGTTGCCCGCATGGTGGACGTGGTCGATGGCCTCGACCTCAGGGTATTTATCAATTGCCACCGCATCAAACCCCGCCATTTCGCCCATCATCGCAAAAGAAGGCTTCAAAGTACTTAAGCCCGCTGCGGTGGTGCTGGGACGAATGTTTTCGTCTGTGGTTAAGACATCGATTCCATTGATGTCTTTGACAGCAATTCTTGATGCAAATTTGCCTGCGGCCTCCGCCTGAGAAGCGCGCATTTGTGATTCATAGGCAAAAGCGTCCACCGCCTCGCGGGAGTAGCCGTACTTGGTGGCGATCAAGTCCGCTGAGATGCCCTGTGGCACGATATTGCCGGGAATAGCCACGGCAGGGTCCATGAACATGCCGCCCCCGTCAGCGCCCATCTTCACGCGAGACATGCTCTCCACGCCTCCCGCCACGATCAACTGGCGAAAGCCAGATTTGACATAAGCTGCAGCTTGATTCACGGATTCCAGGCCCGATCCGCAAAAGCGGTTGAGGCTCACGCCACAGAGGTGGTCGCCATAGCCCGAATGTTGGGCTGCCGTCTTGGCGATATTGGCGCCTTGGTCCATCACTTGGCCTACACAGCCAAGGATGACGTCCTCAACCAAGGTAGTGTCCAAGTCGTGCTTGTCTTTCAAGGCGACCAGCACTTGTGCTGCCAATTCGGTCGGCGTAATGCCCATGAGGGCGCCTTTTTTGTTGCCCTTCCCCCTGACGGTTCGAATGGCGTCGTAGATGTATGCTTCCATAGGTTTCGTGTTTTGAGACCGCTTCTTGAGACCGCTTGGGCTTCGAAGACTCAGCCCTCGCTACGAGAGGCGAGACCGTTCGCGCCTGCGGCACTCACTGCGAGACCGCTCGCCTTTTCAGGCTCGCTGCGAGACTAAAGGCACTATTCTTGTCTCGAAGCGAGGCGAGTCTTCGAGCCGAGCGGTCTCGCAGTGAAGGGCTTCAGCCCTGAACGGTCTCGGTTCTCGCAGCGATCCCGCAGGGCGAGCGGTCTCATGTTAGGCCGAGCGGTCTCTCTTCAAACTGGCCAAAAAGGCCTTAACAGTTGCTTGAACAAAAGGGTCATCCCACTCCTGGGCGATGACGTCAACCATCTCCTCGATGTCTCGATCGACGCGGCGAAGGAGGTCTTTTCGGAGATAGGTTTTAGATTTTTGGTAAACAGGTAAATGAACTTTCATCAGGCGTTGTAGCTGCTGTTCTGCGTGTGGTAACACCTCTTCGACGGCTAGGGACTCGTCTACGAGGCCGATGGCCTTGGCCTCGTCGCTATTGAATAGCTGGGCATTTTGCACGGCTTGCCAGGCAAGCCTTTCGCCAAGGTGATAGGCGTAGATGTCACACAGCAATTCAGGAATCTGCATGGCCATCTTGAACTCGTGCATGCCGATGACATGCTTGGGGCCTTGGCCCATGACGCGGTAGTCTGCGCATAGGGCGAGGATGGTTGCGCCTGCAGGAGCGTACCCAGTGATGGCGCAGACAAAAGGCTTGGAAAAGCGCACCATGGCTTGAAGTGTGGCCAGATAGTGTCGCCAAAATTCTTTGACGCCTTCTTTGCCCCCTTGTGACAAGGTCACAATGTCTAGTCCCGCGCTGAAGCAATGAGGACGGCCTGTAAGGACCAGTCCTTTTATTTGCTCATCTGCTTCCATTGCCCGAAATACCTCTCCTAATTCCTTCGCTAATAAGGGATCAATGGCGTTCACTTTCCCATGGTTCATCTGGACGATAACGTACCCTTCTTTATGTTCAAGTTGTAATGTTTGCATGTATCTTTTTTATCTGCGTGAATCTGTGTAATCTGGGGTGAATTTTCAAGGATAAAAAATCATGAGTTACCAATTCTTCAAAGTTACCATAGAAAACCACATCGCCCAAGTGGCATTTAACCGCCCCGAGAAGGCGAATTCCCTTCATATGCCCGCCTGGGAAGAGATGCGTGATATATTTGACGCCTTGCATGAGAATGTGGGCGTGCGCGTGATCGTCCTTTCAGGCGAAGGGGATCATTTTTGCGCAGGCATAGACCTCGCCACCTTGATGGACCTACAACGCTTTGGTACGATCGATTGTGAAGGGCGAAAACGGGAAGCCTTACGAAAATTTATCTTTAACCTACAGGACACCATCACCTCCATCGAGCGCTGCCGCAAACCTGTCCTCGCGGCCATTCACAAAACTTGTATCGGTGGTGGACTAGACATCGTCTCGGCCTGTGATATGCGCTATTGTACGGCAGACGCTTATTTCTCCATCAAAGAAATCGACTTGGGCCTCGTCGCCGACATCGGCTCGCTCCAGCGCCTGCCCAACATCCTCCAGCCCGGCATGGTGGCGGAAATGGCCTATACCGGCCGAAAGGTATTTGGCGAAGAAGCAGAGAAGATCGGCCTGGTAAATCATTTCTACAACACCCGTGAAGACATGATGGATGCGGTCATGAAATTGGCGGCGATGATCGCTTCTAAGTCGCCCCTTTGTATTCGAGGCACCAAGGAAATGCTGCTCTATAAGCGCGACCACAGCACTTCAGATTCCCTCAACTATATGGTCGCGTGGAACGCGTCGATGCTCCTATCGAATGACTTGCTGGAGGCTTTTCGGGCGACGATGGAGAAGCGGGCAGCGGTTTATGAGGGGTAGGTTATTTACCATAATGATTTCCGAGAAACAAAGATTTCCATTCCCTTCCTTTTCAAGGAGCATCACCTTGTATAAGATTATTTTTACCCGTTGTGTTGTTACTTTTTTTAGAAAAAAGTAACCAAAAAATCGAAACGGGCCAACCAAGGCCTACCCTTCTATCCGTCCGCGCGCGCCCGTTTCATCCCAGCCGCACAATTATTAACTTTTAGACAATCGAATCATTCAACATTTATGAAAAAAATAACCCTCTCCCCCCCCGGCGGTCTCGACCGCCTCGCCCTCATAGAGGCCCCCGACCCTACGCCTGCGGCGGGGGAGATCCTCGTTCGCTGGCACGCGACTTCCCTCAACTACCACGACTACCTCGTGGCTGTCGGCGGAATCCCCGTCCCTGAGGGCCGTGTGCCCATGTCTGACGGCGCGGGCGTCGTAGAAGCCGTCGGCGAGGGCGTGACGAACTGGCAAGTCGGCGACAAAGTCATGTCGCTCTTTTTTCCTAACTGGATCGATGGTCGCCCGACACGGGAAAGGACCTCGGCGATTAGTGGCGAGACAGTGGATGGTTATATTGCAGAGAAGAGCTGTGTGAAGGAATCTGCCGTGACGGCCATTCCCGAAGGCTATAGCTTCGCTGAGGCAGCTACGCTGCCTTGTGCAGCCGTGACCGCCTGGCGGGGGTTGATGGTGGAAGGCCGCCTTCAGGCGGGCCATAAGGTGCTGATCGAAGGCACGGGTGGCATGTCCCTCTTTGGCCTGCAGCTGGCCAAAGCTGCTGGGGCACAGGTGTACGCCACGACTTCCTCAGCTGCGAAAGCTGAACGCTTACAAGCGATGGGCGCCGAAGCGGTTGTCAATTATAAGGAGGACGCAAGATGGGGCAGGACCATCTTTAAGATGACTGGGGGCGTAGACCATGTCCTAGATGTGGGCGGTGGTTCCACCATGCAGAACTCCATCGAAGCCGTAGGCATGGATGGACATATCGTCTCTATCGGGATTTTGGGGGATGGGCGGAAGGGGGAAATCACCTTCCCGAAGTTTTTCTTCAAACATGCCCGGATGACGGGTATTGCGGTAGGCAGTCGGGCGATGCAGGAGGAGATGGTCGAGTTTATCAATCGAGTAGGCCTGAAGCCAGTGATAGATCGCAGTTTTGCGATGGAGGAGTTGGCGGATGCGTTTCGCTATCAGGCGTCAGGGGCACATTTTGGGAAGATTGTGGTGGAGTATTGAAGAAAATGATAGAATGATAGAATGATAGAATGATAGAAGGAGAGGATGATAGAATTATGTTGCGGGACTTTTCTATCGATAGCTCGCTAAATCTATCAAAAATTATCACATTTAGTGAGTTGTCAAAAAAATACTTTTGCCCAACCTCCTTTTTGGGTGCGATTTCACGGCGGCCCCATTTTTATTGCTCGCGAAAAGTCCCTTTTTTTAGGAGATTTCGCGAGCAATAATTTGTGATTGCTTTTCATTTGACCCATTTGTGAAAATATAACCCCCTCAATCACATGAGATATTTTTCCCTGTTTTTCCTCTTCTTACTATCGCTTCAACCTCTCTCCGCCCAATCCCAAATCCAACACATCGAACCCCCCAACTGGTGGACAGGCATGATCCACAATGAAGTGCAGGTTATGGTGCATGGGGAAAAAATAGCTGAATTGAGGCCCCAGGTCAATTATCAGGGCGTCACATTAACCCAAATCACTTCTTCGGAAAATCCCAATTACCAATTCTTGACCCTTTCTATCGCAGAAGATGCCGAGGCAGGAGAGGTGCAGATTGATTGGTACAAACTAGAAGAAAAAGTACTTACGCATCAGTATCCGTTGCTTGAGAGGGAGACCATCCCTATTGATGGCTTCTCCGCAGCGGACGCCATTTACCTGATCACCCCGGACAGATTTGTAAATGGCAATCCCCAAAATGATGACGTAGCGGGCATGCGGGAACCTGCCAACCGCGCCTTTAAGGGCGGGCGCCACGGCGGAGACATCGCTGGCATTCATCAAAGCCTCGACTATATCCAGTCAATGGGTTTTACTGCGATATGGCTCAATCCGCTGTTGGAAAATGATATGGCCGAATACTCCTATCACGGCTATTCCACGACGGATTTTTATCGGGTAGATCCTCGATTTGGCTCGAATGAGGAGTACCGCGCCTTGGCGGATGAGGCGCGTAGCAAAGGCCTCAAACTGATCATGGACATGATCGTGAATCATTGTGGTTCCTTCCACTGGTGGATGGAAGACCTGCCAGCAGATGACTGGCTCAATCAGTGGGAGAATTACACCGAGACCAATCACCGCAAAACGGCGCTCCAAGACCCGTATGTCTCCCAAGCCGACAAAAAGGCTTTCACCGATGGCTGGTTTGTCCCTACCATGCCTGACCTCAACCAGCGCAATCCGCTGTTGGCGACTTACTTGATTCAAAATAGCATTTGGTGGGTGGAGTACTTGAAACTATCGGGCATCCGCATGGATACCTACCCCTATCCAGATATGCACTTTATGGCGGACTGGGCAGCGGCGATGATGAAGGAATATCCTACGCTGATTATTGTAGGAGAGGAATGGTCCCTAAATCCCGCGATTGTGGCGTATTGGCAAAAGGGGAAAATAAACCCCAATGGCTACACTTCTGAGCTAAAGTCTGTGATGGACTTTCCTGGGCAGCGGGCTATGGCAGAGGCGTTGGCAGATGAAGAGAGTTGGGACAAAGGCTTGATCAAGCTCTATGACATGATTGCTCAGGACTTCCTTTATGCCGATCCCATGAACCTCGTGACCTTTCCTGACAACCACGACATGCCGCGCTTTTTTGCGCAGGTGGGAGAGGATCTGGATTTGTTCAAAATGGGCGTCGCCTTTGTCCTGACCATGCGGGGAATCCCGCAGGTGTATTATGGAACGGAGGTTCTGATGAGCAGTCCCACACATCGGGACGATGGCATCATCCGCAGTGATTTCCCCGGTGGCTGGGAGGGAGATGCCGTGAATACCTTCACTGGAAAAGGGCTGACAGCCGATCAAAAAAAGGCCAAAGCTTATATCCAACAACTCCTTTCCTGGCGCAAAACGGCTACCGTATTTCACACAGGGAAATTGATGCATTTCATCCCCGAAAACGGCGTTTATGTGTATTTTCGCTATAACGAGTCGGAGAAGGTAATGGTGATTTTGAATAAAAATGAAGGGGAAACGGAATTGAAGCTAGCGCGGTTTTCGGAGATGTTGATGGGCAAAAAAGAGGGAAAAGATGTGGTGACGGGGAAAACGCATTTGCTCCAAAATTCCCTCACTGTAACAGGCAAAACGACCACTATTTTAATATTGAAATAAAAAATCATGAAACTCCCCTTGCTTCTTCCCTTCATCGGATGGTTTTTCCTATCTATTCCTTTTAGCCTAGCCACCAACTACTACGTCTCCAATAGTGGAAACAATGCCCAGTCAGGGCTTTCCTTGGGCGACGCCTTCGAGACCTTGCAGCACGCGGCAGATCAGGTCATGGCAGGTGATACCGTTTTTGTAGCAGATGGCTCCTACGTAGGCTTTGACTTGCGGAGCGCAAGCGGCACAGCTAATGCGCCTATTGTTTTCCAGGCGCTGGGAACACAAGTATTGATTACTCAGCAGGGGCCTATCCGCGACGATGGCATCAATATCGAAGGGGTAGATTATATCGTCTTAGACGGCTTCGTCGTCAATGATATGGCGGGCAATGGCATCCGCCTAGTCCTAGCGGACCATTGCGTCGTCAGGCATTGTCGCTGCGACCGAAATGGCAAGCGCGGCATTTTCACGGGCTTCACGGACGATATCGTGATAGAATACAACGTCTGTACACGCTCGGTCACGGAACATGGCATCTACGTCTCCAACAGCTCTGACCGCCCCATCATTCGCTACAACGAATGTTATGAAAACAATAACATCGGCATTCACATGAATGGCGACTTGTCGGCAGGCGGAGACGGCATCATCTCCGATGCCCAGGTCTATGGCAATATCTTGCACGACAATCACCGCGCTGCAGGCATCAATATGGACGGCGTTGAGAACCCCCTCATTTACAATAACCTCATCTACAATAACCACAGCGCACAGGGCATCGCCCTTTTTCAGCAAGACGGGGCGATTCCGACCCGAGGGGCAAAGGTATATCACAATACCATCTTGGTGCCAACAGATGGCCGCTGGGGGATTTTGGTGAAAGATGGCTCTAATGTAGGCACGGAGATTTACAATAATATTGTGCTTAACGCCCACGCTTGGCGCGGCTGTATTGTGGTCGAAGACACGGCTCAGTTTCGCAGCGATTACAACCTGCTCGATGACAAGATGAGCGATGCGGGAGACGGCTCTGCGATCTCTTTAGCTGCTTGGCAGCAGTTGGGATTTGACGGGCATTCGTTGCTGGCGATGACGCTTTCATCCATTTTTGAAGACGTGACGAATGATGACTATCGCCTCAAAATGGGCGCACAAGCCATCGATGTGGGGACATCTATGATTGGGGTCGTCATGGACGACCTGGCAGGGAATCCCAGGCCTTCAGGAAGTGGTTATGATTTGGGGTGTTATGAGTACCAGATGGCTTCTGGGTTGGCTGCTGCTTTGCCTATTTCATTTCATATTTACCCAAATCCTGCGACTGATAGGCTCTTTTTCGAGATGGTGGAAGCCGATTTTCACTTGAATCGTATCGAGCTGATTGAGATGACCGGGAAAGTAGCATACACTTTTCATGGGCCTCATGAGGCTATTTCCCTTCAGGAGGTGGCACGCGGATTTTATGGGGTCCGGATTTGGGACCAAAGGGGGAGATATGTGGTGGGGAAGGTGTGGGTGAAATAAATCACATTATCTGTTGAAGCATCTCATCAAATTCCCCTCGCCATTCTGCGTGGGTAGTCCATCTGATATTTTGCCCATCGCCTCGCGATTTGGCAAAAAATGCAGTTGTCCATATGATAATTTAGTTATGAGACCTGTCACTCAAAAGGCGTTTTTCTACTTTCTATCTTCATTCCCAATCTCATCGATCTTGTCCTCAAGCCTATCCTTGTCAGGCAATTGATCCAACTGTCGGCGGACAATCAGGTAGCCCCCAAAGCCGCATACAGGTCCAAATAGGAACATCAGGATGTTCATCGCTGGGTCCAAATTTTCCACATTCCCATCTGTGAAAAGGCTCACAAATAGCAGGATCCCCAAAAATTCACAGGCCACCCACGTGCCGACCGTGATCATGGTCCATCTTCCCTTGCTTTCGCCTTTTCGATCAGCTACGGCTCGGATTCTTTGAATCAGGATGATGATGAGAATGAGTTCTAGCATAGGTTGTAAAACTAAATTTGAAGCAATATAGGGATTGTCGATTGTTTTCGTTGTAAGGGTAAAATATTTTTGGGTTAATATGGCTTCCTTCAAACAAGCGGTTGGTAAAGGTCTCTTGATCTGCCTGATCGCAGGTGCGGTCTTCATGGTCTTAGGGCGAAATCACTTTCTGCTAGGAAGCGGTTTAGGCCTGCTGAGGTGGTGGGTATTGGGGATAGGTCTGTTGATTTATTGGCGAAATAAAAGGCTGAAAGGGACGCGTTTGCGCCAATGGCTTTTGGTGGCGATAGCGCTTCTTCTGCTCGAATGGGGGTATACGGCGATTCGTTCGGTGAAATGGGGCGGGGGGAAAGTTCAAACTCAAATTCAAGCGCAACCTCAAACGCTTTCCTTGATGACTTACAACCTCTTTTTTAAGAATACCTACCCCCAAAACATCATCCAGGAAATCAAGGCAAACCCCGCCGATGTGCTGGTTTTGCAGGAACTCACGCCTGCCTGGCAAAGCAAATTGGCTGCGACCATTTTCCCTCTTTATCCTTATCGGAAAACCTACCCCCACAAAGGCACACATGGCCTGGCAGTCCTTTCCAAGCACCCTATCCAATCTTGTGAATACCTCAAAAATAGTCGTGGCCTTCCTGTAACACAGATCTGTGAACTTCGCGTCAAAGGGCAGTCTTTGATCTTGATCCATAGCCACTTGCCTTCGCCGGCGATTGCCGTGGAGAATCCAGACCGTTTTTTCTCTCATTTAGCTACTAATTAACGTGAGTTCTTTATCTAAGGTCTTGATACTCAGGGAGTATAGTGGGATTTTAAAGGAAAAAGCATGACATTTGGGGTAACACTTCGATTGTTAAAACAAAAGAAACCCAAGGTCATGCTT
>JAUIKF010000074.1 GCA_030430575.1 Bacteroidia bacterium | reverse complement strand
CGCCTGAATACATCACCATCAGTGCCGTTTGGTGCTTAAGATTGGAAACCGATTTGAGCAAACGACCAACCTCTTCCTTGGATAGAATCTCAGGCAAGCGTTTCTGACGACGGGGACGAGCCAGTTGGTGCTGATTCCACCCGCGAGTCAACACATGGACATAAAACCATTTGATCCCACTATAGCCCGCATTAACCGTCGACCAACTTTTCCCTTGATCGCGAATGTACTTCAGAAAATGGCCGATTTGCTCATCAGTAAGTTGAGAAGGACAGCAGCCATGATACCGAGCTAGCTCCTGAACCCAATAGACATAACATTTGATGGTGCTGGCAGCATAGTTCTGACCTTCCATCAGGTGAATCATTTGCTTACGTAGTTCACTCATGATATTGATAGTTAAAGGTAAATACCTGAATATCAATTATCTGAAGTCGTAAACAAAGGCTATTAGCCACCCCTTTGAAGGGAAGGGAATCAAGAAAATCAGGACCAAAGTTCTGGGAGAAAGGACTACCGCCGGAGGCGGTTTAGTTCAACGCCTGTGTATACGCCATATGGCGTGTATTTCCCCAATAAGTACTGCAATTTTAAAGAAGTTCGCAAATCATAGGACTAATTGATGGCCTATATGGCGTATATACACCCCACAGCCCGCTACACGGCAATTATTGCCGTGAATACACGATATAGCTGGCTACACGCAATATGGCGTATACACGCCCCACGGCCCGCCACACGGCAATTATTGCCGTGAATACAGAATATAGCTGGCTACACGCAATATGGCGTATACACGCCCCACGGCCCGCCACACGGCACCCCCCAATCGCAAAAAAAGAAGGGATACCACACCCGCTACATCTGCGAAAAACGGACAAGAAATACCTCTCCCCTTTGAACTTGAGCTTGCACTTGCACTTGAACTTGCACTTGAGTTTGAACTTACACTTGCATTTATCCATGTAATCCTCCCCCCTTTTTGAACATGAAAAAATCAGCGGAGGAAGCTACCTTCATTTTACCGGGAATTTTTACATTAGAAAAGGCACACTTATGAAAACCAAGTTAACGATTACTATTTGGGCCATTGTGGCCTGCGGCCTCTTTTTGGCCCTGACGGGCGGTACCGTGAAGCTGAATGGCTTCATCGAATCGTTGAAAACGAAGTTTCAACAATTCCAGCAAGACCAGCCCCAAGACCGCGTCTATCTACAGCTTGACAAGACTTTGTACAAGCCAGGCGAGACGATCTGGCTCGCTGCGCACGTGCGAGGCGCCAAAACCTTGCAACCGTCTAGCAAAAGTGATATTGTCCACATCGAGCTGATCGGGCCAGACGGCAAACGCCAGCAGAAACATGAGCTGATCGCCGATCACGGCGTCGCCAAAGGCGACTTTCAGCTAGCCCCCCAGCAAGTGGGCGGCCTGTACACCCTTCGCGCCTACACGAATTGGCAAAAAAATGAAGAACAGCCCATCTATTTCCAACAGGAAATTCAGGTCCAGGAAGTCATTTTGCCCAACCTCAAAATGAAACTCGACTTCGAGCGAGAGTCTTATTATCCAGGCGAAACGGCCGTGGCGACGCTGGAATTGGAAAGCAATGAAAACGAGGTGCTGGCGGATCACGCCTTTAGCTATACCATGCGCGCCGAAGGCGATGCTATCCGCAAAGGAAAAGGGACAACCAACGGCAAAGGCAAAGCCTTGATCTCCCTGGACTTGCCTCCAGCCCTGTTTTCACCAGATGTCATGCTAAATGTCTTGATTCAGTATCAAGGCGCTACGGAATCCATTTCTCGCCCTGTGCCTGTCTCATTGGACAAGCTGCAGTTGAGCTTTTATCCAGAAGGCGGAGATATGGTCGTAGGGCAAAAAGGGAAAGTGGCTTTTAAAGCCTTGAATGTCAGGGGAAAACCGACGGAGGTAGCGGGTGTCGTGAAGACGTCAGCAGGCGAAATAGTCGCTAACTTTGAGAGCTTCCATCAAGGCATGGGCGCATTTGAGTTGGCGCCAAGGGTAGGGGAGAAGTACACCGCAGAAGTGCAAATGCCTGGCGGCAAACTGCTGACTTTTGCCCTGCCCGAAGCCCTTGGCGAAGGCATGCAAATGGGCGTACAGCCCCACAAAGACCATCTCGACGTGGTCGTGAATAGTTCGGAGGCGCAGACTGCGACGCTGGTCGCATTGGTCCGCGACAGCATCTATTTCGCTACCACACAAGCCCTCCAAGCAGGCCCCAACCGCATCAAGGTCTCGACCGAGGACATGCCCGCAGGCGTGGCCCAACTCACCCTCTTCGACGCAGCGGAAGTGCCCGTGGCGGAGCGCCTTGCCTTTGTCAACAAACACCGACAGCTAAACATTACCATAAATACCGACAAGGAAAAATACCTGCCTCGCGAGGAAGTCACCATGACCCTCAAGGTGGAAGATGAAACGGGACATCCCGTTCCCGCCGACCTCTCTCTCGCCGTCGTCGACGACCAACTGCTCAGCTTTGCCGATGACAAATCCAGTCATCTTTTGTCATGGATGCTGATGGAGGCAGACCTCAAGGGAGAAGTCCATGAACCGCGTTTTTATTTTGATGAAACAGAAGAGAAAGCGGATCAAGCATTGGATTATCTGCTAATGACGCAAGGGTGGAGGCGATTTGTGTGGGAAGAGATCATGGACGATGCGCAGCCAAAACCCATTAATTTCTTAGGCGAACGCACCGCGATTGGTGGATTCATCTACAATGCCCAAACCGAGCAAGCCTTGCTTCACGCCACCGTCACAGACCTGAATTCAGGTCAGAAAGCCACCGTCGATGGCAAGGGCCGATTTGAGTTCAAGCGAACGCAGGACGATGGGCCGATGAAGTTACGCGTGGAAGCCTTGGGCTTTGAGCCCCAAGAACAGGAAGTAAGTGCGTTTACAACTTCCCTCGCGTACGCCCTTTTCCCCGTGAACATTATCCTGCCCAGCAAGCCTCATTTGAAGGAAGGGGAAAAAATGGGGGCAATAGACGCGGCGTCAAGTATGGAACCGATTGAGACTTCTGGTACCCCACTCAAAGAATGGACGACTACGGAGACACAGCCATTTGTAGAAGAAGAGGCAGAAGAGGTAGTGGAGAATAATGCCCAAAGTATGATAGTCTTTTCCGAGGACATTATTTTGGAAGAGATTGAGATAGCTGCGGATCGAATCCCAGTTTATGACAAGCACAATCTGATCACCCTGACCAAGATGAGCGGCGCTGTTCTGGAAGCGATGCCCACACGCGACATCAATACGGCGGTTGCCCTCACACCTGGTGTCTATCAGACAGATGAAGGCGCCAATAGCCTCAGCATTCGTGGGGCACGCCCTAGCGGTACGGTCTATTATATCGATGGAATCAAAGTGCGCGGAACCGCCAACCTACCCCAATCCGCTATCAGCGAATTGACTGTCATGACAGGCGGCACGCCGGCAGAATTTGGGGACTTCACCGGCGGTGTCGTCTCGATCACCACCAAAGGCCCAGATTATGGGGCGTACTATTCCTCTTTGCCAAGCATAGAGATCAAAGAACGACCCGCCGTCAAAAACATCCAGGATGTCATTGCGATGATCCATTATCCTGCTGATGCCGTGGAAGCAGGCATAGAAGGCGAAGTGATGGTGCGGATTTGGGTAAATGAAGAGGGAAATTATGTGCGGCACAAAGCGATAATGAAAGGACATCCCTTGTTGTATAAAGCATGCAAAAACAAGCTCGAAGCACTGAAGTTCAGCCCAGCAGTGACGACGACGGGCGATTTGTACACCTACTGGACAGATGTGCCTTTCCGTTTTTTCCTTTCGGAGAAATCTGCGCAAAAAGCCATGACAAAGGCAGATTCTTTGTCTCCTGTGAGAGCGACCAAGCAATACTATCGCGCACGGAAGTTTTCAGGGCCTGATTATGCGGGGACAAAAACGCCTGACATGCGGTCTGACTTTCGATCGACGATCTATTGGAATGGCCACATCAAAGTGCCGACGACAGGGGGCGTGCGCTTGCGGTTTTATTGCCCAGATAATATCACTTCTTTCCGCGCTGTAGCTGAAGGGATAGGGGTGTTGAGTAATGGTCAAGGCGGAATGGCAGGACGCGGCGAACACGTGTTTTTTACCCAAAAGCCCTTTGCCCTTTCCACCAAAATTCCCGTCGAGCTGGTAGAAGGCGATGAATGGACCTTGCCCCTTCAACTCATCAATCATTCGGAGACAGAAATCACCGGCAAACTCGCCATTGCATTGCCTACGAACCTCATTCCACTGAGCCAATTGCCTCGGAACATCACCGTCCGCGCAGGTCAGGTTCGCAGCCTACCGATCACTTTTCGTGCGCAGGTAGCGGAAGGGAGCCAACGGCTCGCCATCCAATTTGACAGCAAAGGCTATGACGATGGCGTTTCCCAAATAATCAAGGTCATCCCACGAGGGTTCCCTGCCTCGGCTGGCATCGCCAGTACGGAAAGCGTTGATGGATTTTCCCTTGACCTAAGCGATGCTGTGCCGCAGTCCCTCCAGGCGAGCCTCAAAGTCTACAATTCCGTGATGGAAGAACTCACGGATGGCCTGGAAGGCATGCTCAGAGCGCCTTACGGCTGTTTTGAGCAGACTTCCTCCATTACTTATCCCAATATCCTCGCCCTTCAGCTCATGGAAAAGACCGGCCAAGCCGATCCTGACATCCGAAAGACTGCCCTTTCGATGATAGAGAAAGGCTACCGCCGACTGGAAAACTTCCAGACAGCTGAAGGCGGTTTTGAATGGTTTGGGCGATCGCCTGGACATGAGGTACTCACAGCCTATGGCTTGATGGAATTTAAGGATATGGCAGCGGTTTATGCAGGCGTAAATCCGAATATGGTGGGAGAAGCACGGGAGTGGTTGATGAGTAGGAGAAATGGGAAAGGCGGATTTAACCACAATGGGCGCATTTTTGGGACGGTAGGCGCAATTGAAACCTTAGCTCAAGATCTCTATGTCCTCTATGGGCTTACGGAGAGTGGGGTGGAAAATTTGGAGCAAGAAATAGCCGTTGCCTATGAAGCCGCGATGAAATCGGGCCTCCCTTACCCAATCGCACTTGCTGCCAATATCCAGTACAATGTGGGCAATGTGGAATTGGGGCAAAAGGCGCTTAAAAGGATTGTAGGTCAGTGGAATTCCGATCAGGGATGGGCACACCTCACATCCAATCGCTCCGCGATTGGCGGTCAAGGCCAAGGCGTAGCCATTACCACAACAGCCCTCAGCATGATGGCCATGCTGAAAGATCCCCAGCCCAACCTTTCGGTGCTCAAACAGATGGCACAGAACCTACGTTCAGCTCGAAACCCAGCGGGTTACTTTGGCAATACGCACAGTACGGTATTGGCCATGCGGGCCTTGGTGGCTTACCTGAGTGTCTCAGGACAACAAGCCACCAGCGGGAGCATCCGCATTTCGTCATCTAGTCAGCCTACGGCAGACTTTGCCTGGAAAGCCCATAAGACGCCTGTCTTTGACATGGCATCTTTGACGCAAGGCATGACTGCCCGTCAGTACGACTTCTCAGTCTCTATGCCCAGCGGCCAATTTGTCCCTTATCTCCTCACGTTCAACTGGCGCACAACGACACCTGTCAACTCCTCCCAATGTCTGGTGACGCTGACAGCAGCCCTCGATCGCCAGAGCGCGAAAGTGGGAGAAACCGTCCGTTTGACAGCACAAGTAGCAGCCGTCAACGAGCAGGCCAAAGGCATGGCCTTGGCCATTATCTCCATCCCTGCGGGCCTCAGTGCCCAGCCCTGGCAGCTCAAGGCACTGATGGACGATGAGAAAGTGGATTACTACGAAATCCGCCAAAACGAATTGATCTTCTATTTCCGCGAGCTGAACCCTCAAGCCCCCGCAGTTATTCACTTAGACCTCAAAGCGGAATTAGCAGGTACGTTTGAAGCACAGGCGTCTAGCGCCTATATGTATTACACGCCGGAGCATAAGGTGTGGACGAATTTGAAGCCGCTGCGCCTGGGGACCGTTCGTCGCTAGCGCTCCTCCCTGCGAGACCGCTCGCCCTTCGGGCTCGCTGCGGGATCGTTCGCTAACGCTCACTGCGAGATCGCTCGAAGACTCGCTACGAGACTAAAGGCAAGGATTTTTCTCTTGTCTCGTAGCTCGGCGAGTCTTCGAGCCGAGCGGTCTCGCAGTGAGTGTCGTAGACGCGAACGATCTCGCAGTGAGGGCGAAGCCCGAACGGTCTCGCAGCGACCGCAGGGAGCGGTCTCCTAATTGTCTTTCGACCCCTGATCTATCCATGCCTGGATCGTGCTGATCTGACAGTCAGAGAGTTTACTGCCGCCTTGCGGCATGGCGGAGAAGCCTGGACTATGAGAGATCGCGCCTACGAGCTGGCCAGAGGCTGCTGGCCCCAGGGTACCTGCATGCGTCGTGAGGGTGATCCCTCCTGATGGACTCGAACTGCCGTGGCAGCCGCCACAGTGGGTGCCCAGAATGGGCTGTATGTCCTGCGAAAAGGACATATTGACTGTGTCACAGGCGTTGGATTCATCGCAGGTGAGGTTTTGCGCGCCTTGGTTGATCCAAGTCTGGATCATGGAGATGACGGAGTCTGGTAGCCGAGATCTTGGCGGTGGCGGCATTCGCTTGTCTGGATCATTGTCCGTGATAGCTTCGTAAAGGTCGCTTTTGTCGGGCCTAAAGGGTTCTATGTCGCCCGTTTGGAATACGTTGTCATAGCTGGTCAGGACGACGCCGTCCTGGGCGGTATTGGCATCGTGACAGCCACTGAGGGCGCAGTTGGACACCAGAATGGGCAATAAGTCCCGCTCAAAATAGACTGTATCTGGATCGCATGGGTGCATGACAACTGTCGTGTCATTTCCCGTTGTATCATTTTGTTGGGTAGTGTCTTGGGAAATGGTGTCATTTCCTTGAACCTGGCCGTCTGGATCAGGCCATACAGGATCGTGTTTACAGGCTGCGAGGAAGACCATGAGGGTGATCATGCCCCAAATGATCAAGGGAGAGGAGGAGGTTGGAGAAGCGTTATTCCATTTCATACGCAATGTTATCTCTCTCTCTTGGGAAATAGAAAAAAAGGTATTTGAACGGGGAAATGTGGGGGCTGAACAAGGATTCTTTTTGACTTGAATTCGGTATTATTATCCATTGTTATGTTACTTTTTTTAGAAAAAAGTAACCAAAATCCTTCGACTCCGCTCAGGACAGGAATCGAAGCGAGCCAACCAATTCCAACCCTTCTATCTGTCCCTTCGACTTTGCTCAGGGCAGGCCGCGCGCGCTCGCTTCACCCCAGCCGCACAATTTTCAACAAATTTGATCGCTTTTTAATTATTTTTTACAGAAATGCCTATTTATGTCTTTATGTAAGTTGCTGGCAAACAAATTTTTATGAATTTTTTTTCTGAAAATTCATAAAAATTTCCTTCAAAAACGAGCCAGAAAAGCGCGATTATGTTTTTGAATCTCGAAAGGACATAGCCTAACATTGTAGTATACAAAACAGCCATTATGAATGTCCTAAGCCAACCATGCCAAATGCCTGTATGCAAGGTTTGAATGACGCTAAAGAATTATTAATTATTGATTGAAGGATTATTAATTTACAGTTGAAGTTAATGTTTTCGTTATCAGCTTTTACAAATCAATAATCAATCAATTTATCAATCAATAATCACTTATCGCTCATTCAAGCCTTGATTTTTGAAATCAATGAAAACTTTTAGATATAACCTCGCCCTCGTATTGACAAGCCCTAATCAGTCCTAATATCAACAAGTCCTAATTGTCACGAACCCTAAGCACGCAATTAAAGGTTCAAAAAAAGCGCCCTAAGGCGCTTTTTTATTAGTTGAGCGTGAGCTCTAGTTCTTTGTTTTCTTGTGGTTGACTATGACTAGGCATGTCTTCTACTTTTTTTTGAAAGACAAACATGGGGTATTCGCCCACTTTGCCACACCATTCAGGGCGCTTATCTTCCAGTCGGTAGATGGACCTCAGCAATGCTTTGCCGCCTAGCCAGCCATGTACATAGTATTTCATGACGGGGACACTCACGAGTCGCCATACACTGAGTTTCATATCGAAGCCCAATCGTTCTGAAGTGAAATAGCTGCGTGGATGCGCATGGAAATACAGTTCTGGCGTTTTGCCTTCTTTTTGGGGCATGCTGGTCCTCACGATGGCCTTAAGCTTGCGCACGATTTTATGTGGGAGGGCCAGGAAGTTGTTCAGGTGAGAACGACGTCCCCAGGAATAGACGACAATGCCTGTCGCTTCTGGTTTGAGGACGCGATACATTTCCTGTACGGCGGTCACTTGCTCATCTTTCGTGATATGGTAAATCGTGTTGAGGGAAACTACAGCGTCGATCGTGCCTGCTTTAAGGGGCATATTGGTGATGTCAGCGACGAGGTAAATGCCTCTGTTGCCTAGCTTCTCCCGCGCTTGGCGGAGGGCGAGGAAAGAGAGGTCCATGCAGATGCGGTACTTATAGTCTTTGGAATACTCTAGGTATTCGTCAAACTGGATAGGGCCAGAGGCCGCATCTAAGAGGTAGTCTCCTTTGGGGCGCAGGTAGTTCTTGACCCGCATATTACAATCGTAGACATACTCCTGAGAGACAGGGCGCAGGTCTTCGAACTCATCTGCATCGTGAAAAACACCGTCCTCTGTCTTGTTCCAACCAAACTGGTTGTAGAAGTCTTGGACGTCTTTTTTATCCTTCATCAACCCAGACCGATCTTCTTCCTGGTTGAGGTGTTCAGCGGTGGTAAGGGCGAGGTTTTTGAGTAAAATAAGGACACCTTGCTCGATTCTATAATAGAACTTGCCACAACTACTGGTGAGCGCCCGCTGAAAGGCTTGCGTTTCCTGCGACCCCTCATAATGGAATAGCTCTCGCTGCTCAACTAGGGTGTTGAGGGCTGATAGTTCTTCTGGATTGAGTTCTCGGAGATCGTTTCCGGTGATGGGACAGCTAAGAATTGCAAGGAAGTCGAGGACACTGGGTAACTGCTCGGACATTTTTGGGTAGATAGGGTTACTCGCTTTTTTGAGAAAAATAAAAAATGAATTTGGAACTGTCGAAAGCCAAATATATAAAAAATCACTTAATCCTGACATGCATAATCAATGCCAATTTTGGGAAAAACCAAATTTTCCACTCTTTATTTGGCCGAAATATAACTGAAACGATGATTCTGACAACTGATCCTTGTTTTTGAAAGGTTCAGTCGGCTAAAGTAGCCGTCGATGGATATAGCTCATTAAGGGAAAGGAATATTGCCTAATTTGTATTTGCTCAAACTTTGTACCTACCATGAAATTATTACCCTTTTTAGTTGGGGGAGTTCTCCTTTTACCTTTTTTTACTTTGCAAAGCAGGACATTCCAATATATTGAAACCCCACCTCAGATTATTTCTCTTTCCCCAGGCGATACGATCCGCCAACACGTGCGGATTTTTCCCAACCCCGCAGGCACCACTGCTGTAGTTCATTTCCAAAATCCGGATCAGATTGTCCATCATTTCTACCTTGTAGATGTGGAGGGAAAAGTGGTCCGGACGTTTGCGGATATTCGGGGGGAAGAAGTGACACTCAGCTTGTCAGGCCTGCCCCATGGGCTGTATTTGTTTGAATTGCGGGGCAAGGTGTCGTATTATGGACGTATGATGGTGCAGTGAAGGGAAGAGAAGCGCAAGTTCAAGTTCAAGCTCAATACAGTGTTACCAAAGGTTTTCGCCATAACAACATTGTTGTCATTTCGACGACCGTAGGCTTTGCGGAGGGAGGAGAAATCTAGCAATGTGGTCTAGAAGCCCGGAAATAACCACTTGAAAGGGCGTGTTAGATTTCTCCCTTCGGTCGAAATGACAACTTTGTTGTAAGAACTAGAAATTTAATTTACACTGTACTCAAATTCAAGCTCAAAAGGGTGACTTCCTTAGACTTGTAACATCCATCGCACAAGGGGGAAATGCGCAACCTTCAGCCCCCTTTCGCACTAATTTTTGATGGAGAAATTTCTACCAGAAATTTCTCCATCAAAAATTATTATCTTGAAAGTCGGAAATCGCCCATAGTTCTGATTTTTAACACACAAATCTTTTTGTAATGAAAAAAATGTTAATTGGCGCAGGAGTTAGCGCATTAATCCTCTTTATTTGGCAATTTCTTTCATGGGGACCAGTACTCAATATACATGGTGCTCAAATGGCCTATACCCCACAGCAGGAGGCTATATTAGAGACGTTGAACAGTGCCAATTTGGAGGAAGGCACCTACTTTATGCCTCGTGTACCAGAAGATGCTACCGCTGAAGAAATGGAGGCCATGGGGGAAACAAGTGCAGGCAAGCCTTGGGCAATTGTCAAATACCGCAAATCTTTTAATCCTGGTTCTGCGATGAACTTTATTAGAGGATTTGCTGCGGATTTTGTGGCTACCCTGCTACTCTGTTGGGTCTTATTGAAGTTTGCGAAACTTGACTTAACGTCTTCCTTGCTGACATCTATCAGCATTGGGGTAATAGGATATCTTACGATCAGCTACCTCAATAGCGTATGGTTTGACGGAAGCACCCTTCCAGAACTGATCGATGCCATTGTATCGTGGGGATTGGTAGGCGCCTGGCTCGGTTGGTGGTTGCCGCGAGGTGAATAATTCCGATGATAAAAAGGTATATTTTCTTTCACAAAGACAGGGAGTGTAAGTTGTAGCGAAAAATGGTATAGAAATCGCAGTACATTATCTCTATACTTGCCATCGAACATTCCACTCCCTGTTATATTTTTTTGTGAACTGAAACTTTTACCTACAATTCGATGCACCGACCTGCTCCCGCGCTTCTGCTTAAAGTACTGATTTTACTTAGTATTCTGCTCTCGTCCCACCTAGTATGCGGTACTGATGCGCCGTCTGAGGCACCCCCTAAGTATGAATTTCGAGCGGTCTGGATAGCTACCTTTCACAATATTGACTGGCCATCGGCCAAGGGCCTCAGCCCAGCTGCACAGCAGGAAGAGTTTCGCGCCTTGCTGGATCGGCAGCAAGCCAACGGTATGAATGCTGCTGTGGTACAGGTCCGTCCCTGTGGCGATGCCCTGTATCCTAGTTCCTATGAACCATGGTCAGAATACTTGAGTGGCACTCAAGGAGAAGCCCCTACACCATATTATGACCCGCTGGCTTTCATGATTGAGGAAGCCCATAGCAGAAATATGGAATTCCACGCCTGGATCAACCCTTTTAGGGCTATTTCGCATGTGCGTTTTAGTAGCGTGAGTGAGGACCACCTGTGGCATCAGAAGCCTGAATGGTTTTTTCAATATGGCGATAGCCGATATTTCAACCCTGGAATTCCCGAAGTGCGGGCTCATATCAGTAAGATCATTATGGAAATCGTCTCAAAATACGATGTAGACGGTGTCCACTTTGACGATTATTTTTACCCTTACCCTCAACCCAACCTCCCTTTCCATGCGGATAAGGCTACATTTCGCACCTACGGCGCCGCCTACCCAACCATCAATGCCTGGCGTAGACATAACATTGATGCTTTCATAGAATTGGTTTCAGACAGTATGCATGCCGTCAAACCCCATATAAAACTAGGCATCAGTCCAGCTCCTGTATGGCGAAACAAACATCAGGACCCCGCTGGTTCGGAGACACATTTGGGGTATTCTACCTATGACCATTTGCATGCTGATGTCCGCAAATGGCTTCAGGAATCATGGGTAGACTATGTCGCGCCACAGTGCTACTATAGCGTCGACTTTTCCTCCGCTCCCTATAAAAACCTCCTGAGTTGGTGGGCTGACAATACCTATGGCCGCCATCTCTACATTGGCCATGCCATGTATAAGGCAAAGGAGGCCAAGTACAAAGCTTGGCAGCGAGAGGACCAGATTCCTCGGCAATTGGCACTAAACCGCGATTTCGATGCGGTACGAGGCAGCATATTTTATAGCGCAGGTTCTTTTGAAGGGAATCCGCATCACTTGGAGGAAAAGCTTCGATTTGACTTGTTTCGAAGGCCTGCCTTGGTCCCTCCTATGGCTTGGAAAGATACGGTTGTTCCTTTGCCACCACAGCACCTCTGCGCGATGATCAGCCAGCAAAGTGTTCACTTGCAATGGCAAGCGCCAGAACTGGCGGCCGATGGGGAGGGCGCGACCTATTATGTCGTCTATCGATTTGTTCCCGGTGAATTGATAGACTTGACCAGCTCTGTTCATATCCAGGCCATTCAGCGCACCCCAGACTTTGAAGACTTACGAATAGCGCCTGGTAGTCGATACATTTATGTGATCACGTCAGTAGACCGCCAGCACAACGAAAGTAAGACCTATCGTCAGATGGAAGTTGATATTCCAGGGGAATTGGTTTTGACCAATTTGACGGAATAATGGCCTAGAGTCTCGCAGATGATTTTTTGTCAATTTTTTGTCGAAAATCGGTCATTTTCGACAAAATGTCTGCAAAATAGCGCTAGTTAATAGGCTTACTATCAGTGAGTTGTGCTATTAACCGTTGACTAACCGTTAACTAACGGTTATAACGGTTAGTCAACGGTTAGCAATAAATAGCCAACCATTCCTTCCCCCCTCACACAAATTCCCTCAATATTTTCGTTTACTTTACCATAAAGCAAACGACCATCATGAGAAAATCCCTGATTCTGCTATTAAGCGGCCTCCTCCTCCAACTCACCACTTTTGCCCAATCTCAATCCTTGATCATCCTTGGGGACAATGTCCCGTTATATGCACAACCCAATTACCAGAGCCAGATTCTCATAACGCTCGATTGGGATGCCGAGGTAGTGGGGTGGCCAGAAAGCTCTTCTTGGTACGGTGTACGAGACGCCCTAGGCCGGGAGGGATACGTCCCTGTCTGGTATGCAATGGAGACCTGGATGACGGACCCCAATGATTTGCGGGCCAAGCGGGTGACCCCAAGCGCTTCAACCCTCTATCGAATGATGCGTTTTTTTCGGAGAAATGATAAGGTAGAAAAAGCGGAAGAATTTGCCCTCCGAATCATCCAAAATCACAACGAGGAAGAATTTCCTGACAAAGATTTCAGTTGTTACAAATTGGGCCATTTGGCCTATATCCATATGGTCTCTGACGGCGAGACAGGCGTCATTTATGATGACTACCTGCCAGTATTTGCGCATAAAGTCCTCGAAGTGGCAGAGACGCCTTCTATCAAAGCGATGGCACATTATCACCTGGCGCGTTCAAAAGCCTTGACGGGCGAGTCGAAGGCTGCCTTGATGGAATTGATAGCAGTGGTGGAAAAATATCCGGGAGATTTTGCGCGGAACGAATGTGAGCCAGAGAAAGCTGATAGCTGGTTTTATAAGCCGGAGCGCTGCAAGCGATTATTCTGTGCGATTAGCATGATTCAGACGCCGCAGGCATTGGAAGAAGCGCGTAATGAGCTATCGCGCTTGATAGTGGAAGGTAGCCCTGCGACCCAAGAAATCGCCCAAGAGCTGCTCCAAAACATTGGTACAATGCCTTATGCGAGGGATGAATCGATATGGTATTGATGGTAAAGAAAGTAGCAAATTGGTAGATATATGAGGGGAATGACGCTATTTGTTGTTATTTTTAGTAAAATTGCCATGTGAATTGGAATTGTGGGGCATATTAAAAGCAATTCAAAAAAAGTAACGTTTATGAACATCGAATCCATCCGCGAATATAGCCTCGCCAAGCCCGGCACTTCTGAAAAAATGCCCTTTGACGATGATGTCTTGGTATTTAGGGTCATGGGCAAAATATTTCTCCTCATGTCCATCTCCGAGGGCATCCGCATGAACCTCAAATGTGATCCCGAATACGCCATCGAACTCCGGGAACGGTATGAAGGCGAAATCATCCCAGGATACCACATGAATAAGCAACATTGGAACACCGTATACTTCAACGGGAATCTTTCCGACAAACTCCTCAAGGAGCTGATCGACCATTCGTATGACCTCATTGCGAAAAGCCTCAAAAAAGCGCAACGTGAAGAATTGGCACTGCTGGCTAAAGAGGATTGAAAGACCCATGGTGAAATGAAAATGAATAAAGTTTTTTAAGTATTTGAAAACCTTTTTTCAGAACGATCGCTCTGTTTCTTGTGTCCCGTTTGGGAACGATCATTCTAAAACAAATTTTAACACTTATTCAACTCATCATCATGGCTAAATTACAAGGTAAAACAGCAGTTATCACAGGCGGAAACAGTGGCATTGGACTAGCAACTGCAAAGTTGTTCAAAGAAGAAGGGGCCACCGTCATTGTCAATGCGCGCAACGAAACCCGACTCGCCGAGACAAGGGCGCAATTCAATGGAACTTTTGACAATGTCATCAAAGCTGACGTTGGCGTGGTCAGCGATCTGGAATCGTTTTTTGCAGAAGTAGGGGAAAAGCATGGAAAAATAGACGTTTTATTCCTGAATGCTGGGATCGCCGAATTCTTTCCCCTTGACAGTATCGACGAGGCGAGCTTTGACCGTCTCTTCAATGTGAATGTCAAAGGAGTCTTTTTTGGGGTGCAGAAAGCCTTGCCATACCTCAATGACGGCGCTTCAATCATTCTGAATTCCTCTGTTGTCAATCAGATGGGGATGCCCAATGCCCATACCTATGCGGCGACAAAGGCAGCTGTTCGCTCCTTTGCCCGATCACTTTCACGCGAACTGATCGGCCGCGGAATCCGCGTCAATGTAGTTTCTCCAGGCCCAATCGAGACGCCAATCTTCGGCAAAATGGGCATGAGTGAAGCGCAAACCAATGAGATGGCCCAAGGCATTGTCCAGCAGATACCGATGGCACGCTTTGGCAAGCCGGAAGAAATCGCCAAAGTCGCCTTGTTCTATGCCAGTGAAGATTCTTCCTTTGTTGTAGGGACAGAACTGGCGATAGACGGAGGAATGGTATCGCTGTAATTTTTTTTGCGAGGATTTGGAACAATCGTTCTTTTTCCTATAATAGCAAAAGGGAGCGCAAAGGAGTGAAGTGGCAGGGGCAGTTCCCACGTCGTTTTGCCCCTTTGCGTTTTTCTGATTAACCCGAACATTATGCCTAGAATCAAACAATTCGATGAAAAAGAAGCACTGGAAAAAGCCATGGAGCTTTTCTGGAAAAAAGGCTATAATGGCGTAGGGATGTCAGAATTGGTGAAATATTTGGGGACCAATCGCACCAACCTGTATGCAGCTTTTAACAATAAAAAAGAGCTTTATGAACGTGCATTGGCTCATTATCGAAAGATGGGAGTGAGTCTTTTTGCCGAATTACGTGCGATGGATGATCCCCTCGATGCGATTCGCCTGCTCTTCGATAAAGCCATAGAAGCTGACCACAATGACCCTGAGCGCAAAGGCTGCTTTGTCGTTAATGCCACCACAGAATTGGCTTCGGTAGATCAAAGCGTGCATCAGATCACCTGTCAAAATCAAGCATTTGTGAAGGGCTTTTTGGTAGAGTTGCTCACCAAGGCGCAAGAAAATGGCCAACTCGATTCCAGCAAAAATATTGATGGCATCGCCCAGTATCTTTTCACCCTTTTCAGCGGCCTGAAGGTGGTAACGAAATACGACTTGACCGCTGAAGAAATGGAGCAGATCGTTGAGCAAGGATTGAAAGTGCTTTCCTGAAAGGCAAAGTCCAAACGTCTGAATGTCTGAAGGGAAAGAAGGCATCTGAGAATCTGCAAACCATATACGATCAGACACTCGGCCGCTCAGACATTTTTCGAATTGACCGTTTATACCCTTCAGGCATCTTCAGTTCTTCAAGTCCCTCAAAAGGGTGAAACCCTAATTCTTTATGCTCATAACTGAGCCGAATATCCACTGGCCCCGCTTGATTGATATGACACAAATAGGTGATAATCACCACCTTGACCTTCCCCAAGATGTCATACACCCAGACATCAATCAATTCCCCTACTTCCACCTCGACATTCAGCTCCTCCTGAATCTCTCGCCTTAGGCAAACTTCAGGCGACTCATCCGGCTCCAACTTTCCGCCCGGCAATTCCCACTCATCGCGCTCATTTTTGAGCAACACCAACTTTCCGTCGTGGTAGACGATGCCTTTGACAGAGACAGGATATTTCCTGGCAAATAGGTCACTTGGCAGCCATCTGCCAAAGAGGGAGAAGAGAAGTTGTTTCATGGGGGGAAGGTAGGGAAAAATAGAGAAATAATTTTCGATTTTAGGAATACTCAAGAGAGATATGTATTTTTCTATTTATCCTTGTCTACAGCATTTTAAACAGTCGGTGAAAAAAAATGAAAACAAAGATTACATTGACCATTTTTGCATGTTTGGGACTCCTTCTTATCTCAAATGCTGAAAATCTAGTAAAAATTCAAACAACCAGTTCTGGGGGTTTTTATGCATTTGGATCATTTCCTGGGCAATTAACCTTTCCCAATGGCGAAATTATTGGCAATAAATTTAGTGATTCTGAAGGGTATTTCTTGGCAAAATTTGATTCCCTTGGAAATACCCAATGGGTGAAGCATTTAAAATCTTATACCATAAATTGTATAGGACACTGCTCAGGGATTGGCCTATGTACTGACCAGGCTGATAATATTTATATAACAGCAAGTTTCGACGATACGCTAAGATTTGATTCTACGCATGCAATTATTCCTTCAAGCAGCCTGAATGCTTTTGTTGCCAAATACGACAGCAATGGTGTTTTTATTTGGGCAAAAGGAGCTCAAGGAACAGCCCTATCTGAAGGAGTAGATATCGAAACAGACTCTATGGGAAATGTTTATACCACTGGAGTTTTTGGCGCGGGAGATTTTGCGTTTGACTCACTGCCTCTTTTGCCTGATAGAAGTTATGCTTGGAACATCTATATGGCAAAATTCGATTCGGCAGGTACTTGTCTTTGGCAACGACCACTGCATGGGGGAGGCACAGGAGATGGCTCAAATCATCAAGTGTATAGCATTACTGCCGACAATAAAGGCAACTCCTATATCCTAGGTTATTTTGGGGGATTCTTTAGTGGAGGTCTAAGGTTTGGAAACTTTTCTTTGCCAAGTACAAGGCGCATTTTTGAAATTTTTGTGGCAAAGTGTGATCCATGGGGGCATCCTCTTTGGTTGACAAAAGTGAATGGAATGGATGCGAGTGATTTTCCCGAACAAATCACAGTTGGGGACTCCAATAATCTCTATTTCACTGGTTTTTTGACACATACGGCTCAATTTGGAACATTACCGAATGTAAGTACCAATCATCAGGATGTTTTCATTGCGAGATACGATTCATTAGGCAATGCCCAGTGGGTGCGTCAAGGCTCGCCTACTCTTTTTGCCACTAATGGAGGCAGGGGGATTGCCTTAGACCCAGTAGGCGATATTGTTACGATTGGTCAATTTTATAATTATATTGAATTCCCTCCTTTCCCCCCGATATTCTTGGGGCCTGGTTTTTTAGTTAAGCACAACCCCGATGGGATTGCGCTATGTATAAGTACTTCCAACCTAGATTTTGAAGATATCTCTATCGATCCAGTTGGAAATGTATTTACAATAAGTGGGCACGCTAGCCTTTTTGGACATTCGGATATCACAGTCTCGAAATGGGGTAACTCATGTAATCATCTATGGGACATTATCATCTATCATGATATTAGTGTTGGGATAGAGGATTTACAAAATGATATGGCAGTAGCTGTATTTCCAAATCCAACCATGGATGTCGTTTCTATTGAATTGCCAGGCCAACGTAATGAGTTTGTGACAATTGCACTCTACGATTTTCTAGGAAAACCCCTCCAAAAAGAATCCTTCTTCTACACTAATTATCCAATAGAAATGGACTTAAATAATGTAGAAAATGGCGTTTATCTGCTTAAAATTGTAACTGAAAAAGCGGAACAGTTTAAACGAATAGTTAAAATCTAATTGGGGTTAATTAAAATGGCATCATCAAAACAAGGATTTTGGAAATGATACTTCATGACGTATAGATTCTGGCGCGTTTTTATGCGCTGGGTCGGATTTCTGGATAGGGGGGATGGATCTTCGCGTAATCCGGCCCGATATCATAAGTATCACGGATTTACTCATCCCAAAGTACAAGAGTAGCAAGTATCCCGACCTACCCCTCCCCCAAATACCCCAACGCCTTCATCCCCGGCATAAAAAAATACGCCCCTCCCTTCATCGTCACAAACGCCGGCAGATTGCGGTGCTGCTGACACACAGGTGACGCCTGGACGGTAAAAGTGGTCGGCGCACGCTCGCCTTTGGATTCTTTGACCCCTGTCAAGGGATCGACATCGTCATATAGCCCCTCAAACTTGGGATTATTTGACCAGGTGTGCTGGACAAATTCGAACTGGCGTTCGATATTGGTATTGAAGCAGATGAAATTGAGGCCGCGTTCCTGGCCGTCGTCGGGTTTTTTGAGCATTTCTTTGATCTCCTGATGCTCCTGAAACGGTGGCCCATAGGGCCTGCCACGACGCAAGATGCGGTGGCGATTGTTGATCTTGATTGACGTTTTGGGTTTGCCGTTTTTGGTGTCGCGGGGATTGGTGCGGCGGATATGGGAGCCGATGGGGCATTTATGCCCCTGTAAGTCGTCTTTGGCAAAGCCAAAGTCTTTGATGTTCTTCACACGATCCTCGGGCGTATCCGCCAAGGTAAGGGGCTTGCCATTGGGCCAGCGACCGACCATCTTGGAAGCCAGTTTGATGGCTTCATCGGCATTGCCATCTACCCCATACGCTGCCAGCATCGTATCCCAAAAGCGCCTGACATGCTGCTCCAACTGGCGAAAAACCATGTAGCTACCATTTCTCCCAAATGATTCCATCCCTTCCAATTGAGGACTGATGGGCATTTGGTTATACCCATTTTTATACCCAATCAGAAATTCACCCGGTACCACGACATCATTTTTGGGCGTTTTCTTCGAAAGCCCTTTGATCAGGGGCTGACTCACGCCATCCAAAAAACCAAAATGGCCTCGAAAACCATGAAGAAAATGGCCTGGAAGCTGATAGGCTTCTTTCATGCCATTTGCCTCAAATTGTCCTGCCATTTTTGGGTACCAAACATTGAGGTCATCTTGCGTCTTGGCAAACATCATGAGCAGCACATGAATGCGCTCATCTGTCCTTGCGCCCCACGTCCAATTAGTGGAAGCATTCTCTCCTATATCGCCTAGCAGGCGATTGCGGTGATCGGTGTCCATGCCTTCGGCAAAAGATCGGAGGAAGCCGTTGGCTTCGTTTACTTCTACTTGAAGGGCTTGAAGGCCCTTTGCGGTGAAGGCGATGTTTAGCGCTTGTTTCGCAGGCTTTTCCCCGCCATGGGCGATGGTTTGCGCTGCTAGCCATGAGCGAAATGCTTTGGCATCGGTGATGGTTACCGATACGTATTTGGCAGCTTTCAGCTTACCGTACCCTGATAGCAGGATACCTTGAATGTCCTCCTTTTCTATGGGATAGTTTTTCATTTTTTCTGTTTGAGGCTTCTCTGAATAGGTAGTTTTTATTTCCTGTTATGTTACTTTTTTTAGAAAAAAGTAACCAAAAAATCGAAGCGAGCCAACCAAAGCCAACCCTTCTATCCATCCGCGCGCGCTCGCTTCACCCCAGCCGCACATTTTTCCGAATTCACGCTAATATCGTTCGAGCAACTCCACCAAGGCTTCCCCATGGGGCCGCTCAGCTAGGCCTTCCTGAATCGCAGTATTGTTATTGATATTTGTGAGACTCAAGTCTTTATAGGCACTATACCACACTTGGGTGGGTATCTGGTGGGCCCGTGCCCAGGCCTTGAAACGTACCTCGTCGCGTGCCCCTTGGAACAGGAGAAGAAGCGTTTTGGGAAACCCAATGGTATTAGACCATACACCTGTCAGGCCTACGGCTGCTTTGTCGATAAAATCTCCCAAATAGCTCTCCCAACTCCCATCAAAATTGCTGAAAAACAACAATCTTTTCCCACCATCTATAAGGACCCATCGGGCAAAATGGATGGTGGGAATATTGCCGAGTTTCCCTTTGTTGAAATAGTATTTGGCGAGCCAGGCAATGCCGCCCAGCACCATTTTGAGGGTGAATAGCCGGAACCAGCCTGGTTTTACTTCTACCAAGTGGGTGAGTTGATTTTGGACAATTTGGTCTTCTTGCTGCGCAAGCTTTTGGGTGTGAGAATAGTCCCACTGGATTCCCTGTAGTTTTTTAGCATCGCGGATCTCATGATATAGCAAGACCAATACAAAAGGAATCAGGCAGGCAAGGATCAAAATCACCGTGCCGATGACTTGCAAGATTTGCCAAAGGGATAGGGTAGGGCGGATCACTTTGGGGTAGGGCTTGTCATGTCCAGCTTCCTTCAAGACATTGAGGATGCCATCGCGAACAGTATGTGGATCATGATTGACAAAAGGATCTAGCGTGTCGATGTATCCCATTGCAATCTGCCTGCGCTTTTCCTCTTCAAGGATTTGTCCTACGCTCCGCTCGTAGGAACCCTGGTAAAAATAGGCGCGGTAATCAGAATTACGTTTCATAAACGCAATTCTATCAATGTCTGTGATTTCGCCTTTGGGGAAATCTTTGCAGCAAATAAAAACTTGATCAAAGGTTCCTTGGGTCACCTTACATATTTCTTCCAAATGATTGTCTAGGTCCCCATCATAATTAGTAGAAAAGGCCAGATAAGGGGGGAATTTGGTAGAACCATCTTCATGCTTTACCTCAGGCAAAAGGACAAAACGAGCGAAGTGAATGGTGGTGATTTGAGAAAAAGGGATAATGTCATTGTCGGTAATCCGCGCTTGTATATCTTTAAACAGATATTCAACCATGGCTTTCTTGTCTGGATATATCTCCGCAATTAGATTAAACGCTTTTTGCATAAGCTAAAAATAGGGAATTTTTTTCTGTCAATCCCAAAATGTTTGCAGGTAAATATTTTATGGTGAGTTTATTTTTTAAATCGATAGGTGAAATGTTTGCAAAGAAGGGTCGGATTACGCTCAATGCCTGCTCACAGTCTGGAAATCCGACCCAGCGCATAACAGTGTGGCGTTTGGATGCTTGCTTACGCAAGCTAGCGCGGATTTCGGCATTGGGGGGCTGGCTTATGGGTAATCCGCGCTTAAGACTTCTGAGCCTGGCCCTCTTCCTCCAATTTCCCCTCCATGCCCAACTCCCCCCTGGCTTCGGCGATGCCCTGGTATCCGAAGGCTGGACCCAAGCCGTGGGCTTTACCTTTGATGCGGAAGGGCGCATGTATGTCTGGGAAAAAGCAGGCTTGGTCTTTCAAACCACAAACGGCGAACGCCCGCTCAGTCCTGTCCTTGACATCAGTGCCGAAGTGGCGAACTACCATGACCACGGCTTAGTGGGATTCTCGCTGGACCCCGACTTTTTACAAAATGGCTATGTCTACCTGCTCTATGCTGTCGATCGTCATCACCTGCTCCACTTTGGTACCTCCAGCTATGATCCTGCGGCTTCTTTGCCCAAACAAGCAACCATAGGCCGCGTCACTCGCTATACCCTGGATGCAGGTAAAGGCTTTCAAGAAGCGGTGCCAAATAGTCGTAAAGTGCTGATAGGTAGCGAAATAACGAACGGAATTCCGCTCTTGCACCTTTCCCACGGCGTGGGAAGTTTGCTGTTTGGGACGGACGGGTCCTTGCTGGTCTCCTGTGGTGACGGTACCACCTTTGCCAAAGCCTATGCAGGTGGTGGCGGCAATGAAACCTTTGCCGCACAGGGCCTAGCAGATGGGATCATCCGCCCCCAGGAAGACATCGGCGCTTACCGCGCCCAACTCCTCAGCAGCCACAATGGCAAGCTCCTTCGGATCGACCCCGCCACAGGCGAGGGCTTGACGAGTAATCCCTTCTACGACCCCGCAGCACCTACTTCTCCACGGTCTCGTGTATGGGCTTTGGGATTACGCAATCCTTACAGGATGTGCTTACGCCCTGGCACAGGGAGTGCTGACCCCAGCCAAGGAGATCCGGGCGTGATCGTATTGGGAGATGTGGGCAGCTTCCGCTGGGAGGAAGTGAATGTGGTGACAGAAGGGGGGCAGAATTTTGGCTGGCCGATCTACGAAGGCTATCTATACTCGCCCGAATTCGATGGGTTGAGGGCCCAAAATCGGGATGCACCCAACCCGCTTTTTGGGACAAATACCTGCACACAGGAATGGCTGGATTTCCATGATTTGTTGGCTGAAGTGAGTCTACACACCCCAACTTTTCCGAACCCTTGCGACCCAGCTCTTGAATTACCTCAGACATTAGACCTATTTACCCATAGACGACCAGCTATCGCTTATAACCATGAAAAGGGAAATCCCCCTGCACGCTGCAAAATCGGCGTTTTTGATAGTTTGGGGAATGCCCGAGAGGCATTGATCGGTGATCCAGATTCACCCGTTGAAGGAATCCCATTTGATGGGGTATGCACGGTAGGAGGCGACTTTTATACAGGAAGGCAGTTTCCTGAAGCATATCGCGATGCGTATTTTATGGCAGATATCAGTGGATGGATACAGGTGTTTTATTGGAATGAAGCGCATGCGTTATTGCGTGTAGCGCCTTTTCATGAGCCGTCTGGGCAAATTGTCCATCTAGAGATGCATCCGGTAGACGAGTGTCTGTATTACCTGGATATCAAGGCAGGCAGTTTGCGGAAAATATGTTTTGGGAAAAATTTACCGCCATCTGTTGACCTCGCTTATGATAAAGAGTATGGCCCTAGTCCTTTGACAGTAGCATTTGACGCGATGGACTCCAGTGATCCTGAGGGCGACAGCTTGTCTGTGAGGTGGGATTTTGGAGATGGGACAGTAAGCGAAGAATGGACCCCCGAGCATACTTTTGAGGTGCAAGATGGTTCGCCAATGGCTTTTCACGTCCGCCTCACTGTCACCGATACCGCAGGCAACGTTTCTTCAACGGAGGCTACCATAAGCCTCAATAATACGCCCCCTGGTGTGGAGATCAAGACCCCAGCAGACGGCACCCTCTACGCCGTCAACGGCCTCAATATTTTTCCCCTAACAGCCATCGTGACCGACAAAGAACATGCGGGGGAAGCCCTTTCTTATGCCTGGCAGACCTTTTTGGTACACGATAGTCATATTCATGCAGACCCCATGGATACTGCGCGTGAGACGCTTGCCCTGCTGGAACCCGCAGGGTGTGAGGATGAGGACTATAGCTATTTGATTGAACTTACCGTAACGGATGCGTCGGGATTGGTGGGCAAAGATACGGTGCGTTTATATCCCAATTGTCAGCCTATGGCGGCGGAAGTAAGTGAATGGGATGCCAAGGCTGTGGGGCGAACAGTGAACCTGACGTGGGAGACGATTTCGGAGGAAAAGTTGTCGCGATTTGAGGTTGAGCGGGCCGCAGATGGAATTCACTTTGAGCGAATCGGTGAGGAGGATGCGGTAGGGGGTATTGGGCAAAAAATGAACTATCAGTGGACAGATGTTATCCCTTTGCTTGGCGAAGCGGCCTACCGTCTTAAACTTATCCGCTCAGATATTGGGTATGATTTCTCTGAAGTGAAACGGGTCATTTCCGAGCCTGAAGCATCCATTTACCTGTATCCTAACCCCGTAAAAGAACAGCTCTATATCACTTTCAAGACCATTCACCAACGGGCCATGTTGAAGCTTTTTACCCCGAATGGCCAAGTCGTATACACCAAAACCTGGCTGTTCCAAGGGCCTCGTAAAGAGAGTATTGCTCTCAGAAACCTTCCCAAGGGCCTGTATTTCTATTGGGTGACGGATGGGGAAAGTGTGGTGACGGGGAAGGTGTTGAAGGATTGAGACCGCTCGGGCTTCGAAGACTCAGCCCTCGCTGTCAGACAAGAGATTTTCCCCCACTCTCACACTCAACCTCACACTTCTTATAAGACCGCTCGGCTCGAAGACTCGCCTCACTGTCAGACTAAAGGCAAATCTTAAAGTCTCTTGTCTGACAGCGAGTCTTCGAGCGGTCTGATAGCGAGGGTTGAGCTTGTCGAAGCCCGCAGCGGTCTGACAGTGAGGCCTTCAGGCCGAACGATCTGACAGCGACCGCAGGGAGTGGTCTCCTCACCAATTCCAACGGTTGGCTATCTGTGGTCCTGCTTGGGAAACCGTGTGGGCTAGTTGACATGGTACATTTTTTGCATTATCTTCAAGTTGAGCATTTGATGATAAGGGGGAAAAGGTAAAAACATTTTTCATCATTCAACTTGCTTGTTTCTGGGGGTATTATTTAGGCAAAATCATTTGTTAATTGACAAATATCGCAATTATTATCCAACAGAATAGCGAGAAATTCCTAAAAACCATTTATCACATGTTGACCCCTTTCTTTTCCTCCAGAATTGTCATTGCCTTGTTAATTGGCCTCATGAGCTTGCCAATACTTGGTTTCAGTCAGACACGTGGCGATAGCAGTGCCGAGGCATCTGCCCCAGAAGATCCTGACGTCTTATATTCGCTGGTGGCTGCCTACCACGCAGGGTTTACCAACTCTGACTTTGACCAAGTTCGCAGGACCCTAGGCACCCAATTGACCATGACCAATGGGAATGCCTCTGACTCCCCCAATGAATGGCAAGCTCATCAGTTTCTGAGTGGCGAAGAAATCGATGCCTGGATCGCAAACATGCTTCAAAATGCTGCCCCATTCAGAAACACTATCGAGCTTCTCAGTACCTCAGAAAGAAATAATTGCGCCATTGTTGTGACCATAGAAAATGGGAAAAACAGCTTCAGGCGCTGGCGACATGAAGTGGTTACCTATTATTTGGGAAAGATAGATGGCGAGTGGAAAATCGTTGGTTTTTTTATCAAGGATGCGAAGAATCCTGAGGATTAAGAGAAACTCAAACTCAAGTACAAGCGCAAAATCAAACTCAAATAAACCAGAATCGTTTATTCTTGAACTTGAACTTGAACTTGAACTTGAACTTGAACTTGAACTTGAACTTGAACTTGAACTTGAACTTGAACTTACCCTACTTCCCTACCCACATCTTTCCACCCTCTTACTTCAATATTATTGCTGCGTTTCTGGATTTCTGAACCCCCATAATAGATGATGCCGTTATTTTGAACACCGCTTATCTTCAGCCAATAAGTTAGGTTTTTGAAGAATGAACGGTTGATGGTTTGACCTGCTTTTACCTCGATTGGGATTATTTCAGTTCCATTGTCTACAATAATATCTATTTCGTTTCCTGGGTTATCTCGCCAAAAATAAAGGTTTGAGCGTTCCGCGCGGTTGAACCTATTTTTGAGCATCTCATTTATGATAAAATTTTCAAATAAAGCTCCTCTAATAGGATTGTTTATGAGGGATTCAGGTGATTTTATTTGTAATAAATAACAAGCCAACCCTGTGTCATAGAAATAAAGCTTAGGGGATTTGATAATTCGTTTGCTAAAATTCTTAAAATATGGAGGCAGCAAGTGAATAATGTAGCTGGCTTGAAGAATTCCTAACCAAGACTGTACAGTCTTTATATCTACCCCAAGTTCATTAGCCAAATTGGAATAATTTAACAACTGCCCCACCCTTCCTGCACACAGAGAGAGAAGTTTTTCAAATAATAATAAATTTCCCAAATTTTTAATTTGCCTTACATCCCGTTCTACATAGGTCCTGACATAGGCGGGAAACCAATTTTGAGGCGGAATATTGTCAGCAATGATAGGCGGATAACTCCCTTTGAATAAGACTTCATTCAAATCTTCCGGTGTATGAGCCAGTGGAAGTAGCTCTTCTAAAGAAAAAGGAAGCAAATCTACATATGCCACCCTTCCCGCCAGGCTTTGGGTAATTTTTTCGATGAGCAGAAAATTGTTAGACCCTGTAAGGACAAAAACGCCTTTGCGATTATCTTCATCGAGCCGCTCTTGAAGCCATGAAAGGATGTCAGGTGTTCTTTGAACTTCATCGAGAATTGCCCCATCTGGATAAGTATTTAAAAATCCCTTGGGATCTTCAATCGCAAATGCCCTCATTTCCGGATTTTCAAGTGAGACATAGGGCTTTTGGGGAAAGCAGGCACGTGCAAGGGTCGTTTTTCCGCTTTGGCGTGGGCCTATGATCGCTACAGCTTTAAATTGGGTAGCGAGTTCAATGATCTTTTTAGCAGCTATTCTAGTAACCATTTTATGCTAATTTGGAGTTCAACTCCAAATTAGCATAAAAATCCCTGTTAAAAAATGATTATTGCTCTTATTTCCCTTCCCAATTCTTCTCAGCTTTCGCTTTCATCCCTTTTTCATCATCCAACCACAGTTGAAGGGCATCTACTTCAAGGTCATACAAGAATAGATAGAGCTTGCCATTCCGTACCAAAAACTTGTTGGGATCTGTGCGGAAATTGGCCCCTACGGCGATGCCTGTGGCGCACCAACCTCCAAACTGCGGCAGGTATTTTTGAGGGTTGGCATCAAATTTTGCCTTTTGGGCGGCATCCGTGAAGTAATAGGCAAGCCCATTTACTTCAGACTTGAAGGCTTTGCTACCGCGTTGCGCGAGGTTCAGATCGAGATAAGAGACAGGACTATAGCCTTGTAAAGCGATTTTGCTGTCGTCGGTGTTAGGGGCTGTGTTGACACCTTGAGCTATGAGGTTCCCAAATGTGAGGGAAATGATCATGAAGGTGAATACGATTCCTTTGAGAGTTTTCATTTTGTTAATGGGGTTAATTAGTTCTTAAAATGTTGTTCGTTGACGACTTTGCCGTCGCGCCATTGGCGGCGAATGATCTCATGCCACAGGATGTGGCTGCCATCTTTCATGTCAAAGTCAAAGGTGTACTCTGACATAGAGACTTCGCCATTGGCGATGGTGTGGTGAAGCGTAATGCCATTTACTTGCTGGATCGCGCCCACAAAGCCGTTCATTTTGGCGAGCATTTCGTGCTTATTGGTCGTGGCCGTACCATCAAAATCCAGGGTCTGTACGTCATCCGCAAAAAAGCGGTCTACCGCATCGACGATCTGTCCTTGGGATACCATGGCATCCAATTGCGTTACTAAATTTGCTACTTGCATAAGTGATTGTTGAGTTATACTCTACCCGACGGTTTATCAAGAAGGTGCGGCTCTATAGTTAGCCATTGCCATGACGCTATCAAACTGTGGGCAAATTTTGGATTTAAAAAACTGTCTGAGGATGTTTAATCCTCTTCTAAAGACCGAATATTGAGGGTATCCATGTTTTTTGGGTCTAACGGGATTTGATCTTCCGTCTTCTATCCCGACGGCCCAACAGAGGGTATAGGCCATGGCTACCACTGCAAATAGCTTTCTATATTTCTCCAGGGACTTCAATCGGGAGTCTTCAAGGTTAAATCCCCTTCCCTTAAAAGCTTGAAACAAGACTTCAATGGTCCACCTTTTTCGATAGCTTGCTGGAAGTTGTCGAGCTGGGATCGTTCCAATGAGATACAACAATTCTCCCTTTTTGTCATAGCCCAGGGCAAGATTGACAACCACCATGTCCACGACGACTTGCCTGGCATAGTATGACTTATCCCTTCCTAAGAGCATCATTGCATTACATCTCCTGCCATCATTGAAGGTAATCTTATGATGTTTAGGGACTCGGACACAAAAATCAATGTGTTGTTTTTTGAGCCATCTAAGCCATTTGTGGCCAATAAACTCTCGATCCATTAGGACGACCTCTATGCGTTCAGCTCCTACTTTTTTAATAATCTCTTTGAATACCTTAATCCGATCTTTGTGATTACTGTTGCCACTATTATTGTCCAGTAGCTCAAAATACAACGGAACGCCCATTTTGCCGATACTCACCACCACACACAAGATATTGATTTGAAGCTTCCCAAAATCCCATTCGGTCCGATCAATACTTAGCCACAGCCGATCATGATGAACAAAACTCAAAAAAAAGCAGATCAACTGACTGTAATCAAAGCTAACGCGTTGAAAAAAATCCTGAATCCGACGCTCAATCGAACTCACAAGGATAGACTTGTCAATCTTGTCGGCGATCTCGCAAAATTGAACCGAACGGCTCTTGATAACCCCCATGATCAACAAACACAGAAACTCTTGGCGTTTTTTATGGGCGATAATGCCGAAAGTACGGATCAGATCGTATAAATTTGTCAATGACCATTGGTCCATAGGAAAAAGTAGGTTTGTAGTGTCGTAACAACAAAGTTCTACTTTTTCCTTGTTTTTACCCTAAAGATCATAAACCGTCGGGTAGAGTAGTTGAGTTAAATGATGTTTGAATTACACCACAAATCTATGCGCGCAGCGAAGGGAAATAGGTACAAGAAATTCTCTAAGAATTGTACTTTTTTGACTGATACTGAGAAGGAGTGATGCCTGTATACTTTTTGAAAAAAGCGGAGAAGTGATTGGCTTCCTCAAAGCCCAACAGGAAGGCCGTTTCTTTGACGGTCATGTTCTGGAGGTGCCGTTTTGCTGACTGAATGACCTCTACCCGAATTAAATCGCCCACAGTCATATTCAGCTTGTCTTTCACCTTGCGTGAAAGGGTTTTGATGCTCATGAAGAGCTTGTCTGCATAGAAGGAAGTCGCTCTTTGGGTGGGATGATGTTGTTGGATAAGGAGTAAAAGGTCTTGGATAAAGGTATCACTGGGGTGACTCCCAAACTGTTCTCGAAAGCCTTTGGGCGTAAGATGAGTCCAAGCTTTGAAAAAGCGGTGGAAGTAGGCTGGGTCTCTAAAGCCCATGTCATAGGCCACCTCTTGGATGGGCTTGTCCGTGAAAGCAATGTCTCGCTGACTTTCCACTAATAACTTGCGCTGGGCGAGGTGCTTGATCGTCAGGCCCAGCCTATTTTTGACCAATCGATGCAACTCAAAATATTCCTGATCAATATTGGTGACAAACTGCTCCACGCTCCAGTTTTCCTTGAAATGGGCGTCAATCACCTCCTTGAGGTCAAAGATAATGGTGTATTCCTCCTTCTCCGCTTGAAACGGATTTTGCCAATACCACTGGTGGGTAGAGATGTCCAATACCTTGGACGGACTATCGCTGAGGAGCGTTTTAAAGGTCTGTTGCTGTGCTTCGGTGAACTCAATATAGCCCAGCGAAATCAAATGCTTAAACAGCACCCGATAGTCCTTTGACTGTTTTACAAATCCGTCTGGAAACTCCAGCAGCGCCACCTCAAAGGTGCCAAAGACAAATTTGATCCGCTGACCTGGCGACAAAAAGATGATTCTATCCTCAAAATCAGAAAACGTCTGAAAGTCCACTTCTATCAGCCCATTGCCCGACTTGATCCACACCATGACATGGCGTGAGTAGGTGAGGGGCTGGTTGAGGGGTGGGGTGATGAGTTGGAGCATGGGATACGGGTTCATTTATCTGCCACCAAACAGCTCCTCCATTGTAATAGCTTGTGCATTCAAACTACGGCTATGCTGGTTTTCATGTATACCGTAGCTGGTAATGAAAGTCCATACAAGGTGCTTACGCGTTTTAGTTGATTGGCGGAATATGCCCATTTTTTGGCGAAGTGTTTCAGCATAGGACTTCGTTATGGCAAAAGCTTCTTGATGGAATTTTATTTCACATAAATTGATCACATGGTCGTTTCGGTCGATTATCAAGTCAATTTGGGCACCTTTGGCATTATCTGAGCCTTTTTGATAAAAAGACGAAGAAGTAGTATGAACCCCTGATATGCCTAATGCTTTCTTAATTTGAGGGATGTGAAGAAGACATATATTCTCAAAAGCGTACCCACTCCAGCTTTTGAAAGACTGACCTTGACTTAATAAGTTCCACATATCAGGCCCTTCATATGGCCGATTTTCCATGAAATGCAAAAAGAATAAAGAATAAGCATCGGTCAGCCGGTACAATTGTTCCTTTTTACTTTTACCAAAGGGCCTAAAAACGGAAATAAACCCAGATTGTGTCAGTTCTTTGAGAATTTTTGTCATTCCTCCTCCATTGGGTAACTTGCTGACTTCTATGATTTGTTTTCGTGGTAACCCCAGCTTCTTGGAAGCTAAAGCGCGGATGACAGCTACATGATTGTCAGCATGAACAAAAAGGGCATGATATAATTGGAGAAATTCATCTCGCAAAAGCCCATTGGGAGAAAAACAAATATCATTGATATTCTGAATTGCACTTTTATGGGGGGCAATTTCCTTTAAATAATGGGGAATACCTCCCATTGCCATATACACTTGAATGACTTGGTATAGGTCCATCCTTACCGTGCGACTTTCCAGGAATGCCTTAGTTTCTGATAAGGTAAAGGGTGATAAATGAATTCGTCGAGTAATTCGATTATACAATCCTCCCGTATCATTTACGACATTCTGAATCATCCAAGAAGCTGCTGACCCACAGATAACGACGATGATGTTTTGGTTGACAGCCCAACTATTCCAGAAATAGCTGAATCCCCTCAAAAACGCAGATTTTCCCGCTGCTAGCCAAGGCAATTCATCAAAGAATACCACCTGTTTTTGTCCATCAGCCTTCTTCTCAAGCAGAATAGTTAATAGAGAAAAAGCTTCCAACCAGTTTTTTGGAGACTGCACAGGGACGGTATTGGAAGCGTATTTATTTACCTGCAATACAAAATTTTGCATCTGCTCCTCATAAGGCGCATGTTGAATACCCGTAATTTCAAATACGATCTGTCTTTGATAAACTGACTTGATTAAAAACGTTTTTCCCACCCTTCGTCTTCCATATACAGCGACCATTTCTGCTTCTCCTGAAGCTAAAGCTTTTTTGAGGATTTCAATTTCAGGTTTTCTGCCGATTAAGGGGCTTTCCATCAAAATATTGGTTAGGGATTCTTATTATGCTCGCTAAATCTATATCAAAATAAACACTTTTAGCAGCAATATAAAAAAATTACTTGCTAAAAGTAGGTGTTGAAGCATGGTTTTAGCAAGTATATTAATCCATGAATTCCGAGCACTACCTCGATATCATGACTTAGGTGGGAAAGCTTCCCCAATAATATAGTTTGATTTTGAGCTTGAACTTGATTTTGAACTTTTCTTAGGCTTTCATTTCTCCACTTCCCCCAACTGATAACTCACCGTCAACTGCATGATCAGCGGAAAGGTCCCTTCCGAGTCCCCCGCATTCTTTTTGACGTTGTCAAAAGGGCTATAGTAAAACCGGACGTCGCCCGTGAGTTTGTCAGCGATGGGATAGCCAGCCCCTACGGTGAGGCTGGGATAGATCAGCTTGATGCGCTGGTTGAAGAGGCGAGTGCCGGCAGAATTGTCGCTGGGCGCAGGGGTTCCACTCTTGATGCGGCGATTTTCTTTGGCAGCTAGGCGTACGCCGAGCTGAAGGCCTGCTTGCAGATTCAGTCCCTCTATACCTTGCAAATGGAATTTGACCAAAACGGGCAAGTTGATATAATTGTAGATGAGCTTTTGGTCATAGATGACTGTGGAGAAGGAGCTGAAGTCATAGTTCCCATTTCGAGCGCCCTCTTGAGAATAATAGAGTTCTGCCCGAAGTGTCTTATCAGTTTTCCACTTCGTCTCAGCCCATACACCTACAGCGAGGCCCGTCCGGAAGCCCAGGTTGCTATACGTATCGCCAAACAGCGTCGCGAAGTTTAGCCCGCCTTTGGCACCATATTGTAAGGTGCGTTGCGCATGAGCTTGTGGCACAAGGAGAAAAAACAAAATGCATATCAGGGCACATCGTGGGATGAAATACCATTGCTTTTTCATAGTAGGTAATTTAGGTTAAAAGGTTATCCTACTAAGAGATGCAGATGAGGGCAAAAGGTTAACAGGCTGTATTTTTAACCTATGGGAAAAAAGGAGGTAGATTTAACAGATATTCCCGGATGATACGCTCCCCCCTTCAAAATTCCATCATTCAAAATTCTCCTCATTCCCTCCTCAGCGTCTCCACAGGATTCATACGCGCCGTCTGAATCGTCTGATAGCTAATCGTCAATAGCGCAATCAGCAAGACCAGCAAGCCTGGCACCAGCAAGACAACCCATGAGATATTCATGGCATAGGCATAGCCCGCCAACCATTCTTTCACGCCCCAGTAGGCAAGCGGAAGCGCAAGGATATAGGCAAAAATCACCAACATAATGAACTGACGTGAAAGCAGCACAAACAACTGCGGAACGCTCGCCCCGAGGATCTTGCGAATGCTGATTTCCTTGGTGCGCTGTAGCGTGCTATAAGACGCCAGCCCAAAGAGTCCCAGACAAGCAATGCAAATGGCCAAGAGGGAAAATAAGCTAAACAATTCTCCAAACCGCTGATCGTCCCGGTACTGACTTTCAAAGCGTTTGTCCATGAAAAAATAGACAAAGGGATTGCCAGGGAAGAGTTTATCGTATGCTTCTTGGACCGCTGCGATGCTTGATTCAGGGGCTTGTTCGGAGATTTTGAAGGAATAATAATCGTATGTGGAATAAGCAGGCAAAAAGACGATGGGTTCCATCGGTTGCTGCAGGGAACGCTGATGAAAGTCTGCGACGATACCTGCTACCTCCCAAGGGCGATCGCCCATGTGAATTTGTTTTCCTGCCACCTCATTCGGTTCTGCATACCCCAGCTTTCTGGCAGCTGCTTCATTCAGCATCACATGTGACAATGCCTGCCAATCTTGGTGATGATCCGTAGCGCGAAATGCACGTCCCGCCACCACCTCCAATCCATAGACTTCCATGAAGTCATGATCCACATTCATGCGGCTGGCCGTGATGGTCTGGTCCTTGCCCGTTTTTGGGCTGCTGAGGTTGAAAACGCGAGGCAAGCGATTGCCAGGGATACGCGCAGAAGTCGTCGCTTGGTGGATATTGGGATGGCGTTCTACTTCGGTCTTGAAGGTGTGGATGCGCTCGATGAAAGTGGAATCCCATTGCGTAAGGTAAGGGCCTTCCACGACGAGGGTTTGCTCCAAATCCATCCCCAAGTCCTGATTTTGCATATAATCGAGTTGCTGGTAGATGGTGAGTGTACCAATAATCAGCGTCACCGAGCACGCAAACTGAAAGACGACCAGCCCTTTGCGCAGCAAATTCCCTTGGGAGGAATGCGCAAAATTCCCTTTCAAAACAGACGCAGGCTGATGCTTAGAAAGCACCAAGGCAGGATAAAATCCCGAAAGGATCATGCCGCCCACAAAGGTGCCAATCAGCAAGGCAAGCATCTGCCCGTCTTGAGCAAGGATGGCTAGCGAAAGCTCCAATTCCAGCCAGCCGTTAAAGGCAGGCTGCAAAAACTCCATCATCGCCAAGGCGATCATGAGTCCAGATATATTGAACACCATAGACTCTGCCATAAACTGCCAGACCAGTTGTCTGCGGGTCGCGCCGAGGACCTTGCGCACGCCTACTTCGCGGGCCCGCTCGATGGAGCGGGCGGTGGTCAGGTTGATATAATTGATCCAGGCGATCAAGAGGATGAAAAGCGCGATGGCAAAAAGGGCCGAAACGGCCTTGCCGTTGCCGGTGACGCCGATCTCGTATTCGAGGTCGGAGTAGAGGTGGGCATCCGCCAGCGGCTGAAGCGAAAAGCGCTCTACGCTTCCCGACACGTCCCCCTCGCCAAAATGGCGTTCCCCAAACGCCTCCAACTTGGGAGCCAAACCTGCAAGGTTGCTTTCGTCATCTATACGCACGTAGTGGTAGAAATCCGACCAGTCAAAGCCATTGTCGGCGTTTTCGCCGGCTTGGGCCACTAGCGTCTGGTACGACACCAACACATCAAATTGTAAATGTGAATGTGTGGGCACATTTTCAAAGACGCCCGCCAGTTTATATGCATTTCCCTGAATCGTCAACATTTTGCCCACCACTTCCTCATATTTCCCCTCCTTTACTTCAAAATACTTATCCGCCAATGCCTGCGAAATCGCGACGGTCTGCACGTCTTTCAGCACTGTCGTAGCATCCCCCGCCAATAAGGGAAACGAAAACAGGTCAAAGAAATATTCATCCGCAAACATGACTTCCGTCTCGGTAAACACCTCCTCATTCACCGTAATACCCGTTCGCCCCATCGGCATCATGCGCGTATAGGCCTCCACCTCAGGCATTTCTCGCACCATCGTAGGTCCTACCATCGAGTAGGTGATCGTCCCCCGCTGAATCCGCTCTCCATTCTGATAGCGGTCATTGACGACGCGATAGAGGCGCTCGCTGTCCGCATGGAAGGTGTCGAAACTCCACTCATACTGCACGTATTGCAGGATCAGCAAGGCCGCCGTCATACCAAAGGCCAGCCCAAAGATATTGATGAGCGAGAATCGCTTATGGCGGAGGAGGCTTCTCCAGGTGGTTTTGAGGTAGTTGTAAAGCATGGAAGAGAATGGATAATTGTCAAGGGTTAATTGTTAATGGAAGAAATGATGCCATCTTGTAGAGATGCGATTTATCGCGTCTCTACGTCCGAAATGACACCAGCCTATTAAAAAACAAGAAGCATGCCTCTGCATAAGTTGTTCATTATCAATCGAATACGATGGGAATAGCTTTGCAAATCTCTACTCCCTCGTTTCAACATGAAACACTTTCGTTTCAGATTGGAACGCATCCGCCATTTTTTTACATTTAAGCATCAATCAACTTACTTTAGCTCACGATGATTTACCAACTAAAAATAGCGCTCATGAATGCCAAACCGCCTATCTGGCGGCGTATTCTTGTCGATCCAAAGATGACCATGTACCAGCTTCACCACGCGATCCAGATCACGATGGGCTGGGATAATTACCATCTGTACCAATTTATTATGAGTGACAGGCGCTTCATTGGCGACCCACAAATGATCGAATGGGGAGAGGTTTTGGATGCGAAGAAGATCAAGCTAGGCCAGGTGCTACAGCGTGAAAAGGACAAAGTCGTCTATGAATATGATTTTGGAGACGGCTGGCAGCATCAGATTCTTTTGGAAAAAATCCTGCCCAAAGAAAAAGACATGCAGGTTCCCATCTGTATCAAAGGTAAACGCAACTGCCCACCCGAAGACTGCGGCGGCGTATGGGGCTATGAAAACTTGTGCCAAGCTTTAGCCTATGAATCACATCCCGAACACGAAGAGCTTCTGGAATGGGTCGGCGGAGAATTCGACCCCGAAGATTTTGAGATCGATGAGATCAATGGGGGGCTGAGTGACTTGAAGGGGTATATGAAGACTTATGAGTCCTATCGGTAAGGGAATGTCCAAGGTACTGTGTTACGATGCAAGAAAAAAGTGAGAAAAATTCGATACATTTGTTAAAACTTAAGAAGGGCATGCCATTGGCTGTTCTATCTTGTGTAGCTCAGGCGAATTGCCTGGGCTATCGTTA